>JBBDSH010000084.1:0-19783 GCA_040905045.1 Gammaproteobacteria bacterium | reverse complement strand
CTGCCGGCGCCGCCGCGCCTTGCGGGAAAGGCCCTGGACCGGCGCTGAATTCATCGTAATTCCTGTGTCGAGGTACTAGACTGTCGGGGATGTCCAGACCAGCGTGCATTATTATCCTTGCCGTAGTCATCGGCATAACCGTACAGGCCGCCGATAATATCACCATTCTGGGCCTGTTTCGTGACAAGGCTGTCATTGAAATTGACGGCCGGCGCCATACCCTTTCCGTCGGCGAAGAGACGGACGACGGCGTGCGGCTGCTGTCGGCGGACAGCGAAAGCGCCGTGCTGGAAATCGGCGGCGTCGAGCGTACATTCAGATTGGGCGAACGTATCAGCGCCACTTTCAATGCCGTCAAATCACGCCATGTCGTCCCCATCGCGCCGGATGAACAGGGCATGTACTACGTCAATGGCAGTATCAACAATTTCCAGGTGCGTTTCGTGGTCGATACGGGGGCGACTCTGATCTCCATGAACCGGCACCATGCCAGGCGTATCGGCCTGGAGTACCGTCTCGAAGGCAGGAAGGCGACATCCAGCACCGCATCGGGTATTGCACCAATCTATATCGTCACCCTCGACAAGGTCAGGGTGGGTGATATTGAACTGCGCGACATACAGGCGGCAGTCCATGATGGCGACTTTCCACAGACCATACTGCTGGGCAACTCGTTCCTGGGCCAAGTGTCACTGCAACGCGAAGGGAAACTGCTTGAACTCCATCAGAGATAATAATCTTATCAGCTAAATAGAAGTTCCGAATTCCAGTGCAGTTGTCGTTGAAATATGGAGTCTAAAAAATTAGCCGGAATACAGGCCGGGATCATGGTGTTTCCGCTCCCCGGGCCGTCCCTGGCCCGGTCCCGCGCTCATCCATGGCGCTAGTCGCTCCAACACCATGATCCCGGCCTGTATTTGAGCTGGACTGTAACTGTACTGGAATTCGGAACACTTATTTAGCCCGTACGAAATAGCAGACGCCTTCTTCTTCATGCATCTTTAACTCACGCCGGTTCAGCAGATATACGATATGCGCCATGGCCTCGCCCATGGCCAGCGAGTAATTGGCGCCTTCCAGTTTGCGGCGAAACAGTTTCGGCGCCACCTCGCCCAGACACAGTGGTTGCTCGCACAGGGTCAATACCCTGTCCAGCGTCTCCCGGTGATGTGCCCTGATGCTATCAATACGCTCGTGAAGGCCGGTGAAAACCCGGCCGTGAGAAGGAAGAACCAGCGTATCCCGCGGCAGTTCCTCGAATCGTTGAAGAGAGCGCAGATAAGCATCCAGAGCATCTTCCGGGTAGTTGTTTGCAAAGACCGAAATATTGCAGGTGATGGTCGGCAGGATCTGATCGCCGGACACGAGAAGGCTCTCATCCTCACAATACAGAGACATATGTCCGGGGGCATGGCCGCCGGTGATTATCGGGGTCCAAACCCTTTCGCCGATGCGTAGTTCCGAATTATCCGTTGTGAGCACGGCTTCTTCCGGTATGCCCGAGATTATTCTTCTGTATTCTCTGCCCGTGATGAATGCGGCATAGTCATCGATCCGATCAATACCGTGAGTACGACAAAAATCCCGAATCCCGGGGTCATTGACCGCATCCATGCCCTGCCACAGCAGGCGTCCGCGATCCTGCGTCGCCGCCGTCATGTAAACTTCGGCATTGAACGTTGCGCGAAGATGTTCGGCCAGGCCGATGTGATCGGGATGCATATGGGTAACGAAAATACGCTCCAGGCGGCGGCCATCAAGCAATGTACCGTACAGTGTCCGCCAGGCTTCGTATACCGTAGGGCTATGCAGTCCCGTATCGATCAGGGCCCAGCCGTCCTCCTCTTCAAACAGCCATACATTGATGTGGTTAAGTTCAAACGGCAACGGCAGACGTGCCCAGAACAGCCCCGGCAGGAGTTCCACGCCCTGAGCGATTTCAGGGGTTATATCCCGGGGGTATACCGGTTTCGCGACGGAGGTAGCAGACATGGAAGCCTTCGAAAATCAGCTGCGGCGTTTTTTTTCCCAGTATACTTCCTCGCCGCCGTTCTGCCGCGCCAGTACTCGCGCGATAACGAAGAGAAAATCGGAAAGCCGGTTCAGGAAAACAAGCGTCAGGGCATTGATATTCGCCTCATTTTCCGACAGCGCGATCATTTGCCGCTCGGCACGCCGGCAGATTGTGCGGGCAAGATGGCAGAATGCCGCGGATTCGCCGCCGCCCGGGAGGATAAATTCCTTCAATGGCGGCAGTTCACGGTTATAGCCATCCAGTCGGTTTTCCAGCATTTCAACATCCTTTTCATCGATAAAGTTCTTCCCCGGCAATGAAAGTTCGCCGCCGATATCGAACAATATATGCTGAAGGGTCAGGAGATCATCCCTGATCTCATCGGGCAAATCGCACGCCAGCACGATACCGAGGCTGGAATTCAACTCATCGATATCACCGATGGTCTGAATCCGCCCGGCGGATTTGCCGGTACGGCTGCCGTCTGCGAGACCGGTCGTGCCGTCGTCGCCCGTATGCGTCGTTATTCTGCTTAAACGGTTACCCATTCAGGCAACTTACTGATAATAGTATTCCATCGTCAACAGAAAGTTTTGTCCCGGTCGGCAGGTAAGACAGTGTACAGAAAAGTCATTTGCACTGATCAGCGATACCGTCAGATTGATTTATAATAATAATATTATTATCAATTAGTTAAATTATTTTCTTGATGTTAATTATTGGAATAATTCCAGTGGCAATAAGCAATATTCTCACACAGCCACTGTCGCACATGCCGCCATTTCCCTGCCGCGGCCGCGGCGAAACGCTGGTTCAACTCCACTTCCACGCCGGCGTAATATTCGTTTTCAAATTCCCGTCGTAACCGGGTGGTCAGCCCGTCGGCCGTGCCTCGATAAGGATAGTTCAACCTGACCCGGAACCCGGGCCGGGAGCCCGAAAGGCTGTTTTTCAATTGACGGCAAAAATGCCTTTCCCCTTCCCTGCCGGGATCGTACAGGAGTCCGATATCTGCATTGCGTATCCGGCCGTCAAGTTCCGGCGTGAAGCTGTGAGCGCTGATATGCAGCACCCGCTTTCCGGCAGCGACGGCCGTCCGGATAAATTCATCGACCCGGGTGTGATACGGCCGGTAATACAGTTTCATCAGCCGTTGCCTGTCTTCAGAAGAGAGGCCATGTCGTCCCGGGAATACAACGTCGCGATGATGCGGCGAGCGGTTCAAATCCACCAGCAGGCGCGTGATGGTGGCGTGAATCAAATGCGCGCCGAGCGCGTCCGCCAGATCAGTCGCGAACAGCAACGCGCCCGGATCCCAGCCCCGGTGCGATTGCAACAGAGCTTCCTGTCCCTGGAACAGGTATCGGTATTCCTCCGGCACATCGTTACCGCCGTGTTCGCAAGTCACCAGCGGAAGAATGTCAGATGCCCTCAAAGACCTCGCCCCGTTCCAGACAGCGGCATAATACCCGGCAGGTTTCCTCGACATGGGAACGACGCGCGGAGGGTCCGACGGCCCGGCTGATGCGCCGGGCAAGGCAACCATGATTGAGTATGAAATCAAAGTCCGCCCGCCATTCAGCGGTTTCGACTTCATCCAGGGATTCCAAAAAGTGTTGCCAGAGTTCGATAGCACTGCATTGCCTGCCCGGAAACCGGAACAGTTTCAGATATTCCCGGGATCGAATCACGGCCTCATCGGCATCACGCACCATGTTCAGAAAAACGGCGGTCAGTTCCTCCGTCGACAATTGTTCCTGCTCGTTCCGTGAAGACCATTGCTGACTGACCAGAGCCTTGAGAACTGAAACAATCACACCGGCGACGGCAATATCCGCCGCGGCCGATTCCTGGGTATCGAGGACACGGATCTCGATGGCGTTACGGTCGAAACGCGCAATGGCGCCGCGCGAATTGAGCCATTCATATTGCAGTATCCCGGCCGGATCGTACGCCGCAATCGCGGCGTACATGGGTTCGAGAATCACTTGTTCGTACTCGCGACGGTTTTTAACGACTTCCGGTATCACCAGTCCGGTAACCTCGGGAATACGGCGGGAGTTGGTACGGTAGGTCTCAAGGCGCGTATCCATGAAACCGGTCAGTTCCCCTTCCAGCAGCGGCGAACTGGCGGCGATAGCCGGCATGACCGGCAGCAGAGCGCGTATGGCGGTATGCAGTGGATGAAATTCCCTGTCGCCATGGAACGGCAGATTAATATGCATGCTCTGCAGATTGGACCAGCCGTGGCCCCGGCAATCGAAAATCCGGTTGTAAGCCGCGTAAATCTCGTTGTCATCATGAGGCCAGAGCACCGTATCCCGCTCCGGTACCATCAACGGATGCATGGCCGTCGGCATCAGGCAGGCATCAAGCGACTGCAGGTAATCATTGATATAACGTATTTCACGTATGAATAAATCGGGCAGCGACTGCAGCGAGACCGACGGTCCGTTGGTCTTGAGTTCGATAACATGAAGAACCAGTTCATTCGACCAGGCCAGCTCTCCCCTTTCGGCACTGTTGCTGATTTCCCCCGCCGCGTGCGCCAGTATGCGATCCGCCACAGGTCGAACGGCACCGCTGCCGCGGTCCACGATCATATATTCCAGTTCAATACCATAGCCGGCGAACAGGGACAGGGGCCCGGAAGTCATATCAGATCCGTTTGCGCTGTTCGATGCGCTTGACGAAAATGCCCATGATCTCGCGGTACAGTGCCGCCTTTAATATGCGGTCCTCGATACCGGCGTCGATATTGGGATTGTCGTTAACTTCAATGATGTAACATTTCTGTTCGACCTGTTTCAGATCCACGCCATAGAGTCCGTCGCCGATAAGGTTGGCGGCCTTGAGCGCGGTGTTGATCACGGCATCCGGGGCTTCGCCCACGGCGAAAGTCTCAAACCCGCCTTCCTGTTTGCTGCCGTCCGCATGATGATGGATGATCTGCCAGTGCTCCTTGGCCATGTGGTAGCGGCAGGCATACAGCGGCCGCCGGTCACAGATGCCGATACGCCAGTCAAAGGCCGTCGGCAGGAATTCCTGGGCAATGATGAGATCGGAGCGTGACAGCAGCCGCGTCACCTCGGTTTCCAGCTCCGCGACGGTTTCAACCTTGAGCACACCGCGGGAAAAGGCGCTGTCGGGCTGTTTCAGCACGCAAGGCAGATTCAGCCGGCTGACGATTTCATTGCGGTTGCCTTTGTGCACGACCATTGTGCGCGGCGTTGGCACATTGTGGCGTGCAAGCAGTTCCGCCAGATAAACCTTGTTGGTGCATTTGAGAATCGATATGGGATCGTCCATGACAATCAAGCCCTCTGCCGCGGCGCGTTGCGCAATGCGGAAGGTATGATGATTGACGGCCGTGGTCTCACGAATGAAAAGCGCGTCGAATTCCGCCACCCGGTGAAAATCGTCACGGGTGATGAATTCAAAATCCAGGGCCGCCGCCTCGGCCGCCTTCTGGAAATGTTTCAGGGCCTTTTCATTGGAAGGCGGATCCGGCTCTTCCGGGTTAATCAAAACGGCAAGATCATAACGGCTGGCCATGCGTTTACGGGGTTTCCTGTTTCGCCCGGTAAAATATTCTCCGGCGGCACGGATGACGAAATCACGGTGATTCTCGGGTACCTGGTTGACAGAGATGGGCCTGATGGAGGTCAGTTCCCATTGATCCGTGTAATCAAACTGGGCGCGAAGCAACGGGGCCTGGAACAGATTAAACAATCCCAGGGCCAGGTGTTCGTAGCGCTTTGCCGTGTTCCTGCCGAAATAAATACTCAGTGTAAAGCTGCCGGACTGCAGGGGCCGCAATGCTTTCTGTATTTCCTCGTCCAGATCTTCTGACAGGGTCCGGATCACGGAACGCGACTTCAGATCCTGGATGGTATTGATATCCGGAAGCGGCTTGTGGCCGCGCGCCGCGGCAAGCAGGGACACATAGTAGCCGACGGTCTGGTAACGATAGGAACGGCAGAGGTTGAAGACCTTGATGCGCCGGCCCTCGCTGTAGGTAATGTCCGTCAAATAGGTGCGCGCGGCAACCACCTCCACGCCTTCGATACGAAGCGGCCAGCGGGCCGGGTTGTCCACAACCAGCAGGATGTTCATACAGGCTGTGATGCCCCCGCCGGCTGAATAATCAATAGATTGGCGTCGTGGGTGAGAACGCCCAGCATAATGGAACAGATGACCCGATCGATATTGACGGCGTAAAAGTGCCCATCTGCAACCGGATTGGGCAGGTAGGGATCGGCGATGAGGACGGAACGGTCCTCGCTGTGATATCCGGCCAGGATGACGAAATGGCCGCTGGGTTCTCCGCGCAAATCGTCGAAATCCTCGTCCACGCCGTAAACACGGGCGCTGCGGTAGAGATAGGTGGCGCTCAGCCCGGTCAGGATGGGCAGACGCCGCCGCAGGATACCGCGCAGCAGCCCGCGGTTGAGATCGCTGAAACGCAACTGGCCGCCCAGTTCAAGAAACTCCAGATAGCCTTCGGTTGCGTGCTGCAGCCTGGGATTCTGCTTGATGGCCGCCTGTTGTCTGAGCCGGTCGCTCAGGTCCACCCCCGGCGCGAACCAGGAGGGATCAAAGACCTCCAGATTGTACGTGTACATGACCGCGCGGTAGCCCCGTCGCAAGGCCGCGTTGGCGAGAAAAACCGCCAGCGTGCCGCCGTCTTCCAGCGTATGCGTGGTATTGATTACCGCTTCCAGGCTGTCTTTTTCGCCGTAATACTGATAAACGGCGTGCAGGCATGTAGGCCCGCAGGTGGTGTCATCCGGTTGCGGATAAATGGTAATGGGCAGGTCGATATTCACGCCGCGATCATAATCGCGAGTCCGTCTTTTACAAAGATTTTTTAGTGATTCCGGCTCAGTGCAGTCCGCCGTCGTATTCGACGGCGCTAACTGCGTTCATATGTCTCCATTCCTCGCTCAACTTCCTCACCGTGCCTGCCAGACAGGCGTTGGGACAATCAGGATGGTCCGACAGCGCCGCCAGATGGATCGCAACGGCATTTGAAAGCGTCTGATCCCCGGTCTGCAGATAACGGGTCATCAGGTACAGGGCGGAAGCCACCAGTGTTTCGTAGTCCTTGCACTGCCGGAGAATCTGCGCGTGTTCGGTCGGGTTTGCAGGCATAAACACCTCCACTTAGAATTCCACTGAATAATTAACGGCCATGGCCCGGCCCTGCGCCTTGTACCGGGCCGGAGCCAGATAGTTCTGTCCATTGATCTGCGATGAGGCGGGCACATAGTCCTCGTTTAACAGGTTGCGCACGGACAGGGACACCTCGCCGTATCGGCGCAGGTCATAGGCAATGCTCAGATCGGCCACCGTGTAGCTTTCCACCGGCGACTCATAGTAGAAATAACCGCCGCCCGGCGCCGGATCGCCCTTGTCCCGGCCGCCCACATGCAGCACCTGCAGTCGTGCCTGCCAGCGCTCGCCGGGAGTGAAGCGGAGATAGCCGGTGAATTTCTCCGGGGTAATACGTGAGCCGTTCAGATACTCGTCCGAGCCGCTGTTCGGATCCTTGTACTTGCCTTCGTTCCAGGAAACGGTGCCGCCCAGGGTCAGCCACGAGCTGACGTTGTAATCGGCGGCCAATTCAAAACCGTAGGTTTCTTCATCCGCATAAATGAGAAACTCCAGCGGAAACCCGCCATCGGCATACTGGCCGTAGTGGGAGGCATCCTTCGTCCAGGTATAAAACACGGCGCCGGAAAAACGCAGGTCGCCCAGATAACCGCGCAGGCCCAGCTCCAGATTGTTGGATTTGGTCGGCGGGATGAAAGAAGCAAAGTCTTCCACCGAGGCGGTGGTAATCCCGCGCAACCGCCGCAGGTCGTCCACGGCAAACCCCTGGGAAAACCCGCCGTAGGTTTCGATATTATCAGTCAGGTCATAAACCGCGCCGATATTGAACACCGGTTCGTCATAATCCAGCCTACCGCCTTCAATGACCGTGCCCGCAAGGGCGCCGCGAATGGACATGTAATCCGGGACATCGAATTCATAGGTTTCATAACGGACGCCGGCCTGCAGGGACAGTTCGTCCGTCAAACGATAATCCGCCTGTAGAAACGGTGATATCTGCCGCTTGTCCACGTCACAAATCCAGCAGGCGCTGCCGAAGGCGGCCATGTTGCTGTCGAAACCCGCCGTGCCCGGACGATAGGCCTGGGTGGTGTTGTCCCATTCCAGATCAACGCCCCAGGTCAGTTCCAGGCGGTCGTTCATTAATTTCGAGCGTAACACCGGGAGTACCTTGAATTTTTCCGAATCGATCACCGTAGTGGCATAGGCGTATTCATTGCTCGCCCAGGAAACGCTGAGATTGATTTCCTGGTTGAACAGGCGGCCGTTCTTCCAGACACCCTGCATCGTGGTCACATCATTTTCCGGATCATCATCGGTATAGGGTGAACTGGTATCGATCAGGGTGAATCCGGTAACCGGATCGATGGTCCGGTTGTAAGTGGGGGAATTGACCAGGTAATAACGGTGCGCCGTCAGTTCCAGTCGCGACTCGCCCAGGTCCTTGCCGATTTTCGCCAGGACGTCGTACTGGTGGCCGTTGGCGTAACCGCCCTGGCCGTTCTGATCGTCGGGCAGATCAATGCCGTTGGCGTCGACGAAGGAACCGGTATCCCGGTAACCGAGATTAATCAGATAATCCAGGCCCGAGTCCAGGCGATTGCTGGTACCGCCGCTGAGGCTGTAACCGTCGGTGGCCGAAATATCCTCCGGCTGAAACTCGTAGCGGCTGTTGAACCAGTAGGACGGCTCCCGGCTCGGTTGCCGGGTAACGATATTGATGACGCCGCCGGCGTAACCGTTGCCGTACATTGCACTGCTGCCCTTGATGACTTCGATACGCTCGATGACTTCCGGTGCGACGGTGCGAAATTCACGTGATCCGTTGCGTATGGGCGTGGTCATGAGAATACCGTCCACCAGCACCACAGCCTTCTTGCCGCGGAAGGTCTGGCCGAAATTGGAAGCCATCTGGTTGCTGGGGGAATAACCCGGCGTCAGATTGGCCAGGATATCGGCGATGTCCGTCGAGATGATGCCTTGATCCCGGATTTCGGCTTGATCGATAACCTGGACGGTCCCGGGAATAGTGGAAAGCGGCTGCTCCACACCGGCGGCGGTCACCCGGATCTCTTCCAGACCGGAGCCGGCAGTTGCCGCATACCCGGCTGCTGTCATACCTGTGATAAGAATGCTTATCGCTGAAAAAACATATAACTTATTGTTTTTCAATTCATTTCCCCTTTTTTTTGTTTGTGCTAAAATAATTAATGATAATGATTATCATTTAGATTAACAACCATAAACAAGAAAAACAACAGGGGACGGTCAACGATGTTTCGCCTCATCCATAGATATACGGCGTTCAGCGCGGGGACGGTGCTTTTACTGCAAAGCCTCAGCGGCGCGCTCCTGATTATCGAAAAACCCCTGGACCGGTGGATTTTTGAACGCTTTTACGGCACGGGGATGGCGAACAGCCATGACATCGGTTATGACGGGGTCTATCGCACCGTCACGTCACTGCGGCCGGATGATCGGGTTGTCTTTATTCGAAGCCCCGATGCGCACGAGGGCGTCTATGAGATCATCCTTAACGACTTCTCCGGCGAGCGGGTTTATGTCAACGCAAGCACCGGCAAACTTCTCGGCAGCCGCCCCGCCCTGTCCGTACCGAGGAATCTGTTGCTGATCTTCCATACCGGCTTTCTCGGCGGTGAATGGCTGGAAATGACCATGGGTTATGCCGCCCTCATCGCTGTGATGACATTGATAAGCGGTATTGTAATGTGGAGCCGGGGCTGGCGCCGGCTGGGCGCGGGCTTTCGCTGGCGTCTGCAATACGGCCGGCGGTTGCTTGCGGACAGCCATCGCGATATCGGTTTTATTACACTACCGGTATTGCTGTTCCTGATCCTTACCGGCGCCGCCATGGTATTCCATGAATGGACGGAGACGGCCCTGACGACGCTGAGCGGCCAGGAAGGCCGGCCGCAGCGACCGGTCCCGCCCGGGAACACGAATCCGACCCTTCCGCTGCAACAGGACCTGGATGAACTGGTGCAAACGGCGCGCCTTGAAACAGGCGGTGCCCGGCCTTCCTTTCTTTCATTACCGACAGATTCTACCGGTGTCATCAGTGTGCGACTGCGCCAGCCGGGGGAATGGCACAGCAACGGGCGTAATACGGTTGTATTCAATCCGGCCAACGGGGATATTCTGCTTGCCTACGATGTCCGCAAAACCAATGCCACCCAGACCCTGCTGGATAACATCTACCCGCTTCATGTGGGCAATTTCGGCGGTATTCCCCTGCAGTCCCTGTATTTCTTCAGCGGGGCGGCGGTGGTGTATTTCTTTATTACGGGCCTGTGGCTCTGGTGGCAGAGAAGAAAGATCCTTCATTCCACGGAGCCAATGCGCGGGAGAGTATTATCCAGCCGGTCAGATGTGTAGAATACACACGCCTGAAGCACTTTGGCTTTCACTGATTACCATATTCCATACAGTTTGATTGGTTACCCATGGCTCAATACGTTTACACAATGAACGGCGTCGGCAAAATCGTGCCGCCCAAACGTCAAATCCTCAAGGACATTTCACTGTCCTTCTTCCCCGGCGCCAAGATCGGCGTCCTCGGACTCAACGGCGCCGGCAAATCCACGCTGCTGCGCATCATGGCCGGCATCGATACGGAAATACAGGGTGAGGCCCGGCCCATGCCCGGCATCAGGATCGGCTATCTGTCCCAGGAACCGGAACTGGATGAAAGCAAGGACGTGCGGGGCAATGTCGAGGACGGCATCCGCGAGCCGCTGGACGCCCTGGCCGGCCTGCAGGAAGTCTATACCGGCTACGCCGAGGAAGACGCTGATTTCGAGGAACTGGCCAAAAAGCAGGAGCAGTACGAACGCGTCATCCAGGCCTGGGATGCCGAGAATCTGGACAACACCCTGGAACGGGCCGCGGATGCCCTGCGCCTGCCGCCCTGGGATGCGGCAGTAAGCAAACTTTCGGGTGGCGAACGCCGCCGGGTTGCCCTGTGCCGCCTGCTGCTGTCCCGTCCGGACATGCTGCTGCTGGACGAGCCCACCAACCACCTGGACGCTGAATCGGTGCTCTGGCTGGAGCGCTTCCTGGCTGAATTTCCGGGCACTGTTGTCGCCGTCACTCATGACCGCTATTTCCTCGATAACGTCGCCGGCTGGATCCTGGAACTGGATCGCGGCGAAGGCATTCCCTTTGAAGGGAATTACTCAAAATGGCTGGAATACAAGGAGCAACGCCTGGAACATGAGAAGCGATCCGAATCTTCGCGCCAGAAGGCCATCAAGCAGGAACTGGAATGGGTTCGCAGCAACCCGCGCGGCCGCCAGGCCAAGAACAAGGCACGCCTGTCCCGCTATGAGGAACTGAGTTCGCAGGAATTCCAGAAACGCAACGAAACCAATGAACTCTATATCCCGCCGGGACCGCGTCTCGGTGATCAGGTTATCGAATTCGATGGCGTGAGCAAATCCTACGGAGAGAAGGCCCTGATACAGGACTTGTCCTTTCATGTCCCCAGGGGCGCGGTGGTCGGCATCATCGGCGGCAACGGCGCCGGCAAAACCACCCTCTTCCGCATGATTGCGGGGGATGAACAGCCCGACAGCGGAACCATCAAGATCGGTGACAGTGTCAATCTCGCCTATGTGGAACAAAGCCGTGCCGCACTGGACAACGACAAAACCGTCTGGGAGGCGATTTCCAACGGCCAGGACAATCTGCTCATCGGCAATTACGAAGTCGGTTCCCGTGCCTACATCGGCCGCTTCAATTTCAAGGGCACGGACCAGCAAAAACGCGTCGGCGATCTCTCCGGCGGCGAACGCGGCCGCCTGCATCTGGCCAATACCCTGAAACAGGGCGCCAATGTCCTGCTGCTGGACGAACCATCCAATGACCTGGACGTGGAAACGCTGCGCGCCCTGGAAGAAGCCATCCTTGCCTTCCCCGGCTGCGTTCTGGTGATTTCCCATGACCGCTGGTTCCTGGATCGTATCGCCACCCACATCCTGGCCTTTGAAGGCAACAGCGAGGTGGTCTTCAACGAAGGCAACTTTACCGAGTATCACGAGGACTTTATCCGGCGCAAGGGCGACGCCGCCGAGCCGCATCGTATACAATACAAGCGAATTGCATAACGGCATTCAAAGAGAAATAATGCCGTATGGATATTTTGCAGAACTTGCCTGTACAGTGTCCGTGTTGCGGGGAAAGCATTGAAATCCTTGTTGATACAAGTATCGGTGAGCAGGAATACGTCGAGGACTGCCAGGTTTGTTGCGAGCCCATGATCATTACTGTAACGTTCCCGGAATCCGGTAATGTCCATGTCGAAACCCGGCGAGAGAATGCATGACATAAATGAATACAGGCCACTTTTAAAAATAAGGCCATTTTCAGAAGTGGCCGGCACTGCAGTTTCATCCGGCAAAACATATGGTTGAATTATTGATCTACCTCAAATACGACAATAATAAGCCGTCTATACTTCTTAATGACAAATATATAAATCAGGTACGAACATGAGCGAATCCGAAATAACTCCGAATAATATCTTCGTTATCATCGATCCCACTTCCGAGAAACAGTTTGCTCTGACACGGGCGGCGAATATTGCGAAGACTTACGGGGCAAAGATACATGCCTATATCGGCATCTATTCCAGGCTGGAAACTGGTGACACTGAGATGCTGAAACGTGTTGAGACGGCCCGCTACAAACTGTGGCTGGATACCTTTATTGAGCCGATTCGCTCTGACGGCCTCGAAATCGATGAATACATTGACTGGACTCCCGACTGGCGTGAATCCATGGGTGATGCGGCGAACCGTGTCAACAGCAATCTGATCGTCAAACCCTCCAGCCGGCGCAAGACAAAAAGCCGCATCATGATCACCTCTTCGGATATAACACTGCTGGAATCGGCCCGTTGTCCTGTCTTACTAACCGCACACGCGGAAAAAAAACCGAGTTACAAGGTTCTGGTGGCCGTTGATCCCAAAAGAGAAAACGAAAAATATCGGAAATTATTCAGTTCCATACTGGAAATGGGCAAAATTATTGAATTAACCCATGCTGATGAGGGCGGGGAACTGCATGTTGTCTATTCCTATTCGCATTCGGATGATTATATGCATGTGACGGACGTTGCCCGAGCAACGGACGTTGACCCGAAACGCGTGCACGTGATCAGCGGCAGGCCGGAGGAAGCTGTCAAAAAAGTCGCGGACGAACTGGATGCCTACCTTGTGATCATCGGCCTTTCCACCGGCAAGGTTGTCGCCAACCGGATCTTCGGCGCCACCTCGGACTGGATATTGAACAACCTCGATCACGATATCCTCGTGATGCAGTAATCCGGTTTTTTTATGGAATAAATACTGCTAAAGCAGGGCGAGAAACAGCGTTGCGATCCCCAGGAAGCTGAAAAAGCCGGCAATATCGGTAACGGTGGTCAGGAAAATCGATGAGGACTGAGCGGGGTCCTGGCCCAATACGGTCAATAACATGGGAATGGCTGCGCCGACGACAGTCGCTATTATGATCGATATCAACATAGCCAGGGCTATGATTAATGCCAGTGCGGACGAGGTGCTCCAGGCAAACACCGCGGCAGCTGTAACCAAGGCAATGACTGTTCCGTTCATGAGGCCGACACTGAATTCCTTGAAAAGCACCTTTTTCCACATTCGCGGATAAATCTCCTTCAAAGCGAGCCCCCGCATGGTAACGGCAAGGGCTTGCTGGCCGGTATTACCGGATTCACCCGCCACAACCGGCATAAGGATAGCAAGCGCCGTAACCTGGGCGATAGTACTCTCGAAGATACCTACGACGGAAGCGGCAATGAAAGCCGTGACCAGATTGACATGCAGCCACGGCAGTCGTTTTTTCGTGGCAAAAAACGCCGGTGACAGGGCTCGTTCATCCTTACTGGCACCGACCATGGTCTGCAAATCGGCGCTGTTTTCCTCCAGTGCGGCACCGACAAGCACATGGTAGCGCACGACCCCTATCAGCCGGCGTTCAAAGTCCACTACCGGCAGATCGGTCATGCGGTATTTCTCGAACAGCTCGACCAGTTCCTCACGGTCCGCCATAGCATCCACAATTACAGGATCCAGCCTTTCCAGTTCGGCCAGCACGGTTTCATGATCGGCGATGGCCAGTTCCTCGATCTCAAGAACACCTCGTATACGATTATCGCCGTCGACGGTATAGAGCTTGCGATAGGTCCGCTCGGCACGCTTCCTGAGGAGATCCAGTGCTTCGCCCACGGTCATGCCCGGACGGAAATACATGATTCGGGTATCCATCAGGGCGCCGGCGCTGTCCTCGGGATAGGCTGTGGCACGGCGCAAATCCTCTTTTACTCGCCCGCCGAGTGAGGCAAGCGCCGCTTCTCTGGACTGCCTGTCCATACCACGAAGAAAACCGGCTGCCCGGTTGGGGTCCAGTTTCTCCAACAGGCCGGTGATATAATCCGGAGGTAGTTGCTTTAATAACTGCACGCCGAATTCCGGCGAAAGACCCTCCCACAACCTGATGCTTTTTCCTACGGGAATATCCTCAAGCAATCCGGCGGCGCCTGATTCGTCCATCTGTTCAAGCAGGGGGATTGCCTCCGCCGGATAACGGTCAAAAAAGACTTCCCGTAAGGCCCTGTCCATTGATGCGATATCTTCAATCATCCCGACCTCGCTTTGTCCGGGAATCGTCACCGGACACCAGTAAATTCAGGGATATCTTCCAGAACAGTTCCGCTATTATAAAAAGTCCACCGACGAGATCGGCCTCGCCCGAGCGGGTCATGCCACCACGCCCTGAAATATCAATCAGGGTTTCGTGCCGAAGCACGCCGATAAAATTATTATTCTGATCGATCACCGGATACACGCTGCTATGACTGTCACCGATTGCCGTAACAACGCTATTGAGTCGCGAACGTGCCGGAATCGAGTGTCCGGGACGCGACATAATCTTCATGATCGGCTCGTTATTATCCGCGGTGATTAAATCCTTGATATCAATAATGCCCGCCAGCTTATGTCTGTCATCGACCACATAGATTGCATTCTTCAATCGCTTTGCATTACTGCGAACAAAATCGACGGTATTTTGCACACGGGCATGCTCATTGACGGTAATAATATCGGGATCCATATACCGGCCGACACTTCCATCCGGATAACGCAGGACCAGTTTCAGCATTCCCGAATAAACCGACGGCAGTGCCTCCAACAGCTTTTCACGACGCTTCCTTTTCACACGCCGCAGGTAAATCGACGCCCTTTCAATACCCATTTCACGCAGAATCCGGGCGGCCGGTTCCATATCCAGACTGGCAAAGCAGGAAGCAACCATGCTCGGACTCAGATACTGAAACAGGTGAGCGACCGTCGCCGGCGGCAACGGCTCCAGATAGCGGCTGACCGCGCCAGGATCAAACTGTTCGAATATCCTGGCGGCATCCTGAGGATGCTGCTGCAAAAAATATCCGGATACGCTGTCAACGCTCATCGGATGATTCATTATCCAGCAATTCGGAAGCGTGTTCCTCGAATATGCGCGCTGGCACGAAGGTACGGCCGGTTTCCGTATCAAGCAAGACGCCGGTGGTAGACAACTCCAGAATTCTGCCCCGTATCTGATTGATGCGGATCTCCTGGCCGACCTCATACGTATCGCGCAAATAGCGTGCCGCGATAATATTACCCAATGTCGGCCCGGCACCCAGACCGAATGCCAACGCCATAGCCCCGAGGAAAGTCGCCACCAGGATCACAAGAATATTTTCAAACAACGCCACATTAATGCCGATTTGAGTCATTGCGAGTACCACGGCGAATACGATTACAATAATACGCGCCCAACCGGCCAGTATCCCCGCCTGCTGCAGTCCGGCGCCGGCCGCCCTTTCCCGAATGCGATCGCGGAGCAAATTGCCGCCGTAGAATCCCGCCAGAACAAACAACACCGCCACCAGGAGAGCGGGAAGATACCGAAAAAACCTGGACAACCAGTCCGCCAGATCCGGCAGTCCGAGGCTGTCGACGGCGACGGTGAGGAAAAACAGTACCACCAGCCACCAGGCGATCCAGCCCAGGATGTCGGACAACGGCCATGTGAATCGTGATTTTGAAAAAGAAATCCCGACAGCATGTAACATCCTCTCCAGGCCGGTGCCAAGACGCACAATAAACCATTTGGCAAGCCAGGCGAGTAGCAGACCGACGAGTAGAAGTGTTACGGCACTGAGGAGGTTAGGAAGGAACCCACCCAGCGTGTCCGTGAACTGGTGAATGCTGTCGATCAACAACTGCTTTAACCGGTCGTAATATTCCATGATGGTCAGACCTTGAGTTGAAAGATATCGCCGGTATACATTATCGGTTGCTCAGGATACGTTCAAGCCTTTTCAACCGCGTTTCCCGGACGGAAAATACACTCAGACAGAATCAGAAACCGTACCGTTCAAGATTCCGATCAAATCTTCAAATACGCGTGTCACCGGTTTCGGATCGACAGGCAATCAACCAGTAGGCGCCGGCACTGCCGAATGCAAAAAACAGCATAGTCAGTGCCATGGGCAGAGCAGTCCCGTCGTGGAGGAAACCGGCGATGCCGCCGGCCAGCGCGCCCGTTCCGAACGTTGCCGCACCCAGTGCCGCCGAAGCGGTTCCGGAAATATCCGGGAAACGGTGCAGTAATTCAGCCGTAATGTTGGGGACGATAAGAGACGAAGCACCGATAACGGGTACCAGCAGCAAAATCATCACGATCAGCACCTCTTCGACGCTGAAATAAACAACGAGGAACAATCCGGTAACCGAAACCAGCCTGAGAATATGGCCAAGGCTGATAATACGGTGGCCGCTGGTATGCATTATGATGCGGCTGTTGATGTAGTTCCCGGCCAGAAGCCCTGTGATGATCACACCGTAAATGTAACCGAAATATTCCGGCCTGACGTTATAAAGCTCAATGAATACGAATGAAGAGCTGGTGATATAGGTAAATACCACGCCGGCGGCCATGGCGGCACAGAGTGAATATCCCAGACCCGTGCGATCGGAAAGGATGGTGCCGTAGGCCTTGAGGGTGGTTGCAAAGTTCAACGGATTGCGCTTCTCGGGCGGATGCGATTCCTTCAAGGTCAATATCGTCATCAGAAGACCGGCCAGGCCCAGTACGGTGAGCAGGGCGAAGATGCTCCGCCAGCCCGTCCAAAGCAGCAGGAAACCGCCTATTATCGGGGAAATCATCGGGCCGACCAGCATGATCATGGCCATGAGAGACATGAGCCGGGCCGTTTCCCTGGGAGGAAAATAATCCCGGATGATCACGCGCGCGATGACCATGCCGGAGGCACTGCCGATGGCATTAAGAAAACGAACGACAATCAATACTTCGATACTGGCCGCTATGGCACAGAGGAAATTGGTCACAACGTAAACGACCAGACCGGACAACAGCACGGGTTTCCTGCCGAAACGATCCGACAGGGGCCCGTATATCAACGTACCTCCCGCCAGGCCGATGAGAAACGAACCCAGAGTCATTTGTACTTCTGCGGCCGTAACCCGGAAGTCCGCCTGAATCGTCGGCAGAGCGGGCAGATACATATCGAAAGACAAGGGGCCCAGGGCGGAGAGCAGTGCCAGGACGAGGACCAGTGCCCGGTTTGAAGTAGATGCCATTACCTAATGAGTATTACATAAATTGATGAACAACGGTCCGGGCGCCGGGCCTGCACGGTTCCCGGACCGTTATGAGGGTCTCTTCGCCTTACTGAAAAATGTGCAGAAGAGTCAGGGCTTAATCCGGGGACAGAAACCGGGATCTTTCAGAGGACTTCCCGTATGGATTTTGTCAAACGATCAATAAACAGATTAATCTCGCCTTCACTGATGGTCAGTGGTGGCGACATAACCATGTTGTCCGCCACGGCGCGGCACAGAAGGCCGTTCTCATAACTCTTGCCGTGTACCGCCATGCCGACACCGGCCGGGAAACGATCCGGATCGGGCGCGAAGGTGATGGCACCCAGCAAGCCGTAATTGCGAACATCGATGATGCCCGGCTGATCCTTGAGTCCGTGCAAGGCGTCTTCCCAGTATTGACCGATGGCACCGGACGCCCGGGTAAACAGCCCTTCCCTTTCGTAGATATCCATGGCGGCCAGACCGGCGGCCGCGGACACCGGGTTGCCGGCGTAGGTATTGCCGTGGACGAACTCCGGACCGCCGCCCGGCGCCGCGTTCAGGATCGTGTCCTGGATTTCCTGTTTCAGGAACACACCGCCCATGGGCACTGTGCCGCCGTTAATGGCCTTGGCGGTGGTCATGATATCCGGGATCACGCCGAACTCCTGGGACGCGAAACAGGAACCGGTGCGGCCGAAGCCGGTGACCACCTCGTCGAAGATCAGCAGTATGTTGTGTTCGTTGCAAAGCTCGCGCAGTCGCTGCAGGTATCCCTCGGGAGGGATCACCATGCCGCCGGCGCCGACACAGGGCTCGACAATGACGGCGCAGATATTCTCGGCGCCGCGCTGATTGATTATGCGTTTAAAGGCTTCCTCCATGCGGTCGGTGCCGTGTTTCGGCATGCCGCGACTGAATGCATTGCGTTCGATGTCCAGCATGTCGGGCAGAAAATCCACCTGTTCATACACCGGAAAGCCGCGCCGGTTGTTGGGAATACCCTGCAATGAAGTCCCGCCCAGGTTGATGCCGTGGTAGGCCCGTTCACGCGAAATGAAACGGGTCTTGGACCCGTTGCCGCGCGCGCGTTCGTACAAATAGGCCAGCTTGACGGCGGTATCTACCGATTCCGACCCGGAATTGGTGAAAAACACGCGGTTCATGCCTTCCGGCGCATGCTTTATGAGCCTTTCAGCAAACCGGAAAGTCACGTCGTTACCAAACTGGAACGGCAAAGCATAGTCCAGCTGCATCATCTGTTTTGCCACGGCATCGGCAACCTCCTGACGGCCGTGCCCCAGGCTGACGCACCACAGTCCCGCCGTAATATCGAGGACATCACGTCCGTCGGTCGTATAAAGGAAACTGCCTTCGGCACGATTAAAGATACGGGGATTGTCCCTGAACGCGCGCACATTGGTGAATGGCTGCCACCAGTATTCGATATTTTCCGGATTCATAATTTCGCCTTTTACCTCATTCCTGGAATTATTTGGATTTATTATGCCCATCATCGTACCCGGAAGCCGGTATTGCAGGGCGTGTTCCACCGCAATAGTGCCCCGCGACTGCGCATGGACGGCAGTCGGGCGGGCTATACGGTCTTTTGCTGTTCAGTCCGTTAAGATGCGGATCCGGGATGCATCGATCCATCACATTTAAAACATGCAGGGCTCGTCAGATCTTCCCTGCGGGGATCGATGACTGAACAGGCCTGTCTGCCTGATACTTTCCGCGGGCTGGACCATTCCGTCGGGGGCGGGAGCAGCGGCGGCTTGTTTTTTTCGATTTTACAAAATTGCTTGCCGATAACTCCGCCGACGGACAGTATTCACGGTGTAAATACTATGGACAACACTATACACGAATACCGCTTTTTTGTCTTTACGGCCGGCTAAATACGTGCTCCGAAATCGTATCCAGGCCGGTTTCCGCCAGGGCTGTGACAGACCGTGTGCCG
>JBBDSH010000083.1:39059-87460 GCA_040905045.1 Gammaproteobacteria bacterium | reverse complement strand
CGATGTCAGGAAAGCGGTGGAGAAACATCTTGTTCTTGAAGTGGAAGACGCGGATTTGACCGATGAACAGTTCAGTAAATTGTTTGAAAATTATCTGCCAAACTCCTGAGGACAGGCGGAGTTTTCTGCTTTTTGATTCTGGGTAACAATATCTGACTGCCCGGGCATCATTGCCCGAATTTCCGCTTCTTTACTGTAACCTGTGATATACGGTCTTGCGCCCGCTTTTCTCCGAAATTTCATCAGTAACATGGAAAAAAGTTAATCACACGATTGATATATGGTAAAATGCATAGTTGAATTTTGGGCACGGAGGCGGCATCAGACTTTAAACTATAATAAGGGCGCTTATAAAAATACTATTTTTAGAAGTGGCCATAAGAGAGTTCAAGAGAGCGTTAAAGTAGTGACAGACAAGCTGACGATACTTATTGCGGATGATGATGCAACAACGCGTACCGTTCTCTCGAAAATGCTTGAGAATGATGGGTATAAGGTTATCACTGCCGACAGAGGGGAAAAATGCCTGTTCCTGGCACTGGAAAAGCAGATTGACGGGTTTCTGATTGATATCAAAATGCCCGGATTGAGCGGGATCGAAATCTGCAAACGCCTGCGGGCCCATGAAAGGTATAAGGTCACTCCAATCATATTCATCACCTCGATGGATGAGGCTTCGAATATGAAGGAAGTCTTTGAGGCCGGCGCGACCGATTTTCTGACCAAGCCCGCCAACCAGATTATTCTCAATACGCGCCTGCGTTCCCATTTGCAAAAAGTCGATTTTTATCTGGAAAACGAACGGATGCGCAAATACGCCAATCGCTATATATCGACGCGTACCCAGAGGATGGTGGAGGCCTATTCCATTACCGGGACATTACCGGCGCCCGAACGCCATAATGTCTGTGTCATGTTTACCGACATCCGCGGCTTTACTTCCCTGACCCATGAGGTGGAGCTGGAAGAATTGTTTGAAGGCCTGAGCCAACACCTGGGTATGCAGGTTGAAACGGTATACGAACACGGTGGCTATATCGACAAGTTCGGCGGGGACGGACTTATGGCTGTGTTCGACAGTGACAATATGGCGGTCCAGTCCTGTCTTGCCGCCCTTAAAATTATCGAGAACTCACGGCAATTCATGAGGATCGCCGGCAAGCATACCCTTTCGGTCGGGATCGGGATTCACTACGGGCAGGTGCTGATCGGCAATATCGGATCCGCGGAGCATCTGGATTATTCGGCCATTGGCGAGGCCGCCAACCTGGCTTCACGCCTGTGCCAGAACGCCGAGCCCATGCACATTAATATATCCGCCGACCTGGTGGAAATGGCGAAGGATCATGACGAACTTCGCTTTACCGCGCCAACCCCCCTGAAAATCAAGGGGTTGGCTGATCCCATGCCGGTCTATCAACTGTTCCGGGCCGGTGAAAGCAGTTCCCAGGTCGCCGGCGATCCTGCCTGACCGCAAGCGTCAGGGTTTATCAATCCGGCAGTTTCTTTGATATTATATTCTTTGACGGATTGAACCTTGGCAGTGGTAAAAGTCAAAATACATATGCCATTGAATCCCATAAATATAATATCGCGCGCCCGCTTCCTGTTTTTGGCCGTATTTCTTTCCGTGAGCATACCGGCGGATGCTGAAAACGATTCCCGAACCACCGAACAGAGCCCCAGACCCGGTACGCTGGTCTTGCCGGATCAGAAGAAGGAAACCGGACAGGGGAAGAAAAAATGCATGACCGTATGCGCCCGCTGGGGTGAGGAGTGCGCCTATATCAATCGGGGAGCCGGCGGCATGACACGGAAGTGCCGGCGAACCTGCAAACAGTTTACCGAAGAGTGTTTCTGAGCGGTTACGGCCGCACCATATACATACCCTCCGCGCCACCTTGCAGCACTGATCCCTCGTGCAATATGCGGGTTAAGGACGCAGTCTTGCCGTGTGCGGCATAGGCCGGTTATGACATCGATAAATCAACCTGCCCGGGGTGGATATGGTTGTTGTTTACGGCAGCATTTGTAGAATGCTGAATCGGTCGGTCCGGCAGACGCTGCGAAAGTGGCGGAATTGGTAGACGCGCTGGCTTTAGGTGCCAGTGGGGCAACCCGTGAGAGTTCGAGTCTCTCCTTTCGCACCAATGTAACTTATTGAATTTAATATATATTTTAATACAGGAACAGTCCAGATGCAGGTATCAGTTGAAGAGACAGGAAAACTGGAGCGGCAACTCAAGGTGGAGGTGCCGGAAGAGCGTATTGCTAGCGAGGTGGAGACCCGGCTTGAAAAATTGTCCAGGACCACCCGGATCAAGGGCTTTCGCCCGGGCAAGGCGCCGTTCAAGGTTATCCGGCAGCGCTACGGCAAGCAGGTTCGCCAGGAGGTGATCGGTGAAGTGGTGCAATCCACATTCTACGAGGCCATACAGAAGGAAAACCTCAAGCCGGCCGGGATGCCCCGCATCGATCCCCTGGACGATGAGCAGGGCAAAGGTCTGTCCTACACGGCCAGTTTCGAGGTCATGCCGGAACTGGAGCTGAAACCGGTAGAACAGCTGGAGGTGGAGAAGACGGTCTGTGAGGTGAACGACGAGGACGTGGAGACCATGATCGAGGTTTTGCGCAAGCAAAGGAAGGAACTCAAGGAAACGGATCGTGCCGCCGACGTGGGGGATACGGTGGAGATCGATTTTCAGGGGACGATTGACGGCGAACCCTTCGAGGGCGGCAGCGGCGAGGATTCCCGGCTGGAACTGGGTTCCGGGCAATTTATCGACGGTTTCGAGGAAGGCCTCAAAGGCCAGGCGGCGGGCTCCGAAGTGGCGCTGGACCTGGTTTTCCCCGAGGATTACCCCAATGAGCAACTGGCCGGCAAACCGGTCCGTTTCAAGGTGACAATCAAGAAAGTCTTTGAACCCGAACTGCCGGAGCTGAATGACGATTTCTTCACTCAATTCGGGGTAAGCGAGGGCGGGGAAGAGGCTTTCCGCAAGGAAATCCGCTCCCATATGGAACGGGAAGCGGCCACGGCCATGCGCAACCGGCAGCGGGACGCCATCATGGACGCTTTATACAAGGCCAACGAAATCGACATTCCCCATGCGCTGATTCACGAGGAGGCACACCGGCTTCAGCAACAGTTTGAACAGCAGCTGAAGGCCTACGGCATCGCCGATCAAGCGCAAATCCCGAACGATCTGTCCATGTTCGAGGATCAGGCCAGGAAAAGGGTGGCGACCCAGCTGATCCTCATGGATATTATCCGCAATCAGGGATTCAAGGCGGGCAGTGACAAGGTCAGGGCCAGGATCGAATCCAATGCCGAGAACTATGAAGATCCTTCCGCGGTCATTAACTGGTACTACGGCGACAAGCAGCGGTTGGCGGAAGTGGAAGCCGCCGTACTCGAGGATCAGGTCATCGACTGGGTAAACCGGAATGCCCGGGTTAACGAGGTGAAAGTGACGTTTGACGAGTTGATGAATAAAGGGCAGACTGATGCCGACTAGCCCCGACGTCCTCTTCGGAAGGTTTTGAAAACATTATGAAAAATCAAGATATACAGGCACTTAATCTGGTCCCCATGGTGGTCGAACAGACTTCCCGGGGAGAGCGTGCCTATGATATTTATTCCCGCCTTCTGAAGGAACGGGTTGTCTTTCTGGTAGGACCGGTTGAAGACCAGGTCGCCAATCTGATCGTGGCGCAATTGCTTTTCCTGGAATCGGAAAACCCGGACAAGGATATTCATCTTTATATCAACTCACCGGGCGGTTCCGTCTCCGCCGGTCTGGCCATCTATGACACCATGCAATTCCTCAAGCCGGATGTCAGTACCATGTGTGTCGGGCAGGCCGCCAGCATGGGTGCCCTGTTACTGGCGGGCGGCGCCAGCGGCAAGCGTTTCTGCCTGCCGCATTCCCGGGTCCTGATTCACCAGCCGTTGGGCGGCTTCCAGGGCCAGGCCTCGGATATCGAAATCCATGCCAGAGAGATCCTCAATGCACGCGAACGCCTTAACAATATACTGGCGCATCATACGGGCCAGAGCCTGGAGCAGATCCAGCTGGACACCGAGCGTGATCACTTCATGAGTTCCGACGAGGCCAAGGAATACGGCCTGATCGATAATGTTCTCTATAACAGAGAAGCATTGACAGCGATTCAGAATACCTCTACAAAAGAAATACAGGATTGATGCGGACAGTTAGTAAAGGGTGCTTCTAAAAATGAGGATTTTTTCGTGAGAGCAAGGAAGCACCGCGCGCAGAACCGCAGTTTACACGAAGTAAATGAGGATTTGAGCACGGCGCTGACGCCGCTATCGCGAAAAAGGGCCATTTTTAGAAGTGCCCTAAACTATATCTTGACCGAGGTACAAAATGAGCGAGAACAAGCAGGGTAAATCCGGCGAAGGCGACAGACTGCTCTACTGCTCTTTCTGCGGCAAAAGCCAGCATGAAGTCAGGAAGTTGATTGCCGGCCCGTCCGTCTTTATCTGTGACGAGTGCGTCGAACTCTGTAACGACATCATCCGTGAAGAAATCCAGGACAAGTCGGTTGCAGGGGGAGGCAGCGGCCTGCCGTCGCCCCACGAAATCAAGGCCATACTGGATGAATACGTCATCGGTCAGGATATGGCCAAGAAGATCCTGTCTGTCGCCGTTTACAATCACTACAAACGCATGGAGCAGGGCGTCAAGAAGTCCGATGTTGAACTGGCCAAGAGCAATGTTCTCCTGATTGGTCCTACCGGTTGCGGCAAGACCCTGCTGGCGGAGACCCTGGCTCGCCTGCTGAATGTCCCGTTTACCATCGCCGATGCCACGACACTGACCGAGGCTGGTTACGTCGGTGAGGATGTGGAAAATATCATCCAGAAGCTGCTGCAGAAGTGCGATTACGATGTTGAGAAAGCCCAGACCGGTATCGTCTATATCGACGAAATCGACAAGATCTCACGCAAGTCCGACAATCCCTCGATTACCCGCGATGTCTCCGGCGAGGGTGTACAGCAGGCATTGCTGAAGTTGATCGAAGGGACCGTGGCCTCGGTGCCGCCCCAGGGTGGGCGCAAGCATCCGCAACAGGAATTCCTGCAGGTTAACACCGGCAATATCCTGTTCATCTGCGGCGGCGCATTCGCCGGCCTGGACAAGATTATCCGCGAGCGTTCCGAAAAAGGCGGCATCGGCTTTTCCGCCGAGGTCAAGGGCCGGCATGACAAGAAATCCGCCAGCGAGATAGTCCATGCGGTGGAACCCGAGGACTTGATCAAGTACGGCCTGATCCCCGAGTTTGTCGGTCGCCTGCCGGTGGCGGCCACCCTGGATGAGCTGGACGAGGATCAGCTGATCAAGATCCTGGTAGAGCCCAAGAATGCCATGACCAAGCAGTACGCCAAGCTGTTTGAAATGGAAGGCTGCGAGCTGGAATTCCGCGAGGATGCCCTGCGCAAGGTGGCTCGCAAGTCCATGGAACGAAAGACCGGCGCCCGCGGTCTGAGATCCATACTGGAGAATGTTCTCCTGGATACCATGTATGATCTTCCCTCAATGGAGAACGTGACCAAGGTGGTTATCGATGAGGGGGTGATCGATGGCGAATCCAAGCCCCTGATGATTTATGAAGGCTCCGAAATCTCCAAAGCCGCATCCGATTAGCCCGCCTATTGCGCGAAATGCGGGCCGACAATCAGCTGTTTTTCCACCCCCGCCGGTACGCGCCGCCGGCGGCAGCTTGAAATCGGCCGGGCATGCCCCCATATCCATTCAATACCCTTAAGCAGATGAAAAGCGATGCAAGAATTCTCTGAAAGCGAATCCAACGTCTATCCGGTTTTGCCCCTGCGTGATGTCGTCGTCTATCCGCACATGGTCATACCCCTGTTTGTCGGGCGCCAGAAATCCATCACGGCGTTGGACAAGGCCATGGAGGGGAACAAGCAGATCCTGCTTGTCGCCCAGAAGAGCGCGGCCGATGACGATCCCGGGGCGGACGAGATCTACGAGGTCGGAACGCTGTCCAATATTCTGCAGTTGCTGAAGCTGCCGGACGGCACCATCAAGGTACTGGTGGAAGGGTCGAAACGCGCCCGCATCCGGGATTTTACCGATACCGACGAAATGTTCGCTGCTTCCGTGGAGATGCTGGAGTCTGTTGAAACGGACGAGAAAGAACTGGATGTACTCAGCCGCTCGGCCATGAGCCAGTTCGAGCAGTACGTCAAGCTGAACAAAAAGGTCCCGCCCGAGATATTGTCCTCCGTGGCCAGCATCGATGAGCCCAGCCGCCTGGCGGATACCATTGCCGCCCATATGTCCATCCGGATTGAGGAAAAGCAGAACGTCCTCGAACTGGTGGAGACCCACGAGCGTCTGGAGCAACTGATCCATCTGATGGAAGCCGAGATCGATCTGCTGCAGGTCGAGAAGCGCATTCGCGGCAGGGTCAAGTCGCAGATGGAAAAGAGCCAGCGCGAGTATTACCTGAATGAGCAGATGAAGGCGATCCAGAAAGAACTGGGCGAGATGGAGGACGTGCCCAACGAGATCGAGGAACTGACCGAGAAAATCGAGAAATCAGGCATGTCCAAGGAAGTCAGGGAAAAGGCCAATACGGAACTGAACAAGCTGAAAATGATGTCGCCCATGTCGGCCGAGGCGACGGTGGTCAGGAATTACATCGACTGGCTGGTCAGTGTTCCATGGAAGAAGCGCAGCAAGGTTTCCAGGAATATTACCAGGGCGGAGCAGATCCTGGATGAGGATCATTACGGCCTGGAGAAGATCAAGCAGCGTATACTCGAATACCTGGCCGTGCAGCAGCGTGTGAAAAAACTGAAAGGGCCGATACTCTGCCTGGTGGGTCCGCCCGGCGTCGGCAAGACGTCCCTGGGCAAATCCATTGCCCGGGCGACGAATCGCAAGTTCGTACGCATGTCCCTGGGGGGCGTGCGCGACGAGGCCGAGATCCGCGGGCATCGACGTACCTATATCGGTTCCCTGCCCGGCAAGATTATTCAGAGTATGGCCAAGGTGGAAAAAAAGAATCCGCTCATGCTGCTGGATGAAGTGGACAAGATGGCCATGGACTTTCGCGGCGATCCGGCGTCGGCGCTGCTGGAAGTTCTGGATCCGGAACAGAATCATACGTTTAACGATCACTATCTGGAAGTGGATTACGACCTGTCCGAGGTCATGTTCGTGACCACGGCCAACAGCCTCAATATTCCACCGGCCCTGCTTGATCGCATGGAAGTGATCCGGTTGTCGGGTTATACCGAGGATGAAAAGGTCAACATCGCCAAAAAATATCTGATTCCCAAACAGGTTAAGGGTAATGGCCTGAAGGAAGCCGAAATCAATATCAGCGAAGCCACTGTCCGCGATATCATCCGTTACTACACGCGTGAAGCCGGCGTCCGTAACCTGGAGCGGGAGATTGCCAATATCTGCCGCAAGGTGGTCAAACAGTTACTCAAACAGACCGACCGGAAACGGGTCAATGTCACGCCCAGACAGCTGGAAAAAATGCTGGGCGTGAAGCGCTATCGATTCGGCCGGGCTGAAGAAGAGGATCGGATTGGTCAGGTGACCGGCCTTGCCTGGACCGAGGTGGGCGGTGATCTCCTCACTATCGAGGCCGCGGTCGTGCCCGGCAAGGGCCAGGCCAGTCATACCGGCCAGCTCGGCGACGTCATGAAGGAATCCATCGAGGCGGCCATGACGGTTGTACGAAGCCGCAGTGATGTTCTGGGTCTGGAGCCGGAATTCTATAAAAAACTCGATTTTCATGTTCACGTTCCGGAGGGCGCAACCCCCAAGGACGGTCCCAGTGCCGGGGTGGCCATGTGCACCGCACTGATTTCCGCCCTGACCGAAATCCCGGTTCATGCCAGTGTCGCCATGACCGGCGAAATCACTCTGCGCGGCGAGGTACTGCCCATTGGCGGGCTCAAGGAAAAATTGCTGGCGGCCCTGCGTGGCGGTATCAAAACTGTTTTAATTCCATGGGAAAACGAGCGAGAGTTAGTGGAGATTCCCAGGAATATAAAACAGGGTCTGGATATCCGGCCGGTGCGCTGGATGGACGAGGTCCTGGAGATTGCACTGCAGCGTATGCCCGAACCCAACCCGGCAATAGAGGCGGCCGGAGAAATCGTCAAGAAGGAAGAGCCGAAGAAAGACAAGGACAAGGACGTAGTTCTGCCCCATTAAGCGGCGGGGTGTCTGCCGGCATTCCGGGCAATAAAATGCCCGCATTGCTTGACGAGTTTGGGAGTGCTTGATATAACGTGGAACCTGGAGTTTCCCAGCCATTTTAATTTCACTTCTCCATTTACTTTTCTAGGGGAACAGTAAGGGGATTAACCGATATGAATAAAGCCGAATTAATCGATGCAGTTGCGGATTCCGCTGATATATCCAAGGCCGCTGCGGGACGGGCGGTGGATGGTGCTATCGACGCAATCACGAAAGCACTGAGAAAAGGGGACACTGTTACTCTGGTAGGATTTGGTACTTTTTCCGTTCGCAAGCGCAAGGCGAGAACAGGCCGAAATCCGCGCACCGGCGAGGAAATCAAGATCAATGCTTCAAAAGTACCGGGATTCAAGGCTGGAAAAGCACTCAAGGATGCCATAAACTAGCGCGCCTCCTTGGGTGCTTAGCTCAGTTGGGAGAGCGTCGCCCTTACAAGGCGAATGTCGGGGGTTCGAGCCCCTCAGCACCCACCAAGCTCCGGAGTGGTAGTTCAGTTGGTTAGAATACCGGCCTGTCACGCCGGGGGTCGCGGGTTCGAGTCCCGTCCACTCCGCCACTGTTGATCGGGCGTTCCTTATGCCAAGGCACGCCCGTTTTTATTTATGTACTCTGAATATATTTAGTCCAGAGCAAAACTATGATGATGCAACTAATCAGAAACATGGTGACCGGCTGGCTGGCCGTCGTCATTGTTGCCTTATTGATTATCCCGTTCGCCTTCTGGGGGATTAATTATTACTTTGAACAGGGCGCCAATATTGTGGCGGCGGAAGTGAACGACAGCAAGATCTCGTTGCAGGAATACCAGCGGACCTATCAGCGTGTTCGGCAACAATGGCAGGACAGGGGAGCGGATATTACCGATCAGGAAGATCTTATCAAGCAGCAGACCATCGACAGTCTGGTTAACCTGGAACTTCTCTCCCAGTTCAGGAAGGAGATGGGACTGCGTGTCAATGACCAGCAGGTTCGGCAAGCCCTCATGGATATCGAAATCTTCCAGAGCGAAAGGGGATTCGATACCAGCCTCTACAGCCGTTATCTTGCTGCTGCCGGCTATACTCCGGCAGCATTTGAGGCCCAGGTGCGCGAAGACATGACCGCAGAGCAGTTGCAGGCCGGCATCATTGAAAGCAGCTTTATTACCGGGCCCGAGGTCGAAAGAATCGCCAGACTGAATAATCAGACGCGGGACATTCGCTATCTGTTTGTTTCCTTTGATGAAATAGCCGAGGGCATTGAGATAACGGAAGAGGAAATCAAGGACTGGTACGATAAGCAAGACGCTGAATATATGGAACCGGAAAAGGTGAGGATCGCCTATATCGAGTTGTCGCGTGAGCAAATCGCCGCGGATGTCCCGGTGAGTGAGCCGGATCTCGAATCCTACTTCCGTAATAACAAGGCCAATTACAGTATCGAGGAGCAGCGAAAGGTTCGTCAGATATTGTTCGGATTGGGTGATGATCCTTCTCCGGAGCGAATAGAAGCGATCGAGGCCGCGGCCATGGATGTGCTGGCCGAGATTGAATCCGGCAAGAGTTTTAACGATGTGGCCGGGGATATTGCCGAAAATCCGGAACAGAATATTGAAGTCAGCGAATTCGGCTACCTGTCACGCGGTATTCTTGATTCCGCCGTGGAGGAAGTCGTCTTCTCCCTGGACGAGGGATCGGTGGGTGGCCCGGTCCGTTCGGATGCGGGAATACACCTTGTTCAGGTAGAGGATATCAGGGGCGGTGAAGAAAGCACTTTCCAACAGGTGCGGGAACAGGTTGAGGAGGATTATCGCGACAGCCAGGCGGAAAGGCAGTTCTTCGATTATGCGGAACGGCTGGCGACCCTGGCGTTTGAACATCCCGATACACTGGAAATCGCCGCCGAGGACCTGGGTATACCGGTACAGCAAAGCGAATACTTCAGTCGTGAGGGTGCCGGCGATGGCTTTTTAAATGATCCGAAGGTTCTCTCGGCCGCTTTCAGTGATGAAGTCCTTCGGAACGGTAACAACAGCGAGATCATTGAGCTGGGCACCAATCGAAGCATCGTGCTGCGTGTCATCGATCACAAACTGCCGGCGAAACAGCCGCTTGAAGAAGTACGTGACGAGGTCGTCGAGGCGATTCGGTTCGAGAAGGGCAGCAACAGGACGCGCGAGATTGGGCAACTGGTTATCCAGGAACTGAAAGCAGGGAACGACGGCGATGCCGTGGCCGGACAATACGACCTGAAATGGAAGAGTGCCGCCGGTGTGAAGCGGGATGATCCGGCCGTGAACCGATCCATTTTACGGACCGCCTTCAGCCTGGGCAGGCCCGATAACGGACCGTTAATCGGCGGCGATGCCCTGGGAAGCGGGGATTACGCCGTCGTCGTGGTCAACGCCGTTCACGACGCTCAATCACTGGCTGCCGATGATGTCCGGCCGGTAAGGCAGGAACTGGAGCGCATGCAGGCGATTACCGCATTCCGGCAGTTCCTGGAAACGCTCAAGGCCGATGCCGATATCCGCATCCGTCGCGATAATCTGTAGTTGTAATAAAGGCGCAAGGTTCAAGGTAAAAGGCTCAAGGCTCAAGGTGGATATCTTGTGCCTTTTCCCTTGTTCCTTGTCCCTTGTCCCTTGCGCCTTGAACCTGTTATTCCGTTTTAAGGAACAACTTCTCGACAACAGCGGCGCCGACGCTGTCTCCCCATACATTGACACTGGTCCGGAAGCGGTCCAGGAACCAGTCCACGGCCAGCAACAGGCTGATCCCCTCCGCCGGCAGATTCACAGCCGAAAGTACAATGAGCATTGTCACCAGCCCGGCCTGGGGAATACCGGCGGCGCCGATGGCCGCCAGGGTCGCGGTAACGAAAATAATGGCCTGTTGCTCAATACCCATGGAGATACCGTAAGCCTGGGCGATGAACATCACGGCCACGGCCTCGTACAGGGCCGTTCCGTCCATGTTGACGGTGGCGCCCACCGGCAGCACAAAACGGACGCTACGCTTGTCCACGCCGGCCTCCGTGGCGCATTCCATGGTCAGGGGCAGGGTGGCTGAGGAACTGGCGGTGCCGAAGGCGGTGACCAGGGCGCGCAGCATGGTGACCAGGTATTGCCGTCCGCGGCCGGTCATCAGGAACAGGACCAGGAACAGGACCAGGAAATGGATACCCAGTCCCAGTATGACCGTCAGGACGTACCAGCCCACCGCCGCGATTTCCTGCCAGAAGGCGGCGCCGCCGCCGGCGGCCCCCAGTTGCGAGGCAATCAGCGCGAATACGCCCACCGGCGCCAGGTACATGACCCAGATAACCAGCTTCATCATGACCTCGTTGAGGCCCTCGAAGAAGCGTATCAGCGTGGTCCCCTGTTCGCCGACGGTGCTCAATGCGGCGCCGAAGAAGATACAGAAAATAATAATGGGCAGCAGATTGAGATCGGCGGCCGCCTGCACCAGGCTGGGGTCGACCAGGGTCAGGATGATATCGCCGAAACCCCTGGCCTCTTCGGCCAGCATGGATCCGGTCACATCTTTCTCCAGTGTGGAGACACCAACGCCGGGCTGAAAGATATTCACCACGACAAGGCCGATGAGTACGGCGGCGGCGGTGGTACAGAGATAGTAGAGAATGGTGAAACCGCCCAGCTTGCCCATTTTGCGGACATCGCCGATGGAGGCGATGCCGCTGATCACCGCGGCGATGATCAGGGGAATGATCAGCATTTTCAGGGCCTGCAGGAAGAACTGGCCGATCCAGGCAACGGCCTGCATGTCACTGCCGAAAAACCAGCCGCAGAAGGCGCCGGCCAGGGCGCCGATCAGTATCCCCCAGAGGAGTATTTTCTGATGTTGCATCAGCAGGTAATGGAGAAAGCGGTATCCTTGGTCCGGTGATTATCGCTGGCCATGAGTATCGACCGCGGCTTCCCGCCCGTCAGGCAACCCCTACCGAGTTATAACCACAGTCGGCGTAGGTGATTTCGCCGGTAACGGCCGAGGCAAGATCCGAGCACAAAAACGCGGCCACGTTGCCGACTTCATCGATGGTGACGTTGCGCCGCAAGGGGGCATTTTCTTCCACCTGATTGAGAAACTCCTTCAGTCCCTTGATACCGGAGGCGGCCAGGGTGCGGATGGGACCGGCGGAAATGGCGTTGACACGGATACCTTCCGGACCGAGGCTGGAGGCCATGTAGCGGACATTGGCCTCGAGGCTGGCCTTGGCGACGCCCATGACGTTGTAATTGGGCATGGCGCGCACGGCGCCGATGTAGGTCAGCGTCAGCATGGCGCCGTTGCGGCCGGCCATCATCGGTTGTGCCGCCCGGGCCAGGGCTGAAAAACTGTAGGAACTGATCTCGTGGGCCTGCAGAAAACCCGCCCGGTTCATGCTTTCCAGATAACTGCCCTCCAGCATTTCCCTGGGAGCGAAGGCGACGGAATGGACCAGGATATCGAGACTGTCCCAGTGTTCCTTCAAACCGCTGAACACCCCCTCGATCTGGCCGTCGTCGGCAACATCGCAGGGCAGAGTGATGCTGGAGCCCGTTTCGGCGGCGAATTTCTCCACCCGTTCGCGCAATTTGTCATTCTGGTAGGTAAACGCCAGTTCGGCGCCTTCCCGATGCATGGCCCGGGCTATGCCCCAGGCGATGGAACGGTTACTGGCGACGCCGACGATTAATGCCCGTTTGCCTTCTAACATACCCATGGTTGTTTTTCCTTTTTCTTGAGCTGAAATGTGGTTGAGACGGAAGCCAATCGCAGTCAGCCGGACTTTAGCAGACTTGGCCGCGAGTGTAATCCGCCTATACGCGTTAAAATGCTCGCGTAGGAACCGGATTTCCTGTTATTTTTACATCCCGCTCATGAAAACAAAAGCACTTCCCCTTATCCTGCTCTGCGTAGCCGTGTTTGCCGGAGGATGTTCGGATTCCCCCTGGAACAATCCGTACCCCGACGAGCACGCGGGCAAGCGTATTTACTATGACTCCTTCAGTGAGCGTCCCAAACACCTGGATCCAGTTTCTTCCTACAGCGAAGATGAAGCGCTTTTTATCGGCCAGATCTATGAACCGCCACTGCAGTATCATTTTCTGAAACGGCCGTATGAACTCATTCCCCTTTCGGCTACCGAAGTTCCGGAGCCGGAATATTATGACGAAGACGGCCATCGCCTGCACGGAGACGCCGCCGAGGAAGAGGTCGCGCGGGCGGTCTACACCATTCATATCAGGCAGGACATCCGCTATCAGCCGCATCCCGCTCTGGCACGGGATGAAAGCGGTGCCTATCGATACCATGATCTGCAGAGTTCGGACCTGAAGGACATCCGCTCCCTGAAGGATTTCCCCCATGCCGGCACGCGTGAACTGGTGGCCGCGGATTTCGTCTACCAGATCAAACGCCTGGTCAAGCCCGGCCTGCATTCGCCCCTGGCCGGATTCATGTCCAAATACATTGTCGACCTGGGCGGACTCGGCCAGCGGCTGCGCGAGCAGCCGGAGCGGGGCCTGCCGGTGGATTTGCGTGAGATTGAGTTTGCCGGGGCCGAGGTGGTTGATCGATATACCTACCGGGTGCACCTCAAACGCAAATACCCGCAGTTCAAATACTGGCTGTCCATGTATTTCTTCTCGCCGGTGCCCTGGGAGGCGGATGTGTTCTATTCACAGCCCGGCATGAAAGAGAGAAATATCAGCCTGGACTGGTATCCCGTCGGGACCGGTCCGTTCATGCTGACGGAAAACAATCCCAACCGACACATGATCCTGGAACGAAATCCGAATTTCCATGGGGAGGACTACCCCGTGGAAGGCATGCCAGGCGACCGGGAGAAGGGATTCCTGGATGACGCCGGCAAGTCCATGCCGTTCATCGACATGGCTTATTACAGTCTGGAGAAGGAAGCGATCCCGGAATGGAACAAGTTCCTGCAGGGCTATTTCGACACCTCCGGCATCATCTCGGACAGCTTCGATCAGGCCGTCCAGTTTACCGCCGCCGGTGAACCGGAGTTGACGACGGAGATGCAGAACAAGGGCATTGGTCTTTTGACCGCGGTGCGGCCGACCATCGTCTACCTGGGCTTTAATATGCTGGATGACGTGGTCGGCGGCGATTCCGAACGGGCGCGGCTCTTGCGCCGCGCCCTTTCCATCGCCATCGATTACGAGGAATTCCTCTCCATTTTCGCCAACGGCCGCGGTATCGCGGCCCAGGGTCCGATTCCATCGGGAATTTACGGCGCCCGCGAGGGCCGCGAAGGCATTAACCCGTATGTGTATGACTGGGCTGACGGCAAGCCCCGGCGCAAGCCAATCAGCGAGGCCCGCGAACTTTTGCACAAAGCCGGCTACCGCGACGGCCGTAATATTGAAACCGGTGAGCCCCTGGTTTTGTATCTGGATGTCACCAGCGGCGGTGCCGGCAGTAAAACGCTGCTGAACTGGTACCGCAAGCAGTTCGACAAGCTCGGCATACAACTGGTGATCCGCGCCACCGACTACAACCGCTTTCGGGAAAAAATGCGCAAGGGCACGGCACAGATCTACACCTGGGGCTGGAACGCCGACTATCCGGATCCGGAAAACTTCCTCTTCCTGCTTTATGGCGAGAACGGCAAGGTCAAGCACCAGGGGGAGAACACCTCCAATTACGACAATGAGCGGTACGACGACCTTTTTGTCAAAATGCGGGCCATGGACAGGGGACCGGATCGCCAGGCGATTATCGATGAGATGGTGGAAATCCTGCGCCGGGACGCACCCTGGGTGTGGGGCTATCATCCCCAGGCCTATTCGCTGTACCACCAGTGGTACGGTAACGCCAAGCCGAATCTCATGGCCAGGAACACGCTGAAATACAAGACCATCGATCCGGAACTCCGGCAGGCGAAACGGCTGGAATGGAATCAGCCCGTTCTCTGGCCGCTGGTATTGCTGGGACTGATCATTGTGTTAAGCATCATTCCCGCTGTTATTACCTACCGGCACAAGCAGCGGGCCGCCGTCAAATGATCGCCTATATCATCCGCAGAATACTGTACGCCATTCCCATCCTTATCGGAGTGAATGTCATCACCTTTTTCCTGTTTTTCGTGGTCAATTCACCGGATGACATGGCGCGGCTGCATCTGGGCGACAGATACGTCACCCAGCAGGCGATTGATAACTGGAAGGCACAACGGGGTTACGATCGGCCGCTGTTCTGGAACAGTGAACAACGGGGACTGGAACAGTTCCGGGATACTATATTTTTCGATAATTCGGTGAAGCTGTTCGCCTTTAACTTCGGCCAGTCGGACAGCGGCCGGGACATCGGCAGCGATATCCGCCAGCGTATGTGGCCCAGTCTGGCTATTGCGGTGCCAACCCTGCTGGTCGGCCTTTTGATCAATATTTCCTTCGCGCTGCTGGTGGCGTTTTTCCGGGCAACCTATATCGATGTCTGGGGTGTCGTGATCTGTGTCGTGATGATGTCCATATCGGGTCTGTTTTATATTATCGGCGGCCAGTTCCTGATCAGTAAGCTGTTGCATCTGGTTCCCATCTCCGGTTATGACACCGGACAGGAAGCGATCAAATTCCTGATTCTTCCCGTTCTGGTCGGTGTTATCTCGGGCATAGGCAGCGGTACCCGCTGGTACCGCACCATTTTCCTTGAGGAGATCGGTAAGGATTATGTCAGGACGGCACGAGCGAAAGGGCTGAATGAGCGTATCATCTATTACCGCCATGTACTCAAGAACGGCCTCATCCCGATACTTACCGGGGTCGTCGTGATCCTGCCGTTATTGTTTATGGGCAGTCTCATCATCGAGTCGTTTTTCAGTATTCCCGGTCTGGGCAGTTATACCATCGATGCCATTAACCGGCAGGATTTTGCCATCGTCCGGTCCATGGTTTTCCTGGGCTCGGTACTGTATATCGTCGGTCTCCTGTTAACGGACATCTCCTATACCCTGGTGGATCCCAGGGTCAGGCTGGAGTCATAAGCCATGGCATTACCCTTTGATTATGTCCTGCTGAAGACCGATTTGCTTTTTTACCTGTTGATTGCGGCGATACTGCTTTATGCCTGGTATGCCAGCCGGCACGAGCACCTGCAGGCACCCTGGCGTGAAGTTGTCAGGAAACCGCTGGGCATGGCGGCGGCTGTGGTGCTGGGGTTCTATCTTGCCATTGCGGTGCTGGACTCCGTGCATTTCTACCCGGCGCTGGATGAAACGGACAGCAGCGGGCAGACCCGGTATGCCACCGAGATAATCAGCCTGTTCGATTTGCTTGCCGGTACTCTGCGCGAGCAGCAGGAGAAAACCTATTCCGCGCCGTTCGCGACGCATCTCTACGGCAAGGAGATGATGGAACATCCGGACGGCCGGACATACCGCGATTACCCGCGTCTGGAATACGGCGGTGCGCACCTGGACGATCCGGGTGCGGACAAGTCAGCGGATCTCAGCCGCCGGGTACTGATGGGTCTGTTTGAGGGGCTGATAGTCTGGGGCGTGATCATCGCCGCACTGTTGCTGCTGCTTTCACGTAAATATTGCCGCAGCATTCGGGACAGTTTTGTACTGGTACTGAAAGGCCGTACCCCGGTGCCCTGGCGCGTGATATTGTCCGCCCTGGGTGCATTGATCGTACTGACGTTTGTCTGTATTAACCTGAGCAAGGGTTATCATATTTTCGGTACCGACAAGGTCGGCGTGGATGTGTTCTATCAGGCCCTCAAGAGTATTCGTACCGGGGTTCTGATCGGTACCCTGACGACGCTGGTAATGCTGCCCTTTGCCCTGGTTCTGGGTGTCATGGCGGGTTATTTCCGCGGCTGGATCGACGATGTCATCCAGTATCTTTATACGACGCTCAGTTCCATTCCCGGCGTTTTGCTGATTGCCGCCGCGGCACTGTTACTGGAAGTGTATATGGCAACCCACCAGGAGGATTTCGAGAGCCTGGTGCTGCGGGCCGATATGCGCCTGCTGTTCCTGTGCCTGATCCTGGGCATTACCAGCTGGACCGGCCTGTGCCGGCTGCTGCGCGGCGAGGCGTTGAAGCTGCGTGAGGTGGACTATGTGGAAGCGGCGCGGGCATTCGGCGTCTCCGACACCACCATCCTGGCCCGGCATCTGCTGCCTAATGTCATGCACATAGTCATGATTACTATCGTGCTGGATTTCAGCGGCCTGGTGCTGGCCGAGGCGGTATTGTCCTATATTAATATCGGCGTGGATCCGACCATGGAAAGCTGGGGCAATATGATCAACAGCGCCCGTTTTGAAATGGCCCGCGAACCGATTGTCTGGTGGTCGCTTGCTTCGGCCTTTGTCTTCATGCTGGGCCTGGTGCTGTCGGCCAACCTGTTCGCCGACGCCGTACGCGATGCTTTTGATCCGCGTATACGCCAGGAAATGTCATGAAGTGGATACGGATACTGAACCGGTCCATAATCTTTATTGGCACACTGTTGACAGAAATGGAGAAGAGTTCAGAGCAATCTCTCGCAAAGCACGCAAAGCACGCAAAGCACGCAAAGCACACAAAAGTATCCAAAGACTCTTCCGAACTTTCCTTTTTCTTGGCGACCTTTGCGTTCCTGGGTCGGAGTCCAGGACAAGCCTTGGCGAGAATTAAATATTTGGTTTCGGCCACGTCGGCTGTGGTGAAAATGAAAATACAGGGAGCATACTGAATCATGAGCCATCTGCTTGAGGTTGAGAACCTGCAAGTCCGCTTCGGCAGCGGCAACAAGGCGGTGCCGGCTGTGGACGACATCAGTTTCAGTGTCGACGAGGGCCGTACCCTGGCTCTGCTGGGCGAGTCGGGCAGCGGTAAATCCGTGTCCGCACTGTCGGTGATGCGCCTGCTGCCGCCCGCCGCACGGATCGACGGCGGTCGTGTGCTGCTTCGCGGCACGGATCTGTTCGGCCTGCCGGAATTCGCCATGCGCAAGGTCCGGGGCGGTCGCATCGCCATGATCTTCCAGGAGCCGCAGACTTCCCTGAACCCGGTTTTGACGGTGGGGCGCCAGATTGGAGAGACACTGAAGCAGCACAAGGGCCTGGCGGGGCGGGCTCAACGGGAAAGGGTTATTGAATTACTGGGCAGTGTCGGCATTCCGGAACCGGAGCGGCGCCTGGATGAATACCCGCATCAATATTCGGGAGGTATGAAACAGCGTGTCATGATCGCCATTGCCCTGGCCGCGGAACCGGAATTGCTCATTGCGGACGAGCCGAGTACGGCCCTGGATGTGACTATCCAGGCCCAGGTATTGCGATTACTCAGGGAACTGCAGGAACGAACCGGCATGGGCATTTTGTTTATCACCCATGATCTGGGCGTCGCCTGGGAAATGGGGCACGATATTGCCGTGATGTATCAGGGACGGATTGTCGAGAACAAGTCCAGGGACGATTTTTTCAGACAACCGGAACATCCGTATTCACAAAGATTGTTCGATGCCCTGCCCAGCAAGGCGAAGCGCGATCGGGAAGAAGCGGGACGCCGGCGGCAGAGCGTCGCCGGCCAGGGGAAGCTGTTGTCCGTTACCGACATGAAGGTTCATTTTCCCATCAAGAAAGGCCTGTTCAAGCGTACGGTGGGATATGTACGCGCCGTCGACGGGGTTTCCCTGGATATCCGGCCCGGGCAGACGGTCGCCGTTGTGGGGGAATCCGGTTCCGGCAAGACCACCATGGGTAAGGGTATTCTGCGGCTGTTGCATACGACCGATGGTTCCGTGATGTTCGAGGACCGCGATCTGCTGGCCATGCCGGCCGGTGAATTGCGCCGCCGTCGTTCCGATATCCAGATTGTTTTCCAGGATCCCTACGCTTCCATGAATCCACGCATGATGGTGGCCGATATCATCATGGAAGGCATGGCGGCACAGGGTATCGGCCGGGATCGCCGGGAACGCATGCAGCGGGTGGACAAGCTGTTGCAGCAGGTGGATCTGTTGCCGGAGCACAAGTTCCGCTATCCCCATGAATTTTCCGGCGGTCAGCGCCAGCGTATTTGTATTGCCCGGGCCCTGGCCGTGGACCCGAAACTGATCATCTGCGATGAACCCACCAGTGCGCTGGACCTGTCGGTCCAGGCGCAAATCCTGCGGCTGCTGGACGATCTGCAGCGTGATCTGGGGGTTGCCTACCTGTTTATCACGCACAATATCAGCGTCGTTGAATATCTGGCCCACTATGTCGCGGTCATGTATGAGGGAAAGATCGTGGAGCAGGGTACGGTCGACGAGGTCCTGTACAACTCGAAGCATGAGTACACGCGCAAACTCCTCGCCGCGGTACCGAAGGTCGGATGTGAGGCGTAAGGAGTGAGGGGTAAGGGGTTAGGGGTTAGGTGTTGGGGTCTTTGCCACCGATTTTTGGTAAGTCGATGTTCGGATATTGAATGAAATGCTTGATCTTTCCGGTTTGGACACAGTTACATGCCTCACTCCTTACCCCTTACTCCTCACTCTTTACACATCAGGTGGATTGCTTCGGCCAGCAGTGACACGCTAATGGCGCCGCCCTGTTCCAGCCCGTTGCGACGGGCGACATGGGTGGGCACCGTCAACGATAGATGCCTGTGTTCGTTTTCATTGACGCGAATGAGTACGGAAGCCATTTCCCCAAGGGGAATGAACTCCAGAATGTGTCCGTGCACCGGGTTTTCCCGCTCGCCCCTGGATGGACGGTCGCGCCGGTGCAGGATCAGGTTTTCCGAGGGAATCACCCAGTCGACGACGGTATCCGGTTCGAATTCCGGTTTATAGGCTGTCTCCAGCAGATAATCATCCCATTCCAGCCAGGTTGTGCGGGTATTGTGATCGTGTGATTTGACGATTCCCGTAAAGATGTTCTCCAGTCCCACCAGACGGGCAACGGTGGCGCTGTCGGGCCGGGTCATCGCGATCCCGGGCCGATCCGTTTGCAGGGATCGGCCGTGATGGATGATGCAGAGCTTGTCCGCCAGCTTTCTGGCTTCGTCCAGATCGTGTGTCACCAGAATCACCGGTATCCGGAACTGTTGTTTTAACAGGGCCAGCTCCCGCAGCAGTTTTTTCCGCGTTTGCTGATCCACGGCGGAGAAGGGTTCATCAAGCAGCAGCACTTCCGGATCCCTGGCCAGAGCTCTGGCCAGGGCCACCCGTTGCTGCTGTCCGCCCGATAACTGATGCGGCAACCTGTCCTCCAGACCTTCCATATTTACCATACGCAACAATTGCGCGATGCGTTGCCGGCGCCGGACATTTCCAAGATGATCCAGGGCGATACCGATATTTCCGGCCGTGCTCAGATGGGGAAACAGGGCATAGTGCTGAAAGACCATACCGGTAGAACGTTTCTGGACGGGGACGGATACTCGTTGTTCCGAATCGAACCAGACCTTGCCGCGGCACCGGATCCGGCCGGCTCCGGGCCGATACAGTCCGGCAATGCTTCTCAGCAGCGTGGTTTTACCACTTCCGGAAGGGCCGGCGATCACCAGTATCTCACCGGCACTGCAGGAAAATTCCGCGTTCAGCGGTATGGGTGATTCCTGCTTCAGGCTGACGCTGATGGAGTGTTCAGTCATCGCGTCTGCCCAGCCGGTCGTTGAGGCTGTAGATGACGGTTATGGAAATGAAGGAAATCAGCAGGATCAGGGCGGACATCACGCCGGCACTGTAATTGTCGAAGGCCTGGACGCGGTCGTAAATGGAAATCGCAATGGTCCGGGTCTCCCCCTCGATATTGCCTCCGACCATGAGAATGACACCGAATTCTCCCAGTGTATGGGCTATGGTGATAATGGTTGATGCCAGTATTCCGGGCCATGCCAGCGGCAGTTCCACCTTTAAAAACGTCTTCCAACTGGACAGGCCGCTGCACCAGGCTGCTTCGCGAATCGATAACGGTATTGATTCGAAGGCCCGTTGTATGGGCTGAATTGCGAAAGGGATATTGAATATCAGCGCGGCGACAAGAAGCCCCTGAAAGGAAAACACCAGCGGCTGACCGAACAGTTGTTCATAGGTCTGTCCCAGCGGTGACTGTCCGCCCATCGCCATGAGCAGATAAAAACCCAGAACCGTGGGCGGCAGTATCAGCGGCAGGGCCAGCACGGCCTGAAGCATATTTCTGCCTGCAAAACGCCGCCAGGCGATGCCGCGGGCAACGATAATACTGAAAGGAATCAGTATCAGGCAGGCATATACCCCCAGAAGTAAAGAAAGATGAAATGCCTGCCAGTCCATTATTCCGTCTCGGCCATGGAATAACCGTATTTCAGCAGAATGGACATGGCATTCTTCCCGTAGAGATAAGTGACAAAATCCTTACCGGCCTGCCCGCTGCCCTTGAGTACCGCCAGATAATGCGTGATGGGTTGATGCAGGGTTTCCGGTATGGCCAGGAATCGACCGTTTTTTCTTATCATCGGCAACCGGGTAAAAGACTCCGGTATGATGCCGGCATCCACGCCTCCCGACAGGACGTACTGCGCCACCTGCGCCGCATTTTCAGCAATCATGAGTTTTGATTTTGAAATCGACCAGACCCCGCCGTTTTGTAATGCCTGTTCGGCGGCGATGCCGTAGGGAGCGTGTTCGGGATTGGCAATGGCGATACGCCGGTAATCCCCGTAATGCATGCGGTTGAATAATTCGGCCAGATTCGTTGTCTCCCTGAGACTCGAGTTGTCGGGTATAAAAAAGCCAATTCTGCCGTGGACGTAGGCACGGGGCTCACCGGCCAGAAGTTTCTTTTCCGCGAGGATAGCTACATAGCTTTCGGCGGCCGACAGGAAGACATCATAGGGCGCTCCTTGCTGGATTTGTCGTGTAAAATTACCGGATGAGCCGAATGTCAGTTTCACGTTTTTTCCTTCGGCCTTACGGTATTGTTCGACAATATCTTTCAAGGCATGAGTCATATTGGACGCTACGGCTACAAGCGGGGTTTCCGCCCATGCCGGGGCTGCCGGGACAGACAGGATAAACAGCAGCAAGAATCGTTTCATAATCCAGGATCGCAACAGGTCAGCACATTCATCGAAAGTATCGGGAACACGAAAATGTTTCCGGGTATATTTGTTCCATTGTTAATCCTCGCCGCGGTGGCTGGAGTATTTTATATCATCCGCCATCTGAGACTGGATTGTATATTTTCCAGAATCGCTTGTTTACCCGGCCGGCTCCCGCATGGTGACGAATTCTTCCGCGGAGGTGGGATGAATGCCGATAGTGGAATCAAAATGCTTTTTGGTCGCGCCGGCCTTCATTGCAATGGCCATGCCCTGGATAATCTCGCCGGCATCGGGACCGATCATGTGTATGCCGACCACGCGGTCACTGGCTTTATCCACCACGAGCTTCATCAGGGTCTTCTCGTCACTACCGGTCATGGTGTGTTTCATGGGCCTGAAACTGGTCTTGTATATATCGATATCGGCATATTGTTGCCGTGCCTCGGCCTCGGTCAGGCCGGCGGTTCCCAGGTTCGGCTGACTGAATACGCAGGTGGGAATATCCTTGTAATCCACATGAAGCGATTGATTGTCAAAAAGATTTTTTGCCAACACCGTGCCCTCCGCCGTGGCAACCGGGGTCAGGTTGAAACGGTCCGTGACATCGCCAATGGCATAGATGGATTGTACCGATGACTGGTAGTTCTCGTTGATAATCACCGCTCCCCTGTCATCCATCTCCACACCGGCCTCTTCAAGGCCGAGATTCGAGGTCATGGGATGCCTGCCGGTGGCGTACATGACGAGATCCGTGGCTCGTGGCTCGTGGCTCGTGGCTTGATCGTCAGTGGACACGAGATGTACGGTGAATTCATCACCTTGTTTCTCAATACGTTCGATGTTGGTGTTAAACAGTAATTTGATGCCCTTCTTGCGGATTTCTTCGGCAAGAAATTCCCGTAATTCGTCGTCGAAGCCGCGCATGAACAGAGGGCCGCGATAGATCAGTGTTGTATCCACACCGAGACCGTTGAATATGCCGGCGAATTCCACGGCAATGTACCCGCCGCCGACTATGGTGATCCGTTCGGGTAATTCCTGCAGATAAAAGGCTTCATTGGAACTTATAACGTGTTCGTTGCCGGGGAATCCGGGAATACTGGGCCAGCCGCCCGTCGCAACCAGAATCCTTTCCGTCGTATAGCTTTTGCCATTGACGGCTACGGTATTCGGGTCCTTAATGACGGCGCGACCATCAAACAGGTCGCAGCCTGCGTTGGTCAGCAGTTTTTCATATATACCGTTAAGGCGGTGAATTTCATTGTTCTTGTTTTCGACCAGTTTTTTCCAGTTGAAAGAAACGGAATCGACCGACCAGCCGTAACCGGCCGCGTCCTCGAAATCTTCCGAATAATGCGAGGCAAAAACGAATAATTTTTTGGGAACACAGCCGACATTGACGCAGGTGCCGCCCAGGTAACGTTCCTCGGCTATACCGACCCTGGCCCCGTATCCGGCGGACATGCGGGCCGCGCGCACCCCGCCGGAGCCCGCGCCGATGACAAACAAATCATAATCAAAATCACCCATATAAAAATTTTCCTTGTGTCTCACTTCTGAAATATACTGTCAATGACTGCACAGACTATCATAACGGCCATACCTTGAATAACTCACTACAGCTATCCGCTGTTGCGTGGCCTCCCGGGCCAGCCAACTCTGATTGAACGCAGAGGCGCCGCTAATGCCCCTGCAGCAGGATAACAACGAAACCGGATCAAGACTGATGCGCAGGGCGAGCTATGCCTCGCTGGCAGTCGCCATCTCGTTGATCAGCATCAAGATTGTTGCCTTTTTTATGACCGGTTCCGTGGCCATGTTGTCCAGCCTGATTGATTCCACCCTGGATCTGTTGGCATCCGTCATCAATTACATCGCCATTCGGCAGGCACTGGTGCCGGCGGATAAAGAGCATCGCTTCGGCCACGGCAAGGCGGAAGCACTGGCGGGTCTGGCACAGGCTGCATTCATTTCCGGTTCATCCGTGTTCCTGATCTTCGAGTCCGTCGATCGCCTGTTGCATCCGGTAACCTTGCAGCACGGCGCTATCGGTATCGGTGTTATGGTTATTTCCCTGACCCTGACCATCGCCCTGGTGGCTTATCAGCGGTCCGTGATTCGCCGCACCGGATCCCTTGCCGTCAGGGCGGATGCTTTCCATTATATTACGGATATTTCCATGAACCTGGGTGTTATTGCGGCCCTGGTATTGACGTTCTATTTTGACCTGATCCTGGCGGATCCGCTTATAGCCCTGGCGATAGCCGTGTATATCATGTATGCAGTCTGGACGATTGCCGTTCAGTCCCTGAATCAGCTTATGGACAGGGAACTGCCGGATGAGGAACGTGAACGAATTGAAGCTATCGCAACGAATACTGATGACGTCATTGCCATTCATGACCTGCGAACACGTACCTCAGGAAGAAAGATTTTTATAGAGCTGCACCTGGAAATGGATGGTGAAATGAATCTCTATCAGGCTCATCGTATTGCCGATGATGCGCACAGAAGGCTGCAGGAGGCTTACCCGGAGGCCGATATCCTGATTCATCAGGATCCGGCCGAGATCTAAATAAAAAGTCCCCGGACAGTCCTGTCCGGGGGGCTCATGTCAAAGGCATGAGTAAACTACAACCGGGATGGGTGGTTACTAAATAAGTGTTCCGAATTCCAGTACAGTTATCGCTGAAGTATTGATAAAGAAAGATTGGCCGAGAAAAAGGGCGGGGTCATGGTGTTTCCGCTCCTCGAGCCGTCCCTGGCTCTGTCCCGCGCCCGTCCCTGGCGCTAGTCGCTCCAACACCATGACCCCGCCCTGTATTTAGCCCTGACTGCAACTGTACTGGAATTCGGAGCATCTATTTAGGGCAGCAGCAGTTTTCCATAAACCGTTGCTGATTGTTTCTTCCGGCCCGTGAAGTACTGAAGAAGGCCCGGTATCCCGCTCTTTGTCACGGACGCTTCATAATCGTGCTCGAATCTTTGCTCGTACTTGTTACAGAAGTTCAGATCCCCAAGCTCGAGATTCCGGTGTGTGCGCTTGTCCGGTTGGTCGAAATCCGGCACGAACATCCAGCGTTTTTCCCGGATTCGGCAACTGTATCCCCTGATTCCCTGGTACCAGCAGCGATAGATATTCATTGTTCTGTCACCTTTTTATTGGTCTTACAGAACTATCAGCAGATAACGTGCCAATCGCCGGGGATTGCCTGCGAAATCGATATTAGGCGGGAAATAGACAGCAAGAACAAGGGGTTATGATCTTCCGGCGAGAGCGGGGCGGATCAGGCCGGGTCCGGAGGAAGGCCTGGCCACTGTCCTGTATGTCTCCGGATGCCGACAGGAAACAGGCCGGGGTGTGTTCGGGTGGCGGGACCGGGTTATTGTACCGCCGTTGCTATCTCCGACTGCAGGGCGGTCTTGATGTAATGGGATTCCTCGATTTGTTTCGGTGACAGCTCCCGGATCAAAGTGTCCCGCCGATGGAGGTCCATGGCATTGCCGGCCTCCGCCAGGATACTGTACCAGGCCAGGGCGCGGATCCTGTCCTGCTCCACGCCTTCGCCTTCCATGTACATAAGACCCAGGTTACGTTGCGCTTCGGTATGACCCTGAATGGCCGCCTGTTTGTACCAATACACTGCCTGTTGTCCGTTCTGTTCGGTGCCTTCGCCATTGGCATGGGCAACACCCAGTTGATACTGGGCCGGAGCAAATCCTGCTTCGGCGGCGCGTTTGAAATATTTGTAAGCTTCGCCCGGATCTTTTTCAACACCGTCCCCGAAGGAGTAAGCCATTCCTTTCCTGTAGTCTTCAATGACGGAATCGGGAACGGAGTCCGCTGCCTGTTTTCTGGAACCGTCGTTGGCCTGGGCTGTAGTACCGTCGCCGGTTTTCCGTTCCCCCGCAATGGACGCCTTATCGATTGTTTCTTCGGATTCTTCGTCCCGGGAAAAAAGGCGTTTAAAGAAGCCGCGTTTTTTACCACTTGTCTCTCCGGGTTTTTCCTGTACCGTTGCCTGTTTTTCGCCTTTGATGAATTGGGGAGGCGCATCGGCGCTTTTCATGATGCGTTTCAGACTGGACAGGTTATGCCGGGCGGATGCGTGTCCGTTACCGGCCGCCTTTTCGTACCAGTATTCGGCACGGGAATCGCTTTGTTCCACACCTTCACCCATAAAGTACATATTGCCGAGACTGTATTGTGCATCCGCATTGCCCGCCTCGGCGGCAAGTTCATACCAGCGCCTGGCCCGTGAGTAGCTTTGTGTTACACCCAGGCCCTGATAATACAATGTACCCAGCCGATATTGCGCGCGCGGATCGCCCTGGTCCCCGCCTTCGCGAAATGCACTTGCCGCGGTTGAATAATCGCCGTTATTCAATGCCACTATTCCCTGTTCATAAAGCGCCGGGTCATAGCTTCGCGCCTGTTCGCCGGAGCCACCTTCAGCAGTATCAACGGAGCCGGAGGAAGGCGATGTGCCGAACAGGCGGCCGAAGAAGCCCTTTTTGTCTTTCTCTGTTGCCGCCTCTGCCGTTGTTTCATCGACGCGCCCGGGTTCCCTTGATGTTCCCGTGTCGACGTCCTTTTCCTGTGGTTCGTCTACGGCGGAGACATCTTCACGAACGTCCTCATTGTCACCGCTGCGCGAGCCGAACAGGCGGCGCAGGAAACCGTCTTTCTTTTCGCCCGATTCCGTATCCGCCGCTTCCGGGGTCTCGTCCGTGGGTTCATCCGTCACATCCACCGGTTGATCCAGGGCCGATTCCGCCGTTGTGGTCGTGCTCGTGTCAGCAGCGGTCCCGTCATCCGCTTCGGCATCATCCTTGCCCGAACCGAAAAGCCGTGCCAGAAAACTTTCTTTCCTGTCTTCATCCCCGGTCGTCTCCGGAGTCGTTTCGTCCCCATCCGCCGGGCTGGATGTCTCGGCGGTCGTTTCGGTGATTGCCGCGCCGGCGGCTTCGTCTTCTTCCGTTACGGTCGACTCCATGCTTTCGCCGGCATTCTCCATGTCCGTGCCGGTATCGTCCGCCGTCGTCGATTGTTTGCCGGTGTCTGCGGGCGCGGCCTGCACAGCCGCCAGCAGATCGTCCCCCGGTTGTTGGTGTGACTGGGGCAGGGCCGGTTCAATACCATCCAGATCAAGCAGGGTACTTGCCCTGGCGGCGGAATCGGGTGTAGCCGTGCTGTCTGTTGCCGGTGTCGATTCCCGAGCCGTTTCCGTTTTTGCTTGGGCCCGGGCGTCCAAGGCCTGCCGGAGACTGTCCAGGGCGTCACGCGCGGCGGCGTAATCCTGTGCGGCGGCCGTTTCAAACCAGTGCAGGGCCCGGTCGTAATCCTGTTCAACACCTTCACCGTAGGTATAGGAAAGACCGAGGCTGTACTGGGCGACGGCGTGGCCCTGGTCGGCCGCCTTTCGGTACCATTCGGCGGCCTGTTTATAATCCTGTTCCACTCCCTCGCCGAAGGCATAGGCAACGGCCAGGTTGTACCGGGCGTCGGCATTGCCCTGGTCGGCTGCCTTGCGATACCACTCGACGGCCTTGCCGTAATCCTGCCCGACGCCTTCACCGGTGTAATACATGTAGCCCAGATGCGCCTGCGCCACGGCGTCGCCGGATTCCGCGAGGCGCGCGTATTCCCGTGCCGCCGCTTCCGCATCACCGCGGGCAAGGGCAGCGCGGGCATCGGCAAGATCCGCGCCGGCAGGTGTGATGAACACGCAGCAAAACAGCAAAATAAAGAAACGGCTTTTCATTGTCCTGATGTACTCCGCCGGCGGTAATGTAATGACCCGACCGTATACTGGACAGGTATTCTGTTTATATTCACAGCCGGTAATGGTTACTATGAGTGAATGCAGGATTGTAGGATATATCCCCTTAAAAAAACACCTGGCGCGCCCTCGTGCAATATGCGGGCTGGTCCATGACAGTGAAAAAGATTATCCATATCGACATGGATGCGTTTTATGCATCGGTGGAACAGCGGGACAATCCGGAATTACGCGGGTGTCCCGTCATTGTCGGCGGCGCGCCGGATCGGCGCGGCGTGGTTGCCGCCTGCAGCTACGAGGCACGGCAATTCGGTATCCATTCCGCCATGCCTTCGGCCCGTGCCGCCCGTCTGTGTCCCCGGGCGGTGTTCCTGAAACCGCGTTTCGAGGTCTACCGTAGCGAATCGCAACGTATTCGGGCCATATTTTTCGAGTTTACGGAGCGGGTCGAACCCCTGTCCCTGGACGAGGCCTATCTCGATGTTACCGGTTCGCCCCTGTTCGACGGTTCCGCCGCCCGGCTGGCGGCGGAAATCAAACGTCGCATACGGAACGAAACCGGCCTGACGGCCTCGGCCGGTGTTTCCTATAACAAGTTTCTGGCCAAGATAGCCTCGGACATGGATAAACCCGACGGCCTTTACGTGATCACGCCGGAGCAGGGACCGGCGTTTATCGAATCCCTGCCCGTTCGTAAATTCCACGGTATCGGGCAAGCCACGGAGGCACGGATGAAGGCACTGGGTATACATACCGGCGCGGATTTGAAACGCCGATCCCGCGAGGGACTGGTAAGGGAGTTCGGCAAGGCCGGATACCATTACTACAGCATTGCCCGGGGCGTCGATGAGCGGCCGGTGAATATCTCCAGGACAAGAAAGTCCGTCGGCAGCGAGACCACGCTGCAGGAGGACCTGGATGACATCCCGTCCATGCTGGAGGTCCTTGGCCGCCAGGCCGGCAAGGTGGCCGGGCTTCTCGAGAAACACCGCCTGGCGGCGCGGACCCTGACCGTCAAGGTGAAATACGATAATTTTCAGCAGGTGACCCGCAGTCATTCCCGTGCCGAAGCTTATCGGAGGCTGGAGCAAATGCTGCCCGTGTTGCCGGAGTTGCTGGCCAGGACCGAAGCCGGCAACAAAAAGGTGCGCCTGCTCGGTGTGACAGCCTCGAATCTGGAAACCGTGGCGGCGGAGGATGCGGAGCAACTGGACTGGCTTTGATAAGTCAGGAGTAAGGTGTGAGGAGTGAGGGGCGACAAGCTACTCCCGCTGTGTCCTGAGGCCACTATTCATATTACTTTATATTTTTTCCTTTCAACTTTTCACTTTTATACGGCAAACAGTGCCTGTATATCAATTTGTGCCGTCTTCGGATCCTTGTCGAAATTACCTAGCCATTCTTCACCGCGCCGCCGTCCCGCTTCTTTCAGATAGTTCAGAAAGGCCTTGTGAGTATTGAACTGGCTGCCGTGGGCCAGTTGATTCATCAATGCTTCGTCCTGGATCAGATAAAAACGCAGCCGCGCTATGCGCTTTTCGATACCGGTTGCCGGAATAACGCCTTTTTCCACTTCCAGTCGGACCCGGGCCAGCGCGCGCATTTCCCGAAGAAAGGGAGAGATCAGACTCAACTCGGAAATGCGGTTGTGAATGGCTTCGGCGGTTTGTGGTGTATCCGGGCGGGACATGGGTTGCAGCAGGACAATCACCATGTCGTTACATTCGGTGTCATAAACCAGCGGGTAAATCGCCGGATTGCCGGAAAAGGCGCCGTCCCAGTAGATTTCATTATCGATCTCGATGGGCCGGTGTATGGAAGGCAGGCAGCTGGACGCAAGCAGTGCATCCACCGAGAGTTCCTCGTTTTTAAAGACACGCATCTGGCCGCTGCGCACATTGGTGGCGATGACAAACAGTTTCAGGTTGCTTTCACGGCGTATGCGTTCAAAGTCGATTTGTTCATCGAGAATATCGCGCAGGGGATTGATATCCAGCGGATTGATTTGCAGAGGTGAGAGAAAGTGGCTTAAGTTCATGTACGTCTTTATCAGGGGGGAAACGTCGTTGCCGGTCATGGCACTGTCGTTATCGGAGTCATTCGGTTGCAAGGGGTAAGGAGAGTGTTGTGCCACCGCGTTCCAGAAGCGATCCAGGGATTCGCGCGCCGACTCCCTGCCACCGTTGCAGAAACCCTGTGCCAGGGCGATGGCGTTCATGGCCCCGGCGCTGGTGCCGCTGATGCCCTCTATAACAACGTCCGCTTCCTCCAGTAAACGGTCGAGAACACCCCAGGTAAAGGCACCGTGGGAACCGCCTCCCTGGAGGGCAAGATTGATGCGTTTTTTCCGGATTCTCATACGATCTGTCAGGCAGGCGGGAGAGGAAACAGGATAATATCGCATTGCAACATAGCCTTGTGACACCCCTCTGTCAACGGCCGCGTATCACTGTCTCAGGACAGTTCGAGAATCATGTACTCCGATTGCGACGAGGCGTATTCAGCGTCCGGCCGTCTTGCGTGACGGAAACCGAGTCGAGCATACATGGCCTGGGCGGCCTGATTGTCCCGATCCACATTCAGCGTGACGCTGCGGTAACCTTTCTCTCGGGCTCGCTCCAGCAGTTTTTCCACCAGCGAACAGCCGTATCCCCGCCGGCGTTGCGCGGGATTCACAATCAACCGGGCCAGATGTCCGTTACGGGCGTCTTTTTCCTGCAATTGTCCGAAGGCCAGCAGTCGCTGATCCTGACACAGGACCATGGAATCCGAGGTAAACAAATCCACATCCGCGGGCAGCATTTCCGGATCCAGGGGGTAAGACATATAAGGACCGGCCCAGAATTCACAGTCGCGACGGGACCGGATCCAGCCGGCAACTTCCCGGAGGTCGTCGATTGTCGCCTGCCGGAACAACACAATCCAGACCGGCTAGCCGCGGCCCAGAAACGGCATACTGACGGGCAGCATGACGGTTTTCAGTACCAGTACATCGTCGGGCATGGCGGCAATGGTAACGGTCATCCGGGCCACGTCTTCGGGTGCCATGACGCCTTCCTCCCGGGCTGCTTCTTCGCGGCCGGTCCAGAATCCGGAGAGGGTATTGCCGGGATGCAGGATGCAGGCCGTGATGCCGTGATCACGCCCTTCCAGCGCCAGGGCGTGGGTCAGGGCCTCCAGTCCGGCCTTGGAGACCGTATAGGGCGCGGTGGCCGGGCGCGGCACGTAGGCGGCGACGCTGCCGATATTGATAATGCGACCGGCGGATTGTGTTTTCATGATGCGGAAGGCCTCGCGGCTGCACAGAAACGCGGCAGTCAGATTGAGATCCAGCACGCGCCGCCATTCCACCAGATCCAGTTCTTCCACGGGGGCGGCGGTGGCGGTTCCGGCGTTGTTAATGAGCAGATCCAGCCGGCCGTAACGACTCCCGATACGCTGGAACAATGCCAGGATCTGTTCCTCGTCGGTAACGTCGGTGGGAATAGTTTCGGCATTGCCGCCGGCGGCGCCGATTTGATTGGCGACCTCGGCCAGTTTCTCCTCATTGCGCGAGGCCAATACGACACGGGCGCCTTCCGCGGCAAGGGCAATGGCAATGGATCGGCCGATGCCGGAACTGGCACCGGTAACGAGGGCAACTTTGTCTTGCAGTGAATTCATAAGCAGGGCGGTTATGTTTGAATCTTGATAGACGTTCCTGGTCGGCAGTGGTTGGGTTTCACGCCAGCAGTCCGCCGATGAGGGCGCCGATGAGCAGGATGGGCACGTACAGTAAATAAAGCACAACGCTGCTGCCGGCGATAAGGGCGCCGAGCATGGGCAGACCCGTCAGCACGGTGCCGAAGAAGAACAGGCCCAGCGCCAGCAACAGGCCCGGAAACAGGGCGGCAACCAGGCCGCGGCCGACGCCGCCGGCCAGCTTGCCGCCGACAATGCCTGCAATCAGCGGTCCCAGGGCCGGCAGCCAGATGAGAAGCAGGGAAATAATGAACATCCAGATCATTCCCAGAATGATACTGCCGTTGGAATCCGCCATGGTTGTCTCCCGGGTTGATGGTGGGAAAGGTATTTTATGGTGCCTGCCGGCCCGCGTATAGCCATCCCGGTACCTTGTTCCGGGGCTTGCATCCCGGCAACCGCGGGGGTAATATTAGCTATGAAATATATTCATCGTATTTATATATTACATTCCTTTAAGGAATGTTAAAATCGGTTCATGGAAACATCGCTGCTACAGGCTTTCGTCAATGTTGCGGAGAAGGGTTCGTTTTCCGCGGCGGCACAGAGCCTGGAATTGACCCAACCGGCGGTCAGCAAGCGTATTTCGGCGCTGGAGGAGCAAGTCGGGACGCGTCTGTTTGACCGCGTCGGCAAACAGATTGGACTGACGGAAGCGGGTGAACTGCTGCTGCCGCGGGCCCGGCGCATTATTCAGGAGGTCCGGGATTCGCAGACCCTGGTGCGGAACCTGACGGGTATGGTCTCCGGCCGGCTGCCACTGGGCATCAGTCATCATGCGGGCCTGCATCGACTGCCGCCGGTGTTGCGGAAATTTTCCGGCCGTTATCCGCAGGTGTCCCTGGACATTGACTTCATGGAATCGGAAGCCGCCGTCGAGTCGGTACTGGGCGGCGATCTGGAACTGGCGGTGATCACCCTGGCAGAGGAAGACATGCCGCGGATTTACAGCCACGCTATCTGGGATGATCCGCTCAGTTTTGTCGTCGGCAACGACCACCCGCTGGCGAACCGCGGAGAGATTGCGCTGAAGGCATTGCAGGAATTCCCGGCGATATTGCCGGACGAACAGACGTTTACCCGGCGCATCGTCGATGACCTGTTCCGTCGCAAACACTGTGTACTGCAGACGGGAATGGAGACGAATTACCTTGAGACCGTCAAGATGATGGTCTCCATCGGCCTGGGCTGGAGTGTGTTGCCGGATACCATGGTGGACAGAAAGCTGCAGCGATTGAACGTGAAACAGATCACTATCCGTCGCCGGCTGGGTTACATCTATCACCGGGAGCGGACGCTCTCCAACGCCGCGGCGGCGTTTGTCCGTTTACTGGAGCAGTACGCGGATGAATGATTGACAGATTAGCCACAGAGAGCCTGCCCCGGACCCCGATCCGGGGACACAGAGGAACACAGAGTGAAAACAACCGTTATTCGGAGTGTATCGGGTAATCCATATATCCAGGATAGTAGATGCTATAAACAGAAAATTCACAATTTTAATCTCGGTGGTCCTCTGTGACCCTCTGTGGCTGAATATAAAATTTCGATATGACTGCAAAGACACTTTACGACAAACTCTGGGACGCCCACGTCGTTCGCGACAACGGCGACGGTACGGCGTTGATCTATATCGATCGGCACCTGTTGCACGAGGTCACCTCGCCGCAGGCCTTCGAGGGCCTGCGGCTTGCTGACCGCGAACTGTGGCGGCTGGAAGCGAACCTGGCCGTGCCGGATCACAACGTCCCCACCATCAATCGCGACAGGATCAGCGATCCTGTCTCCCGGGAACAGCTGGATGCGTTGACCAGCAATGTTCGAGCGGCACACATCAAGTACATAGACCTGTTCGACGAGCGCCAGGGCATTGTCCATGTTATCGGCCCGGAACTGGGTGCCTGCCTGCCGGGCATGACCATCGTTTGCGGTGATTCCCATACCACCACCAATGGCGCGCTGGGTGCCTGGGCGTTCGGTATCGGCACTTCCGAGGTGGAACATGTGCTCGCCACGCAGACGCTGTCGTTAACGAAAGCCCGCAATATGCTCATCAGTATCAACGGAAAGCTCGGCACGGGCGTCACCGCCAAGGATATCGTTCTGCACATCATCGGCAGGATCGGGACCGCCGGCGGTACCGGGCATGTCATCGAATTCGCCGGTGATACCATCCGCGGCTTGTCCATGGAGGGGCGCATGACCATTTGCAACATGGCCATCGAAGCCGGGGCCCGTTCCGGCGTTATCGCCGTGGACGATACCACTATCGATTACGTCCGCGGCCGGCCCATGGCGCCGAAAGGCGGAATGTGGGACAAGGCCGAAGCGGCCTGGCGGGAATTGCACAGCGATGCGGAGGCTCGCTTCGATCATGCGGTGGATATTCGCGCCGAAGACATACAACCGTGCGTGACCTGGGGCACATCACCGGAAATGGTCGTATCCATCGGCGACCGTGTGCCGGATCCGGAACAGGAGACGGACCCGGTCAAACGCCAGGGTATGCGGCACGCCCTGGAATACATGGCTCTGGAACCCGGTACGCCCATGACCGATATCAAGCCGGACAAGATTTTTATCGGTTCCTGTACCAATGCCCGTATTGAGGATCTGCGCGCCGCCGCAAACGTGGTCAAGGGTAAAAAAGTCGCGCCCGGTATCAAGGAGGCGTTGATCGTGCCGGGCTCCGGCCTGGTGCGCAAACAGGCCGAACAGGAAGGACTGGACAAAATCTTTATTGACGCCGGTTTCCAGTGGCGTCAGGCGGGTTGTTCCATGTGCCTGGGCATGAACGAGGATCGGCTGAGCCAGGGTGAGCGCTGCGCTTCCACGTCGAACCGCAACTTCCAGGGCCGTCAGGGACCGGGCGGGCGCACGCATCTGGTCAGCCCGCCCATGGCCGCGGCGGCGGCCGTCGCCGGTCATTTCATCGACGTGCGCGAGTTGAATGATTAACTGCGATGAACCACGGAGAGCACGGAGGACACAGAGACGTGTGAACAGTTTAAAACTGTCGGTGGGTTGCGCTTCGCTAACCCACCCTACAGCTGCCTTCGCAGGAATGACGGCTCCGTTGAACATGTAACAAGCCACGAGCCACAAGCCACGAACCACGAACCACGAGCCACGCACAATGGAAGCATTTACCGAACTTGACGGACTGGTCGCACCATTGGATCGATCCAATATCGATACCGATGCCATCATTCCGAAGCAGTTTCTGAAGTCCGTCCACAAGACCGGTTACGGTCCGTTCCTGTTCGACGAATGGCGTTATGAGGATATCGGTCGGCCGGGCCAGGACTGTTCGCAACGGCCTCTTAAGAAGGACTTCATCCTGAACCGGGAACGTTACCAGGGCGCGTCCATTCTATTGACACGATTCAACTTCGGCTGCGGTTCCTCACGCGAGCATGCGGTGTGGGCCTTGCGTGAATACGGCTTTCGTTGCGTCATCGCAGAAAGCTTTGCCGATATTTTTTACAGCAACTGCGGCAAGAACGGTGTGCTTGCCGTGAGCCTGGACGCGGAAATCATCGAACATCTCTTCAAGGAAGTATTATCAACGCCGGGTTACCGTCTGCGGGTGAATCTTACGGCCCAGACCATCACCACGCCGTCGGGGGAAAATATTTTCTTCGATATTGATGCGTCACTGAAAGACCGGTTGCTCAACGGCCTGGATGATATCGGCATGACCTTGCAGTACGGCGATGATATCCGTGCCTACGAACAGCGGCGCGCCACGGAGGCGCCATGGCTGTTTCCCGAACGCAATTGAGTTGTGGCATCATGATCGGACACAAAACCACCATAAGGGTCTGTCTTGAATTTCCGGATTATCGCGGCCTATATTGTCCTGCTGGTTCTCGGCGTTCCGTGGTACTGGCCGTCTGAACAGGATACGTTCTATCTGGGCCTGCCCCTGTGGGTGCTGGTGTCCCTGTTCGTCGGTTTTCTCGCCGCCCTGCTGACCGCCTGGCTGTTCCTGCGTTCCTCGCCGCCGGACGGCGGTGCCTGATCCGTCATGACCGATTTGCTGCCCTTCGGCCCCGGCGCCTGGTTGTTTATCGGCATCTATGTTTCTTCCCTGCTGTTGTTCGGCTGGTTCGGCTATCGCGCCCGCATCGCCAATACCATGCGGGATTTCTACATCGCCGGCTCCGGTTTCGGTTTCGTCGTCCTGGTACTGACTTTGTACGCCACCCAGTACAGCGGCAATACCCTGTTCGGTTTTACCGGCATGACCTACCGCATCGGTTATGCCTGGATCATGTCCGTGCATTTCATGCTCGCCATCGTTGTGTTCTATGCTATCTTCGCCCTGCGTTTGCATCGCATATCGCGAAAATACGGCTACGTTACACCGGTGGATTACCTCAACGATCGCTTCTGTTCGAAAGCCATCAGTCTCATCGCCGCCATTGTCATGGTTGTCGCCGTCACCAATTTCCTGCTGGCACAGCTCATGGCCATGGGTCGCGCGCTGCAGGGGCTGGCCGGTCCCCAGGGGGACCTGGCCTACAATTACGGCGTCATTGTGCTGGCGCTGATTATGGTGATCTACGGTACGCTCGGCGGTCTGCGGGCCGTGGCCTGGTCCGATATGATCCAGGGCGGCGTCCTCATGGTCGGCTTTATTCTTCTGTTGATCATGCTGGTGCATCAGTTCGGTCCGTTGTCCTCGGCCACGGAGATGATCCTGGCGACCGGCGATCCGGATCAAATCCGTAAAATCCGGCCGCCGCCGCCGGCCATGCTGCGCGAGTGGATCAGCTATATTCTTATGATGGGCATGGGTGCCGCCCTGTATCCGCAGGCGATTCAGCGTATTTACGCCTCCGGAAGCGAGCGGGTTCTGCGCCGCAGCCTGGCCGCCATGGCGTTCTTGCCGTTTCTGACCGCATTCATCGCCGTGGTTACCGGTATCTACGCCATTGCGTATGTGCCTGGTCTTGAGGGCGCCGCCACGGATCAGATTCTGACCCGCATGCTGCGCCTGATCCAGGAGGAGTCGATCCTGGGTTACGGTCTGGTGGTGCTGTTATTCGCCGCCATTCTCTCGGCCATTATGTCCACCGCCGACTCGGCGCTGCTGTCCATATCCTCCATGCTGACGAAAGATGTCTATGCCGGTTTCATCAAGCGCGATGCGACAGAGGCGGAAATGACCCGGCTGGGCAAGATCCTGTCCTGGAGTCTGCTGGCCCTGCTGGTGTTCCTGGCTATTGTACTCAAGGAGAAGACCTCTCTGATCAGTCTGCTGGACCGCAAGTTCGATATTCTGGTGCAACTGGTACCGGCCTTCATGATCGGCATCCGCTGGCGCGGCCTGCATGCCGGACCGGTACTTGCCGGCCTGGTGGCCGGACTGATCATTGCCCTGGGCCTGGCGTTCGGACCGTTCCCGTTCGTCAGCGCCGGCAAGATCGGCGGTTTCCACCCGGGACTGTACGGTCTGGCGGTGAACCTGATGATCGCCGTGGGCGGCTCATTTCGTCTGGGATGGCGACAATCGGCCGCCTGAGCCGACGCCGCGGATTTTGACAAGCGGGCAACAAACGGATATGCTGCACCGCAACAACACCATTTCCAGTACTGCCGGCCGGCCGGAAGATCGAGAATCTATGAGCACAACCAAACCCGAAGAAAAAGACGCGGATTACGATGCCGAGGCATTGACGGATGCGGTCAGCAATATCGCCGAACAGAGCCGCGAGCTGATGCAGGCCTATCTCGGCCAGCAGGGTGCCAACTTCGATCCACTGGGTCTGAACAGGGCCTTTCTGGATTTGACCACGGCACTGATGCGCAACCCGGAGAAGATCGTCGAGGCACAGATGAATGCCTGGAATTCCTATTTCGATCTCTGGATCAGCACGGCCAACCGCATGCTGGGTGAGGACAGCCGGCCGGTGGCAGAGCCGGAGAAGGGCGACCGCCGTTTCCGCAGCGAACACTGGCAGGAGAACCCGTTCTTCGATTATCTCAAGCAGTCCTATCTGGTGGCGGCCAATACCATCCAGTCCATTGTCGCCGATGTCGAGGGGCTGGACGAGAAGACGGCCCGCAAGGTGGAGTTCTATACCAAGCAGTACGTCGATGCCCTGTCGCCCACCAATTTCATCGTAACCAATCCCGAAGTCATTGAAAGAACCATCGAGACGCGCGGCGAGAATCTGCTGCAGGGACTGCGAAACTTTGTTGAAGACTTTGACCCGGACAGCGGCAACCTGCGTATCCGCATGACGGATCTGGAGGCCTTTGAACCGGGCAAGAATGTGGCGGTCAGCCCGGGCAAGGTCATTTACCAGAACGAAATGATGCAGCTTATCCAGTATTCGCCCGCCACCGAGCAGGTGTTCAAAAAGCCGCTTCTGATTATCCCGCCCTGGATCAACAAGTTTTATATCCTCGATTTGCAGCCCAAGAATTCCATGGTCAAGTGGCTGGTGGAGCAGGGCCATACCGTGTTCGTCATTTCCTGGGTTAACCCGGATGAGTCCTACCGCGACAAGGATTTCGAGGACTATATTTTCCAGGGGCCGCTGGAGGCGGTGAAAGCCATCGAGAAGGCGACCGGCGAGAAGGAGATCAATGTGGTGGGTTATTGCATCGGCGGTACCCTGTTGAGCGCGACACTGGCGTATCTGAAAAAACAGGGTGAAGAGGATCCTTTTGCCTCGGCGACGTTCTTCGTCACGTTGATCGATTTCACCTACCCCGGTGATCTGGGTGTGTTCGTGGACGAGGATCAGATCTCGGTGCTGGAGAAGGAGATGGAGAACAAGGGTTATCACGACGGCAAGGAGATGTCGCTGACGTTCAACCTGCTGCGTTCCAATGATCTGATCTGGTCCTTTTACGTCAACAATTATCTCATGGGCAAGGAGCCGTTTCCCTTCGACCTGCTTTACTGGAATTCCGATTCCACGCGCATGCCGGCGAAGATGCACAGTACCTATCTGCGCAAGATGTACCTGGAGAACAGTTTCAGGGAACCGGGCGGCTTCAGTGTCCGGGACGTTCCCATCGATGTGCGTGATGTCACGACGCCGTCCTATTTCATCTCCACCGAAGACGACCATATCGCGCCCTGGAAGAGTACCTATCTGGGGGCGCAGCTGTTTTCCGGGCCCGTACATTTTGTGCTGGGCAAGTCCGGCCACATTGCCGGCATCGTCAATCCGCCATCCAGCAACAAATACGGCTATTACACCAACGACGATATGACTGAAAGCGTTGAGGACTGGCACCGGGACGCCGTGGAACATGAGGGTTCCTGGTGGCCGGACTGGCAGGCCTGGCTGGAACAATACGCCGGTGAAAAAGTGCCGGCCCGCGTCCCGGGAGACGGCGATCTGGAACCCATCGAGGATGCCCCCGGTTCTTACGTCAAGGTCCGGGCCTGAGGCCCGGATTCCCGTCGGTCAATAAACCGCGAGAAAAAGCTGGCGTCGGCGCCCGGATATGGTATAAGGTTGGTCCATTAGTAGTGAAATTGTGGCATTTCCGGTAGCACCTCGCAGTATTCAGCAGGCCTTCCCGAAACATAAAGCAACAATCCGTCTGCTAATACACAGTAAATACATACAAATGAGGTAACCAGAAATGGCTACAGGTACAGTTAAGTGGTTTAACGACAGCAAAGGTTTTGGATTCATTTCTCCCAGCGACGGTGGTGACGATGTCTTCGTTCATCATTCCGCCATTCGGGCCGAAGGCTTCAAATCCCTGAGCGAAGGCCAGACGGTCACGTTCGATACCGAGAAGGGTCCCAAGGGCCTGAGCGCGGTGAATGTCGTAGGCCAGTAAGCCTTTTCGGGCGAACACCCGAAGTAAAGAAAAGCCCCGCTTGCGGGGCTTTTTTTATTTGGCTCTTCGGCAGAATTTGTGGGCATCTGAAAGGGTAATGGTCGATCTCCGATCTCGCCAAGCCTTGTTCTGGATTGGAGTCCAGGACAAGGCTTGGCGAGATCAATCGAAATCAGTCGCGATCACAGCGGACACAATCAAGCTGTTCTCCAATTTTACTGTTGCGTCCCGCTTCCGTGATCACCCAGGGCCTGTTGCTGAACGGCGGGTTATGACGCACGTGCTGCGGGTGCCCGCAACTGAGGATGGCCGTCCAGTCGCCATATTCGTCCAGGCGAAAGCCGATGATGGACCGCAGCATGGATTCTAGCCGCTGTTGTGTCCGGTAACGGGGTGCGGGTAATGGAACGGTTGCACGGCCGCCTTCGGCCAGGTGGCGGCGAATCCCTCAATATACTCATCCGGACCGTCAGGGTCATCCGGGTAGAGCACGGGCTTTTCACCGGATACACCCGGCCGTGCATGACGCCAGCCGTCCCTGTAATCCGCCCGCCAGGCCAGGTGCAGACCCAGCTTGCGGATCTTCCAGACAGCGTTTTCCTTGATGTATTCATTTTCATAGACGCCGGATTCCCACCACTGTTCCGGCAGCCCGGGAATGGCATGATCGCGGCTTTCATGGTTCCCGCCCTGCATGAAATAGCGGAACCGGCCTTGCGCGGTTTTGTTGTCGGACGCGATGTCGATAACGTCCTGCAGTTGCATGTAGTCGGACAGGAACCCGTCGACAGGCCCGGCCTCACCGCCGGTGAACAATTGCGCAATGCGGCCGATGTAAAGCCGGCGCAGACCGGCCTTGCCGCGGTAGATGCCGCCCATGAAATGCAGCTCCGCGTCATCGCTGTAGAGGTCAAGGATCTCTTCCCACATGCACTTGTCCATGTAATAGCCGTACTTGTGCTGCAGCATGCGGATCTGGTGAATGTCCTGCAGTTCGGACACCTGCTGCGTCAGTTCCTCGACTTTTCTTGAAAGCGCGGCAATTTGTTCGGCGTTGTCACTCATTGAGGCACCTCTTGCGATGGTATTCGGTTTTAGAGTCATGTAATTTGTACCGATACTAACAAAGAAACTACAGGGCTTGGCTATGTCTTCGACGGAAAACAAAGAAGATCTGCCTTTCGGCGAGACTTTCTGGAAGGAGGAGGGCGGCGATAAATGGGTGGAGAACATCGATCTGCTGGAACGCCAGCTCGGGCCGCTGACAGAAATACTGATGCAACGCTGCGCCGTCTCGCCCGGCGAGCGCGTCCTGGACGTGGGTTGCGGCGGCGGTCCCACCAGCATCACGCTGGCGGAACAGGTGGGAGCATCCGGCCATGTACTCGGCGTGGATATATCGGAGACCATTCTTGAAGTCGCGAAACAGCGCGGTGAAGGTATTTCCAATCTGGCATTCCGGGTCGCCGACTCCGGCCGCGAGGATCTGGAATACGGTGCCTATGACCTGGTCTTCTCCCGCTTTGGGGTCATGTTTTTCGGCCGGCCGCTGGATGCTTTCAGGAATCTCCGCGGGCATCTCCGCCCCGACGGACGGATGGTGTTCATGTGCTGGCGCACCCTGGAGGAAAACCCCTGGATGACCGTACCCGCCGAGGCCGCCTTTACGGTTTTGCCGCGTCCCGAGCCACCGGCGGAGGAACCGGATCCCGATGCGCCGGGCCCGTTCTCGCTGGGGCAGAGGGAAAGACTGGAGTATCTGCTGATTGCCGCCGGTTTCCGAGCTATTCATCTGGAAGCGGTGGATACCGGGATGCAGATGGGCAACCTGGATGAAGCCGGGCATATGGCGACGCAGCTGGGACCCGCCGCGAAAGTGATTCAGGAGGCCGACGAGAAAGAACAGCAAGCGGCTGTCGCCGCTATCAAGAAGGCATTGCGGGAATATGAAACGCGCGGCGGCGTTATCGTGCCGTCGGCCGCCTGGATTGCAACGGCTGGTATATAAATAACTCCCTGTTCGTTATTCCGGCATGGCGCCGTCGCGCCGCCAGACGATCCGATCCGATCCCTTTTCATCGGAACGCCGCAGCGTCATGGTATCGCCCTCGATACTGAATCCGCGTTCGAGGACCCGGCCCGGCCAGTCGGGGAAAACACTCTCCTCCAGATGATGTACCACCGTTCCTGTCTCGTAGTCCACCGTGTAGCGGCCGAAGTAGGCAATATACCCCAGCGGTTCCGGACGCATAGGTTTGTCCGCCGGCCAGGCAACATCCGCCCGTTTTTCATGGGCGATCTGCAGCCGCAGGCGGCCGTCTTCCGCGTAGGTGACATAGCCGCGTGGCGCGTCGCCGTAGGGACAGGTTACCTTGCCGTCGGGTGTGGTGCGTTCCAGGGAAACCAGCAGCCAGGTATCCACCAGCGGTCCGCTGTCCGCCTGCAGGGCGGTGACGGGAATGAGGGTGACGGCCAGGCCGAACAACCATCCCGGGCAACGGTATCGCAGGATTTTAATTCTGTTCATATAAGTTCTCCCGTGGTTTCTCTTACACGTTCAGGCGCGGCCTTCTCCACCGCGCTTTCCCACACCAGCATGGCCCGCTTGCGTGTGGCACCCCAGCGGTAATCGCCCAGCGCGCCGGATTCGCGGATGACGCGATGACAGGGGATGAGGCAGGCCAGCGGGTTTTTGCCCACGGCGCCGCCCACGGCACGGGCCGCGCCGGGCTTGCCCAGATCCGCCGCCAGCCGCCCGTAACTGGTCAGTGCTCCTTTCGGTATTTGCAGCAGCGCGCGCCAGACGCGCACCTGAAAGCGGCTGCCATTAACGATGGCGCGCAGGGCGGGGCGTGATTCACTGTTCACCAAGGGAGTAAAAATCAATCCGGCTGTATTCGCCGCTGTTACATCGTCCCAGTGGATTTTCGCCCGCGGCCAGTATTCCCGGATCGCTGCTTCGCCGGAGTCGCGATCCCGGTTTTGCACGAAGGCCAGATGGCAGATACCGCGTGGACTCTCGCCGATGAGAGCGGTGCTGAAGGGCGTATCGGCAAAACCGGCGCGGATGGTCCAGGCTTCGCCACCGGCCTTGAGCTCCCCCGGCGAAGCCGCTTCCAGATTGACGCAGAGATCATGCAGCCGCCCGGGACCGGAAAGCCCGGCATCCAGGGCGGCGTCGAACACGCTTTCCCCTGCGCGCAGGCGTTGCCGGGCATGGGATAAAGTCAGGCACTGCAGGAAATGCTTGGGCGAGATCCCGGCCCAGCGGGAGAAAAGGCGCTGCAGGTGATAAGGACTCAGCCCGGCATGGCGGGCCAGGGTTTCCAGATCCGGCTGCTCGGTATGATGTTTATCAAGGTACTGAATGAGACCGGCGATGCGATCGTAATCGTTCATGCCGGTATTCTAGAATGCCGCCGTGCCGGCGCCCACCCGTTTCTTGCTGCGATTTACCCGGCCAATAAATCCGGCCGCAGCATCCACTGTATGCACCAGTGTTCTTCCCCGTCCTGTTCCAGGCAGACGACGCTGCCCGGTTTATAATCAACAATGGCGGGTTCGCCTTGTCCGTTGACCAGACGGGAAACCATGCGCGCCATAAAGGGCAGGTGGCCGACCACCATGGTGTCCTGTTTGAATTTATGGACTTCGATGGAAAAGTCTTCCACCGGATCATTGGGGCCGAGGCCGTCGATGGCCTCGGCGTCGCCATGGATCAGTAATGCCTCCGCCAGGATCGCTGCGCTTTGCCGGGCGCGCAGCTTGCCGCTGTGCAGCACCCGGTCCACGCCGACTCCGGCCGCCTGCAGGAATCCGGCCATATTCCGGACGTCCTTTTCGCCCCCGGGACTCAGGGGCCGGTCCGGGTCCACGTCCTTCGCCAGCGCCTCACCGTGTTGAACCAGATAAAGTTTCATACTATGGATAATAGTGGATGAATGCCGAATCCTGTCAAGAAGCGGTGTCGATGATGAACCTGTTCACGAAAGCATGTTCCAACAGGGTATAGCATTGCCACCGTAACCATGTTCGGATATTGTTTCAATTATCCCGCCTCGGAAAGCAAGCTGTTGTATTGGCTTGTTACGTCACTGTTGTTGCTGTCGTTATTTGGCTGTGCATCCGGGAAGGCCGGGAAAAGCAGTCTGCTCGATACCCTGAGGTCGCTGGAAAGCACGCAGTCCCGGCATCCGGCGGAACTGGAAAACATCGACATCCTGGCACTGAATGAGAATGCCCGGCGTTTTATCGACAGTCGCGTCAGCGGCGTCCGGGATCCCTATGAAAGAGTGCGCGCCCTGCGGTCGGCCGTATTCGATGCCGATGGTCTGGGTTTTTCCCTCAATAACGAGTTGACCCTGACTGCCGATGAAACCTTCGAGCAGGTCCGCGGCAACTGCGTGGCGCTGGCCAATTTCTTTGTCGCGGCCGCGCGCCACCTGGGGGTCGATGCCCGCTTTCAGGAGCTGGAACGAAACAGGCAACGCGGTGAACAGGACATCGACAGTGGGGAGGAGGGTTTCCGGGTTATCGAACGCCACATTAATGTTTCGGGAAATATCATCTGGCGTGGAAGGCGGGCGCGTTACGTCCTCGATTACCTGGCCGTGCCGGAAGAGGATTTCGGGCAGTCAACAATTATTTCGGATCAGCGCGCCTTTGCCCACTATTACAATAATATTGCCATCCAGCATTTGCAGCAGGGAGAACTTGAAACGGCGCTGCAATACCTGAAAAAGGCGATACTTGAGGATGACCGTGTCGACTTCGTCTGGTCCAACCTGGGTGTGGTCTACGCCCGCCGCGGTGATTACGAGGCGACGGAATTCGCTTATCAAAGGGCACTGGATCTGAACACCGAAAACCCGTCTGCCCGGAGCAATCTGCGTAAATTACAAAAGCGGCAAAGGATTGAACCGGAGCAGGGTTAACCCGCATATTGCCGACTAGTATCATTAATGATACTATAACCATTATGACCAAGATAGCAAGGATGCTGGCAGCATTCAGGCGAAACCCGGCCGGAGTGCGATTCACCGAGTTGTGCAAAGTCTGTGATTTTTATTTCGGAGAACCGCGGCAGAAGGGTACGAGTCATCGGATATATCGCACGCCCTGGCACGGTGACCCCCGTGTCAATATTCAGAGCGACAAAGGCAAAGCCAAACCTTATCAGGTCCGTCAGGTGTTGGCGGCTGTTGAACGACTGGAATCCGATAATGAAGAAAATTGATCAATATACCTACCGTGTCGCGTGGTCCGGGGAGGATCGCGAGTATGCCGGTACGTGTACGGAATTCCCCAGCCTCAGCTGGCTCGACAAGACGCCCGAGAAAGCCTTGGCCGGGATTCGCAAACTCGTGGGCGATTGCATCAGGGATATGACCAGGTCCGGCGAACCTTTGCCGGAGCCCCTCTCGACCCGAACCTTCAGCGGGAAATTCATGGTGCGTGTGCCGCCGCAGCTTCATCGACGGCTTGCGACCCAGGCAATCGAGTCGGGCATCAGTCTGAACCGTCTTATTACGGACAAGTTATCCCGTGATACCTGACATCACGGGATCTGAAACCGTTACCTGTCCCTGATTACTCACTACTTTTATTTCCATCTCTCTGTGATCTCTGTATCCCCGGATCGGAGTCCTATCTCTTCTACACATTTTTAAGTAAGGCGAAGAAGTTCTAATATCGGCCATGTCCTGTCCGAAGCCGTCATTCCGGCCAGAGCCTGCCCCGGACCCCGATCCGGGGGATTGGCCGGGATCCAGTTGCAAGGATGCGCCGATCGGCTCATCCCATGCCCCTCCATGGCACTGGATTCTGTACAATCCATGTACAGAATGACGCTCTTTTTGCTTGCAACGGTAAATGTGTAGAAGAGTCAGGGATCGGAGCCCGGGGCAGGCTCTCTGTGGCTAATCGTCTTTCAATTCATCGATATGATCGATATACACCAGCCCGGCTTCCTCCAGCTTCGGACGCATGTTGTAGATATCCAGGCCCAGTTCACCGTTCTTCAGTCGTTCGCGCTTGGATTCCTCGTTCTCCTCGCGCTTCTGTGCCAGCTTGACCACTTCTTCGGCTTCCTGCCGTTTCACAACGCAGACACCGTCGTCGTCGGCGACGATGACATCGCCGGGATTGATGCAGGCGCCGGCGCAGACCACGGGGATGTTCACCGAGCCGGGCGTGGCCTTGACTGTGCCCTTGGCGTGCACGGCGCGCGACCAGACCGGGAAATCCATTTCCTTGAGATCGGCGGTGTCGCGGACGCCGGCGTCGATGACCAGACCCTGAATGCCGTGGGCCCTGGAGGATTCCGCCAGCAGGTCGCCGAACATGCCGTCGGTATTATCGGCGGACTGGGCGACGACCAGGATATCCCCCGGTTGGGCCAGTTCGATGGCAACGTGCAGCATCCAGTTATCGCCGGGATGGGCCATGATCGTTAATGCGCTGCCGGCGATGCGGGCGCCGGGGTAGATGGGCCGCATGTAGGGCTTCATGAGGCCGATGCGGCCCTGGGCCTCGTGCACGGTGGCCACGCCCATGCGGCCGAGTTCCTTTATCGCGGCTTCATCGGCGCGGTGGATATGGCGGACGGCGACCGAGCGTTTCATTTGAATGCGTCCGTCACCAGCGGGAAGATGCGCTGATAGGCCTCGCCGTATTTCATGTCGCGGCCGGAGTTGCGCTTGCCCTGGACGCCGCGCTGCAGGGCGACGCGGGTGTAGTACTCCCACAGGTGTTCCTGGCCTTCCATGCACTGGATGGCCTCGTACTTTTTATCCCAGACCTCGGTGATGTCCAGGATCACCTGCGGTTTCCAGTTGCACTGTTCCGGCTGGTGCGGTTCGAACAGGAACACGCCCGGCGCGCCGATGACCTTCTCGCCGGGATTGTGGCCCATGGCCTGGGCGGTGATGCGCGCCTCCTGGGCGACGTTGGACGCCAGGGGATGATCGAAGTTGTAGGGATCGTACAGGGAATGGGTCAGCACGAATTCCGGATGATGTTCCCGATAGATGTCCACCAGTTGATACAGCACTTCATCACTGACACGCATGGGGTAGTCGCCGATGTCGAAGAAGATCGGTTCGGCGCCCAGCACCTTGCAGGCGTTCTTCGCTTCGCGCTGGCGTTCCTTCTTCACCGTTTCCAGGGTCATGCCTTCCTGTTTCCACAGCTTGGCCGATTCGCCGCGTTCGCCGTAGGACAGGCAGACGACCAGCATCTTGTATCCGCGGCTGGCGTACAGGCCGATGGCGCCGCCGGCGCGCCAGACAAAGTCCGCCGAGTGGGCGCTGACGACAAGGCCCGTTTTCTGTTTCTCGTTCATAGTCTTTCCTTTGGTTCAAGTATCGATATGTACAGGATTCTAAATGATTTTCATGGAATTCCGAGGGTTACGGCCATACCATTTCTTTCTATGAGTATGAATATCTGTCGATGTCGGGCGCGCGCCGGGCGGGCGAACGCCGATTTTCCCTTATCATAACCCCTGGGGTGGTTATATGAAATGCTCGCGCCGGGATGCAATTCGTTTGCCCCGGTTGGTGTTACCCGGCGGCATTTGCAATACTGATTACCTTTACGCGAAGGCCTTCGCCCCTTGAGGGGAGAAGATTTGGATGAGGGATGACATGTAACCCTCGTTCGTATGTTCCCATGTATTGAAAATATGGTTTTTACTATGCAGACACGAATCCCCTGTGCCCTGTTCCGCGGCGGCACCTCCCGCGGCGCCTATTTTCTGGCTTCCGATCTCCCGTGCGACGAGGCTTTGCGCGATCAGATCCTCATCGCCGTCATGGGTTCCCCCGACAAGCTGCAGATCGACGGCATCGGCGGCTCCCATCCTCTCACCAGTAAAGTGGCGATCATCAAACCCTCGGAGCGCGAGGGCGTGGACGTGGATTACCTGTTCGTGCAGGTGTTCGTGGACGAGGCGCGTACTTCCACGAAACAGAACTGTGGCAACATCCTGGCAGGCGTCGGACCCTTCGCCATCGAGAAGGGACTGGTCGAGGCCGAAGACGGCGAGACGACAGTCACGGTGTACATGGAGAATACCGACAGCATTGCCAGGGAACGCATTCAGACGCCGGGCGGGCAGGTGAACTACCAGGGCGAGGCGGCCATCGACGGCGTGCCCGGCACCCACGCGCCCATCATGATCGAGTTCCTGGACGTGGCCGGTTCCTCCTGCGGGGCGTTGTTTCCGACGGGCAACGTGGTCGATGAAGTGGAGGGCGTGCCGGTAACAATGGTGGACAACGGCATGCCGGTAGTGGTCATGGACGCGGCGTCGTTGGGATTGTCCGGTCACGAAAGCATCGAGGAACTGGAAAACAACGCGGAGCTGAAAGAAAAGATTGAAGCCATCCGCCTCAAGGTCGGGCCCATGATGAACCTGGGTGACGTGGCCGACAAAACCGTGCCCAAGATGGCGCTGGTGTCGAAATCGAAAAACGGTTACATGATCAACACCCGCAGCTTCATCCCGCACCGGGTGCACGAATCCATCGGCGTCTTCGCCGCCGTCAGCGTCGCCACCGCCGCGGCCACGGAAGGCTCAACGGCCTTCAAACACGCCACCATTCCCGAGGGCAACCCCAAGCTCTGTCATGTGGAGCACCCGACGGGCAAATTCACCGTGGAAGTCAACGTCGACGAAGACGCGGCGCAGATTACTTTCAAGAGCGCATCCGTATTGCGCACGGCACGCTTTCTGTTCGACGGCCAGGTGATGATCCCGGCGAAGGTGTGGGACGG
>JBBDSH010000083.1:37319-38959 GCA_040905045.1 Gammaproteobacteria bacterium | reverse complement strand
AAAACAGACGCCTGACTTCAAGACGGAAGCGGAAGAACGGAAATTCTGGGAAAGTCATGACTCCAGCGAGTACATCGACTGGAGCAAGGCACAGCCCGCGGCATTCCCGAATCTGAAGCCGTCTACCAAAACCATATCTCTGCGGTTGCCCGAAGGGCTGCTCGATTGCATCAAGATTGAGGCGAACAAGCGCGATATGCCTTATCAGTCTCTTATCAAGGCTTGGCTGGCCGAGGATGTAGAGCGCAACCGGCGTCGGTAATAATATTCTGCCTGAACTGCATAATCGGCTCCCATGGTTGCCACCCTGAACATTGACATCGTTTCCGACATCGCCTGCCCCTGGTGCGCCATCGGTTATGCCCGCCTGGAGCGGGCCATGGAACAGTTGTCCGGTGAAATGTCCTTCGACATTGAATGGCATGCCTTTGAACTGGACCCGAATGTTGATGCGGAAGGTGAGCCGGTATTACAGGCCCTCAGCCGTAAATACGGCCGCAGTCCCAGCGAAATGCAGGCCGCGCAGGAACAGATGATGAAAATCGCCGAAGGTCTGGGGCTGGATTTCAGCCGTATGCAGGAGCGTTATACCCGTAACACCTTCGACGCTCACCGGCTGGTGAAATGGGCCGCGGAGCAGGGGCGGCAGACGGAGATGAAAAAGGCCCTGTTTGACGCCTACTTCGGCCGGGCCGGGGACATCTCCGATATTGAGGTACTGGTATGCTGTGCCGAATCCATCGGACTCGACGGCGCCGCGTCGAAACGCATGCTTGAATCCGATGACTATGCCGACGCTGTGCGCACCGACGAGGCCCGCTGGCAACAGGCCGGCGTCACCGCCGTGCCCGCGTTCATCATAAATCAGAGCTACCTGATCTCGGGTGCACAGGAACCGGATACGCTGGTGCAGGTTTTACGGGATATTGTGGCGAAGGAATAAGAGAGAATTGTCTGAAGTCTTTCTAAAAGGGGCCGGAATGATTAATAATTAATCACCGGGCCCCTTTACCTTTGGGCTTGTTAGCGCATCTTCTCAGCCGTCGCCTGTTCAACAAGCCCTTGCTTCACCAATTCGGAAATGATTGCACCCTTTGTTCGCTCGAAATACTGAGCCAATTCATCTAAACACACACCGCTTTCGAACTTTTCGGCAAGCTCCTTTTTCAGGCTGTCCGTCCAAGGGAACCCTGCATTTCTTGGACGACCAGCAGCAATGTTTTCTTGTTGTTTCTCTTCGAGTGTCTTTTTCGGCTGCTTATTGTTCTTCGGCGAATTCAATACCGTGAACAATGCCCTGATCACTTTAGGTTCATTGTAAGGGCTGGTTTCCGGAAGAACTTCCCCAGTCACGGGATTTATACCATTTGCAAGAGCGCTTAATATTGATTTCGCTTCATCGAATTTCACCAATCCTCTCCCTTGTTACCGCTAACTGTGTGTTATGGAGCCTAGCATTTTTCTACCTATGAACCGGATATACAGTCGCCTGTCATTCAGCCTATTGGGATATTGGAAGAAAAAAGTAGACACTAACATCCCTCGAATCAGGCTTTCGGTCGGTGATTGAGGGCATCGGGGCACCTCCATGTGTAAATGCAATGGACTCAATAGAGTATAGTCCGTTATTGTGGGGATTC
>JBBDSH010000083.1:0-37219 GCA_040905045.1 Gammaproteobacteria bacterium | reverse complement strand
CCATCAGTACTCCGGTCTGGCGATTCGGTAAGCGGTGAAGGCGGCGACGACCAGCGGTATCGCGAAGATGATGAAGTACACGGTGATGGAATAGCCCAGATCCATGAGCACGCCGCCGAAGAACGGGCCGATGATGGCGCCGACGCGGCCGGCACCGATGGCCCAGCCGACACCGGTAGTGCGGACTTCTGTGGGATAGATGCGCGCCGAGGCCGAGTAGAGGCCGCCGAAACCGCCCTGGATGAACAGGCCGACGAAGAAGGTGACGGTCAGTAGCAGAGTGATAATGGAAGGCGAATAGGCGAATACGATCATGGCGGCGGCCGCGCCGAGCAGAAATATCAGCGTCATCGAGGCCAGTCCGAACTTGTCCGACAGATAGCCCAGGGAGAGGACACCGATGATGGCGCCGACATTGAGGGCGATGCTGGTGTAGATGCCCTTTTCCAGCGGCAGACCCGAGTCGACGATGATCTTCGGTATCCAGCTGTAGAGGAAATACAGGGTCAGGAAGGTCATGAAAAACGACAGCCACAGAAGTATGGTGGAAGTCCGGTGTTTATCGGTAAAGAGAGAACGAACGCCGGAGGTCAGATGTTCCTCCTCGGCGGGCGGTAATGCGTCCAGCACCGGCTGCTTGAGTTTGACCAGTACCTTGTTAAGTTTTTCCAGGGCGTTCTTCGGCCGTTTCTGTACCAGGAACTGCAGCGATTCCGGCATCATGAGAACAATGGGAAACATGAGCGCGGTAATGACGCCGAAGGCCACGAACATGGCGCGCCAGCCGAATTCCGGGATCACCCAGGCCGCCAGGAAACCGCCGAGGATAGCGCCCAGGGGATAGCCGCCCACCATGATGTTGATACCCAGATTGCGCCGCCGCGCCGGCATGTATTCCGAGACCATGGAGGTCAACGTGGCCAGCATGGCGCCGATGCCCAGGCCGGTGATGACACGCAGTACGACCAATTGATTCAGGGAAGTCACCAGGCCCGTCAACGCCGTGCCGGCGCCGACCGTGAGAACGCAGATCAGCAGCATGTTGCGGCGGCCGATGATGTCGGCGAAGGAAGCCAGGAACATGGCGCCGATGGTCATGCCGATGAGGCCGGCGCTGAAAACCGAGCCCATGGCCTTGGAAGTCAGTGACCATTCCTCGGTGATCGGCGGTGCGGCGAAGGACACCGCCAGGACGTCGATGCCGTCGAGCATATTGAGCATGAAACAGATGGCGAGTACGCTGATCTGAACGGCGGTGAGTTCGCCCCGATCAATGACTTCCCGTACATTCATGCTGTTACCCCTTTTTTTGTTCTGTCGGTAGAAGAATCCGCCGTTGAAAAGCAACCCGGATGGTATCTTCGCAGGGCGGGCGGATTAACCATGGTGTGTTTTTTTATCGCATAATACGGTCGAAAACAGCCGCCGACAACCGTGTGGCGCAAAAGCAGGCCGCCGCCGGCGTCTTGCCCGCGTATAATTGACAACCATGACTATGAACGAAGACACCGCAATCCTGAATCTGCGCCAGATCAAGAATTTTTTGTATACGGCCAGGCATAACAGTGTCAGTCGCGCGGCGGAAGAATTGAATCGTTCGCAGTCGGCGGTGTCCCGTTCCATCCAGGAACTGGAAAACGGGCTGGGTGCTTCTCTCTTCGATCGCAGTGTTAACGGCGTCACGCTGACGGTGTTCGGCAAGGCATTGTTTGAACGTGGCGAGTATGTGGAACAGGTGTTTATACAGGCAAGGGAGGCCATGCTGGCGACGGAGTCCGGCAAGAAGCAGGTCAGGAAGAATTCACCGGTATTCCGCATGGATATATCCGGCCGCCGGCTGGCCGGTTTTATCGCCCTTGCCGAACAGCAGACCTTTGCGCGCGCGGCGCTGACACTCGGCACCACCACGGCGGCGGTACGGATCACCATCCGGGAGATGGAGTCGGCGCTGGGCGTGCCGCTGTTCGACAAGGGGCCGTGGGGCATGAGCCTGACCATTCACGGCAAGACACTGTACAAACACGCCCGGCTCGCCGGTAATGAACTGCGCCGAGCGGTGGATGATATTGCCAGTCTGTCTGGGATCAAGCAGGGGCATGTACGCGTCGGCACCATGGCATTCAGCCAGACGCGCATCCTGCCCATCGCCATCAACGCGCTTCTGAAGGAGCACCCCGACATCCGGCTTTCCACGGTGGAAGGACCCTACGACAGTCTGATGTCTTCACTGCTTTGCGGGGATATCGATTTTATCCTCGGCGCCCTGCGTACACCGGAACCGGAAGAGGGACAGAAACAGGAAGTTCTGCTCGAGGATAACCTTTCCTTGATCGTGCGCGGCGATCATCCCCTGCTGAAACAGAAACGGATCCGGCCCGGAGATTTGCTGGATTATGGCTGGGTCCTGCCGCCGGAGGACGCCCCCGCCAGACAGTTATTTGAAGAAGTGTGCAAAACCATGAAATTGCAGCTGCCGGCCGACATTGTCGAGACCCGTTCCCACAGCATTACCCGCGGCCTGCTCATGGAAAGCGATCGCATCAGCGTACTGTCCCGGCATCAGATCTATTACGAGGAAGAGTTCCGGATGCTGCGGGTGCTGCCCCTGGAACTGGCGGGCACCAGCCGGCCCATCGGCGTCACCTGTCGTTCGCAGACCACATTATCGCCCAGCGCCGCGCTGTTATTGGAGCACGTGCGGGGTGTGATCGATCAACTCCGGCTTTAGGTCACTTCTAAAAATGGTCTTTTTCCGCGATAGCGGCGTCAGCTCCGTGCTCAAATCCTCATTTTTAGAAGCGCCCTTTAGGTTGTTTCAGTCGTGAGTAATGGGGTTGTCGGTAAACAGGAATTCCTTCAGCTGGTCGTTGAGGGAAGGATCGCGCCGGCGGATCCATTCCAGCACCATGGCGGCGTGTTCCTTTTCCTCGTCGCGATTATGGGCCAGGATCTTCTTCAGCTCCTCGTCCTTGCAGGCATCGACGCGCTGGTTGTACCAGTCCACCGCCTCGAATTCCTCCATTAACGATGTAATGGCGCGGTGCATGTCGCGGGTTTCGTCACTGAGTTCGTCGATGGGTTCATGATAACCTTCGTTGGCCATGATGTTTCTCCCGGTAGTGAGTATGATGCCTGATTATTATGATAACGGTCATTTTACCACCCCTGTCGGCCTTGGCTATATCAGGCTGCTGGTGGATAATCCCGATTACCTGATGAAACCGAATCCGGATTGCCGGGACGGACGTAGCCATGAGCAAGAAAAGCAAGAAGATGTCCGATGGACGCAATGATGATTACATTGCCGAGGCACGGCGGCAGCGCGAGCAGCGGGAAGAATCCTATCGCGAGCAGGCGCTGAAAATGTATCCCTGGGTGTGCGGGCGCTGCGGGCGCGAATTCAATCGAACCAACCTCAGAGAACTGACCGTGCATCATCGGGATCACAATCACGACAACAATCCGCCGGATGGCAGCAACTGGGAGTTGCTCTGCGTCTATTGTCATGATAATGAGCATGCCCGTTATACGGATTCCCGTTTGGGCGGCACGGCCGGCGGCCGGCAGCAAGGTGCGGCTTCCACGTATCAGCCTTTCGCCAACCTGAACGAACTGCTCGGGAAAAAGGATGAATAATGTCAGCGTGAAAGTCGCACTCTGGTCGGGGATTTTCTTTGCGGTTCTGATCTGGTCCGCCATCGCGCCGCATGACTATCCCACCTGGTTCCTGGAAGTCTCGCCGGCCGTTATCGGATTCATCATTCTTGCCGCGACGCGGAATCGTTTCCCCCTGACTCCACTCGCGTATGTACTAATCCTGGTTCATATGATCATTCTCATGATCGGGGGGCATTATACCTACGCCGAAGTGCCGTACTTCGATTCCCTTGGCGGGCTGATTGACTGGCAACGTAACAACTACGACAAGCTGGGGCATTTTGCTCAGGGATTCGTGCCCGCCATTATCGCGCGTGAGCTGTTCATCCGTCTGGCGGTGGTGAACGGCCGCGTCTGGCTGAATGTCATCGTCGTTGCGCTTTGCCTGGCCATCAGCGCCCTGTATGAACTGGTGGAATGGTGGGTGGCCCTGATCAGCGAGGAGGCGGCGGAGAGTTTCCTCGGTACCCAGGGTTATATCTGGGACACCCAGTCGGACATGGGCTGGGCATTGCTGGGGGCGGTGATTGGCCTGTTGATCCTCGGTCGCCTGCATGACCGGCAACTGGCTTGCTTGAGGGAAGGTTCGGCCGGTCCCTGAACTGTGCGCCCGTAGCCGCCATTTTCACTCATGTTCCGGCGGGAATTTGTTATGATACCGGGCCTGAGTCAACAACATATAACCAACAAGGTTGAATCATGGCGATATCGAATCCGGCCGAAACCATTTCGCTGCAGAGCAGAACCGAATCCCGCGATTTACGCAAGACCGGACTGCACCCGGACCACTGGTATCCCCTGGCGCGCTGCCGTGACGTAAAGAAGGGCAAGACGCTGGGACGCACTTTCGCCGGCGAACCCATCGTCCTGGTGCGAACCGAAAGCGGACGGCTGTTTGCCCTGGAGGATCGCTGTGCCCACCGCCAGGTGCCCCTGAGCGCCGGCGAGGTCTGCGGTGAAGAGATCAAGTGTTGTTATCACGGCTGGGTCTACGACCATGACGGCAAGTGTGTCAACATACCCTATGTCGGCAAAAGCGAGCGTATTCCCAAAGGTGTCAGGAAATACCCCTGCCGCGAGGAATACGGCCTGATCTTCGTTTTCCCCGGTGACGCGGACAAGGCGGAGGAAGCGTTCTTCCCCGATATTTCCGCCTATGCGGATCCCAAATACAAGACCCGTTACCTGGATCACCAGGTCACCTGCCATTATTCCTTTCTCCATGAAAACCTCATGGATATGAATCATCAGTTCCTGCACCGCAAGATCATGTCAAAGATCCAGACTACTTTCCTGGGCCTGCGCGAGGACGAGGACTGGGTGGAAGTGGATTACACCTTCGCGCGTGTAGGCAAGCAGCCCCTGGGCGAGAAGGTCATGCTCAACCGGCACGGCGACGCCGGCGAGGAGCGGGGCAAGGATCTGATGACCATACGTACCCAGTATCCCAACCAGATCCTGAAATTCTGGACCGCCGGCAGCGAGCACCCGTCGCTGGACCTGTGGATCACCTATATCCCGGTGGACAGAAAGCAACGCATCAATCACACCTTCGGTCTGATCAACGTCCGGCGTCCCGGTATACCGGGATTGCTGGATCTGCTCTGGCCGTTTATCGTCTATTTCACCAACGGTATCTTCAACGAGGATCGCTGGGTTGTGGAAATGGAACAGGCCGCCTTTGACGAACAGGGCGCCGACTGGAACCAGGAGATCTTTCCCGTCATTCTCAAGGTACGGGATCTGTTGATTCGCAAGGGCGTGCCCATCCCGGCTGAATGATGAAACGCTGTGAATGGCCCGGAGAGGATCCTCTTTATCAGCGTTACCACGACAAGGAGTGGGGCGTGCCCCTGCGCAATGATAAAAAACTGTTCGAGTTCCTGATCCTGGAGGGCATGCAGGCGGGCCTGAGCTGGATCACCATCCTGAAAAAGCGGGAGAATTTCCGCAAGGCCTTCGACAAGTTCGATTTCAACAAGGTGGCGGAGTATGGAGAGCGCGATATCAAGCGTCTGCTCAAGGACGCCGGCATCATCCGCAACGAACTGAAGATCCGTTCCGCGATAAAAAATGCCCGGGCCTTTCTCGAGGTGCGCGGGGAATTCGGAACATTCAACAAATACATATGGGGATTCGTCGACGGCGAGCCGATCCAGAATGCCTGGAAGAGCATGAAGGAAATACCGGCCAAAACGGAACTGTCCGACCGCATATCGAAGGATCTGAAGAAACGGGGTTTCGGTTTTGTCGGCTCGACGATTGTCTATTCCCACATGCAGGCAACCGGCATGGTCAACGATCACGCCGTCTATTGTTTCCGCCATAAGGAGGTCAAGCAGTTTGCCCGGAACTGATCTGCAAATATTCAAGCGTTGGGGCGGACGCAGCGTCTCGCTGGTGCTGGGCAGCGGTGGCGCCCGGGGTTACGCTCATATCGGCGTCATCAACTGGCTGGAAGAAAACGGTTACGAGATCCGATCCATCGTCGGCTGTTCCATGGGGTCGGTCATCGGCGGTATCTATGCCCTGGGCAAGCTGCAGGAATACAGTGACTGGGTATGCGGCATCGACAAGATGGATGTATTCCGCCTGCTGGATTTCTCCCTGGGCGAGGGCGGTCTGGTCAAGGGCAAAAAGATCATGAAGGCCCTGAAACAATTCATGGAAGACAAGAACATCGAGGATTTGCCGATCCGGTTCACGGCGGTGGCATCGGACATCGATAATGAGAAGGAAGTCTGGATCAACCACGGCAATATCTACGAGGCGATCCGCGCCTCCATGGCCCTGCCGCTGTTTTTTACGCCCTACCGGCATAACGATGTCTTTCTACTTGACGGCGGCATACTCAATCCCGTACCCATCGCCCCCACTTTCCAGGACGAAACCGATCTCACCATTGCCGTGAATCTGACCGGTCCGCCGGTGAGTGAAATCAGCGATACCGATAATGAAGAGGATGACGGAGTTGCCGGCCGTCTCATGTCCGGCATCCATCACTTCATCCGTACGTTCCGGACCACGTCTTCCATAAAAGGACAACTGGGCATGTACGACGTCATCAACCGCTCGGTGGATGCCATGCAGGGCACAATCGCCCGCCAGAAGATCGCCGCCTATCCGCCGGACATCCTGGTGGAAATCCCCCGCAATCTCTGCGGCATCCTGGAGTTCGATCGGGCGCGGGAGATCATTGACGCGGGCTACCGGGCGGCGGAAGAACAGATTGGAAACAAGAACGGCCAGTCAAAAGCAAACAGATAAAGCGCTATTAGTAATAAATCTGCAATGAGGACGGCAGGCGCAGGCATGGAACGCAGACACGCTGTGAATCCTTCCCCCGGATCAAGTCCGGGGCAGGCTCTGGACGCTCGATGGCCGCATCCCTGCAGCCAACGGTCTGCTTATCCATACCTGCGCCTGTCGTCCATTTGTATACTTGTTTAGAGGGTTAATGGTTTATGGGATTACTTGTTGATGGTGTCTGGCACGACCAGTGGTATGACACCGAATCCACCGGCGGACGCTTTATCCGTGAGGACTCGCAATTCCGCAACTGGATCACGCCCGACGGCTCGGCCGGGCCGACCGGCGAGGGCGGTTTCCCCGCCGAGGCCGGTCGTTATCATTTATATATCAGCATGGCCTGCCCGTGGGCACACCGTACGCTGATCATGCGTCGTCTCAAGGGACTGGAGGACATGATCGGGGTGTCCAGGGTGAACGCCTACATGGGTGCGGATGGCTGGACCTTCAGCGCCGCGGGCGAGAACATCGACCAACTCTACGGTTACCGCAAACTGTACGAGATCTACCTGAAGGCGCAACCGGATTACAGCGGCCGCGTGACGGTACCGGTGCTCTGGGACAAGGAAAGGGGAATCATCGTCAATAACGAATCGGCCGAGGTCATCCGCATGCTCAACACCGCCTTTGACGACATTGGTGCCACCCCCGGTGATTACTACCCGCCGGACCTGAGGCATGAGATCGATGAGTGGAACGAGTTGATCTACCCCAACGTCAATAACGGCGTTTACCGGGCCGGTTTCGCCACCACCCAGGAAGCCTATGAAGAGGCGTTTAACGATGTCTTCGAGACACTGGATATCGTTGAAGAAAAACTGGCGGCATCGCGTTACCTCACCGGTGATCGATTGACCGAGGCGGATATCCGCCTGTTCACGACTTTAATCCGCTTCGACGCCGTTTATTACAGTCACTTCAAATGCAACCGCCGTCGCATTGACGATTACCCCAACCTGCGCGGCTATGTCCGCGATATCTATCAGTACGACTACATCGGCGGGACCGTGGATATGGAGTTCAACAAGCGGCATTACTACGGCAGCCACGATACCATCAACCCGACGGGCATCGTGCCATTGGGCCCGGAACTGGATTTCAGCACACCGCATGGACGGGATAAGTTAAGTAACAAGTAACAAGTAACAAGTAACAAGTGACAAGGAACAAGGGGCAAGGGGCAAGGGGCAAGCTCCAGCATGTCATTTCGACCAACGGGAGAAATTTTTTGGTGTGTTTCTTTTTCGACAGGGTAGGGAACGTTAGCGTGAAACCCACCGAGAGTAAATTTAGCCGTCATGCCGGAAGCGCGTCGTTTGCGCTATCCGGCATCCAGTAAGTCGGGGGCCGGTAGTCACCCTGTTACATTCGGCGCGGGGTCGCGCTTCCCACAAGCTTCGTTTTATACCGGCGTCAAACCCTGGAGGTGGGAGCGGTCACCCCGGCTTAAGCCTGCCCCGGTACGCTGTAAGCCGGGGGCTTACCGGGGCAGGCTCCGGCCGCGAAAAACCTCAATTTCCGTAATATTGCTTATCGACGCGCTCGACGAATGCCCGCAGGTTGGTCAGTGCCGCCGCTCGCCGTCCCAGATCAGAGGGCAATTCCGGCGTGAATAACCCGCATAGAAACGCATACGCGGTTACATCCAGCGTGGTGGGCTTATCTATCAGAAACCACTCTTTATCACCCAGCAGATTTGACAGGGCGGTGAGATCCTTCATGGCGATGTGCATGATCTCGTCATGGTCGTGCCGGCCCAGGCCGTGGGCGTACAGGCTCTTGCGCACCCCTTTCTGCGCCACAACGGGCACGATATGCCGCAGCGGAAACGGCAGTCCGCCGAAAAACGCCGTCCTGACCTTCGGCCAGCTTTCCTCACCCAGCCAGCGGTCGTATACAACACACCAGTACAGATTTTCGTCCATCATCTTGATGAAGGCGTGGGCGACGGCCTTCTGTTCGTCGTTCAGATCGCTGTCCAGGGAATCGCCGCAGGTGGTCTTCAGGTAATCCAGGATCAATGCCGAATCGGCGACGACATTGCCGTTATCCTCGATGTAGGGAAGCTTTTTCTTCGGCGCCTTGCGCAGATACTCAATGCCGCATTCGGATTGATACTCCAGCCCGGCCGCGCGCAGATACAGCTCTACCTTGATGCAGAAAGGACTCGGGTCCACCAGCCCGAAGTTGGGTCCGAAACGGTAAAGGGTGATCACGATTTTCCTGGTTTATATCGGGCCGTTTTTGATATCTCGATGAGTACGTAGTGAAACAGTAAGGAGTAAGGAGTAAGGTGTGAGGAGTATAAGTCCACACACCATCTCACACCCATTGATATTTCTGTACTCCTCACCCCTTACGCCTCACTCCTCACTAACACTGTTATCTATCCCGGGCATATCAGTGGAGTAAAACATCAGTGTTCAGAAAAGCCCCGAGATATTGCCGCTTTCGTCCACGTCGATCTTTTCGGCGGCGGGGACTTTCGGCAGGCCCGGCATGGTCATCATGTTGCCGGCGATGGCGACGATGAAGCCGGCGCCGTTGGACAGGCGCACTTCGCTGATCTCCACGGTATGGCCTTCCGGTGCGCCGCGTACCGTGGCGTCGGTGGAAAACGACATCTGTGTCTTGGCCATGCAGACGGGGAAGTCGCCGTAGTCCTTGTTCATATCCTCGATCTGTTTGCGCACCGCCGGCGGGGCGGTGACCTCGGCGGCGCCGTAGATCTTCTTCGCCACGGCTTCGATCTTGCTCCAGAGCGGGTCCTTGTCTTCGTAGAGATAGGTGTGTGAGCCGGGTTGGTTGTCCACCACATCGGCCACGGCACGGGCCAGGTCCTCGGCACCGGCACCGCCGTCGGCCCAGTGTTTCGCCACCACGGCTGTGCCGCCCTGGGATTCCACATGTTCCTTGAGCAGTTGCACTTCGGCGTCGGTGTCGTGGGTGAAGTGGTTGATGCTGACCACGCAGGGCAGGCCGTAATGATTACGGATGTTGTTGTAATGCCGGTCCAGGTTCACCAGGCCCTTCTTTAACGCCTCCAGGTTTTCGTTGTTGAGGTCTTCTTTATTGACTCCGCCGTGGTATTTCATGGCGCGGATGGTGGCGACCAGCACCACGGCCGCCGGTTTCAGGCCGGCCTTGCGGCACTTGATGTCGATGAACTTCTCCGCCCCCAGGTCGGCGCCGAAGCCGGCCTCGGTAATGACATAATCCGCCAGTTTCAGCGCCGTTTTTGTGGCGGTGACGCTGTTGCAGCCGTGGGCGATGTTGGCGAACGGACCGCCGTGGACGAAGGCAATGTTGTTTTCCAGAGTCTGCACCAGATTGGGCTTGATGGCGTCTTTCAACAAGGCGGCCATGGCGCCCTGGGCGTTGAGATCGCGGGCGTGTACCGGCTTGCGTTCACCGCGGGTGTAGCCGATGACGATGCTGCCCAGACGTTCCTTGAGATCGGCCAGGGAGGTGGCCAGGCAGAAGATGGCCATGACTTCCGAGGCGACAGTGATATCGAAACCGTTCTCCCGGGGGAAACCGTTGGCGACACCGCCCAGGGCGATAACCACCTGGCGCAGGGCGCGGTCGTTCATGTCAAGGACGCGCTTCCATGTGATCAGGCGCGGATCGATGTCCAGTTTGTTGCCCTGATGGATGTGATTATCGATGAGGGCCGACAGGAGATTGTGGGCGGAAGTGATGGCGTGGAAATCGCCGGTGAAATGCAGATTGATGTCCTCCATGGGTACGACCTGGGCGTAACCGCCGCCGGCGGCGCCACCCTTGACGCCGAAGCAGGGGCCCAGGGAGGGTTCGCGCAGGCAGATTAAAGTCTGCTTGCCGATGCGGTTCATGGCGTCGCCCAGTCCGACCGTGGTGGTGGTCTTGCCTTCCCCGGCCGGTGTCGGACTGATGGCGGTGGTCAGGATGAGCTTGCCATCGGGCCGGTCCTTGAGGCTGTCGATGTATTCCAGCGACATTTTCGCCTTGTAATGGCCGTAGGGTTCCAAGTGTTCACTGGCGATGCCGTACTGCGATTTTGCCAGATTCATGATGTATTCTTTTTTCGCTTTCTGTGCGATCTCGATATCAGACATGAGGGGTCCTCCGGACCGGTTATTGGATTCGTTTTATATTACAGGTAGTTATGGTATGTTCCGACGCAGGGGGATGTTCCCGGAACACGTTGTCGGAATGGCTGGCTGCACCGTCGCACCTCTATTCTAACGGAATTCCGCCGATTCTCCACCCCGGTCCCCCGGGAAGGCGGTGTGGGAAGAGTGTCCGTTCTCTGCTGTCGCGGCCCTCTTCGTTTTGTCGGCACGAAGCATCAATATAGGGAAACTGTTAAACGAATGATATTGACTCCCCTCCGGAATTTTCTCGAACGCGCGCACACTGCGCTGGCAGGTGCGCGCGCGCAACCGTTGCTGGCTCTGCTGGGTCTGGCCTGCGGCCTGCTGGCCGGTGCCGTGGTGATTCTGTTCCGGTTTTTCATCGAGTCCATGCAGTCGGGGCTGCTGCCGGGCGGCGATCCGGAAAACTATGAGGCGTTGTCGATTTCCACGCGCTTGATCTTCAGTATCGGCGGCGGCGTGATTCTCGGCTTGTTGTTTTATCTGGTGTCGCGGCCGCCGCTGCGGGTGGGCGTCATCCACGTCATGGAACGGCTGGCCTATCACGAAGGGCATCTGCCGCTGCGCAACGCTGTGATGCAATTTGTTGGCGGCGCGCTTTCCATTATCGCCGGGCATTCCGTCGGCCGCGAGGGACCCAGCGTCCATCTGGGCGCCGCCGGTGCCAGCCTTATGGGGCAGCGTCTGGGGCTGCCCAACAACAGTATCCGTACATTGGTGGCTTGCGGCGTCGCCGCCGCCATCGCCGCCTCCTTCAATACGCCCCTGGCCGGCGTCATCTTCGCCATGGAAGTAGTGATGATGGAATACACCATCTCCGGCTTCACGCCGGTGATCCTGTCCGCGGTCAGCGCCACGGCCCTTAACCGGGCTGTCCTGCAGGACAGCCATGCCTTCGTGGTGCCGGAACTGACGCTGTCGACGTTATGGGAACTGCCGGTGATCGCCCTCATGGGAGTCGTCGCCGGCGCTGTCGCGGCGGGGTTTATCGTCTCCCTGAAAAAGATCACGCCGCAGGCGCAACGCATTCCCATTGCCCTGCGCCTGCCCCTGGCCGGGGCCGGTGTGGGTCTCTGTGCCGCCGTCGCCCCGCAGGTGATGGGGGTAGGCTACGATACGGTCAATGCCGCGCTGGTGGGTGAAATCGCCCTGGCCACGGTGGTGATCATTCTCGGATTCAAGTTTCTTGCTACCGTCATCTGCATCGGTCTGACCCTGCCGGGCGGTCTGATCGGACCGACCCTGTTCATGGGCGCCCTGCTGGGATGCGCCACCGGCCTGCTGGCCGGCTATTTCCCGATACCGCAATCCGAAGCCGGGCTGTACGCCATCCTGGGCATGGGGGCGATGATGGGCGCGGTATTGCAGGCACCGCTGGCGGCCCTGCTGGCCATTGTCGAGCTGACCGGTAATATCAATATTATTTTTCCGGGCATGCTGGCGATCATCAGCGCCACCCTGGCCTGCAAGGAATGGTTCGGGCAAACCTCGGTGTACCTGTCCCAGATCGAGGGCATCGGCCTGATTTACCGCAACGACCCCATGTCCCAGTCTCTGCGGCGGCTGGCGCTGCGCTCCGTGCTGAATCCGTCGTTTGCCATGGTGCAGCCGACCATCGGACGCGAGCAGGCACGAAAACTGTTAATCGAGTCCAGTCCCCACTGGTTGATCCTGTCCCTGGAGGATCGGCATGTATTGATGCCGGCAGCGGACCTGGCCCGTTACCTGGAGGAGTCGGAGGAAGAGGAAATCAGGCTCATGGAAGTGCCGTCCCGGCGACAGCAGCTGGTGGCGGTGCGCCAGCAGGCCACCCTGCAACAGGCACTGGATAAGCTGGACGAATCCGGGGCTGAGGCGGCCTACGCCATCGAACCCATCGGCACGGCGGCGGATCGCATTTACGGCGTGGCGACGCGTCAGGAAATTACCGACGGCTACCGGTTGCGGGCTTCGTCCTATTTTTTCTGAATTACACTATAGACGCTGTAGTTAGACCGAACGAAGGCCGGGTTCATGGTGTTTCCGCTCCTCGAGCCATCCCTGGCTCGGTCCCGCGCTCGTCCCTGGCGCTAAATAAGTGTTCCGAATCCGTGTTCAATCCGGGAATATATAAGCGGACCGTATGCGGCACGGATGCCGCATTCGAGCTACAGGGACGTATTTACCGCGTGTCCGCGTTATGTTCCCGGATTGAACACGGATTCGGAACAGCTATATAGTCACTCCAACACCATGAACCCGGCCTCCTCCATCAACTGTCATGAGTAATCTCTTACTCGATCACAGGGATAACAGAATTCGAGGCATCTACCTGGATCATCTGGCGGGGAATTTCTCGAAAAAGCATGACATATGTCGTGGAGACAGGGCGGATTATCTGTTAGCATTTCTATCCAGCCTATGTATACGCGGTTCAACCTTATCGACCCCGGCAACGGTTCTCGCGAATCGATAAGGATCGCTCCCCCTCGAATCCGTCACTCCGGGAAACGCATGGAATGACACATTTTATCTTTGTCACCGGCGGTGTGGTTTCTTCTCTCGGCAAGGGTATCGCCTCGGCTTCCCTGGGCGCCATCCTCGAAGCGCGCCGATTGCGCGTCACCCTGCTCAAACTGGATCCCTATATCAACATCGACCCCGGCACCATGAGTCCATTCCAGCACGGCGAGGTCTATGTGACCGAGGATGGCACCGAAACGGACCTGGATCTGGGGCATTATGAGCGTTTCGTGCGCACCCGAATGACCCGGCACAACAATTTCACCACCGGCCGCATCTATATGAACGTTATCCAGAAGGAGCGGCGCGGGGATTATCTCGGCGGCACCGTGCAGGTGATCCCCCATATTACCGACGAAATCAAGCGTTGCATCCTGGAAGGCGCGGACGATGTCGATATCGCCATGGTGGAGATCGGCGGCACCGTCGGCGACATCGAGTCCCAGCCGTTCCTTGAGGCGATTCGCCAGATGCGCATGGAACTGGGACCGGAACGCTGCCTGTTCATGCACCTGACTCTGGTGCCCTATATCGAGGCGGTGGGCGAGATCAAGACCAAGCCGACGCAGCATTCGGTCAAGGAACTGCGTTCCATCGGTATCCAGCCGGATATCCTGGTCTGCCGCATTGATCGGCCGCTGCCCGACAACGAACGCAAGAAGCTGGCGCTGTTCACTAATGTGGATGAATCCGCCATTATCTCGGCGGTGGATGTGGACAACATCTACAAGGTGCCGAGGCTGTTCCACGAGCAGGGACTCGATGACATTGTCGCCGAACGGTTCAAACTGAACGTGCCGCCGGCGGATCTGAGCGAATGGGACGCGGTGGTGGACGCCATGGAACATCCCTCCGGCGAGGTCCGCATCGCCATGGTGGGCAAATACATCGATCTGGCCGATTCCTACAAGTCCCTGTCCGAAGCTCTGCTGCATGCCGGCGTGCATACCCGCACCCGCATTCACATCAGTTACGTGGATTCAGAGGAGATCGAAACCTCCGGTGTCACGGTACTGGAGGGAATGGACGCCATTCTGGTGCCCGGCGGGTTCGGCAGCCGCGGCATCGAGGGCAAGATCCGGGCGGTGCAATATGCCCGCGAGAATCGCATTCCCTATCTGGGTATCTGCCTCGGCATGCAGCTTGCGGTCATCGAATTCGCCCGCCACGTGGCCGGGCTGGAAGGCGCCAACAGCACCGAGTTCGATCCGGAAACAAAGCACCCGGTGATTGCCCTGATCACGGAATGGCTGGACTACTATGCCGGCAATCTGGAACAGCGCGACGAGGGATCCGAACTGGGCGGCACCATGCGCCTGGGCGGACAGCAATGCCATCTTGTGGAAGGCACCCTGGTACGGGATATGTATGGACGGGATACCATCGTCGAACGGCATCGCCACCGCTACGAATTCAACAACGGCTACCGCCAGGAACTGGAACAGAAGGGATTGATCATCTCGGGTGTTTCCATGGACGAGAAACTGGTGGAGATCGTCGAACTGGAGAATCATCCCTGGTTTATCGGCTGCCAGTTCCATCCGGAATTCACGTCCACACCGCGCGACGGCCACCCCCTGTTCACCGGCTTTATCCGTGCCTCTCTGCAGTGTCACAAGCCTTTGAAACAGGAACAAGCCAATGCGGTTGTGTGATTTCGAGGCGGGGGAAGGCCGGCCCTTTTTCCTTATCGCCGGTCCCTGTGTCGTGGAAAGCGAGCAACTGGCCATGGACAGCGCCGGGCGTTTGCGCGAGATCACCTCGCAATTGGGCATATCGTTTATTTACAAATCCTCCTTCGACAAGGCCAACCGCAGTTCCCATGAAAGCTATCGCGGTCCCGGCATGGAGCAGGGACTGGCCATTCTGGAGAAAGTGCGTACCGAGTTGGAAGTGCCGGTATTAACGGATGTGCATGAGGATACGCCGCTGAATGAAGTGGCGTCGGTGGTGGATATACTGCAGACGCCGGCCTTCCTCTGCCGGCAGACGAGTTTTATCCAGCGTGTTGCCGCACAGGGCAAGCCTGTCAATATCAAGAAGGGCCAGTTTCTGGCGCCCTGGGACATGGAAAAGGTGGTGGAGAAAGCGCGTGCGGCCGGCAACGATCAGATCATGGTTTGTGAGCGCGGCGCCAGTTTCGGTTATAACTACCTGGTTTCCGATATGCGTTCGCTGGTCATCATGCGTGAAACGGGTTGTCCGGTTGTATTCGATGCTACTCATTCGGTGCAGATGCCCGGCGGGCTGGGCAATCGTTCCGGCGGCCAGCGGGAATTCGTACCGGCGCTGGCACGGGCGGCCGTGGCCGTGGGTATCGACGGTCTGTTCATGGAAACCCATCCGGATCCGGATCAGGCGCTGAGCGACGGACCCAACAGCTGGCCGCTGGATAAAATGGAAGATTTGCTGGAAACGTTGAAGGCACTGGATGTGGTGGCGAAACAGCATTGGGAAAATGAATGCGGTTACAGGTAATCCGGTATCACTATATGAAACACGCTGTTAATACATCCCCGGATCGGTGTCCGGGGCAGGCTATGTACGCTGATAGACTGGATTTTTTTGATCCCGCAGGCGCGAAATTGATCCCGGTTTTCGGAGGTGGTTTTTCAAAAGTATCTCGCAAAGCGCGCAAAGTTCGCAGAGAGTTAACAATCCATTATTCCTTTGCGTGCTTGGTGTTCCTGGATCGGGGTCCAGGACAGGGCTTGGCGAGATCAGATGCCCATAAATTTTGCCGAAGAGCCAAAATAACCAAGGTGTAATAATGACGGAGATAGTATCGATTACGGCGAGAGAGGTTCTGGATTCACGGGGCAACCCCACTGTGGCGGCGGAAGTGCGGACCGGCAGCGGTGCCCGTGGCAGCGCCATGGTGCCGTCCGGTGCCTCCACCGGCGCCCGCGAGGCGCTGGAACTGCGCGACGGGGATGCCGGCCGGTATCTGGGCAAGGGTGTGCTCAATGCCGTCGGTAATATAGAAAACCGGATCGCGCCGGCTGTCGCAGGACTGGATGTCGCGGATCAGGCGGCACTGGACAAAACCATGATCGACCTGGACGGAACCGATAACAAGGGTGATCTGGGCGCCAACGCCATCCTGGCCGTATCCATGGCCGCGGCGCATGCCGCCGCGGCGGAAAAGGGCGTACCTTTGTACCGATACCTGGGCGGTGAGGGGCCCTTTGATTTGCCCGTGCCCATGATGAATATTATCAACGGCGGTGCTCACGCGGACAACAGCGTCGATATGCAGGAATTCATGATCCTGCCGGTGGGCGCGGACAGCCTCGCCGAGGCGGTACGTTACGGCGCCGAGGTGTTTCATGCTTTGAAAAAAGTATTAAGCAAACGAGATCTGAGCACCACGGTGGGCGACGAGGGCGGTTTTGCGCCCAATCTTTCCTCCAACGAGGAAGCCGTGGAAGTGATCCTGCAGGCCATCGAAGACGCGGGTTACAGGGCCGGAGACGATATCCTGCTGGGACTGGATGTGGCCAGTTCGGAATTCTACCGTGACGGCCGTTATCATCTGGACTCCGAGGGCAAGACGCTGGACTCGCAGGGATTCATCGATTACCTGCTGCCCTGGTTCGATCAATATCCCATTATTACCATGGAAGACGGCATGGCGGAGGATGATTGGGACGGCTGGAAGCGGCTGACCGAAAGGCTGGGCAAAAAGGTGCAGCTGGTGGGTGATGATCTGTTCGTCACCAACACCCGCATTCTGAAGGAGGGAATCGAGAAAGGCATTGCCAACTCCATTCTGATTAAGGTCAACCAGATCGGTACCTTGACGGAGACTCTGGCCGCCATCGACATGGCGAAAAAAGCGGGTTACACGGCGGTGATTTCGCATCGTTCCGGCGAGACCGAGGACACTACCATCGCCGATCTGGCGGTGGCCACCTCCGCCGGCCAGATCAAGACAGGTTCACTGTCGCGTTCGGATCGGGTGGCGAAATACAACCGGCTTATGTGGATTGAGCGGGACCTGGGTGATCGCGGTTTCTACCCGGGGCGTAAGGTATTCTATAATTCAGGGTAGAAACCGGACCGGCAAGGTTTATGAAGACCCTCAATGTTATTTTGCTGATAGTACTGGTACTGCTGCAGTTCCGGCTCTGGAACGGGCACGGCAGCATTCCGGATGTCCGGCGTCTTCAGGAAATCCGGCAGGCACAACAGGATGAAAACGAGGAATTGCGGGAACGCAATCTGGCGCTGGCCGCGGAGGTACTGGATCTGAAACAGGGTCTGGCCGCCGTCGAGGAACGTGCCCGGAGCGAAATGGGTATGATTATGCCGGACGAAACCTTTTTCCAGATCATCGATGCTCCCGGCGCTTCCTCCGACAAACATAACAACGAAAGATAATCATCATGGCTACTACCCGGAGATACTGGGCGGTGATCCCGGCGGCCGGCATCGGTACCCGCATGCACATGGAAACCCCCAAGCAATACCTGACGTTGCACGGCCGGACCATTCTGGAATACACCCTGGCCGGTTTCTGTGAACATCCGTCCGTTTCGGGGATCGTCGTCGTACTGGCTTCCGGGGATCCCTACTGGAAAACATTGACCGTCTCCGGCCATGACAAGATCACAACTGCTGTCGGCGGAGTCGAGCGTTATCATTCCGTGCAGAACGGTCTTGCTGCGCTCAAGGGCATGGCCGGGGATGACGACTGGGTCATGGTGCACGATGCGGCCCGGCCGTGTCTGCGTCGTGAGGATATTGATCACCTTATTGAGACGCTGGATGATCATCCGGTCGGTGGTATTCTGGCAATTCCGGTGAGGGATACCATGAAACGCGCCGGCGAAGATAACGAGATCAGTGAAACCATTGACCGGGAAAGCCTGTGGCATGCACTGACTCCGCAGATGTTCCGGTTACGCCTGCTGGAACAATGTCTGGGACAGGCAATCGCGGATCATCGTCCGGTCACCGATGAATCACAGGCGGTGGAACAGGCCGGTTACCGTCCGCTGCTGGTACCCGGCAATCCGGATAATATTAAAATTACCCACCGGAACGATCTGCCCCTGGCGGAACTGTTTCTCTCGCAGCAGGAGAATTCAACGTGCGTATAGGACACGGTTACGACGCTCACCGTTTTGCCAAAGGCCGGCCGCTGGTACTGGGCGGTGTGACAATCCCTCATGACAGGGGACTGGCCGCGCATTCCGACGGCGATGCCGTCATCCATGCTCTCTGCGACGCCCTTCTGGGAGCAGCCGCACTGGGCGATATCGGCACCTATTTTCCGGACACGGATGTCAGTCTGGAAAATGTCGACAGTCGCATACTCCTGCGCAAGGTTATCGGAATACTGGGTGAAAAAGGCCATAGTCCCGTCAATGCCGATATTACCGTGATTGCACAGGAACCGAAGCTGCTACCCTATATAGGTGATATGCGTATCACCCTTTCAGGGGATATGGGAATCGAGCCGGATCAGATAAATATAAAGGCCACCACCACCGAAAAAATGGGATTCATCGGCAGAAAGGAAGGGATTGCCGTTCATGCCGTAATCCTGTTGAAAGATTCGGACACTTGAAAATCCTCCCTCCATTGTGTCATATAGAGCCTAGGGCCCGAGCGATGAGACAATGGTTACTCCAACTTGCAGTCAGGATGAATTATTAGCGATACTGCGCCTCCGTTTCAAGGAAGCGTGCAAGGATGTGGAGATCCCGCCGCCTGTCTTCAAGGCCATGCAGGCCGAAATTATCGCTTTTGACCTTGACGCAGGGGAACTGGATGTTCGTTTTCCCGTCCTGAAAGAGCAGCTGAATCCATTCGGCAACATGCAGGGAGGCATGATAGCAGCGATGATCGATAATACGCTCGGGCCGTTGAGCATGGCCGTTGCTCCCCCCAATTTTACCCGTCATTTTGAATTGAAATACCGGTCTCCGGTTCATCCCGATATAGAACATGTGATTGTAAGCGGCCGTTATATTGAAAGGAAACAGAGGCGGCTTTTCTTTACAGCCAGTTTAACGGATTGTCGCGGCAAGGAACTTGTCTCGGCAAAGTCGGTGCATTGGATCATTGATGAAGTGGATGATGCATTTTTGTAGCATTTTGCAAAGACCAGGCATCACCCTCGTCTCTATCAAGCGCATGAAATATCGGAGGAGGTCATCCATTATTATTATAAGTATCCATAACAATAACAATCATTGTCGTTAGATCGATGAAGTAATTTTTTAAACTATAGCACACAAGAGGAGATAGTCATGAAAGCATACAACCTGACAAATGAGGCACAACTTAGGAATTTCACTCAGATTGAAGTGGAAATTGATCCGGAATACGGCATTGCATGGGCGTATCAAAACCCGAGTCCGAGACAATGCTTTAACCCAACCATGGTAGAGGAATTGAGAAGCCTGCAGATAATGCTTGAAGTAGGCGCGGGCGTTCTGCCTTATCGTGGTGAGAATGTTTCAATCAAGTATCTTGTTCTTGATTCCAGGACGCATGGCGTGTTCAGCATGGGAGGTGATCTTGATTTGTTTCGTCATTGCATTATCAATAATGACAAAAACAGGCTTCTGAAGTATGCCAAATCCTGCATTGATACTATCCACGGATTTATAGTCGGCTGCCGTTCTCCCATTACCACCATAGCCCTGGTTCGGGGAGATGCCCTTGGTGGAGGACTCGAGGTCGCCTTGAGCTGCCATCATATTATTGCCGAAGAACAGGCTGAACTCGGTTTTCCGGAAATATTATTCAATATTTTCCCCGGTATGGGAGGGTACCCCCTGCTTTGTCAAAGGCTTCCTCAAAAACAGGTGGAAAAAATGATGCTGAACGGCAACAAGTACCCGGCCGATGAAATGCTTGAAATGGGAGTCATTGATCAACTGGAAGAGACTGGAAAGGGAAGAGATGCAGTATATTCCTTTATCAAGAACTGCAACCGTTATCGGAACGGGTATATGGCAATGAAAGGGGTCAGGGAGAAAGTGCATCCCATATCCCATGAAGATCTGATGGAAGTGTCCAAGTACTGGGTTGATATCACCATGAATATCTCTGATCGTGATATCAGGTTGATGGAACGGCTGGTGCGAGCGCAGGAAAAACAGGCGATAAAGGTGATGCAGCCGCAGGATTATCGGCAGGAAAATATTGCCTGAAACGATGGTATTCCCGCTTCGCGCGCCTTCGTGCAATATGCGGGTTTATTGCGCCGCTGACTGGATACGCTCCAGGTAGGAAAGCAGGGACGCCTGGGTTCGTTCGTAGTCGGTCCGCAGGGCATCAATCAGTTCAGGCAATCCGGTTTTGTTTTCTGCCCTGGATAGCTGGTGTATCCGGCTGGCGTGTTCCGCCATGGAGAGTGCGCCAATACTCTTGGTGCTGCCTTTCATCGCATGCGCATAATCCTGGATATCGCTGTAAATATTCTGCCGGAGTGCTTCATGCATGGCATCGATCAGTTCCTTTGAATCACTGAGAAATCCGTGTATCAGATCATTCATGAAACTGACGTCTTCACTGAGCATGGCCAGATTTTCCAGTGTTCCGGTATCCACGGGCGGGCCAGGCGTTTCTTTTTCTGATGGCGGGACAAGTTTCAGACTGCCGCTTTTGCCTTTTTTCGTCGGGGTTGACTGATTCTTGTCAGTCAGGGAATAGATGGTGCTTAGAAGTTTTTTGCTCTCGACAGGTTTGGTCAGAAAAGCATCAACGCGGGCTTCCTCGGATTCCCTGACCGCTTCTGTTGTGGCGTTTGCTGTCAGAATAATGACAGGAATAATTTGATCGCCTGGTGTCATAAAGCGATAAATCTTCACGGCCTCAAGGCCGGACATAACAGGCATGTGCATATCCAGTATCATTAGATCATACTGTTTTACTTCCAGAGCATCGAGAACCTTCTCACCGTCTTCCATGATGTCCACATCGTGGCCGGCGTGCTCCAGGGTCTTTTTAATCACCAATTGGTTGGTCGTATTGTCTTCGCCTACGAGAATCCTCAGGTTTCGCTCCGCCTGCATACCCGATTGAACGTCTACAAGACGGGTAACATTATCCTGTTCACTGTTGTCGAGTGTTGTGGCATAGAGCGCATTATACAAAAGGCGTTTTTCTATGGGCGTTTCAAGTATGCAAAAATACCCGGCCTGAAGGAGCTGCATATTAGACCTGGTGCCTCCTGCCGCCAACAGGACAAGTTCGGTGTCGATCTGTGTATGATCAGACTTGACCTGTTCGGCAAAACTAACCGAATCCATTTCAAGGCCCATATCATCGATTAAAAGTATATTATAGGGACGATTTTCCCTGGCTGCCGTGGTCAGCATATCCAGGGCGTCGCCGCCCGTGATCGCATGATCCCAGTTGACATGCCATTCGGATAGATGATGGATCAGGGATGTATGACGTTTGCCGTGTGTCGCGACGAGTAATATCCTCGGACTTCTTATCACGCCGCTTTGCTGCAGGTCCTCGTTTTCTTCCTGTCTTTTGAAGGGAATATGGAACCAGAATGTACTGCCTTCACCGAGCCGGCTGTCCAGGCCTATCTCGCCGCCCATTATATGGACGAGGTTGTGCGCAATGGCTGTGCCCAGACCTGTTCCGCCATACTTGCGTGATATATGCGGATCGGCCTGGGTGAATTTGTCGAATATATGCTTTTGCATATCATCCGAGATACCAATGCCGGTATCCCTGACCTCAAAATTAATTCTTGCCGTATGGTCGCTGATGTTAACCACCGAGACGGTAATCTCTATTCTGCCTTCGTCCGTAAACTTGATTGCATTGCTGATCAGGTTAATTAATACCTGACGCAAGTGCTGTTCGTCCCCGATCAGGTTGTAGGGGGTTTCCGGTGATATGTGCAGTATGCATTTGAGATGCCGCTTTTCAGCCAGTGGCGCCATCATCCTGAACGTGGACTTGACTGTTGCATACAGGTCAAAGTCGCTGTTTACAGATTCGATTTTCCCTGCTTCGATTTTCGAAATATCAAGGATATCCTCTATCAAAGCCAGAAGCGTCTTGGCCGATGCCTGGATTGTGGAGATGAATTCCTGTTGCTCGTTGTTCAAATCGGTGGCGGCCAGCATATCGCTCATTCCGATAACACCATTGAGAGGTGTACGGATTTCATGGCTCATGTTTGCAAGAAACTGGCTTTTTGCCTGATTGGCAGCCTCGGCTTCCAGCACTGCATTATGCAGGCGCTTCAGTAATGAGCCTATATACAACGGCAGCACGATCATGCACGCAAGAATGCCACCGTTTATAAATGCATGCTGCGACCAGAACGGGCTCGTATAAATAACAACGCCGAAACCGATAATGGTCAGGGTGGTATGCAGGAACAGATAACGATTGCCATGCCGCAGGCCATTACCGAATATCAGCCAGAAATACACAAGAATCAGAGGAGCGGCAAATTCCCCGGCACTGGCAAGGGCATATGTCGTAGTGCCGATCTCGACAAGCATTGCCAGTATAAGTCTTTTCTGATTAAGCTCCCTTTGTATATATGTCCATGCAATATAGGCAAGGCAAAACGGGATTGATGCCACATACATGAATACGACACTCACCCCTATCTCGCCGTATTGATAACCTATGAACGTATAGCCAAGCAGGATCGTGCAGGCGACAAGGCGGATTATCGATTGTTCGAATTCACTGCCTATCTTTCGCAGGGACTTCATGTGCAGGGCATTGGGCAGAAAGTCTTTCATGATTAATATATCCTGTCAGAAATTATTAACCTGGCTTCCTGATTGCCCTCTGATGCAGTCAACAATCTGCTCTATATGCAGGGTAAATGCTTCAACGCATTGCGGGTCGAGGACGGTTCCTTTCAGACTCTGAATTTCCTTTATGGCATCATCCATGGGCCAGGCTTCCCGGTAGGGACGTTTTCTGATAAGCGCGAGGAATATATCCGTTAACGCCACGATACGCGCCGAAACAGGAATGTCTTTGCCCTGGAGTCCGTGAGGGTATCCCTTGCCATTGAATCTTTCATGGTGATACAGGGCGATGGTCGCGCCCATTCGCAGGCTGGGCGAATCGAACTCGTTCATGAGTTCATATCCCAGGGTAGTATGGGGTTTCATGATTGCCATTTCTTTCTCGTCAAGGTTTCCCTGTTTCAACAGTATCTCGTCCGGAATCGCCGCCTTGCCTATGTCGTACAAGGGCGCGGCGAACTCGATGGTTTCACAAAACTCCGTATCCATGCCGATGGCGCGGGCAAGAATCGCGGCTATCCTGCCGGAGCAATGTGGCGGTACGCCGTGCATCCCGTCCTTGTATGTTCCCAGTGATGCAAGCAATTGCAGGCCGGATTTTTCCCGTTCCTGTGCCTGCCGTATGGCCTCGTTGATCTGGGTCTCCATGGAATTGGCCCGGTTGCGAATGATTAACTGCTGCCGGCGCATGGTCAGGAGATTACGGCATCGGACCTTGCATTCATAATGATCGATAGGCTTGGTCAGGAAATCCGTTGCACCGGCTTCGAGTGCTTCATAGAGAACGGACTTTTCATCGACAATGGTGATGATGACAACCGGGATATCCACGCAGCCGGGCAGTGCACGTAATCGGCGTGTGAATTCGACGCCGTCCAGTTCCGGCATTTTATAATCGGCGATGATCAGGTCGGGCGGTTGCTGCTCGGCAACCTGAAGGGCGGAAAGGGCATTATCAAATGATTGGACAGTAATATTGTTGCCGATGGACTTGATAATACTTTCCAGAATGATGCGACTGGTCAACTGATCGTCTATGACCATGACAGAAGCGATCAGGGGGTAGTTTTTCATCTCTTTGAACAGGGCTGTAGCCATAACCAAGTCTTGCCTCCTGCGGTCGAATGCGTCCGGTTTTCGATGCTATCCGGACAGACGCCTTTTTATCAGTACATACACGGCACCCGTGCCGCCGTCCCGGTGACGGGCCGAACAGTAGGCCAGCACCTCGTCGCGTTGCTGCAACCAGCCCTGCAGTCGTATTTTCAATACGGGTTTGCCGTCCGGTGAGCCGCGTCCCTTGCCGTGGATGATGCGGACGCAGCGTTGCCGGGTGGTACGAATCCGGGACAGGAATTGCGACAGAGCCTCGCGGGCGGCATCGATCTTCAGGCCGTGCAGATCCAGTTCCGCCTCGATACTGAATTGCCCGCGTTGCAACTTGCGAAAGACCCGATCCTGGACGCCGTGACGCCTGTAAAGGATCTCATCACCGGCTTCCACCTCTTCCGGTTCAAAGTCGCCCAGCGCCAGGGCGTCCATGACGGCACGTTCATCGGCGCGGGTTTTGGCGGGAACAGCTCCGGGTCGGGGGATATGCTCTTGTACTCTGTCCTGCTTGATGGGCACGACATCGCCCACGGACTGCCGGAACAGTTCCCTGTCATCCTGCTTGATTTCACGGGACTCGGTCATTTCCGCAATCTATTTTAAAACTTACCGTAATACAACAGTTTAACTCATGGGCGAGGGTATTTCAGGAAACAGTTCACATTCCGGTGCGGCCCGTGTCGCTTTTCGGGATCTGACCGTATAACTCTATGAAAATCATATAGAACCTCATGCCGGTCGGTAGTTCCCGCCGGCGCCCTCGTGCGATAGACGGGCTAGTCCAGCCACATCCTGGCATTCATGAAAAGCCGCATCCAGGGACTGTCCTCGTGGGGCCAGTCGTCCGGACGCCAGGACAACTGCCGTGACAGAAAGACCCGTTCCGGATGGGGCATCATGATGGTGAAACGGCCGTCATCATTGGTGAAGCCGGTCAGCCCCGAGGGAGAACCATTGGGGTTGGCGGGGTAGTTTTCCGTTGTTCTGCCGTGATTGTCGATGTAGCGCAACATCGGCAGGCTGGCGTCCGGAGACCGCCCCGGCCGGAAAGCGGCGCGCCCCTCGCCGTGGGCCACCACGATGGGCAGTTGCGAACCGGCCATGCCCGCGGTCAGGATGGACGGCGATTCCAGTATCTCACTCATCACCAGTCTCGACTCGAACTGTTCCGATCGATTGCTCAGGAAATCGGGCCAGTGCGTCGCGCCAGGTATCAGTTTGCGCAAGCGGGCGAACATCTGGCAGCCGTTGCAGACTCCCAGGCCGAAAGTGTCCGGCCGCTCAAAAAAGGACCGGAACTGTTCCCGGAGCCGATCCGTATAAAGGATCGAACCGGCCCAGCCGCCACCGGCGCCGAGTACGTCACCGTAGGAGAAGCCGCCGCAGGCGGCGATGCCGTGAAAACCATCCAGTGTAATGAGACCGCTGTAGAGATCGCTCATATGGACATCGATGCAATTGAAACCGGCCCGGTCAAAGGCGGCGGCCATCTCCACCTGGCCGTTGACACCCTGTTCACGCAGGATGGCCACTGCGGGGCGGGTACCGGTAGCAACAGCCGGTGCTTCCATGTTGAAGGCGGGCTTCATGAAGAGTCCCGGATCCGATTCATCCAGAAGCGAGCGGTATTCCTCTTCGGCGCATTCCGGATTGTCGCGTAACGATTGCATGGCCCGCGTCGTGGAAGACCAGAGTCCATGCAGATTGGACAGGGTCTCGGAAAACAGCGCCTTGCCGTTGCATTCGATTTGCAAACGGAGGGAATCATCGGGCCGGCCGATGTCATGGATGTATTCCGCCGGCAAACCGGCATCGACCAGAGAGGCGGTGACGGTGTCGGTTTCATTGCCCGGTATCTGGATGACGGCGCCGGCTTCCTCGCTGAAGAGGGCGGCGAGGGGATGGGATTGGGTTTCCAGGGAAAGCGACAGGCCGCAGCGTCCGGCAATGGCCATTTCGCAGAGACAGGCCAACAGACCGCCGTCGGAACGATCGTGGTAGGCAAGGATGTGCCCGGTTTCATTGAGCAATTGTATAGCCCGGAAGAATGCCGCCAGGTATGCCGGTTCATCCAGGTCCGGTGTCTCGCCGCCGGTGTGATTGAATACCTGCCCCAGTATGGAACCACCCGTACGGTCGCGGCCGGCCCCCAGGTCAATGAGCAACAGGCGGGTTTCCCGGTTGCGGATCAGTTGCGGCGTCAGGACACGGCGAATATCCGCCACCGGAGCGAAGGCGGTAATATTCAGCGACAGCGGCGCACGCACGCTTTTTTCGATATTGTCCTCGTGCCAGACCGTGTTCATAGAAAGGGAGTCCTTGCCCACGGGGATGCAAATACCCAGAGCCCGGCACAGGTCGGAAACGGCCTCGACCGTGTCGTACAGGGCCGCGTCTTCGCCCGGCCGGCCGCAGGCCGCCATCCAGTTGGCCGACAGGGCGATGTCTTCCAGGCGCAGGATGCGCGCGGCGGCAATGTTGGTGACGGCTTCGGCCAGGGCCAGCCGGCCGGAAGCGGGCGGATTCAGGATCGCGACCGGGGGACGTTCGCCCACGGCCATGGCTTCGCCGGTAAAGGCATCGAAACCGGCGGCGGTGACGGCGCAATCGGCCACCGGCGCCTGCCAGGGGCCGACCATCTGATCCCGGGCCACCAGACCGGAGATACTGCGATCGCCGATGGTAATAAGAAAGCGCTTGTCGGCAACGGTGGGAGATTGCAATACGCGGTTTACCGCCTCATCCACATTGATGGCATCCAGGTCCAGGTCATTACCGGCCGGTAAAAGGTGAGTAACATCCCGGTGCATGCGTGGCGGTTTGCCCAGCAGCACATCCAGCGGCATGTCCACCGGTGTGGAATCGAACAGGTTGTCACTGACTTGCAGATGACCGGAGTCGTCAGCCTTGCCGATGACGGCAAAGGGCGTGCGTTCCCGATCACAAATGGACCGGAACACGTCCAGTCGATCCGGATCCACGGCCAGGACATAGCGTTCCTGGGATTCGTTGCACCAGATCTCCATGGGCGACATGCCCGGGTCATCACAGGGAATATCGCGCAGGCGGAAGGTTGCGCCGCGGCCGCTGTCATTGACCAGTTCCGGCAGGGCGTTGGACAGGCCGCCGGCACCCACATCGTGGATGGAAACAACGGGATTGTTATCGTCCAGTGCCCAGCAGCGATCGATGACTTCCTGACAGCGCCGCTGGATTTCCGGGTTGTCCCTCTGCACCGAGGCAAAGTCCAGTTCCGTGTCGCTTTCGCCGGAGGCCATGGACGAAGCGGCGCCCCCGCCCAGGCCGATGAGCATGGCCGGACCGCCCAGCACAATGAGTTGCGCCCCCGGCAGGATGGTGCCCTTGTCAACATGGGCCGTGCGAATGGCGCCGTAGCCGCCGGCCAGCATGATCGGCTTGTGATAGCCGTAGACGGTACCGGTTTCGTCGTGTCGCTGTTCGAAGCTGCGGAAATAACCGCACAATGCCGGCCGCCCGAATTCATTGTTGTACGAGGCGGCGCCGATGGGCCCCTCCAGCATGATCGCCAGGGCGGAAGCAATACGGTCGGGCCGGCCGTACTCCTCTTCCCAGGGGCGGGGTTGATCGGGCAGCTGCAGATTGGAAACGGCGAAGCCGGTCAGGCCGGCCCGGGGTTTGGCGCCGCGGCCTGTGGCGGCCTCGTCCCGGATTTCACCGCCGGCGCCGGTGGCCGCGCCCGGATGCGGGGATATGGCGGTGGGGTGATTGTGCGTCTCCACCTTCATGAGAATGTGTACGTCCTCCGGAGAATAACGGTATTCATGGGTCAGGCCGTCGGCATAAAAACGTGATGCCTGGTAGCCGCGCATAACCGCGGCATTGTCCCGGTAGGCCGAGAGGATCCGTCCCGGCGCCTGTTCATGGGTGGCGCGGATCAGATCGAACAGTGTGGCATCCCGGTCATTGCCGTCGATAGTCCAGCGGGCGTTGAAAATCTTGTGGCGGCAGTGCTCGGAATTGGCCTGGGCGAACATCATGAGTTCCACGTCGGTGGGATCGCGGCCGAACCCCGTGAAGGCGCTGCAGAGATAATCGATTTCATCTTCGGACAGGGCCAGCCCCATGTCGCGGTTGGCCTGTTCCAGTGCCGGACGGCCTTGCTCCGTCAGCGGGACGCGCTTCAGGGGCCGTGGTTCCATGGTTCGGAACAGGTGATCGGCCTGTTCCATATCCCGTAGCGCCACCTGTGTCATGCGATCATGAATCAGCGGCAGGATTGCATCATCAAGGTCGTTGCCGGGACTCAGTTCCAGCCGCCAGGCCATGCCGCGCTCGATGCGCCGGACGCGCTCGAGACCGCAGCGATGCAGGATATCCGTGGCCTTGCTGGACCAGGGAGAAATCGTGCCGGGGCGGGGGATTACGTAAACATTGGCTGTTGTATCAGGCGCGGCGCCGGCCTGGAGCAGTGCCTCAAGTTTTGCCTGATCGTCGTCCCGCAACGGCTGGTGCAGGTCGATGAAATAGATATAACGTGCGCCGGCACGGGTGATCGCCGGTTGTACGGCCTGGAGGGAGGAAAGCTTTTTTTCGATCCGGAAATCCGACAGTGCGGATTCCCCGTGCACAACCAGCATGAAGTCTCTTGTCTTCTTTATGAATTGATCGGATGGGTGAAAAAACCCCGCCAGTGTACCTCAAAACGGGGTTTCAGTTATTACCGCCGACTTCCTCAACCTTGAGCAGGATCTCGCTTTGACTCTGATGTTGCCGCTGGCGCCCTGAAAGTACACCGCTGTCGCTGCGCGAGACGGATTGATCGAGACCGCCGACGCGGATCCATTCTCCCAGCCGGCCGCTGACCGTGGTTTCCACTTCCTGGATGTCGAATTCGCCGCGCCGGCCCGTATCGGCCAGGCGCGGTGCGATCAGCAGAGTCACCCGGTCGCCGCTCAGTCGCGGCAGGGCGTAAAACCCGGAAGTGGCGTCGTAAAACCGGGTTGAATCCTGTTGCACCACCGTACCGCCGTACAGATAAGTGGTGCGGTCGGTGACGGGTACTTCCCGGCCGGTACGTATGAAAGCGGGCCGGCCTTCCAGTGTCTGTACGCTGTGACTGTTGTGGTTACTGCTCCCGGTGAGCGTATCCCGGCCCCGGTACTCTATGGTATTGCCTTCGCTATCTTCCCCGCGAATGACGATGCCGCTCCTGCGGCGTGAATGATCTCCGCCGGAGATGGTGACATCGCCTTCCGAATAGTTTCCCGAGAGGGACTGGCGGCTGCGGTTTTCCATGTTATCGACATCCTGACGGACGGTGATCATGAGCCGGCGCGGCGCCGTGTCGATACTGTCCAGTATCTGTTTGATTTCGGCGATGTTGGAGGGCGTTGATTTGATGATCAGCTGATTACCGGATGCGGTCACTGTGCCGCCTTCCACGACCAGCGGCTCGATGACGGGCAAAATCTCCTGCGGCGTACCGTGGTTGAGCGGGATCATTTCCAGTTGCATGCGCTCGGCCTGGGCGATGCCGGCGGCGAACCAGGAACCGATCAACAACAGCAGGGTGATTTTTTTCACAGGCCGACTCTTTTCAGATTGGGATCCTGTCGGGAGCGTTCCCACATTTCATCGAATTTGTGTCTTAAAATACTTGATGCCCGTTTGTCGTTAAAGTTCAACGTTCCTTCATAACGTTCCGCCGTGGTTCGGAGGATGTAGCCGGTGCCGTCGGCGATGAAAACCGATTCGTTGAAACCGTCGTATTCAAAGCCGGGTTTGCGGAACTCGATGTAGGTCGGCAGGTTCTGCATCAGGTCAATCATGCGGTGGCCGCGTTTGACGATGGTCAACGGTTCAAATACCAGAATCCGGATGCGGGCGTAGCGGTGTTGCAGGGCCAGTTGTCTTGCCGCTTCGATGAAATCCGGAGTGTCGTAAACAGCCGGATCCAGGGCGTGACTGATGATTTCCATGCTGCGCCGGCAGCGTTGGGCCATCTTCACAGTCGCCAGTCGATGTTCCTCACTGGTTTCCAGATAGACAGTCTCGTCCGTCTCGCCGAGATTATGTTTTTCGAAGGTCAGCATGATTCATGGAGGTTGGTGTGCTTTCAGTCGGTCCTGATGGACGCCGTGATCATGCGGGTCTGTTCACCGGCGTTGCCGGTGTAGTTGTGCGGCGTCAGGGCCAGCAGGGACTGCTTTGCTTCATCGGGCAGGGACAAATCGTTGATAAATTTCTCCAGTGTCTCCCGTGTCACGGCCTTGCCGCGCGTCAGGGTCTTGAGTTTCTCATAAGGCTGCTCGATACCATGGCGCCGCATGACGGTTTGCACGGCCTCGGCCAGTACTTCCCAGGCGTTGTCCAGATCCGCGTTGATGCGTTCGCGGTCCGCCTCCAGTTTGCCGATGCCCTTCTGGCAGGATTGCCAGGCGATCATGGCATAGGCGATGGCGGAGCCATTGTTGCGAATACTGGTGGAATCGGTCAGATCCCGTTGCCAGCGCGACACCGGCAGTTTGCCGGCCAGGTGGCCGAGCAGGGCGTTGGACAGCCCAAGGTTGCCCTCGGCGTTTTCGAAATCGATGGGATTGACCTTGTGCGGCATGGTCGAGGACCCCACTTCGCCCTCCACGGTTTTCTGTTTGAAATAACCCAGGGAGATATAGCCCCAGGCATCGCGACAAAAATCGATCAATACCGTATTGAAGCGGCTCAGGGCATGGAAATATTCCGCCATGTAATCATGGGATTCGATCTGGGTGGTATGGGGATTCCAGTTCAGACCCAGCGATTCGACGAATCCTTTTGAAACGCGCATCCAGTCCACTTCCGGACAGGCGGCCATATGGGCGTTGAAATTACCCACGGCGCCGTTGATCTTGCCGAGGACGGGTACCTCGCGCAGCTGCTGCAGCTGCCGTTCCAGGCGATGAATGAATACGGCTATCTCCTTGCCCAGCGTGGTCGGTGAGGCGGTCTGGCCGTGGGTGCGCGAGAGCATGGGCTGATCCGCCAGTTCGTCCGCAAGACGGGCCAGTGACAGGATGATCAGCTTGCACTGGGGCAGCAGGTGCTGTTCCCGTGCCTCGTTCAGCATCAGGGCGTGGGCAAGATTGTTGATGTCCTCGGAGGTGCAGGCGAAATGCAGGAATTCGGTGACCGCCTGCAGTTCCGCGTGGTCCCCGGTTTTTTCCTTGAGGAAATATTCCACCGCCTTGACGTCATGATTGGTGGTGCGTTCGATGGCCTTGATGCGTTCGCCGTCCTCCGGGGAGAAATCGTCAACGACGGCGTTGAGTATGTTATTGGCATCTCCGGACAGCGCCGGGATCGCGGTAATGTTCTTTTCCGCGGCCAGATGCTGCAGCCAGCGAATCTCAATGAGCACGCGCTTGCGGATGATGCCGTACTCGCTGAACAGCGCCCGCAGGGATTCGGTTTTATCGCCGTAGCGGCCGTCTATGGGCGAGATGGCGGTCAGGGATGTCAGCTCCACGTATCTGTTCGCCTTATGGTTACGGACAGGGATTGGGGTTGTCGGCGTGAACGGCGTTAATCGCCTCGACCAGATCATCCGGCAACATGATGTTCATGCTCTCTATATTACTCCGTAACTGCGCCATGGTCCTGGCGCCGATGATATTACTGGTCACAAACGGGCGTGAATTGATGAAGGCCAGGGCCATTTGCGCCGGATCCAGGCCGTGTTCCCGTGCCAGCAGGCAGTATTGCTCCGTCGCCCTGACGCCGTTGGGCTTCAGATAGCGCTGGAAATTCGGGTACAGGGTCAGCCTGGCGTCCTGCGGCTGAGTGTTTTCCAGGTATTTGCCGCTCAGGGTGCCGAATGCGAGCGGCGAATAGGCCAGCAGTCCGACCTGTTCCCGGTGGGCAAATTCCGCCAGGCCCACTTCGAAGATCCGGTTGAGCAGGTTGTAAGGGTTCTGGATGCTGACGATACGCGGCCGCGCGGCGCCGGCGGCGATCCGCAGGTGCTCGGCCACGCCCCAGGGGGTTTCATTGGAGACGCCGATGTAACGGATCTTCCCTGCCCGGACCATATCGTCCAGGGCGGCCAGGGTTTCCTCGATGGGCGTGCAGTCGCCCTCCGCCGAGTGTTTGTAATCGAGCTTGCCGAAAAAATTCGCCTGCCGTTCCGGCCAGTGGGTCTGATACAGATCGATGTAATCGGTGTTCAGGCGCTTGAGACTGTCGTTCACGGCCTGCTCTATGTTTTTTCGGTCAAGCCGGTTGTTGCCGTCGCGGAGAAAGGAGAGATTGTCCGAGGCAGGGGCGATCTTGGTGGCGATCACCAGCCTGTCGCGATCATTTCTTTTTTTCAGCCAGTTGCCGATGATGGTTTCCGTTTGTCCGAAATTGCCGGAGTCCACCGGAAACGGATACATTTCCGCCGTATCGATGAAATTGATGCCGGCATCAACGGCGTGGTCGAGTTGTTCGTGCGCTTCGGCTTCCGTGTTCTGACCGCCCCAGGTCATGCTGCCCAGGCAAAGCAGGCTGACCCGGATTTCGGTTTGCCCCAGTTGTCGGTATTCCATGGTGTTTGCTTATAATGACTGGATGACGTCATGATAAATCGAATCGCCGTCAATACAAGGGATGAAGCGTATCGGACAAACACGCGGCCATATGGTACCTTTGATTCTACCGCGTTACATACGAACCATTCATACGTTTGATGTCATCACTGATCATTACCCGGCCGGACGACCTGCATCTGCATGTTCGAGACAATGCGGCCATGGCCAGTGTGGTGGGCGACAGCGCCCGCCGTTTCGCCCGTGCCGTGATCATGCCCAATCTGAAACCGCCCGTTGTAAGCGTCGAGCAGGCCATGGCCTACCGGCAGCGCATCCTTGCTGCCCTGCCGGCGGATTCCGGCTTCCGGCCCCTGATGACCCTGTATCTGACCGATAATACAACCCCGGCGGATATCGATGCGGCGGCGGACTGCGAGGAGATTGTTGCCGTGAAATATTATCCCGCCGGCGCCACGACTCATTCCGATGACGGCGTCACCGCTATTGACAAGGTCTACCCGGTACTGGAACGCATGGCGGATTCGGGTGTGCCCCTGCTCATGCACGGCGAGGTCACGGATGCCGAAGTCGATATCTTTGATCGGGAAAGCGTGTTTATCGATGACGTCCTGGATCCCCTGTTACGGCGATACCCCGGCCTGAAAGTGGTGTTTGAACACATCACCACCCGGCAGGCGGTGCAGTACGTGAGCGAGGCGGGCGGGAATCTTGCCGCCACCATTACGCCGCAGCACTTGATGTACAACCGCAATGCATTATTCCGGCAGGGGCTCAGGCCGCATCATTTTTGTCTGCCGGTGCTGAAGCGGGAATCCCATCGCCGGGCGCTCATCAATGCCGCCATCGGCGGCCATCCCCGTTTTTTCCTGGGAACGGACAGTGCACCGCACCCGCGCGGCGCCAAGGAATCGGCTTGCGGCTGCGCCGGTATCTATTCCGCCCACGGCGCCCTGGAATTGTATGCCGAGGTCTTCGAGGCGGCCGGTGCGCTGGATCGGCTGGAGGCCTTCGCCGCGTTTCACGGCGCTGATTTTTACGGCCTGCCCAGGAACGGCGCTACGGTGACTCTGGAAAAGCGTGACTGGACCGTTCCCGAGGCATTGCCGTTCGGCGATGAGGAAGTAGTGCCCTTGAAGGCCGGCGAAACCTGCAGCTGGCAGCTGGTGGAGGCATGACAGGCGACAACGGCGGCAGTGTGATGGCGCGGCGCTTCCGGGGCTTCATGCCGGTGGTGGTGGACGTGGAAACCGGCGGCTTCAATGCCGCCACCGACGCCCTGCTGGAAGTGGCCGCCGTGCTTTTGAATGTTGATGATGCCGGGCAGTGGTATCCGGATGAGACAGTCAGCCGTCATGTGCAGCCGTTTCCCGGCGCCAACATGGACAAGGCGGCGCTGGAATTCACCGGTATCGATCCGCATCATCCGTTCCGCCAGCAGATTGCCGTTTCCGAACGTGAGGCACTGTCGGATATCTTCAAGCCGGTGCGCAACCACATGAAAAAACACGACTGCAAGCGGGCTATTCTGGTGGGTCACAATCCTTCTCTGGATATCGGTTTTATCAATGCCGCGGCGGAACGCAGCGGTATCAAGCGTAATCCCTTTCATCCTTTCAGTACCTTCGATACGGCCACCCTGGGCGGACTGGCCTACGGCCAGACGGTGCTGTCTCGAGCGGTGCAGGCGGCGGGCCTGGAGTGGGACAGCAGCGAGGCGCACTCGGCTCGCTATGATGCGGAAGTGACGGCGCGGTTGTTCTGTAACATCGTCAATCGATGGGGTGCTATTTAAACCAGTGTTCCGACTCCGTGTGCAATCCGGAAACATATAAGCAGACCGTATGCGGCAGGGATGCCGCATTCGAGCTACATGGAGGCATTTATCGCGTGTCTGCGTTATGTTTCCGGATTGCACACGGAGTCGAACCCGCTATACAGTCGACGGCTCCGTTTACGGCGTTCCGATATGTGTCTGATCCTGATCGCACTGAATGAACATCCCGATTATCCGCTGATCCTGGCGGCTAACCGGGACGAATATTTCCGCCGGCCCACGCGCGAGGCCGCTTACTGGGAGGATGCGCCCGGCGTTCTGGGCGGGCGCGATCTGGAAGCGAACGGCAGTTGGCTGGGGATGGATCGCCGCGGCCGTATCGCGGCCGTGACCAACGTGCGCGAGCCGCCGCTGAAAAGGACCGGTCTGGAATCACGCGGCCGCCTGGTGGCGGATTACCTGAAAAACCGGATCGATCCGGAGTCCTATCTGCAGGACGTGATCCGGCGCCGGCTTCATTTCGACGCCTATAATCTGCTGGTCGGGATAAAAACGGATCTGTTTTTCCACACCAGCCGCGGCGATGATTATGAAAAACTGGACAGTGGCATCCATGGCATAAGCAACGGCGAACTGAATTGCGACTGGCCCAAGGTGGTTGGCGGGAAAAAGGCATTGTTAAATGTACTCAATGCGGGCCCGATGATCGAACCGGACGATTTGTTCGCCATCCTTGCCGATACCACCGCAGCCGATGATACGGAACTGCCCGACACCGGAATCGGGACGGAACTGGAGCGTAATCTGTCACCGATCTTCATTCATATGGACGGCTATGGCACTCGTTCTTCCACGGTTTTGACAATGGACTCGAACGGAGATGTCGTCTTCTGTGAGCGGAATTTTTCCGCAGTTGGTACTGCCATCGATACCTTGCGGTTTGAATTTACCCTTGAATCGGGCTAGACATTCAGGTGTTATACCGCCTTCTGCAGCCGATCAAACATCGAACCGCCACGGATATGGGCGGACATAACAAGGGTTCCGGATTCCAGTGATTATTACCCTCAGCTTCCTCGGTTTCCTGCTGATGTTCGTGCTCATTGGCGTCAGTTCCGTCTGGTTCAGCCGTCATACCCGGCACGACTATTACCTGGCCAGTCACAGCATGCCGCCCTGGCTGGTGGCCTTGTCCGCCGTGGCCACCAACAACAGCGGCTATATGTTCATCGGTGTCATCGGTTACACCTATACCGTGGGGTTCGCCGCCGTCTGGCTCATGACCGGCTGGATCCTGGGCGACTTTGTCGCTTCATTGCTTATCCATCAACGATTGCGCCTGGCCGCCGGCGCCAGCGGCGAAGGCAGTTACGCCGGTGTCCTCAGTCACTGGAGCGGCGGCAGCGGCCACCGGCATCTGCAAATCGTTGCCTCGCTGATTTCATTGTTGTTCCTGCTAGCCTACGCCGGAGCCCAGTTGCTGGCCGGCGGCAAGGCCCTGCACGTTCTGTTCGACTGGCCGCAGTGGGGCGGCGCCGTCATGGGTGCGGTCATGGTGGTGGCGTATTGCTTCGCCGGCGGCATCCGCGCTTCCATCTGGACCGACGCGGCACAATCCATGGTCATGGTGGTTGCCATGGGTCTCATGCTGGTCGTGGCAACAGCCGCCATTGGCGGTATCGACGGCGCCATGATCCGGTTGCAGGCCATCGACGGATTTCTGGACATATCTCCGGGTGACATGTTTCTGCCGGGACTGTCCGGTGTTGTGTTATTCACCGTGGGCTGGATGTTTGCCGGTTTTTCCATTATCGGCCAGCCGCACATCATGGTGCGTTTCATGACACTCACGGAATCGGGCAGCATGATACGCGTCCGCTGCTGGTATTACGGCTGGTTTATTATCTTTTATTGCATGGCGACCGGTGTCGGCATGCTGTCGCGGATCTATTTGAGCGATCCGGGCAGCTTCGATGCGGAACTGGCCCTGCCGACCATGGCGCTGGAGTTGCTGCCGCCGGTACTGGTGGGTCTGGTTCTGGCGGGGATTTTTGCCGCCACCATGTCCACGGCGGATTCACTGGTACTCAGTTGCTCCGCGGCACTGACCCATGATCTGCTACCGCACCGTATCGAGAAAACCTGGCTCATCAAGATAGCCACCGTACTAATGACGGGCCTGGCGCTGGGCTGGGCGCTGTTCAGCAAACAGACCGTCTTCAGTCTGGTGATCATGTCCTGGTCGGGCCTGGGCAGTGCCTTCGGGCCGCTGATGCTGGTACTGGCGTTCGGCGCCCGGCCGGCCCAGCGCACCTTGATTGCCATGGCCTTAACCGGTTTCGGCACGGCCCTGGTCTGGCGCTGGCTGGGCTGGCACGAGGCCGTCTACGAAGGTATGCCGGGGATACTCGCCGGGCTGCTGGT
>JBBDSH010000082.1:0-20625 GCA_040905045.1 Gammaproteobacteria bacterium | reverse complement strand
TGTCGAAGTCAAAATTTGAGCGCAAGAAACCGCACGTCAACGTTGGCACGGTGGGCCACGTGGACCACGGCAAGACAACGCTGACGGCGGCGATCACGAAGGTGATGTCGGAGAAATGGGGCGGCGACTTTATCGCCTTTGACAAGATCGACAAGGCACCGGAGGAGAAGGCGCGCGGTATCACGATCGCGACCTCGCACGTGGAATATCAGACGGAAGCGCGTCATTACGCGCACGTGGACTGCCCGGGTCACGCGGACTACGTCAAGAACATGATCACGGGCGCGGCGCAGATGGACGGAGCCATCCTGGTGGTGTCTGCCGCGGACGGCCCGATGCCGCAGACGCGTGAGCACATTCTTCTGGCGCGTCAGGTGGGCGTGCCGTTCATCGTGGTGTACCTGAACAAGGCGGACCAGGTGGACGACGCGGAATTGCTGGAACTGGTGGAAATGGAAGTGCGGGAACTGCTGGACGCGTATGATTTTCCGGGTGACGACACCCCGGTGATCACGGGCAGTGCCCTGAAGGCGCTGGAAGGCGACGACTCGGAAATCGGGACGCAGAGCATCTACAAGCTTCTGGATGCGATGGACGAATACATCCCGGTGCCGGAGCGGCCCGTGGACCAGCCGTTCCTGATGCCGATCGAGGACGTATTCAGCATTTCCGGGCGCGGCACGGTGGTGACCGGCCGGATTGAGCGGGGCATCATCAAGGTGCAGGACGAGATCGAGATTGTGGGCATCAAGCCGACGCAGAAGACCACCTGCACGGGCGTGGAGATGTTCCGCAAGCTGCTGGACGAAGGCCAGGCGGGCGACAACGTGGGCGTACTGCTGCGCGGGACCAAGCGAGACGAAGTGGAGCGCGGCCAGGTGCTGTGCAAGCCGGGGACCATCACGCCGCACACCAAATTCGAGTGTGAAGTGTACGTCCTGAGTAAGGACGAGGGCGGCCGTCACACGCCGTTCTTCAACAACTACCGTCCGCAGTTTTACTTCCGGACGACGGACGTGACCGGCGCGGTAACGCTGCCGGAGGGCACGGAGATGGTGATGCCGGGCGACAACGTCAAGATGACGGTGGAATTGATCTCGCCGATTGCGATGGAAGAGGGCGTGCGCTTCGCCATCCGCGAGGGCGGTCGTACCGTCGGCGCCGGTGTTGTATCCAAGGTTATTGAATAGTTAAGTCATAAGTAACAAGTCACAAGTAACAAGTAATACACGTAGGGTGGGTTGAGCGGAGCGAAACCCACCAACATTTAAAGATTAAAAGTCGGAAAGTTAAACGAAAATGGCGGAGAAACAGGTCATACGCATACGTCTCAAGGCTTTCGATCACAGGCTGATCGATCAGTCGACGAAGGAGATCGTGGAAACCGCGCGCCGTACCGGTGCGCAGGTGAAAGGGCCTATTCCTCTGCCCACGAAGAAGGAGCGTTATACGGTGCTGGTCTCGCCGCATGTCAATAAAGACGCGCGCGATCAGTATGAAATCCGGACGCACAAACGTTTGATGGATATCGTCAACCCGACGGACAAGACCGTGGATGCGCTGATGAAACTGGATCTGGCCGCCGGCGTCGACGTACAGATCAAGCTTAGTTAAAAGGTATAAGGTTCAAGGTTCAAGGTACAAGTTTAAAGTGGAAAGAGGGTGGAAAGTTTATGCCTTGCAGCGATAGCCGGGCACACATCTCCTTTAACTTTCAACTTTATACTTTTTGCTTGATACCAGTGGTATTACATAGCTAACAGATTAGGTAGCGAACAGTGACTATAGGAATCGTAGGGCGAAAAAGAGGCATGACCCGGGTCTTCACGGACCAGGGCCAGTCCGTGCCCGTGACGGTGATCGAAGTGTCGCCCAACCGTGTGACGCGCCTGCTGGATCCGGAAACGGACGGCTATCGCGCCGTGCAGATCGCATGGGGCGGGAAGCGCCGCGGCCTGATCAACAAGGCCATGGCCGGCAATCTGGCCAGGTCCGAAGTGGAAACCGCCGAGGGCCTGATGGAATTCCGGCTTAATGACAGTGACGAAACTGAACTGTCACCGGGCGCCGAAATCAAGGTGGATATTTTCCAGGACGGCCAGAAGGTGGATGTCAGCGGCACCACCATCGGCAAGGGTTTTGCCGGCGCCATCAAGCGGCACCATTTCAGCGGTCAGCGCAACTCCCACGGCAACTCCCGCGCCCATCGCGCGCCGGGTTCCATCGGCCAGTGCCAGACACCGGGCCGGGTGCTCAAGGGCAAACGCATGGCCGGCCATATGGGCAATACCCGCAATACCACCCAGAATCTGGAAGTAGTTCGCGTGGACGCCGAGCGCAACCTGCTTTTGATAAAGGGTTCGGTGCCCGGTGCCAAGGGTGGCCGTGTCGTTATTACACCGGCGGTGAAGGCGGGCTGATGATTATGGATCTGAAATTACACGCAACCGGTAAAAAGAAAGCGGGCAAGGTGAGCGTCTCCGACACTATTTTCGACGCGCCGTTCAATGAGGCCCTGATCCACCAGGTATTGAATGCCTACATGAGCCGGGCGCGTGCCGGCACCCGGGCACAGAAAACGCGCGCCCAGGTGCGCGGCGGCGGCAAGAAACCGTGGCGGCAGAAAGGCCTCGGCCGGGCCCGGTCCGGTACCATCCGCAGCCCCATATGGCGCGGCGGCGGCGTGACCTTTGCGGCCAAGCCGAAGGAATACAATCCCAAGGTGAACCGTAAAATGTACCGCGGCGCCATGCGTTCCATCCTCTCGGAACTGGTGCGCCAGGAACGTCTCAAGTGTGTCGAGGATTTTTCCCTGGAAGAGCCGAAGACGAAACTGGCCATTCAGGCCCTGGCGGATCTGGGTGTCGAGGATGTATTGATTATTACCGACGATTTCAGCGAACAGACCTGGCTGGCCACGCGCAACATCCCTCATGTGGACATTATCGATACCGAGGAGATGAATCCGTACACATTGATTGGCTTCAAGAATGTGGTGATGACCAAAGCGGCGCTGGAGAAGGTAGAGGCATGGCTGACATGAGTACGAACCCCGTCAAACAGCAAAAGCTGATGAAGGTGCTGCTGGAACCGCGCGTTACCGAGAAGAGCACCATGATCGGCGAGAAGAACCGGCAGTTCGTGTTCAAGGTGGAAAAGCACGCCACCAAGCCGGAAATCAAGCAGGCAGTGGAACTGATGTTCGAGGTTCAGGTGGAGTCCGTGCAGGTGCTGACCGTCAAGGGCAAGCGCAAGGCCTTCCGCCAGAGCATCGGCAAACGGTCCGACTGGAAAAAAGCCTACGTCAAGTTGAAACCCGGTTTCGACATCGACTTCGTCGGAGCCTGAGGAGCGCAGTAATGGCATTAATGAGACCAAAACCGATTTCTCCCGGCCGCCGCGGCATGATCAAGGTGATAACACCGGAGCTGCACAAGGGCGAGCCGTATGAGCCGTTGCTGGACAAGCAGAACAAGACATCCGGACGCAACAACCACGGTCGTATCACCGTGCGCCATCGCGGCGGCGGCGCCAAGCAGCGTTACCGCATCGTCGATTTCAAGCGCGACAAGGACGGCATCCCGGCGAAGGTCGAACGGATTGAATACGATCCCAACCGCACGGCGCATCTGGCCCTGTTGCTGTATGCCGATGGCGAGCGGCGCTACATCATCGCGCCGAACAAGGTCCGGCAGGGCGCAAGCCTGATGTCCGGTTCGGGCGCCGCCATCGAGCCGGGCAACTGTCTGCCGCTGCGGAATATCCCGTTGGGCACGACGGTGCACTGCGTGGAAATGAAACCGGGCAAGGGTGCCCAGATTGCCCGCAGTGCCGGCGCCGGCGTGCAACTGGTCGCCCGCGAGGGTGCCTACGCGACGCTGCGGCTGCGTTCCGGCGAAATGCGCCGTGTGGCGATTCAGTGTCGCGCCACCATCGGTGAGGCCAGCAATGTGGAACATTCCCTGCGCAAGCTGGGCAAGGCCGGCGCCAAACGCTGGCGCGGTGTACGGCCTACTGTGCGCGGTGTGGTGATGAATCCGGTGGATCACCCCCACGGCGGCGGCGAGGGCCGCACCTCCGGCGGGCGCCATCCGGTTTCACCCTGGGGCATGCCCACCAAGGGTTACAAGACCAGAAAGAACAAGCGCACCGACAGCCTGATTGTGCGCAAACGCAAGAGCCGAGGAGAGAAGTAGTGGGCCGTTCGATTAAAAAAGGACCGTTCGTGGATCACCATCTGATCAAGAAGGTGGAAACGGCGGCAGCGAATAATGACAAGCGTCCGATCAAGACCTGGTCGCGCCGGTCCATGGTACTGCCGGATATGGTCGGTCTGACCATTGCCGTGCATAACGGCCGCGACCATATGCCGATTTATATTTCCGAAAACATGGTCGGCCACAAGCTGGGCGAGTTTGCCGTGACCCGGACCTTCCGCGGCCACGCGGCGGACAAGAAGAGCAAATAGAGAACGAGACATGGCGACATCAGCGACATTGCGATTCACACGACTGTCACCGCAGAAACTGCGGCTGGTGGCCGATCAGATCCGGGGTCAGCGCGTCGACAAGGCGCTGAATATCCTGGCGTTCAGCAATAAAAAGCCGGCGGCGACCCTGAAGAAACTGCTGGAGTCGGCCATTGCCAACGCCGAGCACAATGACGGCGCCGACATTGATGAACTCAAGGTGACGGAGATATTCGTCAACCAGGGCCCGGCCATGAAACGGCTGCGCCCGCGAGCCCGCGGCAGGGCGGACCGATTAATGAAACCGACGGCTCATCTGACGGTGACCGTGGCGGAAGCCGGAGAGTGAGATAGCTTATGGGACAGAAAGTACATCCAACGGGTATTCGCCTTGGCATTATCAAGGACTGGACCTCCACCTGGTATGCCAAATCCCGCGATTATGCGGGCTATCTGCATACGGACCTGGCTGTACGGGATTACCTGCGCAAGAAGCTTTCCAATGCCTCGGTCAGCCGCATCCAGATCGAGCGGCCGGCCAATAACGCACGAGTGGTGATCCACACAGCGCGGCCGGGCATTGTGATCGGCAAGAAGGGCGAAGACATCGAGAAACTGCGCAAGGAGATTTCCAGGATGATGGGTGTGCCGGCGACGGTCAGCGTCGAGGAAATCCGCAAGCCGGAACTGGACGCCTACCTGGTGGCCGAAAGTGTGGCCCAGCAGATTGAGCGGCGCATCATGTTCCGCCGCGCCATGAAGCGCGCGGTGACCAATACCATGCGACTCGGCGCGCTGGGCATCAAGATTCACGTCAGCGGCCGCCTGAACGGCGCCGAGATTGCCCGCTCCGAGTGGTATCGCGAGGGCCGCGTGCCGTTGCATACCCTGCGTGCGGACATCGACTACGGCCTTGCCGAAGCCAATACCACCTACGGTGTTATCGGCGTCAAGGTCTGGATCTTCAAGGGCGAGATTTTCGGCATGGAACAGCCGGTTGAGGAAGAAGCGGCAACCCAGACATCAACGGCTTAATCGTTGGAGTAGAGAAGTGTTACAACCGAAAAGAACAAAATTCAGGAAACAGCAAAAGGGCCGTAACCGCGGCATGGCGAACAGCGGCAACAAGGTCAGTTTCGGTGAATACGGTCTCAAGGCGACCACGCGCGGACGCATTACCGCCCGCCAGGTCGAGGCCGCCCGCCGGGCTATCACGCGCCACGTCAAGCGCGGCGGCAAGCTCTGGATCCGGATATTCCCGGACAAGCCCATCAGCACCAAGCCGCTGGAAGTGCGCATGGGCAAGGGCAAGGGCAACGTCGAGTACTGGGTTGCACAGATCAAGCCCGGCAAGATGCTGTATGAGATTGAAGGTGTATCCGAGGAACTGGCGCGCGAGGCCTTTGAGCTGGCCGCCGCCAAGTTGCCGGTTCAGACCACGTTTACCAGCAGGACGTTACTGTGATGAAAGCGACGGATCTGAGACAGAAATCGACCGAGGAACTGAACACGCTGTTGCTGGATCTGCATCGCGAGCAGTTCAACCTGCGCATGCAGAAGGGTTCCGGGCAGTTGAGCAAACCGAGCCAGATCCAGGCGGTACGCCGGGACATAGCCCGGATAAAGACAGTATTAACCGATATGGAAAAGAAGAGTAAACAGGCATGAGCGAAGCAACCGTACAGGAATCGGCAACAACCGCGAGAACCATGCGCGGGCGCGTAGTCAGCAACAAGATGGACAAATCCATCTCCGTATCCGTGCCGCGCATGGTCAAGCACCCGGTTTACGAAAAGTACGTGCGCAAGTCGACGAAGGTCATCGCTCATGATGAGAACAACGAATGCAACGAAGGCGATATCGTTATCATCGAGTCGACGCGGCCGATCTCCAAGCACAAGGCCTGGCGCCTGCAGAAGATCGTATCGAGAGCGCTGTAACGAGAGCCCGGCGGAAGGAATAATCGGAGAACACACATGATACAGATGCAGACAATTCTGAACGCGGCCGACAACAGCGGCGCGCGTCGTTTAATGTGTGTCAAGGTTCTTGGCGGCTCCAAGAGGCGCTATGCCGGGATCGGCGACATCATCAAGGTCAGCGTCAAGGAGGCTATTCCGCGCGGCAAGGTGAAGAAGGGTGAGACCTATCATGCCGTGGTCGTGCGGACCCGCAAGGGCGTGCGCCGCGCGGACGGTTCATTAATCCGCTTTGACGGCAATGCGGCGGTGCTGCTGAACCCGCAGCTGCAGCCCATCGGCACGCGCATATTCGGTCCGGTGACGCGTGAACTGCGCAGCGAAAAATTCATGAAGATTATTTCGCTCGCACCAGAGGTTTTGTAACAAAGTTACAAGTAACAAGTCATAAGTTACAAGGGCTAAAGAATTAATTATTTAATATAGAAGCAGTGTAAATGAACAAGATCAGAAAAGGTGATGAGGTTGTGGTCCTGACCGGCAAGGACAAGGGCAAGCGCGGTACCGTGCGCCGTGTGCTGCCGCAGGAAGACAAGATCGTGGTGGAAAACATCAACATGGTGAAGCGCCACACCAAGGGCAACCCCATGCAGGGCACGCCGGGCGGCATTATCGAGAAAGAGATGCCCATCGAGGCGTCCAACGTCGCCCTCTGGAACCCGGTCACCCAGAAGGCTGATCGTATCGGCTTCCGGTTCCTGGAGGACGGCAGCAAGGTGCGCTATTTCAAATCCAACAACGAAGTTGTTGACGTGTAGGCAGACGAGTCATGGCGAATTTACAGGAATATTACAAAGAGACGGTGGTCAAGCAGCTGACCGAGCAGTTCGGCTACAAGTCGCCCATGCAGGTGCCGAGGATTGCCAAGGTCACCATTAATATGGGCCTGGGCGAGGCGATCAATGATAAAAAGATCATCGACAATGCCGTTAACGACCTGACCTTGATCGCCGGCCAGAAACCGGTTGTCACCATGGCGCGCAAATCCGTCGCCAACTTCAAGGTCCGGGAAGGCTTTCCCATCGGCTGCAAGGTGACCCTGCGCCGGGCGCGCATGTATGAATTCCTGGATCGGCTGATTAGCGTCGCCATTCCGCGTATCCGTGATTTTCGCGGCCTGAGCCCGCGTTCTTTCGACGGCCGTGGTAATTACAGTCTGGGCGTGAAGGAGCAGATTATTTTCCCGGAAATCGAGTACGACAAAATCGACGCCATCCGGGGTATGGACGTCACGATTACAACATCGGCGGTAACGGACGAGGAGAGCCGTGCGTTACTGGCCGCGTTCAATTTCCCGTTACGGGCCTGAGGTGAGAAAGAATGGCTAAGGCAGCAATGGTTAACCGTGAAAAGAAGCGCATGCGTATGGTCAAGAAATACGCTGCTAAACGCGCCGCGCTCAAGGCAAGAGTGATCGATCCGAGCCTGAACGAGGAAGAACGCGAGCAGGCCAGGATTGCGCTCAACAAACTGCCGCGCAATTCCAGTGCGTCGCGGGTGCGCAACCGCTGCGCCCTGACCGGCCGGCCGCACGGCTATTATCGCAAGTTCGGCCTGTCGCGCAACAAGCTGCGCGAGGCGGCCATGCGCGGCGATATTCCGGGGCTGGTCAAGGCGAGCTGGTGACACACAGTCACAAGTCACAAGTTATAAGTTACAAGTAACTGATTATAGAGTCACAAGAGACTAAAACAGAATGAGTTTACAAGACCCGATTGCAGACATGTTGACCCGGATACGGAACGCCCAGGCGCGTTCGAAGAAGGAGGTCAATATACCGTCCTCGAATGTGAAGGCGGCCATAGCCGGCATTCTCAAGGAGGAGGGCTATATCACCGATTTCAGGCTGAGCGAGGAAGGCAATAAAACCACGCTGACCGTCGAACTGAAATATTTCGAGGGCAAGCCGGTTATCGAGATGCTGCGCCGGGCCAGCCGGCCGAGCCTGCGCCGCTACAGCGGCAAGGACGATCTGCCGAAGGTCATGAACGGTCTGGGCACGGCCATCATCTCCACCAACAAGGGTGTGATGACGGACAGGACCGCCAGGGCGCAGGGCGTCGGCGGTGAAGTTTTATGTTTTGTTTCCTGATGGATTAAGAGCCATGTCACGAATTGCAAGTTACCCCGTAAAGATCCCGTCCGGTGTTGAAGTCAGCATCAACGGGCGCACCCTGCGCGTGAAGGGCGGCAAGGGTGAACTGAGCCACGAGATCCATAATCTGGTGACCGTGACGCACGAGGACGGCACACTGAAGGTAACGGCCAACAACAATTCCAAACCGTCGCGGGCCCTGTCGGGGACCACGCGGGCCCTGGCCCAGAACATGATCACGGGGGTTTCCGAGGGTTTCGAAAGGAAACTGGAGATCAACGGCGTCGGCTACCGCGCCGCGGTACAGGGCAAGGTGCTGAACCTGACCCTGGGCTTCTCGCATCCGGTGAATTTCGACATCCCCGACGGCATTACCGTCGAGACGCCCACCCAGACCGAGGTCGTTATCAAGGGTGTGGACAAACAACTGGTCGGCTACGTCGCCGCCAACATCCGCGCCTACCGGCCGCCGGAACCCTACAAGGGCAAGGGCGTGAAATATTCCGATGAACGCATTGTCCGTAAGGAAGCCAAGAAAGCGTAAAGGGCCATGAGCATGAACAAGAAAACAGCAAGATTACGACGGGCACGGAAAGCGCGCAGTCACATCCGCGATCTGGCGGCCCATCGCCTGTGCGTGCACCGGACGCCGCGGCATATCTACGTGCAGGTGATCGCACCCGACGGAGCCAGCGTGGTGACCAGCGCCTCGACGGTGGACAAGGAACTGCGCAAGAACGTGAAGTTCGGCGGCAACGTCGAGGCGGCATCCCTGGTGGGCAAGGCTATCGCCGAACGGGCGAAGAAAGCCGGTGTCACCAAAGTCGCCTTCGACCGGTCCGGCTTCAGATATCACGGCCGCGTCAAGGCCCTGGCCGATGCCGCGCGCGAAAACGGCATGGAGTTTTAACAAAAGAGCGTAACGGAAGCATTCCGGAGACAGACAGCTTATGGCAAGAACAGATTCAATGACGGGTAACGAAGACCTGCTGGAAAAACTGGTGGCGGTGAACCGCGTCGCCAAGGTGGTCAAGGGCGGCCGCATTTTCGGCTTTACCGCGCTGACCGTGGTCGGCGACGGCAACGGCAAGGTCGGTTTCGGCCGCGGCAAGGCCCGCGAAGTCCCGGTGGCTATCCAGAAGGCCATGGAAAAGGCGCGCCAGAACATGGTCAGCGTGCCGCTCAAGGGCGATACCCTGCATTACGCCATTACCGCCGAACACGGCGCGGCCCGGGTCTACATGCAGCCGGCCTCGGATGGTACCGGCATCATCGCCGGCGGCCCCATGCGTGCCGTCTTCGAATGTCTGGGCGTGCATAACGTGCTGGCGAAATCACACGGTTCCACCAATCCTGTCAATGTCATCCGGGCGACCATCAACGGCCTCACACGCCTGCATTCGCCGGAGTTCGTGGCGGCCAAGCGGGGCAAAACCCCCGAAGAGCTGACGGAATAACCATGGCCACGAAAAACAAACAACTCAGCGTCACGCTGAAGAAAAGCATTATTCACCGCAAGCCCACACATAAAGCCTGCGTTAAGGGCCTGGGCCTGCGTCGCATCGGCCATACCGTGCAGGTGGTCGATACCCCGGAAAACCGCGGCATGATCAACCGGGTTTCCTACCTGTTGTCCGTGGAGGAGGTGTGATTATGGAACTGAACAGCATCAAACCGGGCCGCGGCGCCAAGCAGAATCGCACGCGCATCGGACGCGGCGGCAGTTCCGGCAAGGGCGGTACCGCCGGGCGCGGCCACAAGGGCCAGAAGGCACGTTCCGGCGGCTATCACAAGGTGGGCTTCGAAGGCGGCCAGATGCCGCTGCAGCGGCGCCTGCCCAAATTCGGCTTTCATTCGCGCCTGGCGCGCATTACCGCGGAAGTGCGGTTGAACGAGCTGGCCAAAACCGGCACCGACGTTGTCGATCTGGACGCCCTGAAGGCGGCCCACATCATCGCCAGCACCATCAAGCGCGCCAAGGTCATCGCCTCCGGCGAGATCAGCAAGGCGGTCACGGTCAAGGGCCTGCGCGTGACCAAAGGCGCCCGTGAGGCCATAGAGAAGGCCGGGGGCAAGGTCGAGGAATAACATGTCAGCGACGAGTCAGGCACTACCGGGCGGCATAGGCGGCCTGGCGCAGGTCAAGGAACTGCGCCAGAGGCTGTTGTTCGTCCTGTTCGCGCTGTTCGTCTATCGCATCTGCACCCATATCCCGGTGCCCGGCATCAACCCGGTGGCCCTGCAGGAGTTCTTCAACCAGCAGAGCGGCACCATCCTGGACATGTTTAACATGTTCTCCGGCGGCGCCCTGGAGCGCCTGTCCGTGGTGGCCCTGGGCATCATGCCGTATATCTCGGCGTCGATTATCATGCAGTTGCTGTCGTTCATCGACCCGCGGCTGAAACAGCTGCGCAAGGAAGGCGAGGCCGGCCGCCGCAAGATCACCCAGTACACCCGCTACGGCACCGTGCTCCTGGCGACGTTCCAGGCCATCGGCGTTTCCATCGCCCTGGAAGCGCAGCAGGCCGGCGGCATGCCCGTGGTCATGGACCCCGGCTTCGGTTTCCGCCTCACCGCCGTCACCACGCTGGTCACCGGCACCCTGTTCCTCATGTGGCTGGGCGAGCAGATCACCGAACGCGGCGTCGGCAACGGTATTTCGCTCATTATCTTTGCCGGTATCGTCTCCGGCCTGCCCGCGGCCGTGGGCGGCAGTGTTGAACTGGCGCGCACCGGCGAGCTGCATATCCTGTTGCTGCTGGCCCTGTTTGCCCTGGCCATCGCCGTCACCGGCTTCGTGGTCTTCGTGGAACGCGGCCAGCGCCGCATCACGGTGAACTACGCCAAGCGTCAGGTGGGCCGCAAGATGTACGCCGGGCAGTCCAGCCACCTGCCCCTGAAGCTGAACATGGCGGGCGTCATTCCGCCCATTTTCGCCTCCAGCATCATCCTCTTTCCGGGCACGCTGGCGGGCTGGTTCAGCCAGGGCGAGGGCATGACCTGGCTGCAGGAAATGGCCAATATGTTGCACCCGGGCCAGTTGATATATACTCTGATGTACGGTGGCGCGATCGTGTTTTTCTGCTTTTTCTATACGGCCATCGTGTTCGACCCGCGCGAGACGGCGGACAACCTGAAGCGGTCCGGCGCCTTTGTCCCGGGGATGCGTCCCGGCGAGCAGACGGCCCAGTATCTGGACACCGTTCTGACACGGCTGACTCTGGCGGGCGCGACTTACATCACCTTCGTCTGCCTGCTGCCGGAATTCCTGATCCTGCAATATAATGTACCGTTTTATTTCGGCGGCACGTCGCTGCTGATCATCGTCGTGGTGACCATGGATTTCATGTCCCAGGTGCAGGCGCACCTGATGTCGCACCAGTACGAGGGCCTGCTGAAGAAGGCCAATCTCAAGGGTCACGGCCGGCGCGGCTAGTGCAAGAATATCGGAGAGAAGAGCAATGAAAGTCAGAGCATCGGTTAAAAAAATCTGTCGTAACTGCCGCATCATCCGGCGGCGCGGCACCGTGCGCGTTATCTGCAGCGATCCGCGCCACAAGCAACGACAGGGTTAATCTGGAGAGTATCGAATGGCGCGTATAGCTGGAGTCAATATTCCGGACCACAAGCATCTGAGCATTGCGCTCACCTATATCTATGGCCTCGGGCGCACCCGGGCCATGAATATCTGCAGGGAAACGGGCCTGGACCCGCATGCCCGGGTCAACACCTTCAACGAGGAAGACCTGGACAAGATCCGGCAGAACATCAACCAGTACGAGCTGGAGGGTGACCTGCGCCGCGAGGTGGCCATGAACATCAAGCGCCTGATGGACCTCGGTTCCTACCGGGGCATCCGTCACCGACGCGGCCTGCCGCTGCGCGGCCAGCGTACCCGAACCAACGCCCGTACCCGCAAGGGCCCGCGCCGCATCGTCAAGCGATAGGAAGGAAACAGACTACTCATGGCAAAAGCACGCACCACCAAGAAGAAGGTAAAGAAGACGGTACTGGACGGCGTCGCGCATATTCACGCGTCGTTCAACAACACCATCATTACCATCACCGATCGCCAGGGCAACGTCCTCTGCTGGGCTACCGCCGGCGGCAGCGGCTTCCGCGGCTCGCGCAAGAGCACGCCGTTCGCGGCCCAGGTGGCGGCGCAGAACGCCGGCGAGGCGGCCCAGGAATACGGCCTCAAGAATCTGGAGGTCAACATCAAGGGCCCCGGCCCCGGCCGTGAGTCGGCCGTGCGCGCCCTCAACGCCGTGGGCTACAAGATCACCAACATCACGGATGTGACACCCATTCCGCACAACGGCTGCCGTCCGCCGAAGCGGCGCCGTGTATAAGGGAGGCAGTTAAGTTATGGCACGTTACATCGGACCGAAATGCAAACTGAGCCGGCGCGAGGGTACCGACCTCATGCTCAAGAGCCGCGCCCGCGGCATCGAAACCAAATGCCAGATGGACAAGGCGCCCGGCCAACAGGGCACCCGTCCCCGGCGCCTGTCGGACTACGCCCTGCAGCTGCGCGAAAAGCAGAAACTGCGGCGTATCTACGGCGTGCTGGAACGCCAGTTCCGCCGCTACTACAAGGAGGCCGCGCGCAAGAAGGGCTCCACCGGCGAGATCCTGTTGCAACTGCTGGAATGCCGGCTTGATAATGTGGTCTATCGCATGGGCTTTGGCAGTACGCGCAGTGAGGCGCGGCAGCTGGTCAGCCATCGGGCGATCCTGGTCAACGGCCGCAGCGTCAACATTCCCAGCTATCAGGTACAGCCCGAGGACACCATTACCGTGCGCGAGAAGGCCAAAAAACAGCTGCGCATCCAGGACGCCCTGAATGTGGCCGAGCAGTTCGGAATGCCGGAATGGGTGGAAGTCGACAACAAAAAAATGGAAGGCGTATTCAAGGCCGTGCCCGACCGCAGCGAACTGCCGTCGGAAATCAATGAACAACTGGTTGTAGAACTCTACTCCAAGTAAGCCTAAACAGGATTCAGACTTATGCCGTCAACATTCAGCGAATTACTCAAACCACGCCGGGTCGACGTTGATACCATCAGCGACACCCGGGCCAAGATCACCATCGAACCGCTCAACCGGGGCTTTGGTCATACGCTGGGTAACGCCCTGCGGCGCGTGCTGCTGTCTTCCATGTCCGGCTGCGCCGTGACCGAGGTGGAAATCGAGAACGTCCTGCATGAATACACCACCATCGAGGGTGTCCAGGAAGACGTGACCGATATCCTTCTCAATCTCAAGGGCCTGGCCATCCAGATGCACGCCCGCGATGAAGGTACCCTGTCCCTGCGGAAAGCGGGACCGGGCGAGATCCGGGCCAGCGACATCACCACGGATCACGACATCGAGATCGGCAACCCGGATCACCTGATCGCCAACCTGACCAAGTCCGGCGAGCTGAACATGACCATGACCGTGGAACGCGGCCGCGGTTACCGCCCCGTCGCCATCGAGGACAACGAGGAGGGCGAGATCTCCATCGGCCGTCTCAAGCTGGATGCCTCGTTCAGCCCGGTCAAGCGCATCTCCTACGAAGTGCAGAGCGCCCGTGTCGAGCAGCAGACCGACCTGGACAAGCTGGTGCTGGAGATCGAGACCAACGGCACCATCGATCCGGAAGAGGCCGTGCGCGAGGCCGCCCGCATCCTGCGCAACCAGCTGTCCGTGTTCGTGGACCTGGAAGCCGAGGAAGCGGAAGAAGCCGCCGCCCGCCAGGAACCGGAGATCGACCCGATCCTGACCCGGCCCGTGGACGATCTGGAACTGACCGTGCGCTCCGCCAACTGCCTCAAGGCCGAGAGCATCTATTACATCGGCGACCTGATTCAGCGCACCGAGGTGGAGCTGCTGAAAACGCCGAACCTGGGCAAGAAGTCCCTGACCGAGATCAAGGACGTGCTCGCCTCGCGCGGCCTGGCCCTGGGAATGCGCCTGGAGAACTGGCCCCCGGCCGGACTGGAAGAGAAGGACAGGGCCACGGCTTAAGCATCACAGCAACGTAGGGTGGGTAGAGCGCCAGCGAAACCCACCATGAACATGTCATTTCGACGACCGCCAGGGACGGCGGAAGTGCAGAAAATGCAGGAGCAATTTTCTGCCGGAGCGAGAAATCTTTTAAACAGAACCAAAGACGGAAACGACCATGCGTCATCGACAAAGCGGAAGACAACTGAACCGCAACAGCAGCCACCGCAAGGCCATGTACCGCAACATGGCGGTGTCGCTCATGCGCCATGAAATGATCCGGACCACCGTGCCCAAGGCCAAGGAACTGCGCCGCGTCGCCGAGCCCCTGATCACAATGGCCAAGAACGACTCCGTCGCCAAGCGTCGCACCGCCTTCAACCGCCTGCGCGATCGCGACATCGTCACCAAGCTGTTCACCGAACTGGGCCCGCGCTACAAGGCCCGCCCCGGCGGCTACCTGCGCATCCTCAAATGCGGCTACCGCCCTGGCGACAATGCCCCCATGGCCATCGTCGAACTGGTGGACCGCCCGGGACCGGACGCCGAAGCCGAGGCGTAACACCCTGTTTCCCGGAGTATTTCCGCCGAAACGGAAGGGCGGGGATGCTTCCGGTCTCCATAGCCGGTTATAATCAACGAAAAGCAACAAGCTACCAGCCACTAGTAGTCTGAGTTTCCATAGAAGTATGGATCAGTTCTTCCGGATGGAAGGATAGGGAGAAAGGGGATGGAGAAGACAATTTATAACCAATCATCAGCAGCGAGAGGTTGTAAGTTACATTCGCGCAGAAAAGCTGCGCACACTGCCTTGTAACTTATGACTTGTTACTTGTGACTATCCTCGCGCCCGTAGCTCAGCTGGATAGAGTGTCGGACTACGAATCCGAAGGTCGGAGGTTCGAATCCTCCCGGGCGCGCCATGCAATAAAAAAGGGCCGTTATGCGGCCCTTTTTTATGTACGGTATCGTGACTCATGGGTACTTTGTGCCGTATGGCTTTTATGATTCGGGAACAGCACTTAACTCTACGAAAATACGGTCACCGGATCCGTTCAGTTGCTTCACTTGATCGGTGGTTTCTGCCCGGTCCGGAGCAATGCCGGCGGTAACGAGATGATCCACAATGGACTGCGCGCGATAGCGGGCCAGCCGCTCAAGGGCCGTCTTCGGGATAGCTTCGTTTTCGACCAGCGCCTCGTAGAGAGCCTCATAATAGGCCGCGCTCTCTTTCTCCTCGTTTCCCTCCGCCGTTTCCCGAGCTGATTCAAACTCGGCGGCAATAGAGGCGGTGCGCGCTTTGCCCAGGCGGGCCTGAGCGAATTCCTCCAGGACCTCCTGGACCCGCGGTTCCGAAAAGGACACCGGCGGCGGATCACTTCTCGCTCCGGCCTGGCCGCCGGCTGTGGCCAGGGCGATCTGCAGGCGTAACCGGCGACGGACGAGGGCATCGCCATCCCGATCCGGATCGAATGCGCCCACCGCCCGCATGGCCAGCGCTGGACGTTGCTCCATGGCCCGTGCGAGTATTTCGAGTATCTCCCGGGCGGGTGGCGTAATAGCGGCGCTGCCGGGCTCGAACGGCACCGTATCCAGTTTCTTGTCGGCGGCGCCCACCAGTGCGCCCAGGGCCTTGAAGGGCGCTCCCACGATATTCTTGATCAGGTTGCCCAGTGCCTTGGTGACGACCGAGCGGATATCGAAATCGGGATTTACCAGGCTGCCGGTTACGGGAACCGTGATATTGATTCGACCATCGCGATTCTTGAGCAGGGCCACTGCCAGATCCAGCGGCAGATCCATGGCATCGGGGCTTTCCACCCGTTCGCCCAGCACGAAATCGCTGATCTCGATAGCGTGATTGCCCTCAAGACTGGCCTCCCGGATGCGGTAGTCCAGCGTCAGATTCATGCGGCCGGCTTCGATGCGACGGCCGGCAAATCGGGCCGTATAGGGGGAAAGCATGGTCGTGTCCAGATTACGTATGATCATGTCCAGCTCCGTATCCCGGACAGGATCAAAGGGCCGCAAACGGCCGGTAATATCCGCCGATCCGAATTCGCCCACCAGACCCTTGAGTTCCAGCACGGCCGTGTGTTCCGGGCCGAGCCGCAAACCGGCAACAGTGCCGGCCAGTTCCCGCATTTCCAGTTCCAACAGCGGCGACAGACTGTGATCGACGAAATCCAGTCTGCCTTCCTGGATGTCGACTCGCTTGATGGCCAGGTTTGTCCCCGTTGTATCCTCCAGGTCCTCTTCAGTCTGCCGTTGCGTCCGCTCTGGCAGTGAAAACCACGTGGAAACATTGAGACGGCGTTCCGGATCGATCTCCATGCGGACGTAGGGACGATCCAGATTCAGGCGCTCCACGGATACTTCCAACGGCAAGCCGGACAGGCTGACACCATTCAACGTCGCCTGTTCCAGGGTCAGCGCCCGTTCCCCGCCGGTTTCCTCCAGCAAGCTCAGCTCCCGGCCCACGGCTGTACCGCCGGCCTTGAAGCCGCTCTCGTCGATGGACGCATCCAGGTCCGCGGACAGGTGGCCCGATTGTAATTTCAATGCTGTAGATCCGTGCAGGTAGGGAGCGAAGGGCGACAAATCCAGCTCCTCCAGCCGAACAGTCATCTGTGCGGAGCGGGCAGCGGCGTCCAGTGAGCCACCGGCCTGCAGTCGACCGCCGTAATCGGCGTTTAGCGTCAGTCTGAATTCAGTTCGTGATGCGGGCGCCGTATTAAAGCCGGAAACCTGCAACGCCACATCCGACAGACCGTATTCAAACGGGGCTGCAAGACCGGCATCGACAAATTCGATATGCATGCCACCGGCCTGCAGTTTTTCGATTTTCGCTTCCCAGAGAGCCGCCGAAGTACCGCCCTCGGTGGCAGACGAAGTCGGCGAGCGAATCGGAAGCGACGAATGCAGCCGGCCCTGCTCATCCCGCCGGATGGAAATTTCGCCGCCGTCAAGTGTCAGGCCGGCGATGCGAATCCGCTTTTCCGGCCAGTGCAGATTGCCTTTCTCCAGTCGGATTTTCTCCACCACCGAGGGTCCGGCCGTCGATTCCGGGTTCTGCAGTTTCAGCTCGTTCAGTTCCAGCCCCAGATCAGTGAGCGCCAGACTTACTGCCGTCTGTCGAGCTTCCGCTTTTGCATTCAGGTCGAATCCCAGTTGTTTGATCCGCACACTGGTGTTTTCCGCTGACAAACTCAAATCCCTGCCCGTGCCGGTTACGCCGGTCAAGTGCAGTGCAGGGCCGTCGTCGGCTATGGCGCCGGTAAAATTTCCCCCGATGTTGAATTGACCGCCCGGATTGTCCCAATCCCCATGGGCTACAACCCAGGGCGAGAGGACAGCCAGCGAAAAGTCCCCGAGTGAAAACCGGCCGCGGGCCGTCAGCGCCGCCATATCCAGGTTGCCGGCCAGTTTGAATTCCGCATCGGCGGCAAGATCGCCGTGCAATCGGAAGCGGCCGGCGGCTTCCGGATGCGTGCCGATATCATCCCCCATCAACTCGATACGGGATATATCAATGCGTGCCCCCTGTTCTGTCCCGTAATCGATAAATTCCAGGGATCCCTCGCTGATGCTGAGCTGCATTACCCGCCACAGAGATAACGCTCCGGCGGCCTTTGCAGTGTCCGCTCCGATCAGCCGGGAAAGATTGGTTTCGCCGTCCTCATGATACAGCAGTGATGCATACGGTTTACGGAACTCCAGCTTCCGGATCATAATCGTGCGCCATAATAACCCGGTCGGATCGAAATTCACCAGCACGCCATCCGCCGTGAAGGGAAAGGAACCGTCGGGCGCTTCATACCGCAGCATTTCCATGTCCGCTTCGAACCTGAAAGGATGCAGGTGCAGTTCATTGATATGTAGTATGCCGCCCCAGTTGTCCGTTACCTGCCGCTGCAGCGTCCGCTCCAGGATACCGGGGATAACAAAATATCCGACAAGGCCGTACAGTACGGTGCAGGTCAGCACTGTCGCAGCGGTAATGAGTGCCGGCCTTTTCCAACGGGAAGGGTTCATGCTTATCTCCTGATGGATTCGGATGTTAACAGGACCCCGGTCCGGCGTGGAGGCATTGACCGGGCAGTCTGATTACGAATTATAACATCGTGCACGTTTTGAAGGTCTGTCTATGGTATACGATATTTTCCTGAACAATTCATTATTTTCAATAAGTTAAGGACTGTTAATCAACTTGAATTCAACTCGTAAGTGCAACTCTACCAGTCGGAATAAGAGGCGAGCTGCGGTAGCATCACAGCCTTTCTTTCCGCCAAGAAGGAGAGGCACTGATGAGACACTACACGCAGCTCACCGAGCACCAACGTTACCAGATTTACGCCCTGATGAAAGCCGGCCATAACCAAACCGAGATTGCGGCCACCCTGGAGGTGCATAAATCGACCATCAGCCGGGAGCTCCGGCGCAATCGCGGCCTGAAAGGTTACCGGCCCCAGCAGGCCCACCGTTTGGCGCTGGAGCGGCGCGACGACAAGCTCCGGCCGCGCATCGAGGACCCGGTCTGGCAGCAGGTCGAGTCGCTGATCCGCGAGGCCTGGAGTCCGGAGCAGATTGCCGGCCGAATCGCGATGGAACAAGGGGTGTCGATCAGTCATGAGTGGATCTACCAGTACATTTACGCAAATCAGGGTTCAGGGGGCGACCTGTACCGATATCTGCGTTGCCAGAAGGGGCGACGTAAGCGCTATGGGGCCTATGACCGGCGTGGTCGTATTCCCAACCAGGTCTCGATTGACGAGCGCCCGGCCATTGTCGAGAGTAAACGGCGTTTTGGTGACTGGGAGGGTGACACCGTGATCGGCAAGGGCCACCGGGGTGCTTTGGTGACGCTGGTCGAGCGTAAATCGCTGTTTACGGTTATCCGCTCCGTTCTCCATAAACGTGCCGAAGCCGTCCGTCATGCGGTAGTGGATGGACTGGCGTCGTACATCGACCGGACGCATACCATCACCTATGACAATGGCCGGGAATTCGCCGACCACGAAGGGATGGCCAGTGATCTTGCAGCCCGCATCTATTTCGCGCATCCTTATGCCTCCTGGGAACGTGGATTGAACGAGAATACCAACGGTCTCATCCGGCAATACTTCCCGAAAACCCGGGACCTGACGACCGTCACTCAAGGTGAAATCGAAAAGGCTATGCACAGACTCAACCATCGTCCGAGAAAATCGCTGGGTTATCGGACACCCCATGAAGTCTTCTTCAAAACCAGGACTTCGTTAATCGTTGCACTTCAAAGTTGAATCCGCGCAATCAATATTCAAGGTTTCTCGGCTGTAACCTTCTCTCATCTGTGTTTTGGTAAAAAAACAAATAATTGAGTATCGTTGTTTTCTGATGCATATGTGTTTACGGGGCAGGTCAATCCTTACTGCATCTTAATCAACGTATACGGGGAGGTGAACAATGGATAATAATTCCGTATCGGCGACTCTCAATCGGGACATGGAAAAGGGGATGGAAAAGGGGACAAATTTATTTTTGATATGTAGATATCTTGGTTATGTGCGTGTACGGTATTCGTACGTATTCGGGGACAGACCACGCTTTCCTGGAACGGTCTGATTAATCTAGCGTTGTTCTGGGCAACGGACCCAACGCCTCTTCCAAACTTAACCCCAGCCTCAACAACTTCTCATCCTCCCCGGACGCCGCCTCAAACTCGATACCTACCGGCAACCCGTTTTGGGTCAGCCCGGTGGGCAACGTCAGGGCCGGCAGTGCGCAGACCGGGGCCAGTGACTGGTTGTGCCCGGTTATCTCGATAAGCGGTACTGTTTTCCCATCTATGGTCGTTTCCGCATCGTCGCCGATGGGCGGCGCCGCGCTCATCACTGTGGGGAAAACCAGGGCATCCAGTTGGTGTCGCGTAAAATACTCGCGGACTGTCTGCTGTAATTGCCGGCGTGTGTCCAGGGCCTTCTTGTAGGCTTGTTCACTGATGGCATTGGGGCTGTCTGGCGCCAATACATTCTGATAGAACGTGCGCATTCCAGGACCCGCCTGTTCCAGCACTTCGGGCAGGCCGCCGTCGAATCCCAGCCCGCGCAGGT
>JBBDSH010000081.1:0-90904 GCA_040905045.1 Gammaproteobacteria bacterium | reverse complement strand
CCTCAACCCACCCTGCGAAACGACGAAAAAGACCGAGAGCAACAAGCTTCAGGGAACCTGAGGCCGGAGAGAAACCGAATGGCGGCAAAACAGAAACGGGGTCTGGGTAAAGGACTGGATGCCCTGCTGGGCGGGCGCAGTGTCGATGATATCGCCGGCGTCGGCAGCAACGATATCCTGCGGGCCATTCCGGTGGATCTGCTGCAGCGCAGCCCCTATCAGCCGCGTACCGATTTCAAACAGGAGGCGCTGCAGGAACTGGCCGATTCCATCAAGGCCCAGGGTGTGGTGCAGCCGGTAGTGGTGCGGCCGCTGGAAGACGGCAATTATCAGATCATCGCCGGTGAACGGCGCTGGCGCGCGGCACAGATGGCCGGCCTGCACGAGATCCCGGCCGTGGTGCGCAGCATCGACGACCGCGGTGCCATGTGCCTGGCGCTGATCGAGAACATCCAGCGCCAGGATCTCAATCCCCTGGACGAAGCACGCGGCATTTCGCGGCTGCTGGACGAGTTCGAAATGACCCATGACACCATCGCCGAGGCCGTGGGCAAGTCCCGTTCCACCATCAGCAATATGCTGCGTCTGCTGGAACTCTCGCCGGAGGTGAAAAAGATGCTCGAGGCCGGCGATATTGAAATGGGTCACGGCCGGGCCATCCTGTCACTCAAGCCGGAACAGCAACTGGAGGCGGCGAAACAGATCCGGCGGCATGGACTGTCGGTGCGTGCCACGGAGGCACTGGTGAAAAGACTCCAGGGCGGCGGCCCGGCGGCAAAAAAGCAGGGCAAGACAAAAAAAGCCGACCCCAACATTCGCCATCTGGAGGAGGAACTGGCCGAACGGCTGGGTTCGCCGGTGGCCATCAAGCATGGCCGCGGCGGCAAGGGTACCGTGGAAATCCGTTACAGTTCGCTGGATGAGCTGGACGGTATCCTCAAGCACATCAAATAGGAGTGCCCCTGCTTTTCACCGCGCCCGTTCGCTGACTTGCCGCTTGTCCCGCCGTCGCACGGGAATTTTGAATACCACTTCTGTGCCAATCACGGGATAGCATGAAGGCCTCTGTTTAAGACCCTTCATATTCAAACACTTGTAGTGGATGTATAGAGTGATTTATTCGCTCCGGCATCCAACTTGCCGGTGTCACCCCGGGATGAACCGGTGTCACAAGCCGGTTTGTGCAATGCAACGTTTGATTCACGGGGCGTTGCTCTTTATACTTGCCGCCTTTGACCGGTCTGGGGGCTGGATGGCCAAAGACCATCATAATCAGACAGATATTCCGGGCGTATAACGGCAGGCAGCGTGGCGGGGCCAGAGGATAATACACAAAAAAACAGGGCCGCCGCCTACAAGACACTGGCCTTTGAGGCCATTATCACGGCTATCCTGGCGCTGTTGTTGTCCATCGGCGTTGATATCGAGGCAGCCTGGTCCTCCGCATTGGGAGGACTGGCCTACATCGTGCCCAATGCCTGCTTTGCGAGATACGCCTTCAGGCATTCTGCGGCCGAATCCGCGCGCCTGGCGGTAAGCTGGTTTTATGTGGGCGAGGCGGTCAAGGTCATTACCACGGTATTGATATTCGCCGCCTGTTTCCTGCTGATCGAAAATCTGAATGCAGCGGCGTTCTTTTTGACATATATATTAATGTTGATATTGAACCTTCGGGGACTCTACGTATTAATGAATCGCTAACCGGCGACGGTTTGAACAATCCGGAACAAGAACATGGCGAGTGAAGAAGGACTGACATCCAACGAATACATTCAGCATCATCTCCAGAATCTGGTACTGGGGAAGCTGCCGGCCGGCTATGAGCGCGCCGACGGCAAGGTGCTGGAACAGGCCCAGTGGACGCTGGCGGAGAGTCCGCAGGAAGCTTCCGATATGGGTTTCTGGTCGGTGAATGTGGATACCCTGGGCTGGTCCATTTTCCTCGGCATGATCTTCTCGTTTGTCTTTTATCGTGTTGCAAGACGGCCGGTGGAGGGAGCGCCCAACGGCTTTCACAATTTCGCCGAGATGGTGGTGGAGTTCGTCAACGGCAACGTCAAGGATATTTTCCACGTCAAGAATGATCTTATCGCGCCCCTGTCCCTGACCATTTTCGTCTGGGTCATACTCATGAACACCATGGACCTGGTGCCGGTTGATTGGCTACCCCTGCTGGCCCAGACCATTACCGGAAATCATCATCTTTATTTCAAGGTGGTGCCGACCACCGATCCGAATGTCACTTTCGGACTTTCCATCGCCGTATTCGCGTTGATCATTTACTACAGCATCAAGATGAAGGGCCTGGGCGGTTTTATCGGCGAGCTGACCCTGCATCCGTTTCATTCAAAGAATCCCTTCGTTCAGGCGCTGTTTATCCCGTTCAACTTCCTGATGGAGGGCGTCAGCCTGCTGGCCAAGCCTGTATCGCTGGCCCTGCGGCTGTTCGGCAACCTGTACGCGGCCGAGCTGATCTTCCTGTTGATAGCCATGCTGGGCTTCTGGCAATTACCCCTGCATTTCGTCTGGGCGGTGTTCCATATCCTGGTGATTCCGCTGCAGGCGTTTGTGTTCATGATGCTGACCATTGTCTACCTGGCCATGGCTCACGAGCATCATTAATGTTAACGATGATTTTATTTAACCAATCTTTCTGGAGGAGATAATGGAAACCATTCTTGCATTTACATCCCTGGGTGTGTTGATCGTTCTGGGTATGGGCGCCTTCGGCACCGCCATCGGTTTCGGTGTGCTGGGCGGCAAGTTCCTTGAGGGTTCGGCCCGTCAGCCGGAACTGGCCCCGATGCTTCAGGGCAAGATGTTTCTGGTGGCCGGTCTGGTCGACGCCGTGACCATGATCGGTATCGGTATCGGCATGTGGTTCACGCTTGCCAATCCGTTTCTTGCCTATTTGCAGTAAGAGGTCCGGTCACTGAGTCAATCCGAGATTTGAGAGGGTAATAAAGTGAATTTCAACGCAACCCTTATTGGGCAGACCTTCGCATTCATTGTTTTTGTGTGGTTTACCATGAAGTTTGTCTGGCCCTACATGCTCAAGCAGATGCAGGACCGCGAAGCCCGCATCGCCGACGGGCTGGCCGCCGCCGAGAAGGGCCAGATCACCCTGGCCGAGGCCGAGGAGAAAAAGGTTGAGCTGCTGGAAGAAGGCAAGCAGGAAGCCGCCGCCATCATCGCCCAGGCGCAACGGCGCGGTGACGAACTGATCGAGGAGGCCAAGAACGACGCCCGGACCGAGGGCGAACGCCTGAAGGCGGCGGCGCGTGCCGAGATCGAGCAGGAACGCACCCAGACGCGGGAAGAGTTGAAGAAGGAAGTTGTCGTCCTGGCCCTGGCCGGCGCCGAACAGATCCTCATGCGGGAAGTGGACAGGAACGCCCACAACGAGGTTTTGGACAAGATCGCCGCCCAACTCTGATCCGACGACCTATACCATGCTAGAGAAGACAACCATTGCACGGCCTTACGCCCAGGCGGCCTTCGAGTTCGCCGGCGAGGCGGGTGAACGCGACCAATGGTCGGCCATGTTCAAACTGCTGGCGGATATCGTCTCGGATCCGGACATGCAGCAATTGCTGCACAACCCGAAAGTCAGTGATGAGCAACTGGAAGAGATTATCATCGCCATCGGCGGTGATAGTTTCAATGATTCGGTACGGAATTTCATTCGCATCCTCGTGCAGTCCGAACGTCTCCAGTATGCGGCGGACATGGCGCGGCTGTTCGAATCCATGGTTGCCGAAGCGGAAGGCAGGCTGGATGTGGAAGTCGTGTCCGCTTTTGAGCTTGAAGATAACCAGCAAGAAAAGATTTCTTCCGCCATGGCGAAACGCCACGGCAAGAAAATCGGTATTTCCTCCAGGGTGGATGAACACCTGATAGGCGGCGCTGTCATCCGTGCGGGTGATTCAGTCATCGATGCCTCCATCCGCGGCCGTCTGAATGAATTAAGAAACAAGTTAATGTGATCCTTTTGAATAAACCGAACATATTAATGAGACCGGAAGTATCCCGACATTCCTCTGTGGGACACGCTGTGAATACATCCCTGTACGCTCGACGGCCGCATCCATGCGGCCGACGGTCCCGTAGAGGAATGTCGGGATACTAATAACCTGCTAAATAAGTAATGCAATACGTTCACAAGTGAGGAACAGCGATGTCTATCAGCGCAACAGAAATCAGTGAACTGATAAAAAAGAAAATCAAGGACTTCGACCTGGAAACCGAAGCCCGGACCGAAGGTACCGTGGTCAGTCTCAGCGACGGCATCGCCCGTATCCACGGGCTCAGCGACGTCATGCAGGGCGAGATGATCGAATTTCCCGGCAATACCTTCGGTCTGGCCCTGAACCTGGAACGGGATTCCGTGGGCTCCGTTATTCTGGGTGATTACACGCACATCTCCGAAGGCGATACCGCCAAATGTACCAAACGCATTCTGGAAGTACCGGTTGGCGAAGCCCTGCTGGGTCGCGTGGTCGACTCGCTCGGTGTTCCGATAGACGGCAAGGGCGCCATCGAGACATCGGAGAGTTCCCCCATCGAAAAGATCGCGCCGGGTGTTATCGCCAGGCAGTCGGTGTCGCAACCCGTGCAGACGGGACTGAAGTCCATCGATTCCATGGTGCCCATCGGCCGCGGGCAGCGCGAGCTCATTATCGGCGACCGTCAGACCGGCAAGACCGCCGTGGCCGTGGACGCCATCATCAATCAGAAAGGCACCGGGGTTAAGTGTATCTACGTGGCCGTGGGCCAGAAGGCCTCCAGTATCAGTGCCGTGATCCGCAAGCTGGAGGAACACGGCGCCATGGAGCATACCATCGTGGTCGCCACCCCGGCTTCCGACTCCGCCGCCATGCAGTACATCGCACCTTATTCCGGCTGCGCCATGGGCGAATATTTCCGGGACCGTGGCGAGGATGCGCTGATCATCTATGATGATCTGACCAAGCAGGCCTGGGCCTATCGCCAGGTGTCCCTGTTGCTGCGGCGTCCGCCGGGACGCGAGGCCTATCCCGGCGATGTGTTCTACCTGCACTCCCGGCTTCTGGAACGCGCCTCCCGGATCAATGCCGAGTACGTGGAGAAGATTACCAACGGCAAGATCAAGGGCAAGACCGGTTCCCTGACCGCGCTGCCTATTATCGAAACCCAGGCCGGTGACGTGTCCGCCTTCGTACCCACCAACGTGATTTCCATTACCGACGGCCAGATCTATCTGGAAACGGATCTGTTCAACTCCGGTTTCCGCCCGGCCATCAATGCCGGCCTGTCCGTGTCCCGTGTCGGCGGCGCCGCGCAGACCCCTATTATTAAGAAGCTGGGCGGCGGTATTCGACTGGCCTTGGCCCAGTATCGCGAACTGGCGGCCTTCGCCCAGTTCGCCTCGGATCTGGACGAGTCCACACGCAAGCAGCTGGAACGCGGCCAACGGGTCATGGAGCTGATGAAGCAGAAGCAGTATTCGCCGCTGGACGTGGCCGAGATGGCGGTGAGTCTGTACGCGGTGGAGAACGCTTTCCTGGACGATATTGAAATGGAGAAGATCGGCGACTTCGAGACCGCGCTGCACAGCTTTATGAACAGCGAGAAAAAGGACCTCATGGCCAGGATCAATGAAAAGGGAGAATACAACGACGAGGTCGCAGCTGAACTGAAGTCGAGCATTGAAGAATTTAAGAAAAATAATACATGGTAAGCATGTCGTTTAATACGCCAATGTTTAACAGTGGCTCGTGGCTGGTGGCTCGCATCTCGAACCACGAACCACGAACCACGAACCACGAGTAACGAGTAATGGCATCAACAAAAGAAATCCGGGGCAAGATCGCCAGCGTCAAGAATACGCAGAAGATCACCAAGGCCATGGAAATGGTTGCGGCGAGCAAGATGCGCAAGGCACAGGATCGCATGCGCGCGGCGCGTCCCTACGCCGACAAGATTCGAAATGTGATTGCTCATCTTGGTTACGCCAACCCGGAATACAAACACCCCTTCCTGATTGAGCGTGAGGAAACCCGGCGGGTCGGCCTGATTATTATCTCCACCGACCGGGGGCTGTGCGGCGGCCTGAACTCGAATCTGTTCCGGGATGTCCTGCGGCGCATGAAGGACTGGCGGGATGACGGTATAGAACTGGATTTGAGCATAATCGGCAGCAAGGCCGTGGGATTTTTTTCCCGCTTTGGCGGCAACATTATCGCCCAGAAGACCCATATCGGGGATGAACCCGGGCTGGATAATCTCATCGGCGCGGTCAAGGTTATGCTGGATTCCTATATGGAGGAAAACATTGACGAGCTTTATCTGGTTTCCAACCAGTTTATCAATTCCATGACCCAGCAGCCCGCCGTGGAGAAGATACTTCCGGTAGAACCCGGGGAAGACGAGGATCTGAAGCATCACTGGGACTACATCTATGAGCCCGATGCCAAGGAAGTACTGGATCACCTCCTGCAGCGCTATATCGAATCCCTGGTCTATCAGGGCGTGGTGGAAAATATCGCCTGCGAACAGGCGGCGCGCATGGTCGCAATGAAGAGCGCCTCCGATAACGCCGAAGGCATGATTGATGAACTGCAGTTGATCTACAACAAGGAACGCCAGGCCGCGATTACACAGGAGCTGTCCGAGATCGTTGGCGGGGCGGCAGCCGTTTAACCGTGGCTCGTGGCTTGTGGCTCGTGTCTCGAGCCACCAGCCACCAGCCACGAGCCACGGTCGGGTCAATAGAGACAGGTTCAGAAAGCAGAAAGCGAGAATTTTGAATTGAAGCCTAAAGAGGACTAAAAGAATGAGTTCCGGAAATATCGTACAAATTATCGGTGCCGTCGTGGACGTGGAGTTTCCCGGCGATGCGATCCCCAAGATCTATGACGCATTGATCGTGGAGGGTGAAGGCATCGAGACAACCCTCGAGGTTCAGCAGCAGCTGGGTGACGGTGTAGTGCGAACCATTGCACTGGGCACCACCGACGGTTTGCAGCGCGGCCTCAAGGTGAACAACACCGGTGACGCGATCAGCGTTCCCGTCGGGATCAAAACCCTGGGTCGCATTATGAATGTGCTGGGCGAGTCCATTGACGATGCCGGACCCATCGATACCGATGAGAAGATGCCGATTCACCGGCAGGCGCCTGCATTCACGGAACTCAGCCCGGCGACGGAACTGCTGGAAACCGGTATCAAGGTTATCGATCTCGTCTGTCCCTTTGCCAAGGGTGGTAAGGTCGGCCTGTTCGGTGGTGCCGGCGTCGGCAAGACCGTGAACATGATGGAACTGATCCGCAATATCGCCATCGAGCACAGCGGCTATTCCGTGTTCGCCGGCGTCGGCGAGCGGACCCGCGAAGGCAACGATTTCTATCATGAAATGAAGGATTCCAATGTCCTCGACAAGGTATCGCTGGTATACGGCCAGATGAACGAGCCGCCGGGTAACCGCCTGCGTGTCGGCCTGACCGGCCTGACCCTGGCGGAGAAATTCCGCGACGAGGGCCGCGACGTGCTGTTCTTCGTCGACAATATCTACCGTTTCACCCTGGCCGGTACCGAGGTGTCCGCACTGCTGGGGCGCATGCCGTCGGCGGTGGGTTATCAGCCGACACTGGCCGAGGAAATGGGCAAGCTGCAGGAACGCATTACCTCCACCAAGACCGGCTCCATCACCTCCATCCAGGCCGTGTACGTGCCGGCGGACGACCTCACCGACCCGTCACCGGCGACCACCTTCGCGCATCTGGACGCCACCGTCGTGCTCTCCAGGCAGATCGCCGAACTGGGCATCTATCCGGCCGTGGATCCGCTGGATTCCACCAGCCGTCAGCTGGAACCGCTGGTTGTGGGCCAGGATCATTACGATACCGCCCGTGCCGTGCAGAACACCCTGCAGCGGTACAAGGAACTGCGCGACATTATCGCCATCCTCGGCATGGATGAGCTTTCCGAAGAGGATAAACTGCTGGTGGCCAGGGCGCGCAAGATCCAGCGCTTCCTGTCGCAGCCGTTCTTTGTCGCAGAGGTGTTTACCGGTTCACCGGGTAAATACGTTTCCCTCAAGGACACCATCAAGGGCTTCAAGGGCATCGTCAACGGTGAATATGACGATCTGCCCGAGCAGGCCTTCTACATGGTCGGTACCATCGAAGAAGCCGTGGAAAAGGCCAAGAACCTTTAAGTCAGGACACGCATATGGCAACCATACAGGTCGACATCGTCAGTGCCGAAAAGGAGATCTTCTCCGGTGAAGCGGAAATGGTATTCGCCCCGGCGCTGCTCGGCGAACTGGGTATTGCTCCGGGGCATACACCCCTGGTCACCCAGCTCGGACCGGGAGAAGTGCGGGTGAAAATTCCCGACGGGGAGGAAGAGGCCTTTTATGTTTCCGGCGGCATGCTGGAGGTTCAGCCCAGTGTGGTTACGGTGCTTTCCGACACCGCCCAGCGGGCAGAGGATCTGGACGAGGCCGCCGTGCTCAAGGCCAAGGAAGAGGCGGAAAGGCAATTCCACGAGCGCGATGCCGAGATTGATTACGCCAAGGCCCAGGCACAGTTGGCGGAGACCGTGGCACAGTTGCAGACGATTCGGCGTTTGAAAAGGCGTTCGGGCCGATAAGCTTTCCCTTAATCGGGACTCGTGGCTCGGGTCTCGTGGCTCGAGACCTGCAAGTTCATGAATGTTGACAACGGGTATAAGTCTGCCGGACTTTTTCCGATCCCCGATCCCCGATCCCCGATCCCCGAGCCACCAGCCACCAGCCACCAGCCACCAGCCACGCAATGAGCGGGGCTCCTATATCTCTTCCGTATCGGCTACCATAGCGCCATGAGCTTATCGATTATCATCCTCGCCGCCGGGCAGGGGACGCGCATGCGCTCCGCACTGCCCAAGGTTCTTCATTGCCTGGCCGGCAAAACCCTGCTGGAACATGTCTATACGGCCGCGATGCGGCTGGAACACAACGGTATCCATGTTGTTTACGGTTACGGCGGCCGGCAGGTGCCGGATTCCCTGCCGCATCTGGATGTGAACTGGGTGGAACAGCAGCAGCAGTTGGGAACGGGACACGCCGTGCAGCAGGCAATTGGTGCCATACCGGCAAGCGATCGGGTATTGATCCTTTACGGTGATATCCCCCTGATCACCCGCCAGACACTGCAGCGCCTGGTGGATGCATCACGGGAATCCGGGTTCAGCCTGATGACATCCTGCCTTGACGACCCTTCCGGTTACGGGCGTATTGTGCGTGACGGTAAAGGTGATGTGACGGCTATTGTCGAGGAAAAGGACGCCGATGAGAAACAGCTGGCCATTGGCGAAATCAATACCGGCATGATGACGGTCGATGCCGGGAAACTGGGGCAATGGCTCGACTCCCTGGACAGTCGCAACAGTCAGGGTGAGTATTACCTGACGGACGTCATCTCAATGGCGGTGGCCGATGGGGTCAAGGTACACACCATGCAGCCGGAATCGCCCGATGAAATCCGGGGAATCAATAACCGGGTCCAGTTGGCGGAAATCGAGCGCTATTATCAACTGGTGCAGGCACGGCATCTGATGCTTCAGGGCGTCAGCCTCATGGATCCGTCCCGGTTTGACTTGCGCGGCGATCTGACCACGGGCCGGGATGTGACCATCGATGTCAATGTGGTCATCGAAGGCAGTGTCAGTATCGGTGACAATGTGGTTATCGGTCCCAACTGTTATATCAATAATGCCGATATCGGCAGCGATGTGACCATCCTGCCGGACACGGTTATCGAGGATGCGGTTCTGGGCGATCACTGTCGTATCGGCCCCTTTGCCCGCATCCGTCCGCAGACGCGTCTTGCCGAAGGCGTGCATATCGGTAATTTCGTGGAAATAAAAAATGCCGAAGTGGGCCGCGACAGCAAGGTCAATCACCTGAGTTATGTCGGTGACAGCGATATCGGAAAAAATGTGAACATCGGCGCCGGGACCATTACCTGCAATTACGACGGCGCCAATAAACACCGAACGGTGATTGAAGATGATGTACACATCGGTTCGGATACCCAGCTTGTCGCTCCGGTGCGTATCGGTGCCGGCGCGACTGTCGGTGCCGGCACTACCGTGACCAAAGACGTGAAGGCCGGCAGTCTGGTTCATAACAAGACAGACTGGAGGACGGTTTCAGGCTGGAAGCGCCCCGGGAAAAATAAATGAAGTTTTTATGGCTCTTCGGCAAAATTTGTGGGTATCTGGAAGGGTAATGGTGGATCTCGCCAAGATCGCCAAGCCCGCAAAGTAAGTATTGATTTTTACCTCTCTGCGAACTTTGCGCGCTTGGCGAGATCCTTTTGAAAACCACCCCCGAAAACCGGGTTCGATTTCGCACCCGACAGGTTCAATTAAAGAATAACCAAGCGGAAAAGATATGACATTCGCTACAGCCAATCTTTACGATGACCATGCCGAACGGGTTCAGGTAGCACTGCCCGGATTTCGCAATTACGGCGGCCGCAAATGTTTCTGCGGACCGGTCGCAACACTAAAGGTGTACGAGGATAACTCCCTGGTACGGGAACAACTGGAGCAGCCGGGTAACGGCCGTGTACTGGTTGTCGATGGCGGCGCATCCGTGCGTTGCGCCCTGCTGGGGGATAACCTGGCGCAGTTGGGTAAAGACAACGGCTGGGAAGGTATCGTCGTTTACGGCTGTATCCGGGATTCCGCCGTGATCGCGGATATTGATATCGGTGTCAAGGCATTGGATACCATGCCGGCGAAAAGCGAGAAACGCGGTGAGGGTCAGCAAGATGTGGTGCTTCGTTTTTCCGGGCTGGTACTGAAGCCGGGGATGTTTCTGTACGCTGATGAGGATGGTATGCTGGCCAGTGACGAGCCACTGTTGTAGGTTATATTCCTGATCTGTACACGGATTCGGAACAGCTATATAGTTGATGACAATCCTATGAAGGAATACGCAATAGAAACGACCGACTCCATCAGTGCCATACTCGATGCCGTCGTTTCCATTAATACACAAATTTCAGATGACGCCCTGAGCGCCGACTTGCTGGGCGCGGAACGAAGCGGCCATGGCGTCGTTATCCGGGAAGACGGCCTGATTCTGACCATCGGCTATCTCGTCATCGACGCAGACCGTATCTGGATAGGAACAGACGGGGATACGGCGGTTCCGGGACATGTCATTGCCTGCGACTTTGAATCGGGGCTGGGCCTGGTCAAGCCCTCGATGCCGGTGAACCTGCCGTCGGTGGAGCCGGGCAGCGCCGCTTCCCTGGAGATCAATGAGCCGGTGTTTGTCCTCGGCAGCGGCGGGATCGATGAAACCATTGAGGCCAGGGTTATCGGCAAGCAGGAATTCGCCGGCCGCTGGGAATACCTGCTGGAGGATGCGGTCTATACCTCGCCCGCCCATACCTCCTGGGCCGGAGCGGCGTTGCTGAACGGCCGCGGCCGGCTTTGCGGTATCGGTTCCCTGCTGGTACAGATCCCGGATGCGGAGGCCTCCGCCAACCTGTTTGTTCCCGTGGATTGCATCGAATCCAGCATTGATGATCTTTGTCGTTACGGCCGTCGTAATACGCCGCCATTACCCTGGCTGGGCATGTTGATTCACGATGAGGAGAACTTGCAGGTGGCTGCTGTTTACGGCGGTTGTCCCGCCGAACAGGCGGGTCTTGAGCCCGGTGACATCATTATTGCGGTGGACGGTGTGGAAGCAGAGAGCCTGGCGGATTTTTACCGCAAACTCCGGGCCTGCGGTCCCGCCGGCACGCGTGTGGCCCTGACCGTGGAACGATCCGGTGAATTGATTGTGATTACGGTCATTTCCGCCGACAGGAATGCATTCCTGAAAAAGGATACAATCAATTGATTTCCTGATGGTCTTTTCTACCCATGCTGTTGGAGAAATTCCATGTTCCGGAAAAGATACTAACGGTATTCGCTTTACGGAAGGGGGTACATATGAATAAACAGGCTTCAGTTAAAGAGCAATACGATCAAAGGGAACGCTATGAACACCTCATGGATGTGGTGCGTAACCGGATCACCACCCGTTCGTTCGATGCGGACTATGATGTGCCGAAAGAGCATTATGAATTGATTCTGGAAGCGGCCCGGCATGCGCCGTCCGGTGCCAACGCCCAGCCCTGGCACTACATCGTCGTCACCGAACCGGCGATCAAGCAGGCCATTGCGGATTACTTCGTCGATGAGCAGCGCTTTCGCGCCAGTCTGAAGATGAAATTTCCTACCCCGGACTATAAGGGACTGGCTACTGCGCCGGGTTTTATCGTTGTGGTCTCCGATTTCCGCTGGGTCAGTGCCTTCCCCGTGCTGAAAGACGATGATTCGGAACTGAACCGGATGTACCGGGAAAACGCCGAACGCATTCTGTTGCAGAGCGTCGCGGCTTCCACCATGAGTGCGCATCTGGCTGCAGCGGCGTTGGGCTACAACGTCTGGTGGGTGACGGCCATCGGCCAGGAAAAGGCCCAGGAGACCCTCAAACCCCTTCTCGGCATTCCCGAGCAATTATCGGTTCTGGATATCATGGCCTTCGGCCCGCCGGCAAAGGAACCCTATAAGCGCTGGAAAAAGGAACTCAACGAAATCATCAACTGGAACCAATTTGACATGTCGCACTTCATGGACGATGAGGAACTGGAGGACTGGATCCGGAACAAACGCCACAAGGTTATGTACAAGGACGCCGGCAACATCGATTGACTTAGCCACGAGCCACCAGCCACGACTTCAACCCGGCGGGGCGTAAATATCTTCGTTGTATCTGCTTCTGCCGAGGGTTTTTGCCACGGCGGGGCGGTTTTCGATATTCTGCAGCCATTGCATCATGCGGGGCGTGGCTTCCTCGTTTACGATGTCCGGTGTCAACCGCGGCAGGGTATGGCACAGCGCAAAGGCGTGTATATCCGCAACGGAATATTCACCGCCGACGAGCCAGCCGTTGTCACACAATCCGGCTTCGATCTTTGCGATGGCATCACGGATCCGTCCACGGGCGTTTGTCAGTTGATCCTCGTCGGCCTCGGCGTCACTGAATACTTCCGACCAGCCGGCCTGGCGTTCCCTGACCGGGCGGTCGGCGTATTTCTGATTGAATTCCTCGCGTTCAGAGGCGCCCATGCGTGGAAGCATGACGGTATTCCAGCCCAACAGGCTGACGCTGGTACGCAGACCGGCGTCCAGTACATTGGCCCAGGCCTGGATCTCGTACCAGCCGCGGGGATCCTGCGGTGCCAGACGCGGCGTAAAGGCTTCCACCAGATATTGCATCGCCAGGTTGGGCACATCCAGGTATTTGCCCTCAACCGCAAGCACCGGTACGCGGGCCATGGCAGTGCGTTGCAGATGATCATCATTGTATTGTTCGAAACCAAGAATATCGATGTAATGGCCGCGATATTCGATGGCTTTTTCCTCAAGGAGTATCAGGAGACCGGCAGAGTCGCCAACGGGTTCCCAGTGATAGAGCTCCATAATGCTTCGCCTCAGGTTTCCAGCTTTTTAATAACTTCCAGGGCGCGTTCGGCCAGTGGCGTACGCCCCATCTCGAAGGCTTGTCGGGTAGCCGGTCGTTTGTAAATGCGATCCAGCCAGGCCATGTAGTCGGGCGCCTTCTCCCGGTTGGCGAACTGCGGCACGGAGACCGGCAGGGCGTAGGCGTTGGCGAAGGCGACGGTGTCGGCCAGGGAATAGGTTGGACAGGCCAGGTATTCCGACTCGGCGAGACGGGCATTCATGAGCTGGATGCCGTCATTGACGCGGCCGCGGGCGTTTTCAAGCTGGTCTTCGGTAAAGCTGGATTTGACCGCCGTCGACCAGGCGATGCGGCGTTCTTTCGTCGGGATGCGTGCGATCAGGCGCTCAATTTCCTCCGGGTCTTTTTTCCTTACCATGGGCCCCATGAAGCTGTGCCAGCCCAGCACGCTGAGGGCCGGGGCGAATTGCGTATCGATGTACCAGCACCACCAGCGCATGCGGTAGCGGTCCATAGGATCGTCGGGCTGCAGGGAAGGACCGTCAAAGACATTGTCGATGTATTCACACAAGGGTGTGGATTCCGTGAACGTCATGCCGTCGTGGATCAGGGTGGGGACGGTCCCGGACGGGTTGATTCTCAGGTATTCCGGTGAGTGCTGCTCGAATTCCAGCAGGTTGATATGGTGGTATTCGAATTCCACGCCCTTTTCCTTGAGGGTGAATATCGGTTTGCCCGAGTTGGAATTCGGGTCCCAGGTATGCAATTCCAGCATAATGCTCCCGACGTATTAACGGTGTATTGAACCGCTTCAGCTGTTATTATTCCAATCAGATCGAAAAAAACTATAATAACAACACATGGACACCGCATCCAGTCGATAACTTTCTGTAATATCGATAAAAAATCAACCATGACGGTATTCGCCGTCTCGTCCGTTCATGATCGTCGCTGCTTGAAAACTTGCAAGGTATTTCATAACAACATAATGTCGGTTGAAATACAGCTGAGCGATATGAAACACGAAAAGAATAATGACAACTCGACGGAGGCTCTGGATGAGCTTTATCGTCATCTACACCTTTATCAAGAAAGGCTGGGGACTGTTGTGGATCTTGCGGCCGATTTCTACTGGGAAACCGATACTAATCATTGTCTGACTTACTACTGGAGCCGGGATGCGGGAAGCTCCGAACATCATCAGGATCCCCTTAGACTACTTGGCAAGAAACATCGTGAGCTTGGCGAGATGCCCTCAGGGAACGAAGCTGACTGGAATGAACATCTGCTTCTTCGCGAGACCAGGCAGCCGTTTTCCGGGTTTCTTCATAAATATATCCACCCCGAACTTGGACTGCGTTATGTCAGGCTCAGCGGTAAACCCGTATTCAATGACAATGGCGAGTTCACAGGCTATTGTGGTGTGGCGCGTGACGTTACCGAGGAGGTGGAAAGCGAGCGGTTATTACAACTGGAGACCCACGTACTTCGTTACATTTCAGACAAGGAAAGCGTAAATGACGCCATCCGCGGCGCCATGCAGATGATCTGCGAGTCACAATATTGGGAAGCCGGTAGTTTCTGGGAAGTGGACGAAAAAGCCGGTGTTCTTCGCTACAAGGCCGGTTGGGCAAGTCAGGAAAACGAGATTGTCGCCCGCATCATGTCACAGGCGAAAGATTTTCATTTCGAGCGGGGAGAGGGATTGCCGGGCTGGGTCTGGGAGACCGGCAATATGTTGCATGTTGCGGATATTAAGAACGACTCCCGAATGGGAACCACGGAAATCACCGATCTGACCGGCTGGAATGCCGCTTTTCTTTTCCCGGTCATGCTGGAGGGGAAGTTTCTCGGTGTGCTGGATTTCTACGCGCCGTCCATTCCGGAACCGACCGGACGGTTGTTACAGGTCATACGCATGCTCGGCATTGAAATCGGACATTACTATCAGCGTGCGTTGACCATGGAACAACTGCGGGAGAGCGAGGCGCGCTTCCGCAGTCTGACCGAACTTTCCTCGGACTGGTACTGGGAGCAGGACGGCGAATTCCGCTTCACCCGCTTTGAAGGCCGGGGTAAGGCCATGATTGATTTCATGAGGAGGGAATATATCGGCAAGCGCAGCTGGGATATCGACGATGAACGTTCCAATCCTGAGAATATGGCAACGAATGCACTCAGGATATACATGGAAAACCATGAACCTTTCCGAGATGTCATCCTGTACCGAAAGATAGATGCCGATCAGGGGCGTTATGTAAGCGTCAGCGGCGAACCTGTTTATGACGAGCGCGGCAACTTTTGCGGCTATCGGGGAGTTGCCCGGGATGTGACCGAGCAGAAACAGGCCGAGGAAAAGATTCAGTACCTGGCCACTCATGATACGCTTACGGGATTGCCCAACCGCGCCCTGTTCAGTCAGTTATTGAACTATTCCATTGAAACGGCCAGACGTTATGACAGGGGATTCGCGGTGTTGTTTCTGGATCTGGACGGGTTCAAGCGAATTAACGATACTCTCGGCCATCATGCCGGGGACAGGCTGCTCGTTGAGGTGTCGGAGCGCATCAGCAACGGTCTGCGAGACAGTGACGTCTTGGCACGCATGGGCGGGGATGAATTCGTAATATTGGCACAGGAGGCATGTGAAAAGGAGCAGATTGACAGGGTTGCGAATAATGTTCTCGCCGCCGTGAGGAAACCGGTTGTTATACAGAACCAGGAGTGCCGGGTGACAGTCAGTATCGGCATATGTATCTATCCGGAGGATGCGCAGGATGAAGACACTATACTGAAACAGGCCGATACAGCCATGTACATGGCCAAGCAGAAAGGCAAGAATAATCATCATTATTCCAGTCCGTGACAAGGAGGCAACTGTATATGTAGTATTGATAGGAGTAACGGGAAATATCGGCAGCAAGGTATTGAATGAAGCACTGGAACGCGGTCATGAAGTGATCGGACTTGCGGGAGACGTATCAGCCAGGAGGATTTCGCCGTGGCCATGCTGGATGAAGTGGAAGAGCCGCAGCACATACGCAAACGGTTCACTGTGGGTTACTGAACCGGGCGAGCGGCAAAACCCAATCGTTCCGAATGAGTAAAGCCGTTTTCACTGTTTGTGTATTTCCCTATGTCGTCCTTCAGGGATAATCTGCCGGTACCAATCGAACACAAAGGGGCGATGTCATGGCAATAATCAAAGGGCGCTGGCCGCGGGCTGTTTTTTACGATTCCAAGACAACATTGTTCAACTGGGGCTGGAGCTGGGCCGAGGCGGCCGGACGCATCAATAAAAAATACGGCTCGCCGGTGGATGATACCGACTTCATCGGCACCTGGGTGCGGTTCTTTGAATCACACCACAGGCGCACCGCCTTTTCGCAATACACTCCCGTGACTGAAACCATACGGGAAGCCTTGATGGATACATTCAATAGTTATGGAATAGAAGGATCCTCGGAAGATGTGTCCTTTTATACCGAGCTCCAGAAGGATGTGGAATTGTTCCAGGATACGGAAGAGGCACTGCAGAACCAGCAGGACATGGGCGTCAAGGTGTTTATATATTCGGACGTGGAAAGCGAATTCCTGGATATGTACGTCAGCAAGTTCAGGACCTTCAAACCGGATTTTGTCGGCAGCACGGAACAGCCGCGTATCCACAAGCCCAATCCGTTGACCTATGACTGGGTTCTTCAACAAAATGGCATGCAGGCACGGGATGTTCTGTATTGCGCCGCGCCGGCCTTTGACGTGCAGGGTGCCATGTCGGCGGGGTTGATCGCCGCCTGGCTGCGCCGCCCGGTTGACGGTATGCTGGCGAATCAGGCGCCTTCGGAGAAAGGCTTGCCGGCCGACTACGAGATCGAAAGCCTGCATGACATTACCCGCATCCTGGAAGCAAACCGGGGCCAGTAAAGCTTGTAGCCCGGATGGAGCACAGCGAAATCCGGGGCAGGCTCTCTGTGGCTAATTCAAGGGGTGAAATGTGAAAGATTATAAAGACAAGGTGGCATTCATTACCGGCGGCGGCAGCGGTGTCGGTCTGGGACAGGCAAAAGTATTCGGTAGGGCCGGTTGCCGGATCGTTATCGCCGATATCCGCGACGATCATATTGAAGCGGGACTGGCGGCCATGCAGGAACAGGGTACCGAAGCCCACGGCATCAAGCTGGATATCACTGATCGGGAAGCCTATGCAAAAGCCGCCGATGAAGTCGAGGGGGTATTCGGTCCGGTGGAACTGCTGTTCAATACCGCCGGGGTCAGTATTTTCGGCCCGCTGGAGAACTCCACCTACGACGACTATGACTGGCAGATGGGCGTGAATTTCGGCGGCGTGGTCAACGGTATCGTTACCTTCGTGCCGCGCATGATCGAACACGGCAGGGGCGGTTATATTGTCAATACGGCGTCGCTGGGTGCATTGCGCGCCTCGGCACCGGCCGGTATCTATTGCGCGTCCAAGTTCGCGGTTCTGGGCCTGTCCGAGGCCCTCAGGGAGGCCCTGGAGAAATACAATATCGGCGTTTCCTGCCTGTGCCCGGCCAACGTCAATTCCAATATCGCCGAATCCGTAAAGACACGTCCTGCCCATCTGTCCAAAAGCGGTTATAAATTCGATGAACAGGTATTGGATAGCCTGAAAACCATCTATTCCGCGGGCAAGGATCCGGTAGAGCTGGCCGGGGAAACGAAAGCGGCGATGGAAAAAAACCAGTTCTACATCATTCCCTATCCCGAGGCGGGCGCCATGTTGCGGCAGCACTTCGACGATATCCTCGCCTGTCTGCCGCCCGAAGATGCCGATCCGGAGGGTGTGGCCAGGCGGGCCGCGGCCATGGAAAGATTCCGCAGGGAGCGGGCGGAGCAGATGAAAGACGAATAACCTGTTATTTCATATGGTTATCTCATGTAACACCCGGCAAATTCGCGTATCTAATAATTGATTGGAACTGTATACGGTTTTCGGGGGTCTTTAAAAAGAGGGGATCGGAGGAATTTATTATGGTTAAAAGACGGTTTCTGCTTCATCTGGCTGCTGCTGCCGGTCTGGCGCTGATTGCAGGTCGAACGGTATACGCCCACACCATAGACAGGACATTGAAAATTACTCCCCTGAAAAAACCCAAGTCGGAATGGCGCAAACTGCTGCCGGAGGCACGGTATGAAATCCTTTTTAAAGAGGATACCGAACCGTCCGGTTCCAGCTCCCTTAACAACGAAAAACGCGAAGGTACCTATATCTGTGCGGCCTGTTATCTGCCGTTGTTTGAATCGGAGACCAAATACGACAGCGGTACCGGATGGCCCAGTTTTTATCAACCGATAGAAGGACGCGTTGATACCAAACTGGATTTCAAGCTCATTCTGCCGCGTACCGAATACCACTGCGCGCGCTGCGGCGGCCATCAGGGCCATGTCTTCAACGACGGCCCGCAGCCGACCGGCAAGCGTTACTGCAATAACGGTCTGGCGCTGGAATTCGTCCCGTCCGATGACTCCCTGCCCGAGTTGAGAAGCTGATCATGATTCGTTTTCTGCTTGCCCTGTTTCTGTTCTGTTTGCAGGCAGCGGCTGCCGCGGATACTGCCGAGGCGACCTTCGCGGGGGGCTGTTTCTGGTGCATGGAGCCGCCCTACGACAAGATTGACGGTGTGCTTGCCACCACATCGGGTTATACGGGCGGTCATGTCAAGGATCCCACGTATAAACAGGTTACCGGCGGTCGGACCGGCCACTATGAAGCGGTGCAGATCAGCTATGATCCGGACAAGGTTGGTTATGAAAAACTGCTGGAAGTCTATTGGCGCAACATTGATCCCTTCGACGACGGCGGTCAGTTCTGTGATCGCGGTCCGCAATACCGGGCGGCGATATTTGTTCATGATGAACGGCAGGAACAAATGGCCAAAGAAAGCAAACAGGGATTACAGGAAAAGATTGAAAACGGGAAAAGGATCGTAACGGAGATATTGCCGGCGGCCACGTTCTACCCGGCCGAAGAGTATCACCAGGATTACTACAGAAAGAATTCCCTGCGCTACAAGTTCTACCGCTATTCCTGCGGCCGGGATCAGCGTCTGGAAGAAGTGCGAAAGGTTATCGGCGCGGGTGAATCAGAAGAGTAGGTCGTTGTCATAATTCCGACAAGGCCCGTGATGCCGTATCAACAGTTTTATCGATCTCGGTCTTTGTATGCGCCGAAGACATGAAGCCGGCCTCGAAGGCGGAAGGCGCCAGATAAATACCGCCTTTCAACATGGACTGAAAGAACTTCTTGAATCGATTCTGATCACAGCGCATAACCTGTTCAAAACGGCTGATCTCGGCGTCCTCGCTGAAGAACAGACCGAACATGCCGCCGGCCTGGTTGCTGGTCAGGGGGATATCCGCCTTGACGGCGGCTTCCTTCAAACCGTCGGTGAGCATGCGCGTTTTTTCCGACAGCTCCTCGAAGAATCCTGTTTCCGATATTAATTCCAGCGTTGTCAGACCCGCCGTCATGGCCACGGGATTGCCGGACAGGGTGCCGGCCTGGTAGACGGGCCCGTCCGGAGCCAGCTGATCCATGATATCGGCACGCCCGCCGAAGGCGCCTACCGGCATGCCGCCGCCGATGACCTTGCCCAGGGTAGTGACATCGGGACGAATGCCGTAAATGGACTGGGCGCCGCCCAGGGCCACGCGGAAACCGGTCATGACCTCGTCGAATATCAGGACAATGCCATGCTGATCGCAGACGTCCCGCAATGTCTGCAGGAATTCCCGGCTGCCGGGGACGCAGTTCATGTTACCGGCGATGGGTTCGACGATAATCGCCGCCACCTGGTCTCCCGATTCATTGCAGACATGTCTGACTTCCTCGCTGTCGTTGTAGGTGAGGGTCAGGGTATGTCTGGCAAAGTCTTCGGGCACGCCCGGTGAGGTGGGCACGCCCAGCGTCAATGCCCCGGAACCCGCCTTGACCAGCAGGGAATCCACATGACCGTGATAACAGCCCTCGAACTTGATCACCTTGTCGCGGCCGGTAAACGCCCGGGCCAGTCGGATGGCGCTCATGGTTGCTTCGGTGCCGGAGTTGACGAAGCGCACCTTGCCGATGGACGGGACAAGCTCGATTATCTTCGCCGCCATACGGGTTTCCAGTTCCGTGGGCGTGCCGAAACTCAGGCCGCGATCGACGGCCGTATGTACCGCCTCGATGACCCTTGGATGCGCATGGCCCAGGATCAGCGGGCCCCAGGATCCGACGTAATCGATATAGGCCTTGCCGTCGGTATCATACAGATACGCACCTTCGCCATGGTCGAAAAACACCGGTTCGCCATCGACGGATTTGAAGGCCCGAACCGGAGAATTGACGCCGCCGGGAATAACTTTTTTTGCCTGATCGAATAAACTCATAAGGTTGCCGTCATTTGTATTGCTGGTTAGAACTGAAGTGGCCCGATATTGCTGTATGGAGCCGTTGGCCGCAGAGACAGCGGCCGTCGAGCGTAATGAATAAAACAGGTGATTTCGATTATCACCTTGCGTGAGTGTACAATAATCCCTTCCCCGTAATCTACAGACGGCGCGGTTTACGCGGAGAGGGCGCCCCGAAACAGATATCAATATCAACGTAAGAGGATGAATCGACATGAAAGCCTATGAAATCGTCAAGGGCAGCGACAGCCTGGATGGTCTGAAACAGGTGGAACGCCCGGACCCCGAGCCCGGCGAGGATGAAATACTGGTCCGGATCCGCGCGACATCCATCAATTACCGCGATCAGGCGGTGATGACGGGAAAATACTCCGGCGGCCCGGTACCGCACAATACTATTCCGTTGTCCGACGGCGCCGGCGAAGTCATCGGTGTCGGGGAGCGGGTGACGCGCTTCAAGGAAGGGGACCGCGTGGCCGGTACGTTTTTTCAGGGCTGGCACGACGGCCCGCCCCGTTATCTATTTCCCACGGCGCTGGGTTCGCCGGCGGATGGTACATTGACGGAACTGATGGTCTTCAACGAGAACGATGCGGTCAGGATTCCGGACAACCTGTCTTTTGAAGAGGCCGCGTGCCTGCCTTGCGCCGGGGTTACCGCCTGGAACGGACTGATGGTGGCCGGCAACCGCATCAAACCGGGAGACACTGTCCTGGTGCTGGGTACCGGCGGCGTCTCCATGCTGGCGTTACTGTTTGCAAAGGCGGCCGGTGCCCGTGTCATCGGCACCTCTTCCAGTGACGAAAAACTGGAGCGGGCCCGCGAACTGGGACTGGACGAAGGCATCAACTACAAAACCACGCACAACAACTGGGATGAGGAAGTCCTCAGACTGATCGGCGGCATCGGTGTCGATTGCGTGGTTGAAGTGGGCGGTGTCGGCACCCTGATGCGCTCAATGAAGTCCGTCGCACCGGGCGGCAAGATCGCGCTCATCGGCGTACTCTCCGGTTTTGAAGGGGATACTAATCCCCATGGTCTCATGCGCAAGGGCGCCAGTCTGCACGGCATTTTCGTGGGCAACCGCGCCATGTTCGAGGAAATGAACGAAGCCATCGAGATCAACAACATCAAGCCGCCCATCGACAAGGTGTTTCCCTTCGACGAGGCAAGGCAGGCCTTTGAATACCAGCGCAGCCAGGCTCATTTCGGAAAGGTGGTTATTAGTGTGTGAGGAGTAAGAAGTAAGGAGTGAGGAGTAAAAACCGTCATTCCAGCGCATCAGACTGTAATCCAGTAAACAATTTTATTCCGTACTCTGGTCCATCAAAATAAGGAAAATTTAATGTACTGGATTACATCCTTAGCCCGCTAACGGTACGTGCCTGTGCTTCTCCTCCAGCATTCGCTGGGATGACGATTTATTGGCTTCTGCGAACTCCGCGTAGTCTGAGAGATAAAGCCTGGTTAAACCTCGGCTGGATGCCGGATAAACGGTCCGTATTTACCGGCATGACGATACGTTAACCAACTCCTCACTTCTTACGCCTCACTCCTTACTTTTCCGTTCCCGCGCAGGCGCAGTTTGAAGCCCTCTTTTTCCAGATTGAGTTCCCTGGCGCCCGGCCGCTGACTGACTTCCTTTATCAGTTTCACAACGGGACTGAGGCGTGAATTGTAACGGGTTCGGGAAGGACTGTTGGCGAGCATGGCGTCCACCTGTTCCTGGGGCATGACGGCACGCAACAGGAATTCCTCGTCGGAAAGATTCTTCGAGAATTGCTTGCGGATATCTTCCAGTGCCATGCTGGTCGGTTCTTGCTGGATTTCTTTTGTACGCGGCAGAGACATTATTTTATCAAGGATATTTTCGTCCACCGGCGCGGTGGGCCGGCCGAAACGGCCGAGCACGTATCGGACTACCTGATCCGGGACATTGGCGTAGCGCTCCGGACCGATAACGTTGAAGGTGGCCTGGGTGCAGACGATCTGCGGGAACGGCGTCACCATGATGGGCGAGCCCAGCTCCGTGCGTACCCGTTCCACCTCTTCCATGACTTCGTCGAAGCGGTGTTCCAGGTTCACCTCGGCCAGTTGCCGCCGCGTCGTGGTCATAACCCCGCCGGCCACCTGGTGGCGCATGAAGCGGGCGTCGTAGGCCTGGGGCATGCCGGCGGGCAGGCCCTCGGCCCGGGCCAGGGCCGTGAAATAATCCGTCATCTGTTGCAGCGCTTTTTCATTGACGTGAACCTGATGGCCGTGGGCGCGCAGATTGTCGATGGTCTGCCGCGCCGGCGGCAGGGAGCTGCCGTTGGCCAGCGGCCCGACGGCCGTATGCATGACGTCGATGCCCGCGTCGGCGGCGACCAGATAATTGAACTGGGACAGGCCGATGGTGCAGTGGGAATGGATCTCAACGGGCATGTCGCCGGCGGCCTTCTGCACCGCCGGCACCAGGGTACGTGCTCGTTCCGGTGTCAACAGGCCGGACGGATCCTTGATGTAGACCAGATCCACATCCGGTGAGGCGGCCATGTGCGCGGTGCAGTCGGCGTAGAATTGATCGTCGTGCACATCGCTGACGGTGTAGGTCAGGGCGCCCATGACGTCGGCGTCGCCTTCCTCCTTGATAATGCGCGCGCCGGCCAGCAGGGCGTCCATGTCGTGCATGGGATCCAGCAGGATGAAACGGCCGATGCCGTTCTTCATCAGTGTCCGGTAAACCAGACGCATGAAATCATAGTCCGCCGTTTCCCAGGAGATGAAGCGGAAGCCGGTAGTAATCAACTGCAGGGGCGTATCGGGACAGGCGGCGTGCATGAGGCGGATACGCTCCCAGGGATCTTCCCTGAAATAGCGCACGGCCACGGCCATGTGGGTACTGGAGGTGAAGTCCAGGCACTTGAACCCGACACGGTTGACCACCGGTGCGATCTGCAGGATCTGCCGCGTGCTCAGGCCGGTGGCGCTCCACAGGCTCTGGTTGCCGTCGCGTATGGAAACATCGACCAGTTGTATGTCCGTCATTGTTTACCTCCCGCCTGTTTCAGGCCGGTGTCGGATTTGCCCAGACCCGATTCGGAAAGAAATTGATTAAAGAAAGCGGTATCGACACCGCCCCGCCTGAAGCGGTCATCGCCCATGAGCGCCGCGTGCATGGCGACATTGGTTGCCACGCCTTCAAGATGACAGTTCTTCAGGGCCTTCAGCATATTGGATAGCGCCGCTTCGCGATCGGTTCCGTGGACGATGATCTTGGCCAGCAGTGAGTCGTAAAACGGCGTCACGGTGACGCCCTTTTCGATATGCGTATCCACGCGGATGTGCTCTCCGGCCGGGAACGCGGCCCGGGTCACGGTCCCCGGTGTGGGGCGAAAGTCCTGTGACACGTCCTCGGCGTTGATACGGCACTCGATGGCGTGGCCGTTGAAGCGGATCTCTTCCTGTGTCCATCGCAGCGGCCGCGACTCGGCCACGGCGATCTGTTCCTCCACCAGGTCCACACCGGTAATCATTTCCGTGATCGGGTGTTCCACCTGGATGCGGGCGTTCATTTCCAGGAAGTAGAATTCATTGCGCTTGCAGTCCACCAGGAATTCCACCGTGCCGGCGCCGCGGTAGCCCAGATGTTCGCCCAGGGCCACGGCGGCGGCGTGCATTTTTCCGCGCAGTTCGTCACTCAGGTCCGGGGCGGGGGCTTCCTCCACCAGCTTCTGGTAGCGGCGTTGTATGGAACAGTCCCGGTCACCGAAATGGAGCATGTTCTTCCCGTCTCCCAGCACCTGCACTTCCACATGACGGCCCGAGGCCACATAACGTTCCAGATAGACGCGCCCGTCGCCGAAGGCCGCGTCCGCCTCGGCCATGGCCATCTCCACGGCCTCTTTCATGCCGGCGGCATCGTGCACCTGCTTCATGCCGCGTCCGCCGCCGCCGCCCACGGCCTTGATCAGGATCGGATAATCGATCTCTTTGGCCAGTTCCACGGCCGTTTCCGGGTCTTCCACGGAACCGCCCGGTACCACCGGCAGGCCGGCGTCCACGGCATGCTGGCGGGCGCGCAGTTTGTCGCCCACGGCTTCCAGTTGATCCTCCGTCGGACCGATGAAGATGATGCCGGCTTCACGCAGTGCGCGTGCCAGTCTGACGTTTTCGGACAAAAACCCGTAGCCGGGATGCAGTGCGTCTACCTTGGCCGCTACAGCCGCGGCGACCACGGCGTCGACGTTGAGATAACTCTGCGAGGATTGCGCCGGGCCGATGCAGACGGTTTCATCGGCAAGCCGCGCGGGCACGGAATTCAGATCCGCCTCCGACGCGGCCAGGACCGTCTCGATGCCCACACGGTTGCAGGTCTGTATGACGCGGGCGGCGATCTCGCCGCGGTTGGCTACAAGGATTTTACGAATATGCATGTGCTTTTAAATCTCTTGGCGTTTTCAGCGCCGGAAAATTTGGTCACAGGTAAGGAGTAAGGGGTAAGGAGTGAGGAGTGTTGAAAGCATTTTACTCCTCACTTCTTGCTTCTTACTCCTCACGCGTTAATCCGGTTTGACGCGGAGCAAAGTTTGGCCCTGCTCGACGGACTTGCCGTTTTCGACGCAGACTTCCACCACTTCACCCGAAACTTGCGCGCGAATGGAATTCATCAGTTTCATTACTTCTATAATACCGATAATGGTTGTCTCTTCGATCCGGCTGCCGACTTCCACGAAGGGATCGGCGCCCGGCTTCGGTGCCCGGTATAACGTGCCCATCATGGGTGCCGTGACATCGACAAGGCCGTCTTCAGCCGGTTTCGACTCGGCCCCGGCCTGTTTTTCAGCACCGCTATCCGCGGAAACGGCGGTCTCATCGGCGATGTTGGGTTCCGTCAATGTTTCCGTTTCCCGGCTCCAGCCGTCGCCCTCCCGGGTGATGGTCAGCTTGTAACGTCCGGTGGACAGTTCCAGGCTGTCGTAGGGACTGCCGTCCAGGGCGGCGACGATCTCGGCGATGTCGTCGGCGGTAAGGGGCGGATCGTACTTGTCACTCATGATTGATTAGCGGTTATCAGTTTGTTGTCTGTTGGGTGTACGCCAGCACCTGTTCCACCAGGGCGTCGGCGAACTCCGGATCGTTGATGTGGTAATCCAGCTCATGTGTATCGACACCGGCCGGCAGGTTGTTTCTCAGGTGTTTCGCCAGCACCGGAGGCAGGGACAGGTCATGCAGATGGCCTTCAGGACTGTCGTGATTGGAAAAACCCTTGAGGGGCACATAGAAACTGACCGGCCCCCTGGCTTCGGCGATGATACCGGCCATGTGTTCGGCAAAGGCCTTGAGTTCTTTTTCCTCGGTCCGCACCGCGGTCAGTGCGGCATTATGGACATGGTAACGCTTGCCCGGAAACTGTTCCCTGGCCTGTTCGATGGGGCCGGCGATAATGAAATCCACGTTGCCCGGCGCGAAGATTGTGGGCACGCCTTTCCGCAGCGCCGCCTTGCCTCGATCCGGTCCGGCGCTGCAGAGGCCGCCGTTAAGAAGGTCGATGATCTCCACCAGCGACATATCCACCACGGCGGCCACCGGCCGTTCCTGCACAATGGCCTCCAGGGTCTGGCCGCCGGCTCCGGTGGTATGAAAAACCATGACCTCGTAGCCTTTCTCTTCCAGCCGGGTGCGGACGCGGGCGCAGCATTTTTCCGTGGTGCCCAGGGTGCTGACCAGGACCAGGGGTTTGCCGTTTTCACTGCCGGGTTTGTAACCTTTGGCCATGCCGGCCATGGCCAGGGCGCCGTTGCGGTAGACATCGCGGGTGATGGAATTAAGTCCCGAGATGTCACAGACGGCATTGACCATGGTGATGTCTTTCGTGCCGACAAAGGGCGCGGTCATGCCCGAGGCCATGGTGGAAATCATGACCTTGGGCAGGCCGTAGGGAAAGGTCTTCATGATGGTGGTGGCCAGGGTGGTGCCCATTGAGCCGCCGATAGAAAGTATGCCGCCTAGCCCGACTTCGTCGTGAATCTGGTGGGCGCACTTGATGGCGCCCTCGATCATGACGGCCTGGCACTTGCCCTCGTGTTTCAATGCCCGAACCGATTCCATGTCGGTTCCGGCCGCCGCAGCGATGTCATCGGGCGAGATCTCTGCGCCGCCGACATTGCGCCGGATGCTGGGATCCATATGGATAACATCAACGCCGGCTTCTTCCAGGCAATCGCGCAGATATCGGGCTTCAACCTCTTTCGTATCGAGGGTGACAATCAACAGGACTTTCGGTTTATCACTCATTTATGTTCCCCCGTATTACACCCACGGCAATAGCAGCCTGTTATCGAATGGAACTCGTCGCGGGCGCGACGGATTCTGTCTGACGGCGGTGAAGAAATCCGCCACAGCGAAAGTTACAGTGTTTACGTCGGTATATGGTAATGCATTATCCGGTTATTTTCAGGCCGGGCGTCAGTCGTATATCCCGGCCGGGGCGTCGGTACGTGTCAGGTTCAGGCCCAGCAGTTTATTGGCGTTTTCAAACAGGATCTTGGGCCGCACCTCGTCTTTGAACGGCGCCTTCTCAAAGTCACGCAGCCAGCGTTGCGGCGAGATCAACGGGAAATCCGATCCGAACAGGATCTTGTCCTGCAGCTTCGAATTGGCATATCGGATCACGGATTCCGGGAAATATTTCGGTGACCAGCCGGACAGGTCGATGTAGACGTTGGTCTTGTGAACGGCCATGGCCAGGGCGTCGTTTTCCCAGGGCCAGGACGGGTGCGCCAGGATCATGGGCGTGTCGGGGAAGTCCGCGGCCACATCGTCCATATAGGGAATCGGCCGCGAGGAATCCAGCTTGATGCCGCCGCCGCCGGGCATGCCGGCGCCGATGCCGGTGGTGCCGGTGTGGAACAGCATGGGGATGTTATCGTATTTGGCAATCGCCTCGTAGATGGGATAGAAGCGCTTGTCGTTGGGGTAGAAGGCCTGGGTGGCCGGGTGAAACTTGAAGCCCTTCAGGCCCAGTTCTTCCATTGCCCGTTTCACTTCGTCCACGGCCATGACGCCGCGCCAGGGGTCGACGCTGGCGAAGCCGATGTAGACATCGGGGTTGTCCTTGACGGCCTTGGCGACGAAGTCATTGGTGATGGGCGGTATGCCGGCGCCGGAGGAGGAATCCAGGGCGAACAGCACCGCCATCATGTCCAACTCCCGGTACATATCGGCGGTCTGGTCGATTGTCTGTTCCTCGAACTTGGCGTTGAAGTATTTGACCGCGGCATCGCGGAACTCCTCGGCACGGCCGCAGATAACGCGGCTGTCGGCATCGGCGTGGATATGGACGTCTATGGCGTAAGTCATAGGGCTGTTTTCCTTTGTATCGAAATCCGGAGCATCTTATTGGGTGGTTACGACGATCTTGCCCAGTTGTTCGTTGGATTCCATGTAGCGATGGGCATCGACAATTTCGTCCAGTTTGAAGGTGCGATCAATCACGGGTTCCAGCTTGCCCCACTGCAGGCCATCATAGACAAACTGCTTGCCGGCCTCCAGTTGTTCCGGGTCGAAAGTGAATTCGAACAGCACGTAGGGCCGTACGTTGATGCCTTTCATGGCCAGGGGCAGGATGGGCAGGTTGGTCGGGCCGTTATGGAGTGAACCATAGGGAATAATAATGCCGTGCGGCCGGACCGCGTTGGCCAGGGTTTCCAGCATGGGGCCGGCGACGGGGTCGAAGGCCACGTCGGCGCCGGTATCGCCGGTAATCGACATAACCCTCTCTGGCAGGTCTTCCTCGTCGGTGACGATGACGTGGTCGGCGCCGTGATCCAGCAACGACTGTTTCTTGGCGGCGGTGCGCGTGGTGGCGATGGCCGTGGCGCCTATCATCCTGCAGATCTGGATGGCGGCGATACCGACGCTGCTGCTGGCGGCGGTAATGATGGCGCTGCCGCCGGCCTGAAGATTACCGACGCGGATCAATCCGCCCCAGGCGGTCAGATACTGCATCCAGATGGCCGTGCCCCGGACCGGGTCCAGGTTGTCCGGATAATGGGCGACGGCGTGGGCGGGTACGGTGGCGCTTTCGCCGTAGACGCCGTGTTCGCTCATATCGAAAGCCGGGATGGTGCTGACCTTGTCGCCGACTTTTACATTACTGACGTCACCGCCCACGGCCTCCACCGTCCCCGAGCATTCGTAGCCGATACGCGAGGGAAACGCCTTTGCGGGCATATACTGGCCGTAGTGGAACATGACCTCGGCCCGGTTCAGGCCCATGGCATCGACCTTGATGCGAACCTCGCCGGGTCCCGGCTCGGTCGGTTCCGCATCCTCCAGTTTCAGGACTTCCGGTCCGCCGTATTCATAGAATCTCACTATCCTGGCCATTGATTTTCTCCATTGGTTGGAACAACGCCCGATTGTAAAGTATTGTTCCCGAGCGTATCAGCAGCATACCGTATGAAAATACCCTGAGCGAGAGTCCGGGCAATAATCGCATGAGTTCAGCAGTGTTCTGCATCGGTGTTCTACCGGATGACATCACTCGCGTATCAAACTTCGTCGATACTGCACGCTGCAACTGGGTCTGCCGTTCTTCGACTGAGCGCAATGCGGCAATGCCGAACCGGTTCGGAGTGGGTGATTTTGTGTTTTCAACAGTTATAGAAACTGGAGTCCGGATTCAGTTCACGATACAGTTTCATGGATACCGCCCGGCGGATATAACTTTCCAATACCAAATGACAAACGGGTTCCCGGAGGGGAGGCGTGGTACATGAGTGAAATCAAGGCACTGACGGTGCCCAAGTGGGGCATGGCGATGGAAGAGGGCACTCTGGTGAACTGGCTGGTCAAGGAAGGGGATGAGGTCAGTCCCGGTGACGAGGTGGCCGAGATCGAATCCAGCAAGATCGTCAATGTCATGGAGACCCACGTCGCCGGAACCGTGCATCGCCTGGTTGCAAAGACGGACGAGACTCTGCCCGTGGGCGGATTGCTGGCGGTGATCGGCGACAAGGATGCGTCAAGGGAAGACGTCGATGAATTCATCGCCTCCTTCAAGACTAAGCCCGGCGCCGTTCCCGCTCGTGATTCGGAGGCCCCGGCACCGAAACAGGCTGACGCGGAACCCGGGCAGGAACCGCGCCGGGAAAAACCGGCGGCGGCATCCGCATCGTCCTCGCCGGCCGTTGCCCAACCCCAACCGGCACGCGGTGGTATTCCCGAGTCTTTGCAAAGCGGCGGTGACGACAGCGGTGTCGCCGCCACACCCCACGCCCGGCGCCTGGCCGAAAAGCATGGTATCAATCTGACTAATATCAAAGGCAGCGGCCGCCATGACCGCGTCACCGTGGAAGACATTGAAAAGGCGGTGTCCGCGGCCGGCGGTTCCATTGCGGTGCGCAGGGAAGGCCGGGATGAAATCCGGCAGCCGGCCAGTCTGGCGGACGATTCCGGCGTACCGGCCACACCGCTGGCGCGGCGGCTGGCGAAACAGAAAAGTATCAACCTGCACGACTGCCGCGTATCGGGCAGCCGCAGCCGGGTCAGCAAGGCCGACGTGGAGGCACTGGAGTTGCGGCGCCGGGGCGGCGGCCGGGTTGGCGATGCCCATGTCGCCGGCGTCGATGGTCAGGTCGTGGAAGAAATCCCCATGAGCGGCCTGCGCCAGACCATCGGCCGGCGCCTGCAGCAGTCCAAGATCGATATTCCCCATTACCGTCTGGTGGCCGATGCCAATCTGGATGCCCTGCTGGCCCTGCGGCGAGAACTCAATGATTCCCTCAGTGAAGCCAATATCAGCGTTAATGATCTGTTGATCAAGTGCTGTGCCACGGCACTGATGCAGGTGCCGGACTGTAATGTGCAGTTGCACGGCGACACCATTCACCGTTTCCGCGACGCGGATGTGGCCATGGCCGTTGCCCTGGATGCCGGTCTCATCACCCCCGTCATCCGTTGCGCCAATCACAAGGGTGTGGCGGCCATTTCCAACGAAGCCCGGGAACTGGTGACGAAGGCCCGGGCCGGCACCCTGAAACAGGAGGAATTCGAGGGCGGCACGTTCACGGTATCCAATCTGGGCATGTTCGGCCTGAAACAGTTCGACGCCATTATCAACCCGCCCCAGTGTGCCATCCTCGCCGTGGGCGCCGGTGAGGAACGGGTCATCGTCAAGGACGGTGAGCCGGAAGTCGCCGCCATGCTGACACTGTCATTATCCTTGGATCACCGGGTGATTGACGGCGCCGTCGGGGCCCGGTTCATGCAGGCACTGGTGCGCGTCATCGAACACCCGGGACTCATGAGCGCCTGAGGCATGGCGAAGGCGATACGGCAATACGATGTCATGGTTGTGGGCGGCGGCCCCGGCGGTTACGTGGCCGCCATTCGCGCGGCGCAACTGGGCCTGAAAACCGCCGTGGTGGAGGAAAAACACCTGGGCGGCATCTGCCTGAACTGGGGCTGCATCCCCACCAAGGCGCTACTCCGGGGCGCGGAAGTGGCGCATACACTGCGGCACATGGATCGCTTCGGTTTCAGCGCGGACAATATCCACTTTGATACGGCTGAACTGGTAAAGCATTCCAGAAATACAGCCGGCAAGCTGGCATCCGGCGTGGCCTACCTGATGAAAAAAAACGGCATCGACGTTATCGACGGGCGCGCCCGGTTAAGCGGCAAATGCCGATTGACCGTGGAGCGGGACAAGAAGAACAGCGAATACCGCGCCGATCACATTATCCTGGCCACCGGCGCGCGGCCGCGGGAGTTGCCGGGAGTGGCCATCGACGGGGATCGGATCTGGAGTTACTTCGAAGCCATGGTGCCCGAATCGCTGCCGAAATCCCTGCTGGTCATCGGCTCCGGCGCCATCGGTGCGGAATTCGCCAGCCTTTATAACGATCTGGGCGTGGACGTGACGCTGGTGGAGGTGCTGGATCGTATACTGCCTGCGGAAGATCCGGAGATCGCAAACCTGGCCCGGAAGCTGTTTGAAAAGCGCGGCATGCGTATTTACACCGGAACGCAGGTGAATGAAGTCAACAAAAGCGGCAACGGTATCGAGTGTCTACTGAAAGGTGAAGACGTCAATGAAAGCGTCACCGTGGATCGGGCTATCCTGGCGGTGGGCGTGCAGGGCAATATCGAAAACCTGGGCCTGGAAGAACTGGGCGTGGAAACCGACAAGGGTTTTATCAAGGTGGACGAATGGGGCCGGACCAATGTGGTGGGCCTGTACGCCATCGGTGACGTGGCCGGCCCGCCGTGCCTGGCACACAAGGCCAGCCATGAGGGCGTCGTCTGCGTGGAAAAGCTGGCCGGCGTGGATGGTGTGCACGCCCTGGATAAAAACAACATTCCCGCCTGTACCTATTGCCGGCCGCAGGTGGCCAGTATCGGCATGACCGAGCAGGAAGCGAAAAATGCGGGGCATGACATCCGGGTGGGTCGGTTTCAGATGGCCGCCAGCGGCAAGGCCCTGGCCATCGCCGAGGCGGAGGGTCTGGTCAAGACCGTGTTCGATGCCGCCACCGGCGAGCTGCTGGGGGCGCATATGATCGGTCCGGAAGTGACCGAACAGATCCAGGGCTTCGGCATCGCCAGGACGCTGGAATCCACGGAAGCGGAACTGGCCGGTACGGTGTTTCCGCACCCGACGGTATCCGAGGCCATGCACGAGGCCGTGCTCGATGCCATGGGTCGTGCGATAAATCAATGAGTGAGGAGTGAGGCGTAAGGAGTGAGGAGTGAGGCGTTGATCGGGCATTATAATGATTTGTGTTTTACTCCTCACACCTCACTTCTTGCTCCTTACTCTTAAAGTTAGCTGCAAGAACAAACGAGAGCGTTACTGCGGAGAATGATGATGGAACCAAACAAAGACCAATTACTGAAGGCCTACCGGATCATGAAGACCATCCGGGAATTCGAGGCGCGTATCGCCAAGGAATTCGAGGCGGGAACGGTGCCCGGTTTCACCCATCTGTACATGGGCCAGGAGGCGGTGGCCACCGGTGTCTGCATGCACCTGACCGATGCCGACGCCATCTCTTCGACTCACCGGGGTCACGGCCACTGTATTGCCAAGGGCTGCGATGTACGCAAGATGATGCTGGAACTGTTCTGCAAGCGTGACGGTACTTGCAAGGGCAAGGGCGGTTCCATGCACATTGCCGATATCAGCAAGGGCATGCTCGGCGCCAACGCCATTGTTGGCGCCGGCGCGCCGCTGGCCGTGGGTGCCGCCCTGTCGGCGAAGGTGCAGAAGAACGGCAATGTCGCCGTGGCCTTCGGCGGCGATGGCGCCACCAATCAGGGCACGGTGTTCGAATCCATGAACTTCGCCGTGGTACTGAAGCTGCCGCTGATCTTCGCCATCGAGAACAACGGTTACGGCGAGCATACCGGTATCGATTACCACCTGGGCAGTGGTGATCTCACCAGCCGCACCGCCGCCTTCGGTATGCCGGCGGTGAAGGTGGACGGCACCGATTTCTTTGCCGTCTACGAAGCCGTTGGTGAGGCGGTGAAACGGGCCCGTAACGGCGAGGGCCCCTCGGCGGTGGAATGCGTGGCGGAACGCTGGCGCGGCCATTTCGAAGGGGATCCACAGACCTATCGCAATCTGGACGAGATCAAGGAACTGCAGGAAAAAAAGGACTGCCTGAAAAAATTCCGCGATGTAGTAGTAACCAAAAAGAAATGGCTCAAGGCGGCGGAGTTGAATGCCATCGACAAGGAAGTGCTGGAATTGATCGATTCATCCGTGGAAGAGGCCTTGGCCGCGCCGCCGCCGGCCCCCGAAGATTTAACCACCGATGTCTACACGTCTTACTGACAGGGGTAAACAAGAATGAGTGTCAAGAGTTTCAGAGTTGCAATTAACGAGGCCCTGGACCACGAAATGGGGCGGGATCCGCGGGTTATCCTTATCGGTGAGGATATTGTCGGCGGTCATGGCGGTTCCGCCAATAATCCCGGTGCCGGCGGCGGCATTATGGGCATTACCGGCGGGCTGTTCCAGAAATACGGTCCGGACCGGGTTATCGATACACCCATTTCCGAGAGCGCTATTATTGGCTCGGCCGCCGGCGGCGCTCTGACCGGGCTGCGTCCCGTGGCGGAGATGATGTTCGCCGACTTTCTGGGTGTGTGTTTCGACCAGATGTTCAATCAGGCCGCCAAATTCCGTTACATGTTCGGCGGCCAGGCCAGTACGCCCATGGTGGTGCGCTGCATGACCGGCGCCGGTTTCGGCGCCGCCGCCCAGCACTCCCAGGCCCTTTGGCCCATCTTTACCCATATACCGGGCCTTAAAGTGGCGTTGCCGTCCTCACCATACGATGCCAAGGGCCTGTTGATTTCGGCCATTCGCGATGACGATCCCGTGATCTTCATGGAACACAAGGTCATGTACGACGACGAAGGCGAAGTACCGGACGAGGCCTATACCATTCCCCTGGGCGAGGCCAATGTCACCCGCGAAGGCGATGACGTGACCGTGGTGGCGTTCGGGCGCATGGTGCAGTTTGCCAACAAGGTAGCGGACAAGCTGGCCGGCGAGATCTCCCTGGATGTGATCGACCCCCGTACCACCTCGCCCCTGGACACGGAAGTGATCCTGGAAAGCGTTGCCCATACCGGGCGTCTGGTGGTGGTGGACGAGGCCAATCCATTATGCAGTCTGGCCTCGGAGGTCATTAGCCGTGTTGCGGAAGAGGAATTGGGATCGCTGCTGGCGCCGCCGAAGAAGATCACCGCGCCGCATACGCCGGTACCCGCCTCGCCGGTGCTGGAGGCGTTGTATGTGCCGTCGCAGGAGAAGATTGAGACGGCGGTTCGTGAGTTAATGAACGGCTGAACGGCAGTCAGGAGTAAGAAGTAAGAAGTAAGAAGTAAGAAGTAAGAAGTGAAACGAAGGTTGCAGGCGGCGCGCTACCGGATCGTTGTCCGGCACAGGCCTCGGGCCGAATTGCGTTTATTCGCGGCACGGTCGCCGCTCCCACAAGCAAGGTTTGACTCCAGAGTGAAACGGAGCTTGTGGGAGGCTCGACCACGGGCCGAATACAACGATTCAAGAAAATACAAAAAAGTATTGCATGGAGACATAGAATCTCCCACAACCAGGGTTTTACCCACTTTGGAGAAATGAAGGTTGCAGGAGGTCCGCTACCGGATCGTTGTCCGGCACAGGCCTCGGGCTAAATAATCAGTACGTAGTACGTAGCCCGCATGAAGCGCAGCGCAATGCGGGGAAATCAATACGAGATAATACAATGTCGAGAAAAATAACTTTATTCGTTTTTGCGATATTCATGCTTTCGGCATGGAGTGCTTACTCTAAAGATGGCGGCGAACTGGAATTCCGCATGTTCACCGGCGTGGATCCGTCCCTGTTTCCCAACTCGGTGTTGATCATGGGCGAAGAGGAGGCGGTGCTGGTGGACGGCCAGTGGTGGCTGAGCGAGGGCGAGAAACTGGCCGACATGATCGAACAGTCCGGTCGCCGGCTGACCACGATCCTGATTACTCACGATCATCCCGACCATTACATGGGACTGAATCCAGTGGTTGAGCGTTTCCCCGATGCCCGGGTACTGGCGCGTGAACCCATCCGCGACGAGATCAAATACGCCTTTCCGTCCAAGCGCCGTCACTGGCAGGAACTGATGCCGGCGGAAACCATGCCGGAAGAATCAGTGGTTCCGGAGATTTTTACCGGACACGGTATTGAACTGGAAGGTCATGACATCCTGTTCGTGGATCTGCCGCCGGCGGAGACCATTGAGGCCACGGCGTTTTATATCCCGTCGGCAAAAGCGCTGATAGCCGGTGATCTCATGTTTGCCGACAGCCACAGTTATTTCGCCGACGTGGACAACCCGGATCTCTGGATCGAGGCGCTGGGGTATCTCCGCAATGCCACCGGGCCGGTGGAGACCATCTATCCCGGCCACGGTCCGATCTCGGGGCCGGAACTGTTCGATGAGATCATCGCCTACATGAAGGATTACCGCGAGGTGGCCCGGCCCGGCGTCCGCGTGCCCGAGATCGCCCGGGAGATGACACGCCGTTATCCGGAGTACAAGGGCAGAATCCTGCTGTGGCTGACCCGGGGCCCCGGTTTCGGATTGCACGGTGCCGGGGAGATGGGTGTGCCGCCGGAATTAATGTCACCGCCGGAAGAGTGAGTTTGACAATGAAGAAAAGGATTCTCGCCAAGACGCCAAGCACGCCAAGGGAATGCGTTTCTGGTGTTTTCTTTGCGCTCTTTGCGTGCTTGGCGAGATCAACTACTATCCTCCTATTCTGCCGAAGAGGAAGACTTTAAATGGTTCTGCGAGACAAACCCATACTGGTGGTGGGCAGCGTGCCCGGACAGAACGCGGAAGAAGTCTTCCGCCTGGTAGCGCCGGAAATCGGCGACATGGCAGTGGGTATTACCGACGGCGAGCCCGGTTACCGCGCCATGTGGGTGGTGTTCAATGCCCCCGACGTCTACGAACCGCACCCGGATCTGGAGGTCCTCAACAAGCCCAACCCGGATCGCGACAAGACCGTGTTCAGGGATGTGCCCGACTGGCTGCCCACCAGCTGGGAAGACATGTGGCATTTCAAGGTCCGGGACGGGGTGGAACAGATTCGTTTTGAAACCATTTATTACGCCCGATTTGCGCTGGATTCCTATGCCGATTTTTGCCGTCTGCGTGATGAAGGCGTGATCAAACCGGGCGTGCGTTTCCAGGTCTGCCTGCCGTTTCCGGAGGACTTCACCCGCTGGTGCACGCGGACCAATCATGATTTCGAGATCATGACCGAGGCCATTACCGAGGTCCTTGGCCGCGAAATCCGCACCATTGTCGAGAATATTCCCAATGATGATCTGTCCCTGCAATTCGATGTCTGTTGGGAGGTGTTTGCCTGCGCCGCCGACGATTACCTGGGCCGGGAACCCATGCCGTGGAAAGCCGAGGGCGATCCCTTCGAACGCTTTGCCGGCTACATGGCGCAACTGGCGCCGTTGATCCCGGAGGGCGTGCCCCTTGGCATGCATCTTTGTTACGGCGATCTGGAACACAGCCACCTGATCGAGCCGGACGATCTTGGCGTGTCGGTTAAAATGGCGAACCTGGCAGTAAAACATGCCGGACGCCGTTTCGATTACGTGCAGATGGCGGTGCCCCGGAACCGGGACGACGATGCCTATTTCGAGCCGTTGAAGGATCTGGATATCGGCGATACCCGGATTTATATCGGTCTGGTGCATTATACCGATGGCGTGGAAGGCGCCATGAAACGACTGCAAACCTTCCGCCGGCATTATTCCGGCGACTACGGTATCGCCACCGAATGCGGCTGGGGCCGGCGCAAGCCGGAAACCATCGGGCAACTGATCCGGTTACATCGGGAGATTGCCTCCGGACTTCCGGATTAAACCATCCCGGGGATACGGCGTTCCTGCGGTATAACCTTTCAGCAAGCGGTTAAAGTTTTAACTGCAATACAGGCGCGGTATACTGATAATGTTGCAGTTTTAAGGGGGGAAAGATGTTAATGGATTGGTCTACCGTGGAGTTGCCCAGGCATACCCGTTTCAGCAATCTTCAGGACATGCTGAATCAAAGCTACATGCCCGCCGTTCCCTATGCCTTGCGTCAGCCCACCATCAACGGCAGCTACCGTATGCGGAGTCTCGGCCGCTGCACCATTTTTGAGATAACGGCGGACGGGCACGGCATCAAGCGAAACCGCAGGGAGATCAATAATTCCGAGGGCGAGTTTTATTCCGTCAAATACCTGCGCCGCGGCTGTGGTGAATTTGAGCAGGAAGGCAAGCGGATAAAATTTCAGACCGGCGACATATCCGTCCTGGACAACTGTTATCCCTACAGTCTCGAATTCGAAGACAGCTTTGCCGTCAGTTCCTTTATAATTCCACGAGCTCTGCTGAATCTGCATCTTGCCAATGCGCGTACGGCTGTGGGCGGTTTGATTCCTGCGGAATCCTCGTTCAGTCCGATGCTGCGTTCTCACATGAATGCATTGATCAATCTGGAGAACGACAATAACGAGTTTTATTTTTCCACGCTTAACGACACACTCTGCAGTCTTATTGCGATAGCACTGGATCGCGCCAGCCGCAAGCTGGAATCCAATAATCGATGCGCCAACCAGCTCCGCTATCAGGCTGTGATTGAATACGTGAAACTGAATTTGTCCGATCCGGATCTTTCCCCGGCCAGGGTGGCGCAGGCCTGCGGCATATCCGTGCGTTATCTGCACAAGCTGTTCGAACCGTACGGATGTACTTTCGGCCGCTGGCTGCTGAAAAAGCGGCTGGAACGCTGCCGGGAACAGATTGCCGATCCCCGTTTCGCGGACAAAAAGCTGTCACTGATTCCCTACGACTGGGGCTTCAATAACCTGTCCCATTTCATCCGCGCCTTTCGCCAGGAATACGGCCTCAGTCCCAGGGATTACCGCAAACAGGCGCGCCTGCAGTCGACGAGCGACTGATTGTCATGGTCATGGTGGCTTGGCAATCGCGATAATTGTGGTGTTATTGCAACAAAAATAAAAAAGGGTTGCGCTGATGTTCACTCCTGGAATATCTTTTATGCATGCAAAGTCAAGTATGTAGATGCATTTTTGTATAAATTGGGTAGGATTAGAACTACAATTGTTCCATAAATACAACGTACAGCAGCACCATAAACCAATCCGACAACCTAAGCAGTGGGGGATTTTCACAATGCGTAGCAAGAAAAGCAGTCTTGTTAACAGGCTGGCGCCGCTTGCCGTTATCGGCAGTTTGCTGGCAAGCAGCAGCGCCTGGGCCGCCCTGGAAGAGGTGGTGGTCACCGCCCAGAAGCGCGAGGAAAATGTCCAGGACGTGCCCATCGCCATCACCGCCATGACCGGCGCCATGATGGAAGCACGCGGTCTGACCGAGGTTTCCCAGGTCTCCGATTTCGCGCCCAACGTCTATTCCGATCCGACCACGCCGTTCAGTGGATCGAATAATGTTCTGGCCGCCTACATCCGCGGCATCGGCCAGAGCGACTTCGCCTTCAACCTGGAGCCGGGCGTCGGCGTTTACGTGGACGGCGTCTACCTAGCCCGCACCATCGGCGCCAACGTGGACCTGCTGGACGTGGAACGCATCGAAGTGTTGAAGGGCCCGCAGGGCACCCTGTTCGGCCGCAACACCATCGGCGGCGCCATCAACGTCGTCACCCGCGACCCGGGCAACGAGTTCCGCTACCGCGGCGAGGTGACCACCGGCAGCCGCGAGCGTCTGGACGTGCGCGGCGCCGTGGAAGGGCCCATTATCGAAGACACCCTGTACGGCCTGGTGGCCTTCTCCTCCAAGAGTCAGGACGGCTATCAGAAGACCATTCCTTTCCCGGGTATCTCCGGTAACAACGATGATCGCTCCGATCAGTTCCTGTCGGCGGATACCGCTACCGATAGCCGCTGGGGCGGGTCTAATTCCCAGAATATCCGTGCCAAGCTGGTCTGGGATGTCAATCCGGACCTGACCATGAAGCTCATCGGCGCTTACAACACCACCGATGAGCAGGCCCCGGCCAACACTATTCTGGCTTATCAGGACAATGCGGACTCATTGACTCACTTGTATGATCTCTGTGTGAATCTTCCGGCGGGATCCATTCCACCGCTCTGTGATGCCCCGCGTGGCAATCTTGGTTTCCCGCACGTGGGTGACCCGGGTGTGCAGCAGCCGGCATTGTCCGCGGCGCCACGTACCAGCTATGGGAATCTGTGGCGTAACGGTGATATCAATGGCACGCCCTTTATTCCCGACGATATCGATGAAACCTACGCCACCGGCTGGAATTTCAATAAGATGGAACTGTATGACCTGATCGGCCATGTCGATTACGACATGGCCAACGGCTGGCACGTCAAGTATATCGGCGGCTACCGCAACCTGCACCACAAGGGCGGTGTCGATGTGGACGGCTCGCCCCTGGTCATACTGGAGGTCTCCTTCGACACCAAGCAGGAGCAATGGTCCCACGAGTTGCAACTCAGCGGCCAGTCCTTTGACGACCGCCTCAACTGGGTGCTGGGTCTGTACTATTTCCACGAGGAAGGCGACCTGACCGACTACGTTCCCTTCCCGGGCGGTCTGATACAGATCTACGGCCAGAATTTCTTCGATACCGATGCCTTCGCGGCCTTCACCCATCTCAACTACGCGCTCACCGATCGCTTCGGCCTGACTCTCGGTGTGCGTTATACCGACGAGGACAAGAAGTTCGAGGGTAAGCAGGCGGATCTCAATAATATCGGGCCCAAGTCCGGTGCGCCGGCGGCCATCTTTCCGGATCCCAACAATCTGTCCCGTTTTTATCCATTGGGTGTTAACTCCAAGGGTTTCGACGATATCACCTTCCGGGCCGGCATTGAATACAGCTTTACCGACGACGCCATGGCCTACGCCTCTTTCGCCCAGGGTTTCAAGTCCGGCGGCTGGACCACGCGCTTGTCGAACCCGATCCAGACCACACTGCCCTGCGCCCAGGTAACGGATGGTTCCACCTGTGCGCCCAAGGGGCTGGCCTTCGACGAGGAGACCGCCGACACCTACGAAATCGGCCTCAAATCGCAGCTGCTGGATCGTACCCTGCAGTTGAACATGGCCGCCTTCTACACGGAATACGACAACATTCAGGTCACCCTGCAGGAAGGCCTCTCGCCGGTGTTCGCCAACGCCGGTAACGGCGAGATCTGGGGCGCCGAGGCCGAGTTCCAGTGGGTGGCCACGGATGCCCTGACCTTTAGCGGCTCGCTGGGCTGGATCGATGCCGAGTACTCGGATATCGCGCGATGCGAGGATGACCCTGGAACGCCGGTGGATGAGACATTCTGTGTGCTTAAGGCCGACGCACTGGCTCGTTTCGCAGACCGTCAGGATGCCGAGTTGTCACCCAGCGATATGTGGGTAAACGTGCCGGAATGGAACGCCAGTCTGGCCGGTGATTATCTGCATCCCCTGGCCAGCGGCGCCACCATCAATTTCCACGCGGACTGGGTCTTCAACAGCAAGATCGCCAACGACATCAACAACACGCCGGAGTTGATGCAGGACGATACCCACTTCCTGAATCTGGCGGTGACCTACACCAATCCGAGCGACAACTGGTCCATCACTGCGGGTGGCAAGAACGTGACCGATGAGCGGCACATCGTCACCGGCCAGAACCAGCCGGCCGCGGGTCTGATCTACGGTACCTACAACCGACCGGCGGAGTGGTATCTGACCCTGCGTATCCGCAACTGATCAACAACAACCTATAAAATAAAAGCAATAACCCATAAGCGCTTCCCGGCAACGGGAAGCGCTTTTTTTTGCCTGTTTCCTGTAATCCATAATGTGTTGTTGCGTGGATTCTCCGGCTCGATACGGTTATGATGGATAGCCATAAGAAACGATAAAAACAAACGATGGTGCAGCAGATGTATCGTGTTTTCTTTGTGGTGTTATTTTGTTTCCTGGCCGCCTGCGGCCGGGACGATGCGACGACGACCCAATCCATTTCGCCGCAAACACAGACAGCCGGTTCCGCTGCGTACGTGGACGGCGAACGCATCCGTGATGCCGATACCGAACCGCAAAACTGGCTGACTCACGGCCGTGACTACGGCGAACAGCGCCACAGTCCCCTGAAGAAAATCAACACGGACAATGTAAGCCGCCTGGGCCTGGCCTGGTACAAGGAATACCCGACCCGCCGCGGCCTGCAAGCGACTCCCCTTGTGGTGGACGGTGTCATGTACACCACCGGCCCCTGGAATCGCGTCTACGCCCTGGATGCCGCCACCGGCGAACAGATCTGGGAATACGATCCGCGTGTTCCCGCGGAACAACTGCGCTTCGCCTGTTGCGGCATCAGCAACCGCGGCGTTGCCGTCTGGAAGGGCAGGGTCTATGAGGCTACCCTGGACGGGCGCCTCATTGCCCTGGATGCAAAAACCGGCGAGCCGGTCTGGGAAGTACAGACCACCCCGCCGGATGAGCCCTACGGGATTACCGGCGCGCCGCGCGTGGTCAACGGCAAGGTGGTTATCGGCAACAGCGGTTCGGAGTTTGGTGTGCGCGGCTACGTGACCGCCTATGATGCCGAAACCGGCGAGCAGGCCTGGCGTTTCTATACCGTGCCGGGCAATCCCGCCGAGGGTTTTGAATCCCCCGCCATGGAAATGGCGGCGCAGACCTGGTCCGGGGAATGGTGGCAATACGGCGGCGGCGGTACGGCCTGGGACGCCTTTGCATTCGACCCGGATCTGAATCTCCTTTATATCGGCATCGGCAACGGCGGTCCCTGGTCCCGCCATGCCCGCAGTGAAGGCCGCGGCGACAACCTGTTTCTCTCATCCATCGTGGCGGTGAACGCCGATACCGGCGAATACGTCTGGCATTACCAGACCACGCCCGGTGACAGCTGGGATTACACCGCCACCCAGCCCATGATCCTGGCGGACCTGGAAATCGATGGCGAGGAACGCAAGGTTTTGATGCAGGCGCCCAAGAACGGTTTCTTCTATGTGCTGGACCGCGAGACCGGCGAGTTGATATCGGCGGAGAACATCGTCCCGGTGAACTGGGCCACTCACATTGATATGGAGACGGGCCGCCCGGTGATCCCCGAAGAGAATTTCTATGATGACGGGCCGGTCTGGATCCGGCCCGGTCCCATCGGTGCTCATAACTGGAAATCCATGTCCTGGCATCCCGGTACCGGCCTGGTCTATATCCCGGTGATGGAGACGTTTTTCATCTACGGCCACGACGAGGAATTCGAGTTCGTGGACGGGCTCTGGAATCTGGGTCAGGATCCGGCCCTGATCACGCCCGGCGCGCCGCTGCCGCCGCCACCCGACTGGCCCACCAGCGCCCATCTGGCCGCCTGGGATCCGGTGGCCCAGGAGGAGCGCTGGCGCATCCCGCGCAAGGGCCTCTGGAACGGCGGCGTGCTGACCACTGCCGGCAACCTGCTCATCCAGGGCGCCTCGGACGGAAATCTCTACGTCTACCGGGCGGATAACGGCGAGGAACTCTGGTCCATGCCGGTGCAGACCGGCATCATCGCCGCGCCGGTTACCTACGAAGTGGACGGCGAACAGTATATTGCCGTCAATGCCGGCTGGGGCGGCACCTGGTCGCTGATCATGGGCGCGAAACCGGCCATGGATGAACCGCTGGCCAATGATCGCCTGCTGGTGTTCAAGCTGGGCGGCGACGAGACGCTGCCGCCAACCCCACAGCCGGAACCGGTTCCCGAACCGCCGCCGCTGGATGTCTCGATGGAACAGGTCAAAAAGGGCGCGGTGTTGTACAACGAGATCTGTTATGTCTGTCACGGCTTCAACGCCCACTCCGGCGGCACTATTCCCGATCTGCGCTACATGAGCCCGGAAAGCCATGATCTGTTCATGGATATTGTCCTGGACGGCATTCTCTCGGCCAACGGTATGGTAAGCTTTGCCGACGTGCTCAGCGAAGACGATGCCGAAGCCATCCACGCCTATATCATTCATCGCGCCAATGAAGACTGGAAAGATCAACAATCCGATAGTGAATGAATGCACCGCAGGTAAGCCGCAAAACAAAGAAAACGCGGCATCGGCATCGCGCAGACGATTTTTGAGAAGCGCGGGCATTGCCGCGGCCGGTCTGGGGACGGCGACTCTGCTGCGGCCGTCACTGTTGTTTGCCTCAACCGGCGCCGGCCTCAAACCCCTGGATCGTGAACTGCTCGCGTCCGTGGCGCGTTCCATCTTTCCCCATGATCGCGTTCCGCGGTCGCTGTATATACGAATTGCCGAGCAGGTTGCCGCGCAGGCGCGAAACTCGCCGGCCGAGGCCGAAGTTCTGCAGCCGGGGCTTGTTCGGGTCCGGGAACTGGCCGCTCCGCGGGGCTGGCCGAAACTGGGCCGGGACGACCGGGTGGCGATATTGCGTGAACTGGACGGCGGGGCGTTTTTCAACCTCGTCAGAAATACCGCCGCACAGGTTCTGTATCGTGATGAAAGAGTCTGGAAACTCATCGGCTATGGCGGCAACGCCCTGGCCCGCGGCGGTTACCTGGACAGTTTCGACAATATAGACTGGTTGCCGGATGAAGACTGAATTCAAGAATAATGAAGAGGTGGTCGTGGTCATCGGTTCCGGCGCCGGCGGTGGCGTCCTGGCCAATGCCCTGGCACAGAAAGGCATCGACGTGGTTTGCCTGGAGGCGGGCCCGCGCCTCTCCTTCAGCGATATCGTCAACAACGAGGCCGAGATGTTCCCCAGAATCACCTGGCTGGACGAACGCATCAGTGAGGGCGACACCATACCCGGCTTACCTCTGTGGACCTGCAAGTCCGTCGGCGGCACCACCATGCACTGGACGGCGGCCTGTCCGCGTCTGCATGAATACGAACTCCGGGCCCGCAGCACCTATGGTCATATCGAAGGCGCCAACCTGGCCGACTGGCCGCTGGATTACGGAGAACTGGAACAATATTATGATCGCGGCGAAAGGCTTATGAGCGTCAGCGGCACCCACGGCCTCAAACCCATGCCGGCCAACAACAACGCCCTGGTGCAGAGCACCGGCGCACGCAACATCGGCTATACCCAGGTGGATACCGGCCACGTGGCCATCAATTCCACGCCTCGCGACGGCCGCGCCGCCTGCCTGCAACTGGGTTTCTGCACCAGCGGCTGCGCCACCGGTGCCAAGTGGTCGACGCTGTATACGGAGATCCCGAGGGCGGAGAAGACCGGTCATTTCGAATTGCGGGATCGCTGCATGGTCACGCGCATCCTAACGGGCGAGTCCGGACGTGCCTCGGAGATAGAGTATTTCGATGCCGAAGGCAGGGCAAGGCGGCAAAAGGCACGGCTTGTGTGCGTGGCCGGCAACGCCGTGGAAACCACGCGCCTGCTGCTGAACTCCGGCAATTCGAAACATCCGGACGGCCTGGCCAATTCCAGCGATCAGGTGGGCCGCAATTACATGCGCCATGTCCTGGCCGCGGTGGTGGCTGTCATGCCGGGGAAGGTGGCCATGTACAAGGGCGCCCAGGTGGCGGGATATATTCATGATGAACGCCGTCACGATACCTCGCGTGGATTCACCGGCGGTTTTATCCTGCACACTGTTCCGTTTTCGCCGGAAACCATGGCCGGACTGTTGATGCAGGGCGAGTGGGGCGAGGACTTCGTTCGTAAAATGAATTCTTACGAAAACATGGCCGGCTGTATGATGGTGGGCGAGGATCTGCCGGAGTCGACGAACCGCATTACACTGCATCCGACGAAAAAAGACCGCGCCGGACTGCCCGTGCCGGTCGTGCATTATCGTTTCCATGACAATTCCCGGGCCATGCAGGAATACTTCGTCAAGGTGTGTCACAAGCTTTACGGCTCCCTCGGCGCCGAAGACTTCATCGATCAGCGTTTGTTCCCGGCGACGCACAATATGGGCGTGGCGCGCATGGGCGAGGATCCGAAAACCAGTGTCTGCAATCCCTGGGGACAGACCCATGACGTGGACAACCTGTTCATTTCCGACGGCAGTGTGTTTCCCACTTCCGGTTCCGCCAATCCGACGCTGACCATTGTTTCCCTGGTCCTGCGCCAGGCGGATTACATCGCCGGGGAACTGGAACGTGGGACTTTGTAGAAAATCCAATTAGCCACAGAGAGCCTGCCCCGGACTGGATCCGGGGACACAGAGGACCACAGAGAAATATAGTTTTTGCTTGAATGTTACCGGGTGGTAATAGCTGTTTAACTAACAGGATTGATTACTAACAACCTACATGCAGCATGTTCTCACCTCTGTGAACTCTGTGTCCCCGGATCCAGTCCGGGGCAGGCTCTCTGTGGCTAAGATATTAAGTTGTTCATTTTGACGATTTAACGGAAGTGACAAACGGGGAGGGGCTGTTGAGTAAACCGAATACCCTTACCATATCCAATGCCAGTCTGTTTCTCGATGCTTTGTATGAGCGCGGTATCAGGCATGTCTTTGCCAACGCCGGCACCGATTTCGCGCCGGTTATCGAGGCTCTGGTGATTGCCAGGGAGCAGGGCAGGCCGATGCCGGAATTCCATACGGTGCCCCACGAGAACGTGGCGGTTTCCATGGCCCATGGGTATTACCGGGTGACGGGCGAACCGGTGGCGGTCATGGTGCATGTGACCGTCGGTACCGCCAACGCCCTGTGCGGCCTGATGAATGCCGCGCGGGATAATGTGCCATTGTTGTTAATGGCCGGACGCACGCCGCATACGGAAGCCGGCAACCAGGGTTCCCGCAATGCCAGTATCCACTGGGGCCAGGATGCCTTCGATCAGGGCGGTATGCTGCGCGAATACGTGAAATGGGATTACGAACTGCGCGCCGGCCAGCCGGTGGACGCCATTGTCGGCCGTGCCCTGGATATCGCCATGACTGAGCCCCCGGGGCCGGTCTATCTGGCCCTGCCGCGCGAAACCCTGGGAGATCCGGCGCCGGCGTTGCAGACGCATCCGCGCCGCCGTTCGCCGGGTGCGTCACCGGCAATGCCCAATCATGACGAAATCGAAAAAGTGGCACAGATTCTGTCAGCGGCGGAATCGCCGATTGTCGTGACCGAATCACTGGGACGGGATTTCGATAATGTCGGGTTGCTGGGCAGGCTGGCCGATGAATTCGGCATCGGTGTGGCGCATGCCGGCGAGCCCGGCGCTCGCGATGTGAATATTCCGCTCAACCACCCCATGTATCTGGGTACGCATCCAATCGAGGCCCTGGAACAGGCCGATGTCATCGTTGCCATTGATACCGTCGTGCCCTGGTGGCCGCGTTATGTCAGCCTGCGGGAGGACGTCAGGCTTGTCCAGATCGGCCCCGATCCCCTGTACACGAATTACCCGGTGCGTGGGTTTGACATGGACCAGGTGATAACCGGTTCCTCGTCAGCCGCCCTGGCCATGCTTCATGAGGCCCTGCAGGTTGCGGCGGCGGACAAGGATCGAATCCAGCGACGGCACAAGGCCTTCTCGGCTCAAAGCCGGGAGAGGATTCAATCCGCGGAAAAGTTGATCGAAGAAGTGCGATCCATGGCACCCATTCATCCGGCCTGGCTGGCTTCCTGCATTAATGAAATCAAGGATCCATCCACCATTATCGTCAACGAACTGGGCGTGCCCATGGACTTCCTGGATCTGCGTGAGCCGGGGACTTTCATCGGCACCAGTCCCGCCGGCGGCCTCGGCTTCGGAAATGGCGGTGCCCTCGGCGCCAGGATGGGCGCACCCGACAGGAACGTGATCCTGGTGGTGGGGGATGGTTCCTACATGTTCGGTAACCCGGTCGCGGCCCATTACGTTGCCCGGGCCAAAGGGTTGCCGACACTGACTATTATCAATAACAATCAGCGCTGGCATGCTGTGCATCGCTCCACTCTGGCCATGTATCCGGACGGACAATCCGCCAGGGTGCCGTTGATGCCGTTGGTGGATCTGGGTCCCTCACCGGCGTTTGAAAAAGTGATCGAATCCATCGACGGCTATAGCGAACACGTTGATGATCCGGCGGAACTGCCGGCTGCTCTGCGGCGGGCCATGGATGCGGTGGCGGGCGGTACCCCGGCATTACTGAATGTTATAACACAGGGCGGGTGAAGAAGAGTAGCGAGTAAGGCGTAAGGAGTGAGGCGTAAGGAGTAAGGAGTAAGGAGTAAGGGGTCAGGAGTCCGGGAATTCTGAGGCTTTGCTGGCTCCTTTCGTTTTGCCGCTTGCTCTGTGTTGCGATTTTCTTTTTGTTTAACCAAATCAATCGGGTTAAAACCATACGGAAACTGACCTGACAGGGGGAAATATGAACAGCGAAGTACAAAATGCACCGCCGGTGCAGAGCCTGATGCGTTCCATCGGGCCGGGGATTCTCATGGCCGCCGTCGCTATTGGTGCCTCACACCTGGTGATGTCAACCCGTGCCGGTGCCATATATGGAACCGCTCTGGTATTCGTTGTCATTCTGGCCATGGCGGCGAAGTACCCCGCCTACCGGTTTGCCCCCATGTATACCAGTTATACCGGTGTTTCCATGATCGAGGGTTTCGCCCGGCAGGGACTCTGGGCTCTGATCCTGTTCATTATCAGCGCCCTGGGGACGGTCTTTGTCGGCGGCGCCGCCATTACCATGGTAGCCGCGGGGATCCTCAAGGCCACTTTCGGACTGGAAGCCGCCGCATCTACAGTGGCGGTGGGGATTCTGCTGGTGACACTGGTGATCCTGATCATCGGGCATTATCACTGGCTGGATTTACTGATGAAGCCGCTGATGGCGCTACTGACACTGGCCACCATCGTTGCGACGGTGCTGGTGGTGCCGGGAATCGACTGGTCCGCCGATATCCAGTTAGTACCAACCAACCTGGAGCTGGCGACCATACTGTTTATGGTTGCCCTGTTCGGCTGGATGCCGGCCCCGCTGGAGGCCCCGATCATGAACAGCCTCTGGTCACAGGCCAAGGCCCGGGATATCGGCTACAAGCCAAGCAGCCGCGATACCTCCATCGACTTCCATATCGGTTATATCATGATCTTCATCCTGTCCATCTGTTTCATGCTGCTGGGTACCGGTCTGATGCGCGGTTCCGGCGTTGAGTTCGTCGACAACGCGGGCGGTTTCGCTGCGCAGGTCATTGATCTCTACGGACAGGCACTGGGTGAGTGGGCGGAACCGTTCATGGGCATCATGGCCTTTTGTGTCATGTATTCCACTGTCATTGCCCACCTGGACGGTTTTTCCCGCATCATCGATGAGCTCATCTGGCATTTCCAGCGATCCTACGGCGAGAAAACCGGTACCGACCGCCACGGGCATCGTTACGTAATCTATAACGGAGCACTGGTGTTCCTGGTGGCCAGTATCATCTGCGTCGTTTTGTTCCTGATGACGTCCTTCAAGCTGCTTATCGATATCTCGGCAACCATTGCTTTCGTATCCACACCGGTCCTGGCCATCCTTATTCATCGGGCCATAATGAGTCGTGATGTACCGGAGGAGAATCGACCGTCCCGACTGCTGCGCCGATACAGTATCGGCTGCAACTTACTGTTATCAGTATTTACACTCGGATACCTGCTGTTACTAATCAATACATGACAGCGAATAAATCAGTCCCAATAGGTTTCAAACCTTCTCAGTCCTTCTTTTATATGATCCTCGGAAGCCTTGACGGCATCATAGATATTCCCGGACTCCAGTCCGGCGATAATCCTGTTATGCTCTTCCACATTGTTTTCCAGATCCGGGATGCCTCTTCCATGGGTATGGCGGGCAAACTGGGGTCCATAACTGAGAGTTTTATAGGCTTCGGTGATCAATCGATTATCGCAAATCTTGACGATGGTAAGATGGAATTGATCATTCAGGATCAGGAAATCAACAAATTGTTTGAAGCGTTTTCCGGTTACGAGCTTTGATATCTTCCTGTTGATGCTTTTTAATTCCTTGATGTGCGCTTCGGTAACTTTGTCGCCGCAATAGCGGATGGCACTCGGCTCAATAATCAATCGTGCTTCAAACAGCTTGTTATATTCCACCTTGGGTATGACGGTATAGCCCTTGTTTCGCTGGTATTCGAGAAGGTGCTCCGCATTAAGCCTGGCAAGAGCCTCACGTACGGGGATACGACTGATTCCCAGTTGTTCGGCGATATCATCGATTACTATCCTGTCACCATCCTGGAATTCGCCGGTTGTGATCTTTTCCAGTAACTGTTCATAGGCAAGCTCTGCAAGACTGGAAGAGCGAACGGTGGTTAACTTGGGGCTGGACATAGGTGTCTGTCTCCATTATACAGCACGTGCAGTTAGTTTAATGATAGTATAACTGTTTGATTGTAGAGAAGAAACTGAACAGTGTAAATGCGTGTGTGCGGCCGGGCCGGGTCTTCAGTGAAGGCCTGTACCGTATAAACAGGATGGGGAATACCGCTTTCGTACCAGGCCTGCTCGAGTTTCCGGTGTGGGGTAACTCGGCCGGGTATCAGCGGGCATCACCGATTTTAATCTGACTGAATGAGGACGTCAGTGCATAACCCAGCCGCCGTCCACATTAATGACCTGACCGGTTATGAAACCACTCATGTCCGAAGAAAGGAACAGGAGAGTATTGGCGATATCCTCCGGTTTGCCGCGGCGTTTCAGGGCCTGATGTTCCAAAACGAATTGCTGATAGCCTTCCGGATCGGGATGTATTTTTTCGGCGTCGGTGGGAAAGGCTCCCGGTGAAACCGCATTGACTGTGATGTTGTGCTTACCGAGTTCCCTTGCCAGGGAACGGGTAAGACCCACCAGGCTGCCCTTGGAAACCACATAAGGCATGAGTTTCTCCCACCCGCCGTAGAATGTAATACTGGCGATGTTTATAATTCGGCCCCATTCCTTCTCGATCATTCCGGGTACGACTGTCTGGGCCAGGGTAATGCCGGATTCCACATTCACACGATGGACATTGCGGTATTCTTCAATGGAATATTCGAGGAATTCCTTGCTTGGATAAATAGCGGCATTATTGATTAATATGTCAATGCCGCCTTCCTTTCCCATGAGCTCCGCTGCAATATTTCTGGTTTCCTCTATATTATCCAGATCACAGGGAACGTAGATCGCGGACCCGTGGCATGATTTATCGTCGCTGATCTCCTTGACGAGCTGTTCAGCGGCTTCCTTTTTCTGTTCGAATACATAAACGGTGGCGCCCTCTGCGGCAAGCTTGCGAGTTGTCGTATAGCCGAGTCCGCCGGCCCCACCTGTAATGATCACTCTTTTGTCTTTAATCAGCATAAGAACACCTCAACATGTATTTTTTATTATCAATTATCCCAGTCGCCGGTAATCTCGGGGTATTCCTGTTCGGGCTGCTGTGTGATCCCGTTGATCCTTTTCGTCTGAATTTCAATGGCGTCATTGTCCTCCAGTACCGTGAACCGGGTGGTATAGCTGTATTCATCGCCGTGTTCCAGCCATCTTAATTCACCTCGTTCCCTGGCGAACGGCTTGCCAAGTACATGGTTGGTACTCGGTTCTATGCCCAGGGCGTAAAGACCCTCCTGCAGGTTCTGCCATTGAAAGAGATGGGGGAATTCGGATTTGTTGAATTCAACCAGAATACCGAGTCCCTTGCCGTTGTCGAAATTGCGGTTGACGAGTGCCACGGGAACGACGCCGTCCTTGTCGGCATTGATTGAATGCTCGTAAACCTGTTCATGGAAATTCTTCTGCGGTGCCGGCTGGGTATAATAACCGACTCCCTGACCCTGGAGATTATCCGCATGGGAAGCCCAGGGAGTGTGCGCGATTGGTGCTATCAGCCGCGATCCTTCATCGAGAACGGGATACCCGATGTTTATATGATAAAGGAACATGTGCGGCGTTCTGTAAAAGCCGTGGTTGACGACCCGATCCCGGATGGTGAAGCTTGATTCGCCCACTCGTGCCTCAATACGCCTGATGAGCTGCAGGTCTTCCGCAAATATGGCCGCCTGGGATACAACACCCTCACACCACAATATGCAGTCGTCGTTGTCCCAGTATTCACCATAACCGGTCAATCTTGCCGGGATATTGGAGATCCGTCCGTGCAGACTTGAGTCGACGGTTTTGCGGGGAGTATAGAAATAATGATCCGCCGGATCCGAATCCATGAACAGGGTATGATCCAGGCCGCATGTCTGCATCAACCCGGACATGGATCGAAGCCAGCTCAATCCGCCTTCGTCATTGTATTCATGCAGCCCCGGATGCCTAAAACCGGTAGGGGATTGCCAGCCGATGGCGGCGCCCCTGTATTCAAACGGGCCGACGTCCATGGCCCGGTCGACCAGTACCTTGAACTGGAATCCCGTGCCGGTGCGAAATTCCAGGTAACGGATACCGCGTTCCAGGCCGTCGGTGAATTCACCGGCCTGAACTCCGGCAAACTGATGCAGTGAACCGCTTCTTTTTTCCAGATCGAGGCGGCTGTGATTGGATCCGTATAGTTTTGTCATGATGGCTTATGGAATTTATCAGGATTCGGATTCGATTTCGTCGGGACTGACAGCACGTTTCTCCGCAATGGATCGGTAACCCGCCTCGACCAGGGCCATGGTCTTCAGGTTGTCCTGGCCGTTAAGGAAAGGCTCCTCGTTGTTTTTCACGGCATATTGCAACTGGTCCATGACGCCGATGAAACCGTCAGGGAACCACATGGTATCCCAGGTAGGCGTCACCCACTTGCCGCCGCTGGCCTCGCTGCAATAAGTGAGAGTACTGGGACTGCCGTCGGGGTAATCGGGCCAGCCGATTGTACCCTTTGCCAGGCCCTTTTCTCCCTCGACCCGCCAGGCGATGTAGATATCTGAATCAAAATCATCGCCCACCGGCGAGGCCCAGACGTCATCAATACAGACGCCGGAGACGCCGGACTGGAAAGACAGGGTGGAAATGCAGATGCCGTCAACCGGATTGCGACCGGTACCGGACTGGCGGGGATCGGGACGCGTCGCCACGTAAATATCACTGACCTCTCCGAACTGGTAACGCATGATATCCAGATGATGAACACTCATGTTCAACAGGGTCAGACGGTCATAGTCCTGCAGAAAGGCCTGCCAATGGGGTATCGCGCGCATATCGATGCTGGCGATAACGGGTTTCCCCAGTATATCAGCGTCCAGAAGCTGTCTTAACACCCGCATTGACTGATCGAAACGCATATTCTGGTTAATCGACAGGGTCTTGCCCCTGGCTTCGCACAATTCGACGATTTCCCTGGCGCCGGCATACGTCGTCGCCAGCGGTTTCTGTGCCAGGATCGCCTTGATATGAGGCTGTTCCACGGCAAGTGCTATGAGTTCACCCTGCAAATGGGGTGGATAGGCAATGTCTATGATCTCAATGGAGTCATCCTTGATCAGATCTTCGGGGGAATCATGGACCTTTTTTATTCCCCAGCGATCAGCAACTGACCGTGCATTTGCTTTTGTCCTTGAGGCGATGGCGGCAACATTGAACCCTCCCTTGTCGTAAGCGGCCAGGTGAATATCGGCCATGATAAAGCCGGAACCGATACAACCTATCGAGTAATCAGAACAACGAACATCCACATCAGGTTTGAAATCTATCTCGCCCATCGTGTTCACCCTTATTGTTATGCTTTTACGGCATCAAGCTTTTCATCCAGGAATTTCTTGGCTCTGGGAACGTCACTTTCTTCCAGATGCTCAATGATGATGGAAATATTGGGATGATCCTTCTTCAGGCGCGACAGATAGAGATCATAGTTGAGGGATCCAAGTCCTGGCGCGGGCAGCTCGATTTCTCCGACACCACGGAAAGTGTGCGATTCATCGGCGTCAATTTCGGCATGTTTTTCGGATTTGTCATCACCGGAACGTTTTACGTCTTTGGCATGGGCAATATGAATCGTATCGCTCAATGCATCGAACACCTTGTTGAGTTCCGCATCCATGTTGTCGATGTTGTGGGATTCGAAGTAGTTGGTCGGGTCCATAAGGAGTCCCAGATGCTGGGGATTGTTGATATCCGCAAACAGGCGCAGCGTTTCCTCAACGGAACCGATGACATTATTGACGTAGGTTTCCACCAGGAAAACGGCATCGTGTTTGGCCGCATGCTCCACCAAGTCGCCGATAATATCCCGGCAGATTTCATACCCTTCCTCGGTCTTGTTCTTGTCATCATGAACCCAGTCGCTGTCCTTGCAGAAGGTGCCGGTTTCACTGATCACGTAGGGCGTCCCGATTTCCCGTGCCAGTGAAATGATTTTCTTGAGCCTTTTAAGATTTTCCTTCCTGACCGATTCCTCGGGATGGACGAGGTTGGTATAGCCTGAAATACAGGTAATCGGCAGATCAGCCGCGCGGAAGGCCTTGCGGATTTTCGCGGCCGTTTTTGCATTGAGTTTGTCGGTTTCCATATCCAGGTCCTTGAAGGCCAGGTCGAGCTGGGCCGCCGTGAATCCGTGCCCCTTCAGTTTCTCGATAACTTCATTGAGACCGTATGGAAAATAGCCGGTGAATATGCCTACTTGTATCATGGCTGAACTCCCCTTTATAAGCGATTGCAGGATTTTGATTGGACAATTAACAGTATATCATATATGATTATAGATGCCTACTCCGGTACTGCAAAGCCATTATCGCGGGCCGGCTTTAATAAGCAAATGAGCGACTGAGTCCGGCCGCCACTATTTTTTAACTTGTTGATTGGCCGGCTGTTTTTTTATCAGCTATCAACTTGTACTGGTTTTCTGAGGATACGAAGAATTGACTAACAACCGTGATGATAAACAGATACTCGACGGTATCACCGTGCTTGATTGTTCCATTGCCATGGCCGGTCCTTTTGCCGCGCAAAGACTGGGAGACCTTGGTGCCAATGTTATAAAAATCGAGCCCATTCAGGGAGAATGGCAACGGCATGTCTCAGCGGGGGGTGCCAAGGGCAAGCGTATCAACGCCTCGTTCATTTCACTTAACCGGAACAAAAAAAGCGTTGCCGTTAATCTGAAGTCCGAATCAGGCAGAGAAGTGCTCTACCGCCTCGTCAGCAAGGCTGATATTTTCCTGCAGAATTACCGGCCGGGCGTTGCAGAGCGTCTGGGCGTGAGCTATGAAAAACTGTGTTCTTACAATCCGGAACTGATTTATATCTCCATTTCCGGCTACGGCGAGGACGGCCCGTACAGTCAGAAACCCGGGCAGGATCTGCTGTTGCAGGCCATGAGCGGCGCCATGCTGAGTTCAGGAAGCGTGCATGATCGCCCCACGCCGGCGGGACAATTCCTGGTGGATGCGGTAACGGCATACAGTGCCTTCGAAGGAGCTCTTGGTGCCTTGCTGTACAAGGAAAAGACCGGCAAGGGTCAGCGTGTCGATGTCAATATGCTGGATGCGATCATCGCCATGCAGATGCAGGAGCTTTGTGTGTATACAGTCGGAGGAAAGCCGCAGAAGCGTACGGAAAAACCGCACGGTCACGCTTATATCCGTTCACCCTACGGTATTTTCGAAACCCGGGACGAGAAGTATATCGCTCTTGCGTTCCCGTCACTGAAGATCCTGGGAGAAGTCCTGGATATACCGGATCTGCTGGATATGGATGATGAAACGGATAGTCATAAGTACAGGGACAGGATTTTTGAGCTGACGGAAAACAGAATACGTGAATACGACTCCGAACCCCTGCTGGACCTGTTCCAGGAACATGGCATCTGGGCAACGTCGGTTTACGGCTACGATGATCTGGTTAATGATAAGCAGGTCCGTCATAACGGCAGTTTTGTTGAATATGACCACCCAACTGAAGGTCATATCAAGACACCGGGATTTCCCATCAGGTTCAGCCGTTCGCCTTCGAGGGTGAACTACGGCGCGCCCCTGTCGGGACAGCATACCAGAGAAATACTTGCCGAGGCCGGCTACAGCCAGGAAGAAATCAAGGCCATGCTCAAGGATGAGATAATTGCCGAAACGGATCTTTAGCATGGATTATACTTCTGCGACTTCGGGACATAGGGCATGAGTGATATAGAATTTACGATAAAGGACAGAGTGGCGGTTATTACCCTTAATCGTCCGCAGAAACTGAACACGGTTACCGGTGAAATGGCTGCGGAACTGGCAAAGATTTCGAAACACTGCAACGATGACAAGGATATAAGGGCCGTGATCCTGACCGGCAGCGGCGAGAAGGCATTCTGCGCCGGCAGTGATATAAAAGACCTGGATAATTACGAGACCGCCTGGGTATTCCGGAACAGGGACGATTATTGCGATTCCATACGCAAGATATGCAAACCGGTAATCTGTGCCGTAAACGGATACGCCTTCGGCGGAGGACTGGAACTCTGCCTGAACAGTGACATCAGGCTTGCCTCCGAGAATGCCTCTTTTTGTGCCGCGGAGATAAAGCTCGGCTGGATTGGCGGCGGCGGCGTGAGTTACCTTTTATCCCATAATATTGGCGCCAGCAATACGGCCTACATGCTGTTGACCGGTGATCCCGTCGATGCCGGCCAGGCCCTGGACTGGAATCTGGTTTCCCGTGTATACCCGCCTGAGAAGCTGATGGATGAGGCGCAGGAACTCGCGCTTACCATCTCCGAAAGAGCACCGATTGCCGCGCAACTGGCCAAGGACAATATACGGGCCGCCTACAGCATGCCCATCGACATGGCCATACGTTACGAGCGGGATTTACAGACAATCTGCATTTCTACCGACGATGCAGACGAAGGCAGGAATGCTTTCAAGGAAAAACGTCCACCCGATTTCAAGGGCAAGTAATACGCGCGGGTCTGAAATCCCGTTATCATAGACTGTTCTGCGACCACAAATTTATCTCGCTGGTTGTGTCTTGAAGATGGCGTATTACGGAATCCACAAATAATATTCGATAATTCATGAACCAGACTATATTGTATTGAAAGGGGAGGCTCGGATGAAACTGGCGCGTTTTGGTGAGAAAGGCAGCGAGAAACCGGCGATTGTCGATGAGGCGGGCAAATTGAGGGACATCAGCAACATCGTCGATGATATCGATGGTAACAGCCTTGCAAACGGGTTGCTGGAGACTCTCAAGGGTATTGAACTCGCTGAACTGCCCGTCGTCGATGGTCAGGAAAGGCTTGCCGAACCGGTGGGCAAAGTAGGTAATTTCATTTGTGTCGGCCTGAACTACAGCGACCACATCAAGGAGTCGGGCATGGACACGCCCGCTGAGCCGGTTCTCTTTCTAAAGGCGGTTTCGTCCATTATCGGTCCCTACGATGAGATAGTCCTTCCCAAAAACAGCAGCAAGGTGGATTGGGAAGTTGAATTGGGTGTGGTTATAGGGAAACGGGCTTCCTATGTAAGTGAAGAGGAAGCAATGAATTATGTCGCCGGACTGTGTGTTGTTGATGATGTATCGGAACGTTCATTCCAGCTCGAGAGATCGGGACAGTGGACCAAGGGCAAAGGTTGCCCGACATTTGGGCCGTTTGGACCGTGGCTTGTAACACTTGATGAAGTGGACAAACTGGACAATCTGAATCTGTGGCTGGATGTGAATAACAAGCGCATGCAAACGGGTAATACTGGACTGATGGTATTCAAGATTCCGCATCTGGTTCATTACATCAGCCAGTTTATGGTTCTGGAACCCGGCGACCTGATCAGTACCGGTACTCCGCCGGGCGTCGGTGCCGGAATGAATCCGCAGGCGTGGTTGAAAAAAGATGATGTAGTGGAGCTGGGTATAGACGGTCTGGGAAGCCAGCGCCACGATATTGTTCCATTTAACGGGTGAATCTGAAACAGGCTCTGAACAAATCCCATGAATAAAAAATTCCTTGTCACCGGTGCTACCGGGTTTCTCGGTAAACGAGTCGTCATACAACTGCTGAAACGGGGGCTTCCGGTTGTTGCCACGGACGTCAATGTCAACGGTGAGTCTGCGGGATTGCTGCGAAGAATTGACAACATGAATCTGGAACGGAAACTTCTGGAAATTCAGGAGCTTGATATTTCCAGACTGGATGATATCCAGCTGCTCGTTAGTGAACACGGCATCACGAACCTTATCTGCTGCGGATACATAATGAGTAATCTCATTGATGATGATCCGGTTCGTGCGGTTGCGGTCAACATCGCAGGGACAACGAATTTGTTCGAGGTCACTCTGAGGAATAACCTCGATCGGATGGTATTTCTGAGTAGCCAGAGTGTTTACGGTGTTTCACAGGAATTATACGGTAACCGCCCTGTGAACGAGGACGATTACTGTGGCTTGCAGCATCAGCATTTTACCTATGCCGTCATGAAACAATTAAACGAGTTCATGGGCAGCAAATATGCGAAGAAACACGGAATCAGTATAGCCTGTACACGGCCATCCATCGTGTTCGGTTACGGCCGCAAGCGCAGTTCTCTGATGTGGGCGGAGGACATGATTACTGCGCCGGCACTGGGACAGCCCGCATTAATCAATTTCCCCGAAGATAACAGAGACGACTGGATTTACGTGGAAGATTGCGCAGAACAGCTAATAAGGCTTTCCCTGAAGCCGGAACTGGAGCATTTTGTTTATAACAGTGGCGGGGGAACCGTCAGCGGGAAGGAAATGGCTGATATTGTCCGTGAGTTTATTCCCGATGCGGATATCCGCTTTGATAACAGCCAGCCGTATACACCATTCATTGATTATATGGATGATACGAGGATACGCAAGGAACTGGATTTCGAACCGCGCCGGCTTAAAGAGGCAGTCAAGGCTCATATAAATGAAGCCAGACTGGACAATAATCTCGGTCAATTAACCTGATAGTAGGTGACAGTATGTTGAAAACAACCGTTGTGGGCAGTTACCCCAGGAAAGAGCAGCAGAAGGATACACTGAGAAAACCAACCGTATCCGAGGAGGAAGCTCTGGAAATGATTGCCTGGGCTGTAAAAGATCAGTGTTCCATCGGCCTGGATGTCATTACCGATGGTGAGGCATACAGGGAAAATATGTACTGGTTCTACCAGTTGCGCATGGACGGTGTCGATGCCCACAACAAAATATACAAGCAATTCGGCGTCGGCGGCTCGACCGAAGGCGTGGATCTGGAAAAGGCCCATCCCCTGGTCAAGGAAAAAGGCGGATTCGGAATTGAATGTTCTGTGGTTACCGGCAAACTGGAAAATCCCGACTGGGATCTGGCCGGAAAATGGAAACATGCGAAGGACAATGCGGATGCCAATGTCACGGTAAAACAGACCATTACCGGCCCGCATATGCTGGCCCGGTTTTCGGTGAATCAGGCTACCGATATATATCCCGACGATACGGAACTGGCAAGAGGGTATGCCCAATGTATCATTGAGGAATTGCGGCCGCTCGTAAAGGCCGGTTGTAACCATATCCAGTTTGACGAACCGGTTCTGACCGAATCACCCCATGAATGCATCTGGGCGGCGGACGTCCTCAATGAAATCATTGAGCAGTTTCCAGGGGTGTATTTCGGTTTGCATATCTGTGGCGGCAATGCGCACAGGCGCCGGGGTTATTTCGGCCGCTATGTGGAAATGCTGGACGGGCTGAAAAAGATAAAACTGGATGAACTGCACCTTGAATACTGCACATTGCATTATAATATGCTCGATTTGTTCGATATGTGGGATTACAAGGGTAATCTGTCTATCGGTGTCATCGATCAGCGCAGCGACGACATCGAAACCGTGGAACAGGTACATAAGCTGACAAGGCCGGCACTGGAGTACTTCGAACCGGACAGGTTGTTTCTTTCCAGTGAATGTGGTTTCGGGCATGTGCCGCTGGATATTACCCGTGCCAAGCTTGCAGTGCTGGTTGAGGCGGCAAAGACCCTGGAACCCTGATAAGGGTGCGAATTACAGGTTGCGGCTGGAAGATCGGATTATGATCGCCGGTTCAAACATATCGGATTTTACCGGCTGATCGGTCTTCGATGGTTTGCTGCCTTTGCGGATCAGATCAAAAAGCCGGGAAGCGGTATGGTCGGCAAATTCCCTTACCGGCAGTCTTATAGTGGTAATACCGCCCGCCAGAAAGCGAAACCAGGGCGGATCGCCGTAACCGATGACGGAGATATCGTCTGGAATGGAAAGGCCGTGCTCCATGAGCGCCTCAATGCCGCTCTCGGTCAGTCTCGTTCCTCCGAAGACCACAGCGGTTACACTACTGCTGTGATTGACCAGGTTCGCAATGGATTTCCGGGCGAATTCCTCGCGCGGCTGCCCGCAGTATCGTATGGTATTCTTCAGGCTGATGCCCTTATTTTTGATGGCTGAACAGAAACCCTGATAGCGTGCCTCGCCGGTACTCAGGCTGCGCAGGCCGCCGATGTAGGCAATACGTGTATGGCCGAGGTCGAGAAGGTGCCGGGTGGCAAGTGCCAGGGCTTTTTTGTCGTTGAATGTAACGCGGATATTTCCGATGCGATCATTGACCCGCAGCATCTGTACGACGGTCAGTTTCTTCAGGAGTTTTATTGATTCTGGAAGTATTGACTCGGAAGGAATGATGATGACCCCCGCTGCCAGATACTCGCGAAGAATCTTTATATGTTCATACTCCCGTTCGGGATCGTCTTCTGAAATCATCAGCAAAAGCTGAAAGGATTCATTATTGCAGGCCTGAGCAATGCTTTTTGCGACACCGGCATAAAAAACATTTTCGATGTCGGGCACAATCAGTCCGATAACAGAACTCTGGGAGCCGCGCATGGTTTTGGCAGCGACATTCTGTATATAACCCAGTTTCCTGCAGGCCTGTCGGACCCGGGTTTTGGTCTTCTCGTTTATGGTAGGTTTGTCATTGAGCGCACGGGATACAGTTGTGTGGGAGATGCCAAGATAATCGGCGATATCCTTGATCGTGGTTTGGGGTTTTTTGTTCATCAGTTTTATTGACGATTATAGGTAACTTGCGCCGGAATTATTGTTTATTGTAGCAATAGGGGAATTTCAGAACCCAGGTCATCGGAGAATTTAAACAGGTCGAGACTGCTTTCGTAAAGCCGCGTAGTACAGAAGCGTCGGATCAATTGTTTCTGCTTTTCCAAAGTGATGTATTCAACCGGCGACTTTCCGTCGATACGTGCGAGCATGAGGGCGGGGAGCAATTTCAGACAACGTGAAACGAACAGGTCCCTGTCTTCCCACGTGACGTGTTTCAGATACGCAGCCACCAGGTTTTTGTAGGCATCCGTATATTTACCATACAATTCCGCCTTCCGGATGCTCTTGAGCAGCAAATGGTTGAGACAGAATGACAAGTCAAATGCGGGGTCGCCATAGAAGGCACATTCCGCATCCAGGAAAACCGGTCCTCCCGGACCGACCAGTATATTCTTGGGACTGACGTCGCCATGGATAAGTGTGATATGTGTCTCGCGCAGCGAGTCTGCCAGAGTCATGAATGCCTTGCGAATACGCAGGTCTTCGTACCTTTGCCCGGTATACAGGAGATACGGTTCGATGCGGAGCTGGTGAAACATTGCCCCGGTCTGGAATAAGTCTTTTATATACGGATTATCATGGGCATGTGCGTGGATCCGCGCGGTCTCCATTCCAACCCGGGCAGCAAAGCCGGGATCGACGGCGCCGTCAAGCAACTGCTTTTTCCAGACCGGATAACATTCCGGGGGCAGATACTCCATGAGTATGAAGCCGGTCTCACGCTCATAGGCTATGAGTTTCGGTGTATTATTGTTATTTATAGAATGGGCGAAATGCAACCATTCGAATTCGTAATAGCTGCGATTGGTGTCCGCATACCAGTCGATATCGACCTTAAGCTTGGGCAGGGCCTGTTTCAGGCAATAGGAATCAGCATCGATATCAAGCCGGTATATATCCGACGACACGCCACCGGACAGGGGGGTGAGCCGAATACGACTGCTATCATCGGCAATCCCGGCTGTTTTGAGGAATGGTAATAATTTTTTATTGATGTCAGTAAACATGGCCGATTGCATTCTCGTCAGGCATTTGTTAAATATTTTGTCAGGTTCTATGAATTATTAAATAACTACCCGGCAATAACTATACATGAATATATTATTCCATCATCAGGTCAGTGATAAACTGAAAGAAACATTCCGCTCTCTCAGTAATGATGAATTTCGAATTACCTTCTGTGAAGGTTACGGGCAGGAATTCAACAGTTTATTGCAGGAAACCAATGTCATCTGGCATGTGTTGACACCGTTAACCGCGGATATCATTTCATCGGCACCTGCGCTTCGGCTCATCCAGAAAATAGGCGTTGGCGTGAATACTATTGATCTCGAGGCGGCAGAGGCACATTCGGTAAAGGTCTGCAACATGCCGGGCACCAACAGTCGTGCCGTCGCCGAAATGGTATTACTCCTGATCATGGCAACACTGAGACGTTTGACCATGCTTCATAATGCCTGTCATAAGGGCAAGGGCTGGTCCCTGGCTCCCGAGACGTTTGACAGCATCAGTGAAATCCATGGAAAAACGATCGGTCTCATCGGTAATGGTGCCATACCGAAAATAATCACTCCGATCCTTGAGGCCATGGGCGCCCGTGTGTTGTATACGGACAGGAGCACATCGGCGAAGGACAACCATGGACGGCGGGATCTGAAGCAGTTGGTACGGGAAGCGGATATCCTTTCCATTCATGTCCCACTCACGGAACAGACGTACAATATGATCGGGGAAGAGGAATTATTTAATATGAAGAAAGGCAGCGTGCTGATCAACACTGCCCGAGGAGAAGTGGTTGATGAAGCGGCCCTGTTCAAGGCCCTGACAAGCGGACATCTGTCCGGGGCGGGGCTGGACGTCTTTGCCGAGGAACCGCTGCCTAAAGACAACGCATTACTCAGACTGGATAATGTTGTCACCACGCCCCATATCGCCTGGCGGACACAGGAAACCATGCGGCGTAGTTTTGATGTGGCACTGGAAAACTGCCGGCGTCTCAACAGCGGCGAGGAACTGCTGCATCGCGTGGTCTGAGTATCGTCAAGATACTGTTTTTCTGACCAAACTGCCCGGACGATCAACTCTGGGCACCCTTAAACAGACGATTATTTTGATTCTTGCCTCCCCGGCGAGCGTGTGATAAATTAAAATGAACACGTGTGCAATATAATGCAAAATCCGTATGCAATGGCATCAGCAGGGGAGAACGAATTCAATGCAAATCAACGGCAAAGAAATCTTCGTATCGGAAAGCGGTGAAGGCGAGCCGCTGATAATGATTCACGGCCTCGGCGGTAATGTGAGCGTCTGGGGTTCGTTAATGGGAGTACTGAGCCGGCTGTTTCGGGTGGTTAGCATTGATCTGGAAGGTGCCGGTTTCTCGCCCAATCAGTCCGATAGATTTACCATGGACAGCTGCATGGAAGATATCCTCGCAGTTATGGATTCCATAAATGCTGATAGTGCTCATCTCATGGGCCATTCAGTCGGTACCGTGATATGTCAGCTTGTTGCGGAGAAAAACCCGAAACGCGTAAAAAGCCTTGTACTGCTGGGGTCATTGCACGATATTCCGGAGGGAGCCAGGTCGGCATTGAAGGACAGGGCGGCCAAGGTCCGGCAAGAAGGCATGGTTGAAGTCGCTAACACAGTTTCTCAGGCCAGTACCTCGGCGGAGACCAAAGCATTACGGCCAGAGATTGTCGCTTTCACGAGAGAAATGTTGTACCGGCAGGACCCGGAAGGTTACGCCAGGTATTGCGAGGCCGCATCCGAAGCTCCGGTGCCCGATCTGGGAAAGATAAAATGCCCGGTACTCCTGATAACAGGTAATGAAGATATTGTGGGACCGCCACTGACATCGCGCAGAATAAAAGAAAAGCTGGTTGATGCACGTCTATTGATCGTCAATGGAGTCGGTCACCAGACATCCATTGAAAAGCCGGAACCGGTGGCCAGCGGAATAATCAACTTTTACGTGGACAAGGTGCTTTAGCACCTAAAGAAGTCTAAAGCTAGGGGTAAAATACCGGGGGGTCTGAAATGAGTGTGCTGCATATCAAGAATGTCTCGATTCTGGACGGTAGCGGTAAGAAAGCGTTCAAAGGTGAAGTATGTATAGAAGGCAATCGCATCACTGCGGTTTCCGGAAAGAAGGGCGAACTCTCCCTGGATAATGCACAGATAATCGACGGTGGCGGCAATACATTGATGCCGGGAATGACCGAAGCTCATGGACATCTTTCCTACAACAATAGCTACGGCGGCAAGAGTCTGGGCATTATCCCTCCGGAGGATCACACACTCCTCACTGCCAGGCATGCCAGGGTAATGCTGGATCAGGGATTTACCAGTGTGCGTTCAGCAGGTGCATCAAAGCCAAGACTCGACATAGCGGTCAGAAACGAAATCAACAAGGGCCATATACCCGGCCCTAGATACCTTGCAGCGAGCCCGGAACTGACGGCCACGGGTGGTCTCGGGGATGAAAGCCAGATGCACCTGTACCATCACAGCGGCTATTCATATATTGTTGACGGGCCCTGGGATATGAGAAAGGCCACGCGGATGTTTGTGCGCGAAGGTGTGGATACCATAAAGATCAATATCGGTGGAGAAAACTGGCAGCATCCAGGTTCCAGTAAAATGCTTGCTTACACAGAGGAGGAGATTGCCGCTGCGGCAGATCAGGCCCATGAATGGAATGTGTGGGTGGCCTGTCATACCCGTTGTGCGGCGGGGATTAAGCTGGCCGTCAAGTATGGAATAGAAATCATATACCATTGCGATTTTGCCGATGATGAATCCAAGGACCTGCTTGAATCGCAAAAGGACAGGATATTTCTGGCGCCGGCACTCGGTGTGATCTACGCGACTGCCTATAACTCCAAGGAATGGGGATTTACGCCGGAGATGATAGAAAGCTTCGATACCGTGCAGACTCTGGAATCCTGTATTGAAGTTTATAAGGATCTGAAGAAACGTGGCCTGCGGATTCTGCCGGGGGGGGATTACGGCTTTGGCTGGAATCCTATCGGTACAAATGCCAGAGACCTGGAGCATTTCGTTAATTTGCTCGGATTTACGCCTGAAGAAAGCATTATGTCGGCTACCAAATGGGGTGGCCAGATCATGGATATGGGTGATGAACTGGGATTGATTAAGGAGGGTTATCTGGCGGATATGCTGCTGGTGAAAGGCGATCCGGCGAGAGATATCAGTCTGTTACAGGATAAGGATAACCTGTTGATGATCATGAAAGACGGTGAACTGTATAAATATGTCCAATAATATCCCCCGATTCTATTCCGAATCCAACCTTTGCCCGTCAACCTGCTGTCAATAGATATGAACGACAAGAATACTGTTTACCTGGGCTACAGTCAGGAAGAACTGGATGCCCAGTACAATAATCGGGTGCGTTTCAGCAATTACAAGGAATCATTCGAATTATGGGCCGAGATGAGTAAGGAGACCCGGAAACGATTTGCCAAAACAGCCCGTCTGGATGTGCAATTTGGCAAGTCGGATATGGAGTATCTCGATATCTTCCCGGCCCAGAAGCCCGGTGCGCCCGTGTATGTATTTATTCACGGCGGTTACTGGTACTCCCTGGATAAGTCGGATTACAGCTATGTGGCAGAAGGCTTGTACCCGCACGACATCAGTACTGTCGTGATCAATCATGATTTGGCTCCGAATGTATCCATGACCGAGATCGTACGCCAGAATCGCGCTGCCTTTACCTGGGTTATGCAGCATGCATCCGAATTCAACGGCGACGGAGACAGAATAGTCTCCGGCGGACATTCAGCTGGTGGCCAATTACTGGCGATGGTCATGGCGGCTGAATGGAAAAAAAGTGCCGGTATTCCCAGGGATCTCGTCAAGGGAGGGTGTGCCATCAGCGGAATATTCGATCTCGTGCCTGTCCAGCGATCCTATCTCAATAAAACGCTGAATATGTCAGCAACGGAAGCGGAGGAAAACAGTCCCCTGCGATTGGATTACGACTATCCTGCGCCATTGTTGCTGATTTCCGGTGAGCAGGAATCGGAGGAATATGAACGTCAGACTTATGAGATGCATGGATACTGGTCAGGCTTGGGTTTTCAAAGCGAAATACAGGTTGGCAGGAATCTTAATCATTTTAATATAGTTGATCAGTTGGTAGATCCGCAGAGCGAGTTCGTAACCTCGCAGCTTGAGTTCTTTTCCCTGATATGATCACGGGGAAGATTGCAAAGGTTATTGGGCGCCGGGTGTGGGATTCTCGCGGCAGGCCAACAGTGGAGGCGGAGATTCTACTTGCTTCAGGCTGTTCAGGGCGTGCTATTGCTCCAGCCGGTGCCTCGCGAGGAAAATTCGAAGCTGTGGAGCTTCGGGATTCGACTGATAAAATATGGGGAGGACTGGGTGTTAACCGGGCTGTCGAGAAGATCAATACTACTATCCATAATGCTCTGAAGGGCCAGGATGTTATGGATCAAGAAGCTGTTGACCAGCTTCTTATAGAACTTGATGGTACGGTAAACAAAAGCAGATTGGGCGGAAATTCAACCATTGCCGTTTCCATGGCCGCCGCTAAAGCGGCGGCAAACGAAGCCACTATACCGTTATATCTTCACCTGCTTGGAACAGCCGAACAAGCCATCATGCCTTTACCGGAAGTTCAGATTTTCGGTGGCGGGGCTCACGCCGGGGGAAGAATTGATTTTCAGGACTTTATGGTCGTGCCCGGCGGTGCTGCAACTTTCAATGAAGCTATAGAGTGGTGTGTACGTGTGTATATGGCTGCCGGGCGGATGCTGGAGGAACAGGGAAAGTTGTGCGGAGTTGCCGACGAAGGCGGTTACTGGCCGGATTTCCAGAGTAACGAGGATGCCTTGGTGATGTTGATACGTGCCATCGAGAATGCGGGATTTACTCCCGGGGAAGATGTAGGTATTTCAATCGATTTCGCCGCTTCTGAATTCTTTGATGGGACAGAATATCATTTATCCCTTTCAGGTGAAAAATATGATGCTGACAGCTTCAGTGAATTGATCGGGGATTGGATTACGCGATATCCCATATGGTCCATCGAAGATCCTTTGTCACAGGATGATTTTGAAGGGATGAAACGTATTACCAGGGCCTTTGGTGACAAAGTCCAGATCATAGGAGATGATTTTCTGGTGACAAACGTTGGGCGAATTCAGCAAGCAATCACGGGATCTGCCTGCAATGCGGTTTTGATCAAGCCAAACCAGACGGGTACATTGACAGAAACACACGAAGCACTATTGTTGGCCAGAAAAGCCGGCTGGGGAACGATTATCTCGGCGCGATCAGGTGAGACTGAGGATACTACTATAGCTCATCTGGTCGTAGGGTGGGGTGCGGGACAATTCAAGGTGGGGTCAGTCACTCGCTCTGAACGGTTGGCAAAGTGGAATGAGGTTATCCGAATAGAGGAGAACCTCAATGAAAAAGCGGTATTTTCGGGGTCAAGTGTGTTGCCATTTAAAGATGCAGAGCCTGTAAATGTCGGTATAACAAACTGAATATTGACCGTGTTATTCAGATCTTATTAATGGAACCGGAAGCATCGCGACATTCCCCGATGGGACACGCTTTAAATACGTCCACCGGATCAAGTCCGGGGCAGGCTCTGTACGCTCGACGACCGCCTCTCCCGGATCAAGCCTGGCCCCGGGTCGAAGAGCCGCGAACCGGGACAGACTATGCGGTCGACGGTCCCACAGGGGATTTTCGGTGTACTTATAATTCTCTTAATAACAGGCAAATTCCATTCGAATTTTCGTCTTAAAGGATAATGCTGAGAAAGAGTATTTCATCATATGAAGGAAAACGAAATGGTAACAGGACGAAAATATATAATATTAGCGTAGCTTATTCTTCTTATTATAACGTGAGGATTATAAGTCGATCAAAGGCAGGCATATAATATGGAAAAAGGTAAGATTGTTGTAGTGGGCTCGGGTACCATTGGCACTTCCCTGGCTTTTGTGAGTGCACTGTATGGCTGGAACACATGTCTTGTTGGCCGCAGGCAGCAATCCATCGATATCGCCCTGGAAAATTGTGAGCGATCATACAGGGAATTGGCTGATGCAGAATTACTACCGGACAAGGAGGCAGAAAAGTGGAGGGAAAGGATGCACTGCAGCGTGGAACTATCAGACTTCTGCCATTCAGCAGATATAGTCCTGGAAGCGGTCAGTGAGGATCTTGATGTTAAACAGAATTTATTCTGCAAGCTGGAGGAGGTTGTACAAGAGAACTGTCTACTGGCAAGTTCTACCTCGGGTCTTCCGGTCGACGGAATAGTAAATTCATGTAAATACAGGGATCGTGTGGGTGTGGCGCATTTCGCCAATCCTCCCCATTTAATGCCTACCGTCGAGGTGGTACCCGGGACGCATACGTCAGGGGAAACCATGAACCAACTATGCAGTTATGTGAAGAGTCTCGGCAAAACGCCCATCCGGTTGAAAAAAGACCTGCCCGGGCACCTGTTTAACAGAATACAGTTTGCCATGTTAAGGGAAGCTATGGCGCTGGTCAGGGATAATGTGGCGGAACCGGAAGATATTGATAATGTTGTTAAACAAGGGCTGGCACTGAGACTGGCCGCGGAAGGACCCTTGCAGAAAATGGATCTGGCAACTCTCGATCTGGTTTGCAGCGTTTCTGAATATCTGTTTCCGGAACTGGATGCCTCTAAAGAACCGGAGTATCTCAGACAGATGTTAGCGCAGGGTTATCACGGCAGCAAAAGCGGCAGAGGATTTTATGAATGGACCGGGGAAGAGGCCGATGCGGTGATAGCGGAACGCAACCAGGAAGTAATACGGCATCTGAAGCGGATGAGATCAAGCCGGTAAGAACCGGCAGACGCCTGTCTAAATCAGTGTTACGAATCCGTGTACAATCCGGAAACATAACACAGACACGCGTTAAATACGGTCGCTTCGGACTCCTGTCCTCCCGCGACACTAATACGTCCATGCATGTCGTCCGTGTAGTTCGAATGCGGCATCCTTGTCGTATACGGTCTGCTTATATGTTCCCGGACTGTACACGGATTCGGAGCGGCTATATAGAAAAGATAAACTGTTTTATCACGCTATTACATGTAAATTATCAGACCTGCTGCGATCAGGATAATCAGGACTATTACGGTAATGGTAATCCTGGTTTTCATATTGATCAGGCTCCCGACTGAAAAGGCCTTCGTTGCCCGGTCTTCCCGAGCCGGAATAGCCTCTCCATCCGGTTTGCTACATGCTTTTTCCACGAATGCTTCAAAAAACTGATTGGCGTAGCTTTTTGCGGCACCGTCAATCAGCTTGGCGCCTATCTGGGCCAGCTTCCCGGTAACGGCCACGGAAGACTCGTAATTCAGGATTGTTCTGCCACCCGATTCGGTGAGCGTGACCAGGGTTTCACCCTTTGCAGAGCCTGCACTGCCGCCATTTCCCGAAAAGACCAGTTTATAGCTGTCGGGTGGCTGGATATCGGCCAGTTCGGCGGTACCGTTAAAGCGGGTTTTGATGGGCCCTACCTTTGCCAGGACGGTTATATTGAAGTTGTTTTTGTCGATTTCTTCGAGTTTTTCACAGCCCGGTATGCAGTCTTCGAGAATGGCAATATTGTTAAGGCCATCCCAGACCGTCTTTTTATCCAGATCGAGTTCATGTTGTCCGTTGATTTTCATAATCAGGTCCAGTCAGAGGGATTTTCCAGGAATTGCTTGAATGAATTAAGAAATTTTGCTGCAGTAACGCCGTCGACCAGGCGGTGATCAGCAGACATTGTACAGGTCATGACATTGCGAATGTGAATACCGTTATCGATCACTACCGGTTTTTTGCTTGTCGTACCAAGTGCCAGAATACAGGATTCGGGAGGATTGATGATTGCATAGAACCGGCTGACATTATGCATACCAAGGTTGGAGATAGTAATACTCGAATTGCTGATTTTTGATTGAGGCAATTTACCGGCCCTGGCCAGTCTTATCAGTTCGTTTGCTTCATTGTTCAATTGCGAAAGTTCTTTCCTGTCGGCTTCCTGGAGAACAGGGACAACAAGTCCCTCATCAATAGCAACGGCCATGCCGATATTGCAATGTTTGTTGTTAACAATCTTATCGTCTGCCCAGACTGCATTGACTCCGGGTGATTCATTGACTGCCAGGGCGGCAGCCTTGATGAAATAGATATTCAACGATAATTGTTTGCCTGGATCCTTGCCGGGTCCGTCGTGTTTTGCAGCGAGCAGTGCATCGAGGTAAATGTCGACTTCGATATAAAAATGGGGAATATCACGCTTGGATTCCGCCAGACGTCGTGCAATAGCACTGCGCATGGGTGTGATCGGCGTTATTTCATTATCGCCGGTTGAAGATACTTCTGCAGTAGTTCCGGAACTGGCATCCCGTTCTGTGTTGCCGGCCATATCTGCGATGTGAGCCAGCACATCGTCCTTGGTTATCCGTCCTTTAGGTCCGCTTCCCCTGACCTGACTGATATCGATACCGGCCTCATCGGCAGCGCGCCTTGCACCCGGACTGCTTTTAACAGGAGCAGTCTCGGTATCGGTGCCTTTAAGACTATCCTTGGCTTGATCTGAGGCGGTTTTATCACCGGCATTATTTGAGTCCGAACCAGGAGAACAGAAATCCTTTAAATCTTCTTCAGTCTCATTCTCTTTCAGTATTATTCCTATGGTGTCATTTACAGGCACATCCGTGTCCGGTTCTGAAATTATAATCCTGGCAAGATAACCGTCTGTAGACGATTCTATTTCGGCCACGGCCTTGTCAGTCTCAATCTCGGCCAGTGGCTGGCCGGTCTTGACCTTGTCTCCTTCGCTGACCAGCCATTTAATCAATTTTCCGCTTTCCATCGTGGAAGAAAATGCGGGCATGGTTATTATCGTTGGCATGAATCTGAACCTGCTTATAAAAAGTAAGAGAAGTGTGTAACCTTTGCTAACTTCTATCTTGAGTCTTGTATCAGTTTCCAGAGGCGGTCACTTCGCATGGGCAGTTCGGTAATCTGGATATCAAGATGTGACAGTGCATCGCATATGGCGTTGCAGACGGCAGCTGGGACAGGCCCGGGCTGGCCCTCACCCATGCCTCTGGTACCCAGTGGTGTGTGTTCGCAAGGCGTATCGCTGTGAATTATTTCTATATTGGGAACATCCGCCGCATTGGCCAGCTTGTAGTTCTCCATGGTCGTTGACAGCTGCTGGCCATTCTCGTCATACAGGAATTCCTCAAACATCATGTTGGAAATACCCTGAATAATCCCGCCCTGGACCTGGCCTTCTACTATCTGCGGATTAATCACCCTGCCAACATCTTCCGCGGAGACATATCTCTTGATCTCGAAATCACCTGTGTTCTCATTGACTTCAACTATTACGCCATGAACGGAAAAGGACATCATGGGTTCTTTGGCTTCAAAAAATGATGTCTGTTCCAGGCCGGCATCGACTCCTTCCGGCATATTCAATGGTCTCATGATGATTCTTTCGGCAAGCTCGGAGAATTTGCAGACTATGGATGTATCCTTTTCATAAAAGATCTTGCTATCCTGAAATCCTATGTCGGAAGCAGTGGCATCAAGCTGATTGTCGTATATAAAGATATTCGCCATTTTTTCTCGAATAGCCTTTGCTGCCATGGCCACTGCGCTGACTGTGGACGAGCCGCCCCGTGCACCAAATGTGCCGGACGCGAAGGGTGAGTTATTGGTATTCCCGGACAGAGTGACGACATTATCCGGTGAGACACCGAATATCTCGGCGGCGACCTGTGACATCATGGTTTCATGTCCCTGTCCCTGTGGAGCATCGCCTTCATAAACCTGAACAGTACCGCCGGAATCAATCTTTACGGTCGCCGAACCATAACCCGGTTGTCCCTCCATGGGGACGAGGACCTCCGATGCGACGCCGGAGGAATGTACACTGAGCGAAAACCCAATCCCGAGTCTGCGCCCCGACTCTGCGGCGGAATTTTGTTCTTTTCTGAATGATTCCAGATCAATATGGCTGACAAGCTTTTCAAGCACGGCCGAATAGTCGGCCTTGTCGTAATGCACACCGGTGGCAGTATCATAAGGTAATGATTTGATTATATTTAATTTGCGTATATCGGCGGCCTCTTTGCCGACTTTCCTGGCAATCATGTCGATGGCGCGATCCACGGCAAATCGGCCCGGTAACGTACCGAATGCCCGGGCGGGGGAAAGTGCGGATTTGTTGGTGGTGGCACAGGTCACAGTGATATCACAGTTCGGGATATCGTAGCCGTTAGGAATCATGGCAGCGCCGTAAAAGGGCATGACAAAGCCCCAGAAGACACCCTCACAGCCATCGCCATTATCGGCAATAATATTGTTTCTAAGAGCAAGTATTCTGCCTTCGGAGTCCGCGGCAAGATCCAGGTAGTGAATCTGGTCTCTTTCCTGACTGACGGACATCAGATGTTCCTCGCGGGTCTCAATCCATTTTATCGGGCGTCCCAGTTCCATACTCAGATAAGCAATCAGAATTGGCTCACGATAGACTGGCGCCTTGACGCCGAAGGCGCCCCCCTGATCCATGGGGGCGGAGACCTGAATCATGTTTTGGGGAATATCGAAGATTTCGGAAAAAACAATACGGTCGACATGCGGCCGTTGTGTGGTCATCCATACCTGCAATCCGGCGTACTCATCCCATTTGGATATAACACCGCGTGTTTCCATTGGTGTTACGCCACATCTATGCACCCTGAATCTTTCGGAAACAACGACGTCAGCAGTTTCAAATATTTTATTCACCTTTTCCGAGTTTTGTTTCTGTTCTTCAGGGGTGAAGCCCCCGGTCAGCGTCATTTTGAAAATGGTGTTGTCGGAAAATTCTTCATGGATTACGGGAGCATCCTTCTGAAGGGCATGTTCAGGATCGGTGACGACAGGCAAGTCTTCATATTCCACCAGGATCTGTTCAACTGCGTCTTCAGCCGTATATTTGTCCTCGGCAATGACGGCAGCCACAGGTTCACCGTTAAATTTGACCTTGTCGATGGCGAGCGGCCAGTGTTTGGGATAATTCGCTTCCAGAAGTGGCAGGGTCGCGGCACTGGGCAATGGTTTTATCCTGTCCTTGATATCTTTACCGGTATAAATGGCAATAACACCCGGTATATTTTCAGCGGCACTGGTATCTATGGATTTTATTTTTCCGTGAGCACATGTGCTGCGTACAAATTTGAGGACGGCACAATTATCAACATGTATATCGGCAAGATATTTTCCCTTGCCCGTGATCAGGCGCCTGTCTTCTTTGCGGGCGAACTTCTTGCCTATCCAGCTTTCTGCTGTGCTCGTATCAGTCATTATTAATCTCTTGGTGTATTGCTGATTTATAATTGTTTGGAAGCTTCCTTGATGGCTTTTACTATATTTTGATAACCGGTGCAGCGGCATATATTGCCTATTAATGCATGACGGATTTCCTTTTCAGAGGGATCCGGATTGTCATTAAGGAATTCCACAGCATTCATAAGGATGCCGCTTGTACAGAATCCACACTGTAAAGCATGATTTTCATTGAATGACTTTTGCAATGGGTGCAGTTCACCATTGTTTTCAAGTCCCTCAACCGTTGTAATATCCTGTCCGTCCGCCTGCACTGCGAGCATCATGCAGGACTTGACGGCCTCGCCGTTCAGCAACACGGTGCAGGCACCGCATACACCTTCAAAAGTACAAGCCTGGTGTGTGCCGGTCAGCTTCAATTCGTCCCGTATAAGATCCACCAGAAGTAAACGGTTAGGAACTTCCAGTTGATATTCTTTGTTGTTAACTTTCAGACTGATTTGTTTTTTCATGCCAGGCGGCCCCTTGCCAGATTTAGTGACGTCTCAAGAACCTCGGCCCCAAGACTGTTAATCAAATGACTTCGATATTCTGCGGATATCCAGGGATCACTCACTGTTTCAATTTCATTTGCAGCCGCGACAAGAGCCTCCTGCAGGCAGTCACTATCGGAGATGTTGCCATCCATAAGTACCTGTTCAGCATTACGGGAGCGTTGCGGACCATCAGCCAGACCGCCAACTGCGAATCTGGCACTGCAACATTTATCGGTCGAGTTCAGCTCGACATAGATACCGACACCGATTACAGGGAGAGCATCTTTTACAACCCCCCATTTCTTGTAGGCACTGCCGGCCGCGGCACTTGATTTCGGCAGTTTTATGGATAGCAGCAAATCTCCTTCTTCAAGAGCTGTTTCCATGGGGCCCCTGAGGAAATCATCGATTACCAGCTTTTCAGTGTTGCCGTTGCCGGCCCTCAGTATTTCCAGTTCAGCACCGGTTGCCAGGGAGGCCACCGGTGTGCAGGCTGAAACATAGTTCCAGCACAGACTGCCGCCGACCGTTCCCCTGTTTCTTACCTGTCTGTCACCAACATGTTCGGCGGCATCGCACAATGCTTCATAGGTCAAAAGGTGGTTCCGGCCGGCAGCTACGTCCTTATAGCGCGTCATGGCACCTATGGTGATTGAATTATCATCAATACTGATGCCTTTCAGTTCCTGTATCCGGTTAAGGTCGATAATGCAGTCCGGAGTAATCAAACGGGATTTGATTGCCTGCATCAGGCTCATGCCGCCGGCCATAAAGGTGACTTCACCTTCTGCATCCTTGTACATCCGGATGGCGTCTTCAAGAGTCGTGGGTAGATAATACTCACTTATAGGTGCAGGATACATTAATATTTTCCTTTAAAATCTGATAGTTATCAGGACGAACCGGAGTATTGTCAGCAATAGTCGGGACACGGATGGATAAATCATAATGAGTGATATAGACGGACAATAGTAGTGTAATGTTGTTTTTCACGGCATCAGTATGTCTTGTACTCAAGTCAACATGCCGACCCAGAAGGCCACGGTGATATAGAGAAATGTGCCTTAAAATTAAATCGATTCAATACTTATTAAAATATAGAGCAACAATAACCATCTGTCAATAAACACTTAAATATAAGATAGTTATGCAATTTTTATGCTTTCGCTCCGGGTAAGCTTGTGCAATAAATTCATACATGCTAATCTGAATTTATGAAACGTTATAATTATTTCAAGATTGGTGCAATCGTACCGTTAATCAGATAGTTATAACAATCCGTTGTTATTCAGGGGAGATCATAGATGCAATTAGGTGTTCCATGCTGGAGTTTCGGGATCCAGCACTTGCAAGGGCACTTGCCATTCGAGTCATCTGCGCAGATTGTCAAGGCGCTCGGTTTCAGGAATACGGCCATAGGATGGAGCCATGTGGACTGGCCAGCCATACGGAAAGATCCGGTCAAGGCTGCGGATCCGGTCAAGAGAGTCCTGGATACCCTGGAACTGGAAATCGATGACAGTTTTATCTGGTTTCCTAACAAGTTTCTTCAGGGTGAAAAAGTACATGAATTGCGCTGCACTATCACGCAGCCGGATCCCGAAGCCCGTGAAGATAACTTCGAGATGTTCAAATCATTCACCCGGTTTTGCAATGAAATCGGTTGTCCCGGGATTACCATGAGTTCCGGCATCAAATATGAAGAAGAAGGCCTCAGCTATGACCAGATATATAATATATCGAAAGCAGAACTTGCAAGAATGGTTGATCATTCGGGTGAATACGGGATAGACGTCAGACCGGAGCCGCATAATGAATCGGTTATGGGGACAATCGAACATGTCAGGAGCATGTGTGAAGATGTTCCGGGATTAAAAGTGAGCCTGGATTATTCACATTTCATGGTCCAGGGCCATGAAATCGAGGATGTGCATTGTCTGATACCTTACGCGGCCCATGTACATGCCCGGCAGGCAAACAGGAAACGTGTACAGTGTCGTATGGAAGACGGGATAATAGATTTTGAGGCAATAATCAAGGAACTGGTCAGACAGAAATATAACGGCAATATTGCTCTGGAATACGTTTGTGTAAATTATCGCGGATGTTACGACCTGGATGTGATTACGGAAACTGCAAAACTTAAAAAGGAACTGGAATCGTACTTAAAGCTTCATGACCCTGCCTGGAATAGCTGATTCAGGAAACGGCAATGAACCAGGATACTGTCTCGCAGATAGAAGGGCTTACGGTTTCCCTTCCTCTTGATGAACCCGTCTGGGCATCCGGCTTACGTATTGATCGCCGGGAATTTTTCCTTGTACGCATAAAAACGGAATCCGGCCTTGTCGGTCATGGTTTTCACAAATCAAGAGGACTTTATCTGAACCGGATTGTTGAGGAGAATCTGGCATCACATGTCATAGGGAAAGACCCGTGGCAAGTACGAAAGATCTGGGATGATATGAACCAGGGAACATTACTTTCCGGTCGTGTCGGCGCAGTAATGCGGGCAATTGGAACGATAGATATAGCATTATGGGATTTGCGGGCACAAATGGCGGATGTGCCGTTGTACAAGCTTCTGGGAGGTTATCGTGACAAGTGCAGGGCAATTGTCGTAACCGGATATTACGAAGAGGATTTCAATGCTGTCGATAAAATGATTGAGGATATCCAGGCTCATTCACGGCAAGGTGTTGATTTTTTCAAGATTGCAGCTGGAATGCTTGATGCTGAAGCGGACGGAAAAAGGATAGAAGCTGCCAGGAGTGCTGCCGGTGAGGACGCGGAGCTGGTCGTGGATGTTAACTGGGTCTGGAGAGACATCAAAGAAGCACTGCGGACAGCCAATCTATGGGAAAAATATCGTCTCAGCTGGATAGAAGAACCATTTCCGCCGGGCAGTACCTATGAGCGACAAAAGTTTGCGGATGCATCGCCTGTAGCCGTCGGTATAGGTGATGAGCAGTCGGGAATTCCTTTCTTCAGGGATCTGATGGCCGCGCATTCCGCACATATGATCAGAATTGATACACCTGTTCTGGGCGGTATAACGCCGGCAATTACGGTTGCGACTATGGCCGAAGCATGGGGGCTGTCTATTTCCACCCATATATATCCGGAAATCAATATTCATCTTGCTGCGACTTTCAAGAACATGGTGGGACTGGAATTATTCAGTACCCGTTCGGAACTATACAAGATAGATAAATTTATAAATCCTAATCTGGAATTAATGGATGGTGAAGTTACCGTCCCCGAGCAGGCTGGTCTGGGCTTTCAGCTGGATTGGGATGAATTGAAAAAATATGCAATCTAGGAGATTAACCTGTGCCAGCTATAAAACAAGAAATATCAACATCCCTGGACACCTTGACTATCGAAAAGGTAGAAGTGATACCGATAATAATGCCGCTGCCGAGGGTTTTTAGCGGAAGCAATTATTATATGTCACACAGATGCACCATCATTACGAGAATATATACAAAGGAAGGTATTATTGGTGAATCCTACAATGGAGATGAATACGAAGGTCAGGCGGAAGTAGTAAAGATATTGAAGGAAAAGTTATCTGACCAGCTTATAGGAATGAACGCACTGGAAGTGGAAAAGTGTTGGGAAACATCATTGTCTTCTACATTTGATATCCTCGGCGATCGTAATGCCGCCATACAGGCACAGGCGTGCCTGGACAGCGCTATATGGGATGCATTTGGCAAGGCATACCAGGCTCCACTCTATCGTTTATGGGGCGGACATAAGGAAAGTCTGCCGGTGATTGCTATAGCGGGATATTATGAAGAAGGAAAAAAACTCCAGGATTATTCCAGGGAAATGCAGCAGCTGCAGGAAATGGGGCTTGGCGGCTGCAAATTCAAGATAGGCGGAAAGTCGCCCAGGGAAGATGCTGAGAGAGTCCGGGCCGCCAGGGACGGAGTAGAGAGTGAATTCAGGATATGTGTTGATGCCAATCAGGGCTGGGAGCTCAGGCAGGCTGTGGAATTCGCCAGATATGTTGAAGATCTGGATATTATGTGGTTTGAAGAACCGTGTCGCTGGTATGACGACAGAAGAAGCATGGCAATGGTCAGAAATATTACCGGTATACCTGTTACGGCCGGGCAGAGCGAGATGTCCAGGGCGGGTTGTCGTGATCTGATGCTTGATGACGCAATCGACTATTGTAATTTCGATGCGAGCTGGGGGGGTGGTCCGACAGAATGGCGTCGCGTGGCATCACTTGCGAAATGCTTCAGTGTCACTATGGCGCACCATGAAGAGCCGCAGATATCGGCCCATCTTCTGGCGTCAGTAACGAACAGTAGCTGTCTGGAAGTTTTTCACCCGGAGAGGGACCCGCTTTTTTATTGCCTGGTTAAAAACAGAAATCCTTTTCAGAACGGGTTTTACGAAGTGCCCAAGGGACCCGGTTGGGGCCTTGAGCTTGATGAATCCATTATAAAAAAATACCGGGTATAGACACCGGAATTATTTATTCAATTCAGTAATCAAATTAAAGTGGCATACAGAAAATGACTGATAGAGATTTAATACAATCGTCGATTACCGTCAAAGATCTGTTCGGCGGAAAAAATGCGCTAGAAATATACAGGAAAATGGTCCTGGTCAGGGAATTTGAAGACAGGGTGCATGCTTCCTTTCAGGCAGGTTTGATTCAGGGATCGACACATTTATGTCAGGGGCAGGAGGCTGTTGTCGTCGGTGCTGTTGCCGCACTGAATGCCGATGATTATCTGACTTATACATACAGGGGGCATGGAACCTGCCTGGCACGCGGCATGTCGGCGGAAGCGGCATTTGCTGAAATATTCGGACGTAAAACCGGTGTCAGCGGAGGGCTTGGAGGCTCCATGCATTTAACCGATATGGATCTGGGACTCCTGGGTTCATTCGCAATTGTCGGTGCGGGTATTCCGGTTGCCGTGGGCGCTGGAATCAGCGCTCAGGCACGAAAGGAGGGGCAGGTCGCGATGACATTCTTTGGTGACGGTGCCACCAATATCGGAGCGTTTCATGAATCCATGAACCTTGCGGCAGCATGGCAATTGCCGGTCATCTTCATTTGTGAAAATAATCTGTACGGTGAATATTCACCTATTCTGACCACAACACCGCTGGAAGATCTCGTGGTTCGATCCGATGCCTACGCCATGGATGGGTACATGATAGATGGAAACGATGTAAATACAGTGTATGAAACAGTAAAAAATTGTGTTGACAAGGCAAGGGACAAAGGGGGTCCGGCATTTATTGAATGCAAGACATACAGGCAATGCGGACACTCACGAAGCGATCCGGCCAAATACAGACCGGAAGGTGAACTGGAACAATGGCTGCAAAAGGATCCGATTGAAATGTTCCGTAAAAAGATTATTGATGAGCAGCTTGCATCGGCCGGCGATATGGATGAAATTCGGGACGAGGTGAAAGATGAAATTGAAAAAGCAGCAACAGGAGCTGCCGATGCTCCGTGGCCCGAGAATACGGATTTGACAAAATATACATATGTAATCAGAGACTAAGGGTTTATCCATGCAAACAATGACTTACAGAGAGGCAATCGTTGCGGCACAAAGAGATGCACTGAGTCGGAATCCGGATATCATTATCATGGGTGAGGATATCGGTGCGGCGGGCAGTCCCTTTAAAACGACACAGGGACTGTTTGAAGAATTCGGAGGTGACCGCGTACGTGATACACCAATATCTGAAAATGCCTTTGTGGGTGCTGCATTAGGCATGGCCATTACGGGTTATCGCCCTATTGTTGAATTGATGTTCTCCGATTTTATGGGTGTATGTTTCGATCAAATCGTTAACAACATTGCAAAACACCGTTTTATGTGCGGTGGGTCTGTTGAGGTCCCGCTTGTTATCCGTGCCATGGGAGGCGGCGGTGTGAGATTTGGTGCGCAACACTCACAGACCGGGGAGACATGGTTGTTCCCTTTCCCCGGTCTCAAGGTGTATTGTTCGGCAACACCATCCGATGCCTTCCATATGTTAAGGTCGGCGGTGGCTGATAAAAATCCGGTTGTTGTTCTTGAGCATAAGGGATTAATGGCTTCATCGGGCGAAGTGGATGTTAATGCAGATTCCGACAGCCATGTAACAGGCCCTGAAATATTACGTGAAGGTGAACATGTAACAATCGTAGCTTCACTGGGTATGGTTAATCGTTGTCTTGAGGCGGCGGAAAAGCTCAATGAAGAAGGGATTTCTGCAGAGGTTATCAATATCAGGGTATTGCGTCCCCTGAATACAGGACCGATACTGGAAAGCATGAAGAAAACCGGCTCGATACTGGTGGTGGAAGAGAATCACCAGTGCGGCGGCTGGGGGGCGGAAGTTATTTCCCAGATGATCGCCGAGGGATTTGATTATATCGAGACTCCTCCTCGACGCGTTACATTGCCGGACTGGCCAATGCCCTACAGTCCTCCACTTGAAGATGCCGCCATTCCCTCCGTTGATAAAGTGGTCGAAACAGTCAGGGATATGGTCTAGTACTGTAACTCCATTAAGCCTGCATATCTGAAGATGAAACTGGATCTGGAACTCGAAGGCAAGTCCGTTCTTGTAACCGGAGCAAGTGGTGGAATCGGACTTGGAGTCGTCGAGGCATTTCTGACTGCCGGTGCGCATGTGTCGGCGACAGACAAGGATATATCAATATTACGTAGTAATCTGGTGGTTGAGCCGGGGCATGAATTATTTTCTGTGGAAAAGGATATTTCGGATGTAAAATCATGCAGGAAGCTTGTTGCCGAAGTCATAGATCACTTTGGCAGGTTGGATATTCTGGTTAATTGTGCCGCATTAATAAAGAGAGTTGATCTGGAAGAAGTGGACGAGGAACTCTGGGATCAACATATGGATATTAACCTCAAGGCAGTATTTTTTCTCTCTAAATATGCCAGTGAAGATATGAGAAAAAGAAACTGGGGAAGGATCATAAATCTGTCCAGTCAGGCAGGGCATACCGGCGGCGCCAGAGATTGTGTAGCCTATGCCGCGACGAAAGGCGGTATAAACACGTTAACAAAATCATTTGCAAAACATCTGAGCAGTTATGGTATCACTGTTAATTCCGTATCTCCCGGTCTGGTCAATACAAGGATGATAACAGGTACACTGACCGAGGAATCCATCAGGCAGTTAATAGAACAGGTTCCCATCAAGAGATTATCAGAAGTTGAGGAAATTGCATTGCCGGTTATATTCCTCGCCAGTCAATGGGCCAGCTCAATTACTGGCCTTACACTGGATACAAACGGCGGTATGTTAATGCGTTAACAGATATGAAAAATGTAACAATAAAGGATGTGGCAAGGCAGGCAGGATATTCAGTCGGCACGGTTTCCCGCGTAATCAATAACAAGCCTGTCAGTGCTAAAACAAGGGATGCCGTTCTGAAGACAATGGTGGAACTGGGATATACCCCGAATGCCATTGCACAGAGCATGCGTACAAATACCACCAAAGCCGTTGCGCTGGTCGTTAATGATATCTCCAATCCACTGTTTTCTGGAATAGCTAAAGCGGCGGAAGATATGCTGCGCACGCAAGGTTACTTTTTATTAATATCAAACACTAATAATGACCCAAAAATAGAATGTGAAATAGTGGAAACCTTGAGACAGCGACGGATAGATGGGATGATTATTGCCGTCAGCGATGAATCCAATAAAAAGACTCAGGAAGTACTCGGGAGTGTCTCATTCCCGGTTGTGTTGCTGGATAGGGAATTACCGCAGGAATACGATTCAGTATGTGATGATCATTATCAAGGCATGGAACAGGCGGTGAAATATCTTATGGATCTTGGACATCAAAATATCAAATTAATCAGCGGCAGTGACAAGATACGGCCCGGAAGGGTTCGAATCGAGGGTTTCAAAAATGCCTTCAGGAAAAAAAATATAGTGGTAAAGGAAGAACAGATTAGCCAGGGACGCTTTGATTCGGTATATGGCTATGAAGAAGCCTATAAAGCTTTGACATCAAGGACGCCGCCAACCGCGATAATCGCCGGGGGAAATCAGATATTTACTGGAGTACTGCGTGCTGTTAAATCCTGCAAGTTGGAAATCCCGCGGGATATTTCCATAATTGCGTGTGACGATATTGATCTCACCACATTGATGCGGCCGCCGATTACGGTAATTACACGAAACCTGAGAGAAATCGGTCGTGTAACGGGAGATTTGCTGATGAGCAGGATCCTGAATCCTGCCGAGACAACCAGAAGGCGGATATTAATGCCGACCGAACTGGTTGTGCGTGAATCCTGTCAGTATGTTTCCGGGAGATGAGTTGCCAGCCACGGCTTACCCGGCATAAGGATCTCTGTTGTAAAATAACAACAATAAAGGTACACGGAAAAAATAGATGAAATTTTTGCCGGACAAAATTTGAAACGATTCATTATTTATACTATAATAAATTATAAAATAAAATACTAATCTATAACTAACTGATACACCTAATAATTTAAATATCAGTTAATTAAGAACGTTTCAAATATAGAGGAAAGAATTTGGAATGACTGTTTTTTTTCTTTTAATATCATATATCATATACATATAGTTGTTGTTTCATAAATCACACTGAACTCCTAATAACGAAGCGGGGGATAGTTTCATGATTTTTACAAGCAGAAGATTCGCCTCTCTTATCGGCATGGCCCTGATCGTTTCGGCGACAGGAATGACATACAGCGTTCCGGCTTATACTCAGGGAGCCACTGTGCTGGAAGAAGTTGTTGTTACCGCTCGAAAACGTGAAGAGAATCTGCAGGACATACCGGATACGATTGTTGCACTCTCTGCAGATACAATCGAAAGATCACATATTGTGATGGTAAGGGATGTTACCGCGCGCATTCCGAATGTTTCCATTGAAGAATCACTCAGTCCAACATCTACCTTTATTGGCGTGAGAGGTGTCGTATCTACAAGGAATGGTGAGCCTGCAGTAGCAATGGTTGTTGACGGAGTACAGATCAGTAGTTCTACAGAAATATCCCAGGCATTCATCGATGCTGAAAGAATCGAAGTGTTGAAAGGACCTCAGGGCGCATTATACGGCAGAAATGCGATAGGTGGGGCAATTTTGATTACGACTAAAGGTGTAACTGATGAACTTTCCGGCAGTGTTAAAGCCGGTTACGGTAATCACAACTTCATGGAATTTGACGGCTCATTGTCAGGACCTATTACGGATAATCTTAAATTCCGGATTGCGGCCAATTTCAGGGATTTCGACGGCACAATCACCAATGAATTTATTAAAGAATTAGCGGATGGTGCGAATATCTCTTCAGCCCTTGACGTGAGTAAGGATGCGAGTTCGTACACGGATTTTGAGACAAACAAAGACCTCAGCGGGCGTCTGGAATGGACGCCCACGGATTCCACAACTGTCGACTTGCGCTTCAGACATAGCGACCTGGAAACAGGTGCGTATTGGTACAGGCCGTCTATCAGAATGGAAACCAGCAATGACTACATTGACTTCCCGATAGGTAACAATGTGAATAGTGTTGCATTCAGGACGATAAATAGTGGAACGGTCAAAATAGATCATGAAATGGATTTCGGAACGATAACGTCCATAACCAACTATACGGAAACAGAAGAACGTTATGGCGTCCCCTACGAAGGTCGTGGTTCTGACCAGATGGGCGATGTCGACTTCATGAACCGTGTGTTTGTTGAACGTGCCAAAGTGGGGCTGGACCCTGCGGATGCAGCAATACTGGATACGCAATTGCAGGGTGTCGGTTCACATAATTTCTATGATATCAGCAGTTGGTCCCAGGAGATTCGTCTGACCTCACGTGACGATCAACGATTGAGATGGGTAGGGGGAGCCTATGTTCTGTTTACGGATCGCAAAGATACAATCCGTGCTGATCTAACTGTTCCCGGCAGCCGGCCATTGGAGGCACGTCAGCCAAATGGTCTACCAGGAGCAACTGACTTTTTCCTGGGAGGATCAACGAGTGGTATGATATTTGAGACTTCCAATACTCAGGACAATACGGCTTGGGCTGTATTCCTGAATATGGATTACGACATTACGGATAAACTGACTCTGACAGCGGGTATCCGTTACGATGAAGATAAGAGAGAAATTACCCGTTTGGACGGTCCTACGGTTAACACCAATGGTCAGGGTATCGGACTTCGTGCGTTCGGTGCGGGCGATTGCACGGTTGGCGTGGGTGGTTGCGTGCCGCGCGGCTTTGTTGAAAAAGCAACGTTCCGTTCGGCACAGCCGAAGGCGTCATTGGCTTACCGGCCAGTGGAAGACCTGATGCTGTATACGACATATGCGAGAGGCTTCCGAAGTGGCGGCTTTAATGCATCAGGTGCCTTGCTGGCTGAAACCTATGACAAGGAAATTCTCGACAGTTTTGAAGTTGGTCTGAAATCGACTCTACTCGACGGAAGTCTTCGGGTTAATGCCGCAGCATTTTACCAGGACTACGATAATGTCCAGGTTTTTGAGTTTGACGGTGCCATTTTTGTGCAAAGTTTGTTCAATATTCCTAAAAGCGAGATTTATGGTGCTGAGTTAAGCCTTGATTGGGCGGCAACTGATACACTCACTTTGAGCGGTGGTGTGGGTATACTGGAATCGAAAATCAAGCAATTTGACAGTTCGATCAGGGATACACTTGAATCAGAACTCAATGCCAGGATTACCAATACGGTAAAACTAACGCCGGATTCACAGGCGGCATTTGACAGGAATTTCGAGGGTAATAAATTACCCAAGTTTCCGCATCTGAGTGCAAATGCTTCATTACTGCATGAAATGCCTATACCCTGGTTTGGCGGCAGTACACTCATAACCCGCCTTGATTACAGGACATTCGGCGATCGTTACTGGTGGGTTGATAATACGGACAAGCAGGATTTCGAGCATATCCTGGATGGAAGTATAGGTCTGCAGATCAACGATAACTGGGAAGGTAGAATCTGGTGCAAGAACTGCACTGATACCTTCTATGATTATTCCATGGAGCCGGCTGAAATGGTTCTCTTCGGCGGTCCTTCCAAGGATATCTTCTACCAGGCAAGAGAAAGAACGTTTGGTGTTGAGGTAAAATACAGCTTCTAAGTAGGCTGGAAACCAACTTCAAATTAACGTTCGGGGGGTTATGCTCCCCGAACGTTTTTTTATATATAAGACCCTGAACAAGGCCATATGAAATTGAGAAACACCACCGCCGGGATGACCGCATTGAGAATCCCATTTGTAGTCGGAGTGGTGGTGGAAAAAGAAGGGTCCGCCGTTGAGAGTTCCTTGCAGAATGCATCCGGGGAGGGTGCGGATTGTGCGGAATTGAACCTTGCTTCTCTACCGGTAATATCCTCGAAGTGGTTCAATCGTTCCATGCCGGTCTATACTACTTGTCGAAGAGCGGCATTCATGCGTATCTACGGGGAGAAGTTCAGACACCTGCCGAAATTATCAGATGAGGAACGCATGGAAAAGCAACGAGATGCATTTTATTCAGGATCGGCGGGACTGGATATCGAGGCTGACACCTTTGACCCCGATCCTGAGGAGTGGACGGAGAATCGGGAAGCCGTGGCGCGCCAGAAAGCGTTGGCCCGTGAGACCCATGATATCGGAGCGTCAGTCATTTTTTCCTGGCACCCGCCGCGAAAGTTGTGTTTAAAGGAGGCGGAAACGGCAATGGAATCCCTGATGGATCGAGGTGCCGATTTTGTGAAAATTGTGGAACAGGTACGAACCAGAGAAGAGGCCCTGGATTCGCTTTTCATCTCTGCGCGGCTTTGGGAAAAGGGGTTTACTCGATTCATATTTTACGGACTGGGTGAACCGGCGATTTCATTTCGCCTGCTTACCTGCAGCTTCGGATCGGCTTATCTGCTAGCCCGTCCCAAGGTGGGGGGTAACCAGATTGCGATTCAACCGGAGGTCTGGCGTGCCCGGGCTCTTCTTGATCTAACACACTAAAATCCAGAGCCGAGTATAAAAAAATGGCGAATCTTAATAAACTGGCAATTAATCAGCTAACAAATGATCCGGTCAAAACTGATGATTTACTCAATATATATGGACAGCTGGGAGTACCTTCTATTACTCCCTGGCGGAGTAAACTCGAGGAGCATAATGTAACGCCTGGAGAGTTTAAAAAAATCGCAGATGAAACAGGAATTGAAGTAAACGGATTTTGCCTGTGCGGGTTTTACGGCAGCAAGGGAAAGGAAGGCAGGCAGGCACAGATCGATGATAATAAGAAGACCATCGATATGGCAGTCGCAGCAGGCGCAACGTCGATAGTAACGCTCGCAGGTGAAATGTTACCTGACACAAAGGATCTGGATTATTCCAAAAAGTTTAATATGGAAGCTCTGTCAGAGGTGCTGGAATACGCCAGGCAGGCCGGTGTCAAGCTCGGGCTTGAGCCCTTGCATCCCATGTATACCGCAGACTGGTCGGTTGTTGTTAGTATCAAGGAAGCGAATGACTGGTGCGATCAACTTGGTGACGGGATAGGAATTATTGTAGATGCGTATCACGTGTGGTGGGATCCGGAACTGGAACAGGAAATACAGCGCGCCGGCAAAGAGAATCGAATCGTTGCAGCTCATGTAAGTGACTGGCTTGTTCCGACAAAAGATATATTGCTGGATCGTGGAATTATGGGAGACGGAGTGATTGATATTCAGGGAATAAGAGCATGGCTGGAAAATGCGGGTTATCAGGGACGCTATGAGGTTGAGATATTCTCAAATGACTATTGGAAAATGGACCAGAGGGAATACACAGAATTGATTATGCAACGATTCAAACAGTATGTATAACCCTGGCGGCAATGTTTTTAACCAAAGATATCGATTATGTACTGGTGAAAGTACGCGACTATAAATTATTAAATCTGTAAGGTTTTCTATTGCCGGATACTTCTCCGATTCTCCGTTAGTATGAAGTACCTGGTAAAATGTAAAAGAATGTCCGGGCACATCTCCGGCCCGATTGCAGCATCCCCACGCAACAGGTATACCCTGGCATCTTCATTGACTCTATATTGGTTTTCCGGCTCTATGGATGCAGGGGTATAGTATGCCGACAGGAGAAGCAGGGGGCGGCCGAATTCAAGGCAACATTGATCCGGATAATCAAAGATCTCTGTAAAATGTATGAATACAGGCCGGGGGTGAATCAATTCTATGGCAAATACAGTTGTTTTTCTCGGCCTGCTGTTCTTTCTGGTCTATGTGCTCGAATGGGCAAAAAAATACAAGGTAATCAGTTACCTGGGCAGCCCTGTCGCAGCAATTCTGGCCGGTGCCCTTCTGTCGAATACCGGGGTAATACCACATAACGGAGAAGAAGCCGGTATTTACGGCATCATCCTGACCTATATCGCGCCGGCAGCGATCTTTCTTTTGCTGTTACAGGTTAATCTCCGCAAACTTGTAGACGCCGGTGTAGATATGCTGATTATATTTGCACTGTCGGTAACTGGTGTGGTTCTCGGCTGTCTGATTTTTTTTCCCCTTATAGAAGGAAAAATCCAGTTTCATCCATCCGATACTGTAGTGGCGGGAATACTCGCCGCAGGTCACGTAGGGGGAAGCCTCAATTTCAATGCGGTGGCACTGCATTTTGATATTACGAAGAACGCGAATATGATCGCGGCATTATTAACCGTTGACCATATTATGATTGTTTTCTGGATGATAGTGACGGTGATTATTCCGAAGTTTCAGAAGGAAAATCCTGAGCATATATCAGCCGGGGGGCTGCCGGAGTATCCAGAAGACGTTCCGGATAAAGATATTATTGATTTGCCTGGAATTGCGTTACTGGGTGGACTGGTAGTTGCATCATTACTGCTGAGCCAATGGCTGTCCCGGATATCGGGAGATTTTTCATTCGAGATCCCATCTATATTGATTATTTCCGCTATTGCACTTGTAATTGCCCATTCGCCATTAATCGGTAAGATTGCAGGATACGATACTGTCGGTCAGCTGTTCGTTTACATGTTCCTGATTGTGATCGGTGCACACACTGACTTTCTAATCCTTGCGCAATACGGGAACGTTACTTTGATCCTGTTTGCATATATATTTTTGATACTGCTTGTTCATGCAGTCCTGGTAATCGGAGTGGGTCGTTTATTCGTCAAGGATCTCGGAATCATCGCACTGGGGTCGCAGGCATGTATAGGCGGTCCTGTGTCGGCAGCGGCACTGGCCAAATCCATCGGCCGGGAAGATCTTACTCTGCCTTCAGTACTTGTCGGTTCACTGGGCGGTGCAATAGGGACTTTTATCGGTTTTGCAATGATATACTATATGTAGATAACCTGTTGTTTATAAAAGGAAAACAGGATAATCGAGAGTTCCCCTAGAAGGGAATATGATGCATGTAACCACCGTCGATATGCATGTTTTCACCGGTCGTGAACCCGGATACCGGACTGGCCAGGAAGGCTACCGCCGCTGCAATCTCCTCCGGCTTGCCGAGCCGCCCGACAACAGCTTCCTTCAGGGCTGCTTCGTATTCCGTCGGCATATTCTGTTTGATGTGATCCCAGGCACCTCCCTCAAAGTAGATGGCTCCCGGCGAAATGCAATTGACGCGTATACCGAATTGTCCCACATCCTTGCTGAGCTGGGTGCCGTAAGCAATCAATGCAGCCTTTGATGCGCTGTATGCGTAAAGACCGGGTGCGGGCAGAACCTTGGTCATAACGGCGTAGACACTGGCGATGAGTATAACAGCGCTATCCCCCGACTTCTTCAGATAGGGCAGGGCAGTCTCACAGCCGCGCACGGCCCCCATGATGTCTCCTTCAAAACCCCTGCGCCAACCTTCTTCACCGGGGACTGCAGGTGTGCCCGAAACGTTGGAAACGAAGATATCCAGGCCGCCCAGTTCCTGTGCCGCGGCATCGATCCACTTTTTATAGCCATCGGCGTCGTTGAAAATATCCACTGTACCCCCCGTTGCGTTGATACCGAATCCTTTCAGTTCTTCAACAGTTTTTTCCACATCGGCGGCTGTTCGCGCGCAAATAGCAACATCGACGCCTTCTTCTGCCAGTTGCCTGGCAATGCGCAGGCCGATACCCTTGGTGGCACCGGTGACGATGGCTTTTCTACCCTTGAGCTTGAGATCCATAATGCCTCTCCCGTTCTTGTTCTGTGGATTGTGTTTTTCGCGATTATAATACGAGGGTACCCGCGAAGTCCCGCCGCGCCATTACTGAATGACGATAAAGGACTGTCGCTACGCAGACTGTACGGCCCTGGTGATAGTGGCGAACGCGTACAATTGTTAGAATAATCGTACATCAACACGTTTGGATCCGGGCGGAAACCCGGGTTTTCAAAGACTGTGCCGGTCCTTCCGGACTGCCTTGAAACCTCATACAGAAAAAGACAGAAACCATCATGATAAAAACAGGCGATCTCCTCTGGACCCCGGGCCCGGACAGGGTGGCGAATGCCAAAGTGACGCAGTTCATGCACTGGCTGAAGGACAAAAAGGGACTGGAGTTTCCCGATTATCAGTCTCTATGGCAGTGGTCCGTCGACGACCAGGACGCCTTCTGGGAAGCCATCTGGCAGTATTTCGATGTCCGGTCCAGCACGCCCTATGAAAAGGTCCTGGGGCGGCGCGAGATGCCGGGAGCGGAATGGTTCCCGGGTGCCCGGCTCAATTATGCCGAGAACATGCTGCGGCGCGAGCAGGCCGGCAAGACGGCGGTCTATTTCCTGAGCGAGCGCACGCCGCTCACCAGCATGACCTGGGATGAACTGGGCAATAGTGTACGAATCCTGGCGACCCGGCTGCGCGAGATGGGTATCCAGCCTGGCGACAGGGTGGTGTCCTACATGCCCAATATTCCGGAAACCCTGGTTGCCATGCTGGCCACCACCAGTATCGGCGCCATCTGGTCCAGCAGTTCGCCGGATTTCGGTACCCAGAGCGTCCTGGATCGTTTCGCCCAGATCGAACCCAAGGCATTATTTTGTATTGATGGATATCAATATGGCGGCAAGGAATTCGATCGGCGCGAGGCGGTTGGCCGTATTGTCGGAAGCCTGGATACACTGGAGCATGTCATCTATCTGCCGTATCTGGATGAAACCAATACAACTCCGCCGGTTTCCGATGCCCTGTTGTGGCAGGATTTACTGAACCGTCCGCCGGTGCCGGCCGCTGAATTTGAATTCGAACAGGTGCCGTTTGATCATCCTCTCTGGATACTGTTTTCCTCCGGCACCACCGGTCTGCCCAAGGCCATTGTCCACGGCCACGGCGGTATCACAATAGAACACATGAAACTCCTGAGTTTCCACCGGGACCTGGGCGATGGCGACCGGATCTTTTTCTTTACCACCACCGGCTGGATGATGTGGAATTTCCTGGCCAGCTCCCTGCTGGGCGGCGTGATCCCGGTTCTCTATGACGGTAATCCTGCCTGGCCGGAACCGGACCTGCTCTGGAAAATGGTGGAGGAAACCGGTGCCAACGGTTTCGGTGCCAGCCCCACCTATGTCCAGCATATGCAGAACGCCGGTATCGTACCCAGGGACAAGTACGACATGTCCAGCCTCCAGGGCGTGACCCTGGCCGGTTCGCCGGTGACGCCGGAGAGCATGCAGTGGATGTATGAAAACGTGAAGGAAGATTTGTGGGTGGAACCGGGCAGCGGCGGCACGGACATCTGTTCCGGCTTCGTTGAGGGTGTACCCACCCTGCCGGTGTACGCCGGCGAGATCCAGGCGCGGGCGCTTGGCGTGGCCGCCTACGCCTTTAATGATGCCGGGAAAGCGGTGATTGACGAAGTCGGTGAGCTGGTGGTGACCAAACCCATGCCGTCCATGCCGCTGTACTTCTGGGACGACGAAGGCAACAAGCGCTATCTGGAATCCTATTTCGAGGAATTCCCGGGCGTCTGGCGGCATGGCGATTTCTTCATGGTGAACCGGCGCGGCGGCTGCTTTGTTCTCGGCCGTTCCGACGCCACCCTGAACCGCTACGGCGTGCGTATCGGTACCGCGGAGATATACCGTTCCGTCAACAGCCTGGACGAGGTGGAGGATTCCCTGATCGTCAATCTGGAATTACAGGCGGGAAAATTCTTCATGCCCCTGTTTGTCAGGCTGGCGGAAGGCGCGACGCTGGACGAGGCACTGGATAATAAAATCCGCGCCAGGCTGCGGGCGGATTATTCCCCCCGCCATGTGCCGGACAAGATTATACCGGTTGACGACATTCCCTATACCCTGACAGGGAAGAAGATGGAAGTGCCGGTGAAAAAAGTGCTGCTCGGCAAAAACGTGGACGATGTGGCCAACCGGGATGCCATGGCCAATCCGGAATCGCTGGATATTTTTGTCGAATACTTCAACACTCAGCAGGATTATACAATCTAAATAAGTGCTCCGAATCCGTGTTCAATCCGGGAA
>JBBDSH010000080.1:12639-21583 GCA_040905045.1 Gammaproteobacteria bacterium | reverse complement strand
AATGAGCGCAGCGATCGTACAGATTAATTTTGATATCGAGGTAACGGAGGATGAAATGAGCCGGGCGGCAACCGACAAGGCGCCGCTTTTCAACGGCGTTGACGGCCTTTTATGGAAAATCTGGCTCGTCAATGAAGACGAAGGCAGCAGCGGCGGCATCTATCTGTTCCGGGATCGTGCCAGTGCCGAGGCCTATGCCGGCGGCGATCTGGTTACGCAACTGCGCCAGCAGCGGCCCAATGTCAGCGTCAGCGTATTCGATATCATGGAGCAGCCCAGCCGCATCACCCGCGCACCTTTGCCTTCCGGAAAATAATCGTTAAATAATCCCGTCCTGCTTCAGCGTCTCCAGCCGGTCATCGTCGTAGCCGAGCAGCTCCGAATACACGTCGCCGTTATGCTGCCCCACTTCCGGACCCGGCCAGTTGACGCTCCCGGGCGTGCTGGAAAAACGCGGGAACACGTTCTGCATCTTCAGGTTTTCATAGCGGGTATGATCCACCTCGATGATGCTTTGCCGGGCCCGGTAATGCGGATCATCCAGCATGTCCGGGGCGCGATACATCTTGCCCGCCGGCACGCCGTTTTCCTCCAGCCGATCCAGCAGTTCTTCCGTGTCGAATTGCTTCGTCCAGCCGGCGATCACTTCGTCCAGTTCCCGCTGGTTTTCCCCGCGCGCCAGATGGGTTTGGTAACGTTCATCTTCGGCCAGTTCCGGCCTGTCCATGGCGGCGCAGAGACGCTGAAAAACACTGTCCTGGTTGGCGCCGATTAAAACCATCCGGTCGTCTTTCGCGGGATAAACATTGGATGGCGCCAGGCCGGGCAGAATGGAACCGGTTCGTTCGCGGATGAAGTTGCCGACGGTGTATTCCGGCACGGTGGATTCCATCACGCCCAGCACCGCCTCGTAGATAGCCGAATCAACGACCTGACCGCGGCCGGTGTGTTCACGGCTATGCACGGCCGCCAGGGTGCCGACACAGGCAAACAGGGCCGCCAGCGAATCGCCGATGCTGATACCGACCCGGCTCGGCGGCTTTGCGGGATCGCCGACAATGTAACGCAGCCCGCCCATGGCCTCGCCGATGCCGCCGTAACCGGCGCGCCCTGAATACGGCCCGTCCTGGCCGTAGCCGGACACCCGGGTCAGGATGATGCCGGCGTTTACCGCGCAAAGTTCGTCGTAACCGAGTCCCCACTTCTCCATGGTGCCGGGGCGAAAGTTCTCCAGGACAATGTCCGACTGCGCGGCCAGGTCCAGGGCGATCTCCCGCCCGGCCTGCGTGCGGACATCCAGGGTGATACACTTTTTGTTGCGCGCGATGATGGACCACCAGACCGGCAGCTTGCGGCCCCAGTCGCGCATGGGATCGCCCTTGCCCGGCAGTTCGATCTTGATGACCTCCGCGCCCAGATCCGCCAGTAACTGTCCGCAGAACGGCCCGGCAATCAACTGGCCCATTTCCACGACGCGCAGTCCGGCCAGGGGACCGCCGCCCCTCGGCCTGCCGTTGTTTGCCTGTTTACTGTTTTTATTCACCTTCAATAAGCCTGCCCAGGATCAGCCCGAAAAAGCCGTCCTCCCCAAGGAATCGCCAGCCCATATGTTCACCGCATTCACCGCACAGGGCAATCTGCCAGGCATAACCGGCAAACCAGCTGTGTTCCCGGGTGGGCGGGCCGGCGACAGTACAGCCGGAGGCCTGCCGGTAACAGGCGAAATCGTAGGTTATTCCGGCGGGGTTGACGCGGGAATGAATGTGATTGCCGTTAAACACAATGCCCATGCCGGCCTCGGTAATGGGATTACGGCAGTGATAACATAGCAGTTTGCGGCCGTGGCCTGTATCTTCTTTCCTGCGTGCGGCCTTTATTTTCCGTTCGCCTTCGCCGGACAGCGTGTCGAACCAGCACCATGGGATCGTGATCTGCATTGCCTCTCACTGCAATTAATGAGAACTATTGATAATTCACCATAACTAACACTAATATCCGTCTGTTACTCAGTCCAGCCCGCAGATTGCATGCGGGCTGGAACAAAGATGAAACCGATTCAGGGTCCGTACTCATGGGGGAAGCACCTGTCTATTATCGCCCGCATTTCCCGGCCGGCGCCGCCCGTGCCTGAGATGCCGAAAACGGCCGCCTGCACACGTTCCGGAGCCGGTCCGCTTGTCCGGGTGTTACCGCTTTTTCTCCTGTTCCTGGCCGGGCCCGCGACCGCCGGCAACGAAATAGAACGCCAGCGGGAACAGTTCCGCGAGGCCAGACAAACCCTGCAGGACGGGCACGTGCATACCTTCAGGGACATGGCGGCGCAACTGGAGGACTACCCCCTTTATCCCTATCTCATCCATGACTATCTGCGCCCCCGTTTGTGGAAGGCCAAAGACGGGGAAGTGATCGATTTCCTGGAGCGTTTCGATGATCTGCCCATGGCCTCCAATATCCGCCGCAGCTGGCTGAAACTGCTGGCCCGGCGCGGCCACTGGCAGACATTTCTGGAACACTACGCCCCGGAGAACGATACCGTCCTCGAGTGCTATCAGGTCCGGGCGCGAATGAAAACCGGCGGCGACGAGACCCTTCTGGAGGATATCCGGGCACTGTGGCTGGCAGGGAAATCCCAGCCCTCGGAATGCGACCCGGCCTTCGAGCGCCTCTATCAGAGTGACCTGATGACCCCCGCCCTGCTCTGGCAGCGCATCGAACTGGCCATGGAAGAGGGACAAACCGGACTGGCGCAGTATTTGGCCCGCCGCCTGGACGATAACGGCAAGCAATGGGCAAAACGCTGGGTTGACATGCATCACAATCCCGCCCGGGGAACCAACAACATCAAATACGGTGACGGTGACCGGGCGCGATCAATCATTGTTCACGGCATCACCCGTCTGGCAAGGCGAAATACCGCCCTGGCCATCAGCCGCTGGGAAAAGCTGCGGCAGGACTTCGGTTTCACTCCGGAACAGATCAACAGCGTCACGCGCACACTGGCGGTTTACGCCGTTATCAATGAGCACGAAAAAGCAAAACAGCTGCTGGACCGTATCCCCCACGAAAAGGTGGACGAGAGTGTTTTTCAGTGGCGGCTGCGCCTGGCTCTGGAAAACGGAGACTGGGCCGCGCTTGTCGACTGGACCGACAGGCCGCCGCCGGATGACGACGCGGTAAAGCTGCGCTGGCGGTACTGGCGCGCACGGGCACTGGAGAACACCGGCGAGGACGAGGCGGCCAGGAATATCTATCAATCCCTGGCCGGAGAACGCGACTATTACGGCTTCCTGGCAGCGGATCGTCTCGGCGCGGAATACAACCTCAATCACGCCTCCCTGACGGTGGACGAGGAAGTGCGGCGTGATGTCGCTGCCCGGCCGGCGGTGATCCGCGCCCGCGAATTGTACGCCCTGGGAATGACGTATTCCGCGCGCCGGGAATGGTATCACCTGCTCAGGGACATGACCGCGGAAGAAATGAGCGCGGTCGCCATGATTGCGGCCGAATGGGGCTGGCACGATCGCACCATCCTCACCCTGGGCAAGGCACAGGCCTTCGACGACCTGGTACTGCGCTTTCCGAAACCCTACGAAAGCCTGCTGGAGCAATACGCCGTCAAGCGCGGCCTGGATCTGAGCTGGATCTACGCAGTGACGCGGGCGGAAAGCGCCTTCATGGAGGATGCCCGTTCACCGGCGGGGGCACTGGGCCTGATGCAGGTCATGCCCGCGACAGGCAGGCAAACGGCTCTGTCCATCGGCTTCCGCACTTTCCACACCAGCTATCTGCTGCGCGCCGACCGGAATGTGACCATCGGCACTGCCTATCTCAAGCAGATGTATGATAAATTTGAAGGCAACAAAATCCTGGCAACCGCAGCCTACAATGCCGGCCCGCATAATGTTGTGCGCTGGCTGCCGGATTCGGAATGCAACGAACCCGACATCTGGATCGAAAAAATACCTTATACCGAAACCAGGAAATACGTGGCGCGCATTCTCTACTATGCCACTATCTATGACTGGCGGCTGAAACAGGAGATATCTCCCGTTCGGGAAAGAATGGCGGTGATCCAGCCCCGGAAAGAGAATCTCGTCACGGCGATACAATGTGCCATAACAAATTTGACCCAGAACTGAACACAACATGTTGATAAAGAAAATCTGCATCCTCGGCGGGACCGGTTTTGTCGGCAAAGTACTGGCCAATCGGCTGGTCGATCGAGGCTACAGCCTGCGTATCCTGACGCGCGATCGGGAAGCCAACAAGGATAACCTGATCCTGTTGCCGGCCACGGATCTTGTCGAGACGAACATTCACGATCCCGAAAACCTGAAACAACAGTTTGCCGGTTGCGACGCCGTCATCAATCTGATCGGGATATTGAACGAACGCTCCGGCAACGGCAGCGGTTTCCATGCGGTGCATGTAACATTGACGGAAAAGATTATCGAAGCCTGCCGGGCCAACGGTATCCGGCGTCTGCTGCACATGAGCGCGCTCAACGCCGACGCCGCCAAAGGACCCAGCCACTATCTGCGCACCAAGGGCGAAGGTGAAGACCGCGCCCACGCCGCCAAGGGGATCCATGTCACCAGCTACCGGCCTTCGGTGATATTCGGCGATGGCGACAGTTTCTTTAACCGCTTCGCCGACCTCCTGCGGTTGTCCCCCGGCGTCTTACCGCTTGCCTGCCCGAAGGCCCGTTTTGCACCGGTGTTTGTTGGTGATGTTGCCGAAGCCATGTGCGAAACCATGACGGATCCCGATTATTACGGCCGCCGCCTGGAACTCTGCGGACCGGAAAGCTACACGCTGGAAGACCTGGTTCGGTACACGGTGACCTGTATCGGCAAGAGGCGTCTCATTATTCCGCTGCCGGATATCATGTCGCGCCTGCAGGGGGCGTTTTTTGATTTTGCAGGTTTCGCCTTCAATATCCTCGGCGTGGAAAAACCCTTTTCAACGGATAACTATCTCTCAACCAAAATCGACAGCGTATGTTCATGCAACAGTCTGCCCGATCTCGGAATACGGCCGCTTGCACTGGAAGCCGTCGTGCCGCAATACCTCACCGGTAGAACCTACAGAACCGATTACTACGAATTCCGGCGCCACTCACATCGATAGATCAGCATTTACGTATCACTGACCCCGATTCAGCGAGATAACCAGGGCGCCCATAATGAGCACACCCCCGGACAATCACGATGCCGATCTGAGCCGTAATCCGGCCGTCGCCGCCGTGCAGAAAGTTACCAGAACTCTTATGCGAATCGAACCCAACGAACTCCGGTCCACCCTGCTGTCGTTTCTGTTCATCTTCATACTCATGGCGGCTTATTACATTCTGCGGCCGGTGCGGGACGCCATGGCCAGCGACTGGACGGACGCGGAGGTTGCCTTTCTCTGGACGTTGAATTTCTTTATCAGCGCCGGCGTCGTGGCCCTGTACGGCGGCGCGGTATCACGGGTCACCTTCCGGCGCCTGGTTCCCGGCGTCTATACCTTTTTCGCCGCCACCTTTATCGGATTTTTTATTGCTGTCACTGTCGTTGAGAGCAGAGCGCTGGTGGACAAGTGTTTTTATGTCTGGTTGAGCGTCTTCAGCCTGTTTCACATATCGGTGTTCTGGAGCTACATGTCGGATACCTTTAACAAGGATCAGGCCACCCGACTGTTTGCCATCATTGCCGCCGGCGCCAGTGCCGGCGCCCTGGTCGGCCCGTCCATTCCAACCCTGTTCGCCGATGCGCTGGGTAACGACAAGCTCATGCTCATCGCCGCCGCGCTGCTGGTCCTGCCCATCCCCATCATTCTTTATCTGGCCAGACTCAAGATCACGGATCTGGGCAATGAAGATGTTCAGGCCGATCCGGCATTGCTGCGTATCGGCGGCAATCCCCTGACGGGCTTCAAACAGTTTCTGACCAATCCCTACCTGCTCGCCATCGGCGGCTTCATCCTGCTGTATACCATGATCAGTTCCTTCGTCTATTTCGAGCAGAAAAACATCCTCGCCCCTTATGACAGGGAAACACGCACCCGGATACTCGGCGGCATCGACTGGATCACCAATGCCCTGACCTTCGGACTGGCGTTTTTCGCCACCGGCCGGCTGGTACAACGTTTCGGCATGGCCGTTACCCTGCCGCTGCTGCCGGTGCTGGTCATCGCCGGCCTGCTGATCCTGGCCTTTGCCCCCATCATTACCGTGCTCCTGGCCCTGCAGGTGGCACGACGCGCCGGCAATTACGCCGTAACGCGGCCGGCCCGGGAAATGCTCTTTACCGGCGTGGACCGGGAAACCCGCTTCAAGGCCAAACCGGTGATCGATATCGTCGTCTATCGCGGCGGCGACACGCTCACGGCCTGGCTGTTCGCCGGCCTGTCCCAGGGACTGGGCCTGGGCATGGCCGCCATCGCCCTGGTCGGCGCGGGGATCGCGGCTGTCTGGGCGGCGGTGGGAATCTACCTTGGTAAATGGTTTGACGATTATCACAAAACGGCGCCCGTACCGGAGCAGGAAGAGAACATTCGGGCAATGAGGTAATCTATAGAGTAATACATAAATGATAAGCAACGATCCTAAATAAGTGTTCCGAATTCCAGTGCAGTTGTCGTTGAAATATGGAGTCCAGGACATTGGCCGGAATACAGGCCGGACTGTAACTGTACTGGAATTCGGAACACTTATTTAGCGCCAGGCTTGTCGTTACCGTTCTAATTCTGAAAGTCTCAACAATGGTGATATTTCCGGCAATACTTCCTCATCAATACAACCGGGAGAACAATGATGCTGAAGCTCTCCAGAAGAGAATTACTGAAAGGCGTTTGCGCCACGGCCGCGTATCTGCAGATTCATCCCCATGTTCTTCACGCCGCCGGACGGGAAACCATAAAGAAAATCATCCCTTCCAGCGGCGAAGAGCTTGCCGTTATCGGAATGGGCACATCGCGAACCTTCGACGCCGGCAACGACACCGCGCTGCGCGCACAACTGAGAAATGTGCTTCAATCATTCTTTGATAACGGCGGCGAACTCATCGATTCTTCGCCCATGTACGGTTCCTCCGAAGAAGTAACCGGCGATCTGCTCAAGGATGTTACCGGCAAGGACAAGCTCTTCGCCGCCACCAAGGTCTGGATCTACGGCCGGGATGCCGGCATCGAACAGATGCAGGCCTCCATGGACAAAATGGGCGTGGAGACCATGGACCTGATGCAGATCCATAACCTGCGCGACTGGAAAACCCATTTACGCACGCTGCGCGACTGGAAGGAGAAGGGAAAGATACGCTATATCGGCATTACCACTTCCCACGGGCGTGACCACGAAGAATTTATCGATATCATGAAAAACGAGAAACTGGATTTCGTCCAGTTCAGTTACAACATCGAAAACCGCGTCGCCGAGAAAGAGATATTCCCCGTTGCCGCCGACCGTGGTATCGCTACTTTGATCAATCGCCCTTTCCAGCGCGGCAGTCTGTTCAGTAAGGCCGGCAATAAACCCCTGCCGGGCTGGGCCGCGGACATCGACTGCGATACCTGGGCCCAGGTGTTTCTCAAGTACATCGTCTCGCATCCGGCCGCCACCTGCGTCATCCCCGCCACCTCCAAGGTCAAACACATGGAGGACAACATGAATGCCGGCTTCGGCCGCCTGCCGGATGAAGCCTTACGAAAGCGCATGGAGGCGGACTTCGTCCGCCTGTGAGGGGTAAGGAGTGAGAAGTAAGGTGTGACTTTACGGAGCCTCGATTCACTCTCATGCTCCTCACCCCTCACCCCTCACTCCTTACCACCAATCGGTGTATCCTGTCGTTTACAACAATTCATTCAGTAAACTAAATCCGCCATGAAAGTGTACAAAGTGGGCGGGGCTGTGCGGGATAAACTGCTGGGCCTGCCGGTCAAGGACCGCGACTGGGTCGTCGTGGGCGCCACGCCGGAAGAGATGACGGCCCTGGGATACAGGCCGGTGGGGCGGGATTTCCCGGTATTCCTGCATCCGGACAGCCACGAAGAATACGCCCTGGCTCGCACCGAACGCAAGACGGCGCCGGGCTACAAGGGCTTTTCCTTCAACGCCTCACCCGAGGTCACCCTGGAAGAGGATCTGCGGCGGCGCGATATCACCATCAACGCCATGGCCGAGGACGAGAACGGCGTTATTATCGACCCTTACAACGGCCGTGCCGATCTGGAAACCGGCATACTGAGACACGTATCCGAGGCGTTTGTCGAGGATCCGCTGCGGGTATTGCGCGTCGCCCGCTTCGCCGCACGTTTCGGCTTCCGCATTTCCGACGAGACCCTGGCGCTGATGCGGGAAATCAGCGACTCGGGGGAGCTGGAGGCGCTGACGCCGGAGCGTGTCTGGACGGAGATGGAGCGGGCGCTGGGTGAGGATCGGGCGCCGGTTTTTTTTCAGGTCCTGAAAGACTGCGGTGCCCTGGTAGTGCTGTTTCCGGAAATAGATCGTTTATTCGGCGTACCGCAGCCGGAACGACACCACCCCGAGATCGATACCGGCATCCATACCCTCATGGTCCTGGAACAAGCCTGCCTCATGACGGCCGACACCCGCGTCCGCTTCGCCGCGCTGGTGCACGACCTGGGCAAGGGCACGACACCGAAGGATCGCCTGCCCAGCCACCCTTCCCATGAGGAACGCGGCGTCAAACTGATTGAAAAACTCTGCCAACGCTACCGCATACCCAACCGTTACCGGGAACTGGCTGTGATCGTATCCCGTTATCACCTGGACTGTCACCGGATCACGGAAATGCGCGCCGATACCATCCTGAAAAAACTGGAAGGCATGGACGCATTTCGCCGGCCGGATCGGTTTGATGATTTTCTCATTGCCTGCGAGGCCGACGCCCGCGGCCGCAAGGGTTTCGAGGATCGGGATTATCCCCAGCCGGCTTTTTTCCGC
>JBBDSH010000080.1:0-12539 GCA_040905045.1 Gammaproteobacteria bacterium | reverse complement strand
CCGCGGCCGCAAGGGTTTCGAGGATCGGGATTATCCCCAGCCGGCTTTTTTCCGCGCCATGCTGGACGCGGCTCTGTCCGCGGATACGGCAAGCATCGACAAGGAAGGACTGGACGGCAAGGAGATTGCCAAAGCGATCCGCTCCCGGCGCGTGGACAGGATCCGGGAGGCGAAGGCCGCGTTGATTGCACGTGAGGAGTGAGAGGTAAGGGGCGAGGAGTGTATTACATGTGTAACAGTTGTTCAGACTCCTCCCCCTTACTCCTTACTCCTCACTGCGCGCGCCACCCTGGAGGCCGGTTGCCGGTCCAGGGCATCGCAGATAAAACGGCCGGCTTCCAGCAGTTTGGCCATGTCCACGCCGGTGTCGATGCCGAGACCGTCCAGCATGTAGAGCACGTCTTCGGTGGCGACGTTGCCCGAAGCACCCGGCGCGAAGGGACAGCCGCCGAGACCCGCCACGGCGCTGTCCACGGTCGCGACACCCAGTTCCAGGCAGGCGTAGATGTTCGCCAGGGCCTGACCGTAGGTGTCGTGAAAATGCAGCGCAAGCTGTTCCACCGGAACCATCTCGCTGACGGCCCGGATCACGGCCTGTGCCGTACCGGGCGTACCGACGCCGATGGTGTCGCCGAGGGAAACCTCGTAACAGCCCAGTTGTGCCAGCCGCGCGGCCACGCCGACAACCACTTTCGGTTCTATCCGTCCTTCATACGGACACCCCAGGACACAGGAAACATAGCCGCGCACCCGTATCTCCCGCTCCCGTGCCGCCTCACAGACGGGAACGAACCGTTCCAGGCTTTCCTCGATGGAACAGTTGATGTTTTTCCGGGAAAAGGTCTCGGAGGCGGCGGCGAAGATTGCGATCTCATCGGCGCCTGCCGCCACGGCCGCCTCGAAACCCTTCATGTTCGGCACCAGCACCGGATAGCGTACGCCGGACCGGCGCCGAATACCCGCCAGAACCTTATCCGTATCTGCCATCTGCGGCACCCGGCGGGGCGAGACGAAGCTGCCCGCCTCGATAACATCCAGCCCGCATTCACCGAGGCGATCGATAAAGCCGATTTTCGCAGCCATGGGAACAGCGGCGGATTCATTCTGCAGCCCGTCCCTGGGACCCACCTCGACGAGACGAACGGTGGACGGCAGTGTCATCCTGAGCACCGGCCTTGATTGTGGACCACTCTCGAGCCCGTCATTTGCATAACGTTTCCTGCATGGACATTGGTAGAATTGTATCCTTTCTTCATTCCGAGCAAGAGACCCTGGCGATGAGTATCTACGAAAACCATATCCTTCCCCATGTTATCCACTTTCTCTGCAGTACCGAGCCCGCGCAGAAACAACGGCAAAAGGTCATACCACAGGCCGAGGGCCGGGTCCTGGAGGTGGGCATGGGCAGCGGTCTCAACCTGCCCTTCTACAACCGCGACAAGGTGGAATTCATCTGGGGCCTGGAGCCTTCCGAGGGCATGCGCAGGAAGGCGCAGAAAAACCTGCGGGCGGCGGATATCCATGTCGACTGGCTGGACCTGCCCGGCGAGGAAATCCCCCTGGACGATAACAGCGCCGATACCGTGGTACTGGTCTATACCCTGTGCACCATCCCGGACTGGGCGCGGGCCCTGGAACAGATGCGCCGGGTGTTGAAGCCCGGCGGCAAACTGATCTTCTGCGAACACGGTCTGGCACCGGATCCATCACCACGCAAATGGCAGGATCGCCTGAACCCGGTCTGGAAGAAAATCGCCGGCGGCTGCCACCTCAACCGGCAAATACCGGTGCTGCTGGAACAGGGCGGCTTCCGGATCAAGGACATGGAAGCGGACTATGTGGAGGAAATGCCGCGGTTCGCCGGCTATACCTACCGGGGCTCGGCCGGTAAAGCCTGAACTGTATCGATCTCTCAACGGGAGTAACCATGGACATTAAAATATTCGCCACCATTTTCACCGTCATCTTCGTCGCCGAACTGGGCGACAAGACCCAGCTTGCGACGCTGCTGTTCGCCGCCGACAAGGAAGTGAACAAATGGCTGGTCTTCGGCGCCGCGTCACTGGCACTGATCGTGGCCTCGGGCCTGGGCGTACTGGCCGGCGGCGTCATCGCCCATTACGTCAGTGAAAAACAACTGGCCTGGGCGGCCGGCCTGGGATTCATTCTGATCGGTATATGGACCCTGTATCAGGCGTAATACAGTATCGATCGGGATAACAGGCAGGATACTGGGTAAAAGCGGCGGCGATTCCTGAGTCAGAGAAACAGCACAAGGAGCACGGCTCCCAGAACCAGGCGATAGATCACATACGGCAGCATGCCGGTGAACTCCAGGAAGCGCAGGAAATAATGAATGGTCAATGCCGCCGTGATACCGGAAACCAGGGTCACCATCATGACCGCCGGCCAGTCAACCGCTACCGTGGACGAGGCCAGTTTCCAGCTTTCATAGGCGCCGGCCAGGGCGATGACCGGTATCGCCAGTAAAAAAGAGAACCGTGCCGCGGCTTCCCTTTGCAATCCCAGAAACAGGCCGGCGGTCATGGTAATACCGGCCCGCGACGTACCCGGGATCAGGGCCAGTACCTGGGCAAGGCCGATAAGGATTGCGTCGCGCCAGCCGATGCCGGCCTGACTGCGCAACCGTTTCCCCGCCCGGTCGGACCACAATAACAACAAGCCAAAACCGATGGTGGCGGCGGCGATCACCAGCGGATCGCGCAGCCAGGTATCCACCAAATCATGCAACAGCAATCCCGCCGCGGCGACGGGAACGGTTGCCGCGATGAGAAACCAGACCACGCGACCATCGGGATCACTCATGCTGAAACGGGAAACGATCCATGCTGTGGAGATACGCCCCAGATCCCGGCGGAAGTAGATGACCACCGCACCCAGGCTGCCTACATGGGCGGCCACATCGTAAGCCAGCCCCTGATCGTGCTCGCCCAGAAACAGCGGCACCAGGATCAGATGCGCCGAACTGGAGATGGGCAAAAATTCCGTCAGGCCCTGTATCAGACCGAGAATAATGAGATGCAGTATGTCCAAAGGATTGCCTATTGTTTAATAAAAGCCACAGAAAGCCTGCCCCGGACTTGATCCGGGGACACAGAGGAACACAGAGAAAAGGAGGTTCTTTTTTCAGACATTATCGAAATTGAATACTAGCATGCCTAGGGAAACAGCAATTGATCTCTCGCAAAGGACGCAAAGGACGCAGAGGCCACGGAAAAAATATATTATAATCCTTTGCGTGCTCGGCGAACTCTGCGAGATTAAAATCTTTGCTCAATGAAATCACGATACCTGATGATTGTTTCGTGGCTTCCGGTAACCATGTTTTATATCCTCTGTGATCCTCTGTGTCCCCGGATCAAGTCCGGGGCAGGCTCTCTGTGGCTAATAATTCTGTTCCAGGATGCCCGATAGTTTAAAGCCGATTGCGGTGATCCAGCATGCGGAAGGCCGGCAGGTCGATAGACAGGTTTTTACTCAGCAGCATGGCCTTGAAGCGTTCTCCCATCTCGGCGGGCAGGGTCAGCAATTTTACCTGCCGTGCCATTTCCAGGGCGGCGTCGGGATTATCCGCGTATTCCGACAGTAAATCATCCAGCCCGCCGCCGAGAAGAAACTGCGCCTGCGGCGTGAAACCCCGGACATCCAGTCCCGCCGCCTCCGCCGCCTCCGCCACGGCGGTGAAATCCACCGAAGCGGTAATATCCTGCAGGCCCACATACAAAAACGGATCGGCGTGCGCCCGGTGACGGTAATGACACAGCATCGTCCCCTCCGTCCGTTGCGGATGATAATACTCCCGGCGGGGATAGCCGTAATCGATGAACAGGATGACGCCTTTGTCCAGGATATCGGATAGCGATGCAATGAAAGGCTGTACGGAGGGATTGACTTCAGTGGTATAACCCTCCGGATAGATAGCAAGATCCGGTTCAAGAATTCGCCTTACGTAATCGCTCAGGGCATCGTCCGCCGGGATCGCCCGCCACCGGAAGCGTTCGTCTTCGCATACCACGTGCAGTTCCTGAACATCGCCGCCGGACAGACGTATACAATGAAACGGGAAGGCATCCAGCACCTCGTTGGCGATGATGATACCTTCGACCGGCTGTGCGGGCAGCCGGTCCAGCCACTCTATCCGATCCATGTAATGCGGCATGGCTTGTGCCAATATATGATGTTGGCGGTCGCGCAATTCCGCACTGGTTTCCAGTATCCACCAGGCATCCGGCAGGGATTGCCTGTTCTCCAGTTCCAGCAGCATATCGGCGGCCATGCGGCCGCTGCCCGCGCCAGGTTCGATGATGATGCAATGCTCCATCTGTTCCATTACCCGTTCGCACTGGCGCGCAATACAGCGTGAAAACAGGGAGGAAAGCTCGGGGGCGGTGATGAAATCACCTTCCGCACCCAGCTTGCTGCTGCCGGCACTGTAATAGCCGAGACCGGGGGCGTACAGCGCCAGTTCCATAAACCGGCGGAAAGGTATATGCCCGCCGCTGTCGCGAATCTCCTCGCATATCCTTTCCACGAGAACCCGGCTGTGTTGCATCGCTTCCGGACCCGGTTCCGGGAAGGCACTGATCTGTTCCGGTGGCCGGCTCATGATTGTCCCCGATTTATCAAAACATTAATTTCATCTATAGTGCATTTCACAACAACGGATTTCATAGTACCTCGACCATGACCCGCAAAACAGTATTTATCACCGGCGCCGCGGTGCGCATCGGCGCCGCCATCGCCCGCGATCTGCACGCCCTCGGCATGGACGTCGTTATTCACTATCACACCTCGGGGAATGCGGCCCGCGAGTTGACCGATTCACTCAACCAACTGCGGGCGGATTCCGCACTGGCCCTGGACGCCGATTTGCGTGATACACGGGGATACGAAAATCTCATGAATAAAGTGATGTCTTTCACCGGCCGTCTGGATGTACTGATCAATAACGCCTCGTCGTTTTACCCGACACCGGTGGCCGAAACGACGGAAGAGCAATGGGGCGACATCATCGACACCAACCTGAAAGCACCCTATTTCCTGGCCCGTGCCTGTGCTCCGCGGCTGTCGGAACACAAGGGCTGCATCATCAATATGTCCGATATCCACGGCCTGCGGCCGTTAAAGAATTACCCGGTCTACAGCGCGGCCAAGGCCGGGCTGAACATGCTGACACAGGCCCTGGCCCGGGAACTGGCTCCGGCGATCCGCGTCAACGCCGTCTCGCCGGGACCCATACTCTGGCCGGAAGGAATGAATGAAAAAGCCAAGCAGGAAATCATCGACCGGGTCAGTCTGAAACGTCAGGGGACGACGCGGGATGTCACGGACTGCATTCGTTTCCTGATCAACGACGCCGCTTACATGACCGGACAGATTCTCAATGTTGACGGCGGCAGAACGTTGTACTCGTGAGGAGTAAGGGGTAAGGAGTGAAAAGTCTTCCGTAAATACCCCTCACTCCTTACTCCTTACTCCTCACCTCCAAAATCAGGCAACGGTGCAAAAGTAATCTTTTAAGGCAGGCACTACTCGAAGGTTGGAAAGTCGCTCTCCAGGTACCAGCGCTTTGCTTCCTCGTTGTACCACCAGTCCTGTTCCAGTGTCATGTGTTTCAGTGTGCCGTGCTCGGTGCTGTAATAATCCAGTTCCGCCGTGACGGCGGCTTCTTCCAGATTTTCTCCTAGGGTCTTCTTTTTAATCTTGTAGCCGGTCACTCGTATTCGATCCATTGCCGAGGTATCAAGTTCCGGCCGGCTTCCGTCCCGGTTCATGTGAAACCGGCCGGCATCGTCGACGCGAGCCCAGCGCAACGCGGCAACGTATTCGTCAATGACAAGGTTCAGGTCATTCACTTTTTTCGTATCCGCAACGCCGCACGCCGCAAGCACGCCGGCAATAAAGCAGATAATCAGATTCCTTAACATGGCCGCATCCCCCGATTAGTCATCGAACGTAAGTTGAACCGGCCAGAGTTCCTGATCGGTCCGCTCGAAAGCCTGCCACAGGCTCTCGAATGTTTCCCCGCTTTCCGGGTGTTTCATGCCACCGGCGATTTCGGCCAGTGGCCGGAGAACAAAAGCGTACTTGAGAATATCCTCCCGGGGAATATCCAGGCCTTCTTCGTGACGGATCATATCCCCGTACAGCAACAGATCCAGATCCAGTATGCGGGACGAAAATCGCGGTGTCTTTCGGTCCCGCCCGAGGTGATCCTCGATGCGGTGCAGCTCCCGGGTCAGTGCCTCGGGTGACAGATCCGTTTCAAAGGCCACAACCAGGTTGTAGAAATTATCACCATCGAACCCGTAAGCGGGACTTTCATAAACCCCGGAGACGAGCAACTCCCCGAACAAGTCACGAAGCACCCCGACACCGATGCGAATGGAAGCTTCCCGATCGATGTTGCTGCCGATACCGACGAATACGCGGGGCATATCAGACCCGCTCCCCGCGTTCTATGACGACGCCCACATCACGCACGCCCCTGACCGCACCCTTTTTATTCAGCCGCACCCGGCACCAGGGCACCTTAAATTCATTCAGGAGAATGGCGGCGACATTCTCCGCCAGTGTTTCCACGAGCTGAAACTCACTCTCACCGACGAACGAGAACAGCCGCTTCGCCACGGCCTTGTAATCAATGGTATGTTCAATATCGTCGGATTGCGCCGCCTTGCGTATATCGGTCCCCATCTCGATATCGAAGATGACCGTCTGCCGGGTGCGCCGTTCCCAGTCATAGATACCCACGACAGTGTCGATACGCAGGTCATTAAGGTAGACGATGTCCATAGTGTCCGGTTAATGAAAATGTTGGTCGATGTTCCAGAATACGTGAGACAGCATTATTAATGAACCCGGAAGTATCCCGATATTCCTCTGTGGGACCGTCGGCCGCATAGCCTGTCCCGGACTTGATCCGGGAGATGTGGCCGTCGAGCGTACAGAGCCTGCCCTGGACCCCGGCTCTTCGGCCGGGGCAGGCTTGATCCCTGTCTCTTCTACACATTTCCGCTGCGGCCTCATGCCCCGTCATGCCGGAAGCCTGCCCCGGCATGTTGGAGAGCCGGGGCGCGTTGTTTGCGTTATCCGTCATCCAGGCGTTTCAATTGTTGCCCGTTACTCATCGCTTTCCGCCTTGCTGGATACCGGCTCTCGCATACTGCGCTCGGAGCCTGCCCCGGCAAGCTGTAAGCCGGGGGTATGACGGCAACCGGAAGCGTCCTGCCGGGAACGCTCTATCCGCGCACCCCGGAGCCGTCATGCCGGAGGCGCGCTGTCCAGCGCCATCCGGTATCCATTCATTTGTAGGACATGATCCGGTGAGGTATTCACAGAGTGTCCCACAGAGGAATATCGGGATACTTATACCCTCTTGATAATTAATATTATACCCGCGAAAACAGACAATCCTGAATCGGCCCACTTGATCTTGTAACGCCGACACAGTCCAATACACCCATGTCAGTCAATATCGCCGTCGTTATTCTCGGTTACCTGTCCGGTTCCATTGCCAGCGCCCTGTTGATCAGCCGCTTACTGGGTCTCGAGGATCCGCGCGGCAAAGGCTCCGGCAACCCCGGCGCCACCAATATGCTGCGCCTGTACGGCAAAAAGGCCGCTGTCCTGACCCTGGCCGGCGATGTCCTCAAGGGGCTGCTGCCGGTGCTGCTGGCCGTGTTGCTGGGACTGCCTCCGGCGATCATCGCCCTGACGGGACTGGCGGCCTTCACCGGTCACCTGTATCCGGTGTTTTTCGGTTTTCGCGGCGGCAAGGGCGTGGCCACACTGGTCGGCATCCTGTTCGGCACCCACTGGCTGGCCGGACTGGTATTCTGCGGCACCTGGCTGTTGACCGCCGCCATCAGCCGCTATTCCTCCCTCTCGTCACTGCTGGCCTCCGCCCTGTCTCCGCTTTATGTCTGGTTGATCCTGGAGGAACCGGCTTACATTTACGCCTTCGGCCTCATGGCCGTGCTGCTGTTCTGGCGGCACCGGGACAATATCCGTAATCTCATGAACGGAACGGAAGGGAAGTTAGGAGTAAGGAGTAAGGAGTAAGGAGTATGCTGTGACGGGGCTTCGTGAATCCACACCTCACCCCTTACTCCTCACGCCTCACTCACCAATGGCCATCTCGGATACGCCGCAAACGCCAGCGGTTCACTGTGACCGGCACACAAATGCATCCACCCCGCGTAGGCAATCATGGCGCCGTTGTCGGTACAGAATTCCGGGCGCGGATAAAATACCCTCCCTCCCGTCTCCTCGGCCATAGCCTCCAGGGAGTGACGTAACTGCCGGTTTGCGCTGACCCCGCCGGCGGCGACAAGTGTGGGGATACCGTATTCCTCCATGGCCCGCCGGCATTTGATGGTCAGTGTATCCACGACCGCGTCCACGAAACCCCGGGCAATATCCGCACGTGACTGGTCGTCGCCGCCGGACTCCCCGACCGCATGAACCACGGCGGTTTTCAGGCCGCTGAAACTGAAATCCAGGCCGGGCCGGTCGACCATGGGCCGGGTAAAATGCACCCGACCGGGCACGCCCTTCTCCGCCAGTGCCGATATTGCGGGCCCGCCGGGATAGCCCAGGCCCAGCAGCTTGGCGGTCTTGTCGAAAGCCTCGCCGGCGGCATCGTCCAGGGATTCACCCAGCAATTCGTAATCGCCGAAACCGTTCACCATCACCAGCTGAGTATGGCCGCCGGAGACCAGCAGGGCCAGGAAGGGAAACTCGGGCGCCTCATCTTCCAGCATGGGCGCCAGCAGATGGGCTTCCATATGATGGACGCCGATGGCGGGAATACCCAGGCCCCAGGCCAGACTGCGGCCCACGGACGCACCCACCAGCAGGGCGCCGATGAGACCCGGACCGGCGGTATAGGCGATACCATCCAGATCGGAACGCTCGATACCGGACTCATCCAGAACCCGCTGGATCAGCGGCAGGATGCGCCGGACGTGATCCCGCGAGGCCAGTTCGGGCACCACGCCACCATAGGTGCTGTGCAGATCCACCTGGCTGTGCAGCGCGTGGGCCAGCAGGCCGCGGTCCGTGTCGTAAACGGCCAGGCCGGTTTCGTCACAAGAGGTTTCAATACCCAGTACTCGCAAGACAATCACTCAACTTTAATCCAACTCGTGATTTTGCCTTGCAATTCACTCATTTCCCACTAAAATCAGCGACCTTTCACCCAACTATCAGTAAGGAATGCGTGATTCTATGCCATCTGTAAAAGTACGTGACAACGAACCGTTCGATATCGCCCTGCGCCGCTTCAAGCGGTCCTGCGAAAAAGCGGGCATCCTCGCCGAAGTGCACCGGCGGGAATTCTATGAAAAGCCCACACAGGTAAGAAAGCGCAAGGCCGCGGCCGCGGTCAAGCGCAACCAGAAACGCATGAATCGCGGCCAGTTACGGCAGCAACGACCGCACTAGGCCCCCGGCCACGCGGGTCCGAACCGTGCCCTCTCCCCTGAAACAGCAGATCAACGACGACGTCAAGGCAGCCATGCGCAATAAGGCCAGGGACCGCCTGGGCGTGCTGCGCATGATCAATGCCGCCATCAAGCAAAAGGAAGTGGACGAGCGTACGGAACTGGATGATACGGCTGTCCTGGCGGTGCTGGACAAAATGGCCAAGCAGCACCGGGACTCCATCGAACAGTACCAGGGGGCGGGGCGTGACGATCTGGTGGAAAAGGAAACCTTCGAACTGGGCGTGGTACAGAGCTATCTGCCCAAAGCATTGGATGACAAGGAACTGGAGGAACTGGTGACAATGGCCATCGCCGAATCCGGTGCCGCCGGCATGCAGGACATGGGCAAGGTCATGGGGCTGCTCAAGCCCAAAGTCCAGGGCCGCGCCGATATGGGACAGGTCAGCAGCCGGGTCAAGTCACACCTTAGTTAACACTTACTTTCTATAAAACCTCTGTTTTAAAAGACTCGGAATATTCCGTGCTGCATGGCGCTTCCGTGACTATACTTTCCTGACCTATGTCCGGAAGAATCCCGCAACCATTCATCGACGACCTGCTGGCCCGCACCGACATCGTCGATGTTATCGACGGCTACGTGCCCCTGCGCAAGGCCGGCAAGAACCATCAGGCCCGTTGCCCCTTTCATGAAGAAAAAACGCCGTCCTTCACCGTTAGCCAGGACAAGCAGTTCTATCACTGCTTCGGCTGCGGCGCCAACGGCTCGGCCATCGGCTTCCTCATGGAATATAACAATATCGGCTTCGTGGAAGCGGTGGAGGAACTGGCCTCCCGCGCCGGCCTGGAAATACCCCGTGAAGGCGGCGGCAAGGCAGCGAAAAGCGACAGCCTGACCGAACTCTATGAACTCATGGAACTGGTGGTGGCGTTTTACCGCCGTCAGCTGCGCGAACACCCTCAGGCGAAGCGGGCCGTGGACTATCTGAAAAAACGCGACATCAGCGGCGAGATCGCCGCCGAGTTCGAAATCGGTTTTGCTCCGGCCGGCTGGGATAATCTGCTCAAACACCTGGGCGGTTCCGAACAGGCGCAGCAGCGACTGGCCCGCATCGGCATGACCATCGAACGGGACAACGGCGGTTATTACGACCGCTTCCGCGACCGCGTCATGTTTCCCATCCGCGATCAGCGCGGCCGCGCCATCGGTTTCGGCGGCCGCATCATTGATGACGGCGAACCCAAATATCTCAATTCCCCGGAAACGCCCATCTTCCACAAGGGCCGGGAATTGTACGGCCTGTACCAGGCCCGTAAACGGCAAAAGGAAATCGAGCGGTTGTATGTGGTCGAGGGCTACATGGATGTCCTGGCCCTGGCCCAGTACGGCGTCCATAACGCCGCGGCCACATTGGGGACGGCAGCCACCAAGGACCACATCGAAAAGCTGTTCCGCAATACCAGCCGCATTGTCTTCTGTTTTGACGGCGACGAAGCCGGCAGCAAGGCCGCCTGGCGCGCCATGGTGGAAACCCTGCCGGCGTTAAAGGAAGGCCGCCAGGCGTTTTTCCTGTTCATGCCCGAGGGCGAGGATCCGGACAGCTATATCCGCAGCCGCGGCCGCGCGGTGCTGGAGGATCCGGCCATTGCCATGCCCCTGTCCGATTACCTCATCAACACCCTCAAGGAAAACAACGACCTGTCCAGCCGGGAAGGGCGTTCCCGGCTGCTGGATCAGGCCGTACCCTATTTGTCGAAACTGCCCGGCGGGGCGTTGCGGCAGATGATACTGAGAGATATCGCCGGTATCGCGCACACTCCCGTCGAAGACATCGAGCCCCTGCTCAAGGGCGAGACACGGCCACGGCGCGCGGCATCGCCCGGCCCCCGGCCGCGGCGCGCCCCCGGCCGCGGCGAGACGACCCTGGTAGGCCGCATCATCGCCCGCATCCTGTACCAGCCGGAACTGGCCATGCGCATCGATGAACCGGATGTCCTGGACGATATGCCCATGCCCGGGGCGCCGTTCCTCAAGGAACTGGTTGAATTCATCCACGCCCGGCCCCATATACGCTTCGCCGGGATTATCGAGAACTGGCGCGGCACGAAATACGAAACCCGCCTGATTGAACTGGCCACCACCAGCGAGGAGGTTCTGTCGGAACTGGACGATCTGGACAGCGAGGTTCTGGACGCCCTGGACAGGATGCAAACGCAAAAACGTAAACATCTGCTGAAAAAATTGACTACAGTTACCAGAATGAGCGAGTTGACAGAGGAGACCCGGGCTGAACTTCGGGCGCTCACCAGCCGTCAAAACCTGACTCCGGAGAAGTGATTCCACCTGGAATGTTGCAGGGCAATAGGCTATAATAGTGGATTATCCTGCGCCTGTTATCAACATGAAATCAAAGACTTAGGAACCCCTATGTCAAGCGTACTGAGAGACTCACCCGATATGGAACAACTTGAAGAAGAACATCTTGAGACCGCCGAGCACGATGAGGAATCGCAGCTGAAAGTCCTGATCGCCAAGGGCAAAGAGCAGGGATTTCTTACCTATCACGAGGTGAACGAGCATCTGCCCGACGATATCGTCGATCCGGAACAGATCGAGGATATTATCAATATGATCAATGACATGGGAATCGAGGTCCACGAATCCCCGCCGGATCTCGGCCTGCTCATGTCCAGCAATGATGACAATACCGATGACGAGGCGGCCGCCGCGGCCCTGATCAGTGTCGAAAGCGAATTCGGCCGAACCACGGATCCCGTGCGCATGTACATGCGCGAGATGGGCACCGTCGATCTGCTGACCCGGGAAGGCGAAATCCGCATCGCCAAACGCATTGAGGAAGGCATCAGCCAGGTTCTCAGCGCCCTGTCCCTGTATCCGGGTACCATCCAGATCCTGATCGATACCTATGCCGCCGTGCAACGGGAGGAACTGAAGCTGTCCGACATCATCGTCGGCTTTACCGATCAGGAAGAATACCCGGACAGCGGCATCTCGCACGCTACCAATAACAACAATATCTCCGCCCGCGACGATGATTCCGAGGACGACGA
>JBBDSH010000079.1:14369-22020 GCA_040905045.1 Gammaproteobacteria bacterium | reverse complement strand
ACCCCTCGGTCACATTGCAGACCCTGCAAAGCGCGGCACGAGCACTGGGGGGACGCATTAAGATCGAACTTGATTTCCAGAGAAATGCTGCATAAATCACCTGACAATCGTTCAAGCCGACGGTGTGAGGGACAGGTCTTGTAATAACGAATGTGGCAGTGCAAGACATGATCCTGGTAAGGCTTACATAACCGGCGAGATTTTATTGCCGTCATTCCGGACAAGCCCGATTTTTGGGCGCGCTCCGGAATCCAGCCGGAATTTGGTAAATGATTATTGATCCTCCTGAGCAAACATAAGGCCACTTTCCGGGAGATTTGGTATCTTTCTTGACGCTATACGGCAGTGCCGTATAATGAGAATATGTTCAGTTTCATTGAAACAAGGATGTTTACCCGGCTCGTCCAGAATTATCTGAGCGATGATGAATACCGGGAAATGCAGGAGGCGCTGATTGAGAACCCGGAGGCCGGGAAGGTCATTCGTGCCACTGGCGGCGTTCGAAAATTTCGCTGGAAAGCTCCGGGGCGTGGTAAAAGTGGTGGATATCGAGTTATCTATTACGTGGCTCATGCCGGAGGCGTATTTTGGATGTTAACCATGTATCCAAAAAATGTTACTGATTCAATACCGGCTTCGGTGTTGAGAAAGATCCGTGAGGAAATTGAAAATGAGTAGTGGTAAGAGAGACATCGGCCAGGAAATTCTCGAAGGGTTGCGCGAGATAAAGCGTGGCGAGTACGGCCGGGTGGTTAATGTGCCTGATGTCGGGAAAATCCGCGAAAAGACCGGTCTGTCCCAGTCGCGCTTCGCTGAATTATTGGGTGTTTCGGTCAGGACGCTTCAAGATTGGGAACAAGGTCGCCGCGCCCCCTCCGGTGCGGCTCGGACGCTGCTGTTGATTGCTGATCGGGATCCAGGTGCGTTGCTGGACGTGGCTTAAAGGAATCGAAAAGTCATTTGAAGCGAGCCCTTTCAGGAAAACAAAAGGGTCAGTGTCGATCGATATTAAAAGCACCGCTTCTTTATTGTGTCACTTGTCGCTGCTGATTATTGCGGGCTTTATGAGACTTGACAAAGGTAACATATAAGTTACTATTAGATAATGCTGGTAAGGGAATATATCAGGGAAGATGGTTCCAGCCCCTTCAAACAGTGGTTTGATGGCCTCAACCATCAAGCTGCGGCGAAAGTGAGCGTTGCTCTGGCGCGATTGGAGGCGGGAAACACTTCAAACGTCAAATGGTTCTCCGGGATCGGCGAATACCGCATTGATTGGGGTCCTGGATATCGGATATATCTGGTCAAGGAGGGAGATGAACTTGTTGTTTTGCTGGGTGGCGGTACCAAGAAGCGACAACAGAAAGATATCAGCAAAGCCAGAGCATTGGCGAAAGAGTATCGATCGAGGAGATAGTTGTATGGCCCTGACCCGTGACTACAAGGAGACTATCAGAGAACGAGCAGAAAGTGATCCGGATTTTGCTACCGCTCTGATGCAAGAGGCACTAAGCGCAGTCTTTGAGGGTGATCCCGAAACTGCCCGTATTATCCTGCGCGAGCTCGTGAATTCTACTATTGGCTTTGAAATGCTGGCCGAGGAGCTGGATAAATCCAGCAAGAGCATCCATCGTATGTTGTCTCCGCAAGGCAACCCGACAATGGACAATCTCACAAGCATCCTGGTTGCACTGCAAAAGGGTCTGGGCACCGATCTTAAGGTCGTTCTTTCGTCTCATAACAAGGCGTCCAGGCGGGCGACAAACCGCCGCCTGGCTTAGTCGTTATGGAATTCCAGGGACAGTTTCCTTATTTGTGAGAGTGAGTGTTGTTTGCTTGCAGCAGTCGTCGAAATAGTGGATCGACCAAAGGCGAGCTCGCTGAGGTCAATCGCCGGGGTTTCGAAACTGGTCGTAGTGACCTCCAATCGCAAATACGTAGACGTATTCGTCGTCGTACTTATAAATAAGGCGGTCTTTTTGGCTGATGCGGCGTGAACATAAACCGGAGAGGCTGTGTTTCAGTGGTTCAGGCTTGCCGGTGCCGGTGGCGGGATCATCGCGCAGCATCTCTTTCAGCAGGCGGCAAAGCGCTTTATGTAATCGTTTATCTTTTTGTCTGAGCTTTTCATAAGCCGCCCAGGTATTCCCTTCAAACACCAGTGATCTCATCAACTTCCCCTGTAGTCGGCCTGTATCCCTGTCCCTGTGTATGGGTGCCCGCCGATGCGGCGATTTGCTGCATCAAGGCATTGTTCTGCAAGACATAGAGCGTCTCCTGCTCGCGCTCCCAGTCATCCGCACTCACAACCACGAAATCTTCGCCGTTGCGGCGCGTTACCCTGACGGGCATGTGTTGGTTAACTACTTGTTCTACAAAACGTTTCAGATTGTCTCTGAATTTGTTTACGCTGACTGTATCCATCGGTTCGACTCCCACGGCATGTACGGCATTTCCGTACATGATAGCCGGGAAGCCCTGATGGCGCAATCAACACAGGGGCCAATCTCCCCGCGCGCGTTTCAATCACCCGGAACCAGTGCCCGCAGCGTGCTGTCGTGCTTGTTGAGCAGATAGATGCGGCCGTCCTGGCCGGCGGCCATGCGCAGGTCCGTGCGATCGGCCACTGTCCGTCCCTGCTCGCGGTTCTTCGCCTGTATCAACTGGAGCAGGGTTTGGGTCTTGCCGCCGGCGCGCAGCAGCACCCGCCGTACGTGGGCCTGGCCGCCCTCGGGCAAATTGTCCGCATCGACGTGGAGGATCTCGCCGCTGGCGAGGTCTCCGAACAGCAGCCGCCCGTCAAGTTGGGGGATGGCGTCGCTGCGATACACTACCAGCCCCGTGACGGCCACCGAGCCGGTGAACAGCGGATCCTGATGGTCGTATTCGGCAACGGGGTAGGTCACTTCCGGATCGCCGCGACGGTCGTCGGCGATCACGCCCTGCCGGCCGAAGCGGAAGCTTGCCTCCCAGACTTTCCAGCCCAGATCGGCGCCCGCGGTCACCGGGCTGACTTCCTCAACGGCGTTTTGCCCGATGTCGGCGACGTACATCGTGCCGGTGGCGGGATCCCAGGCAAGATGCTGGGGATTGCGCACGCCCCAGGCGTAGATCTCGCCGAGCGTGGCGGGATCGCCGTCTCCGGCAAAGGGATTGCCGGCGGGAATGCCGTACTCGCCGCCGGTGCCGTTGGAGCCCATGGGATCGATGCGGAAGATTTTTCCGAAGCCGGAGCCGGGATCCTGGGCGAGGTTCAACGGGTCGCCGCCGGAGCCGCCGTCGCCGATGCCCACGTAGAGCAGCCCGAAATCCTCGTCGCCCGGCGAGGCCAAAGGATTGAAGTCGATGTCGCCGCCGTTGTGGTTGCCGAAGGGCTGTTCGAAGCGGGCCAGCAGGCGCGGCGGTCCGCCGTCGTAACGGGCGGCGGCGGGATTCTTCGCGGTAAACTCCAGCAGTACCGTGTCGTGGGGGTTGTCACTGCCGTCGGAGGTGAAGTGGGCCTCCGGGCCGGTGTCGGTGGTGTCGGTCCAGACGTAGAGCTTGCCGTGGCCTGGCGTGCCCCATTCGGTAAACTGGGGATGGAAGGCAAAGCTCTGGATGCCGGTCTCCCGCCACGAGGCATCCACCGGCACGCCCCATTCCTCGGCATCGACATTCAGATACTCGCTGACGCCGCCGTCTTCGTCGATGATGTAGATGGGACCGCGCTCGTCGGCGAGGAACAGGCGATCAGTGCCCGGCTCGTGGACCAGCTTTTTCATGTGCGCCGGCGTGCCGTCAATCCTCGGGATCGCGGCCACCTCGACGACATCAACCTTGATGACGCCCTCGTCGGTCTCAATGGGGTCGGGGAAGGGATTCATCGTTTCCTGTGCGGCGGCGCCGCAGGCGATGAGCAGTACGGCAGGCAGGGTTATCAGGGGGAACATGCGCATGGGACTTCACTCTCCTCTCGGTGATGAGTGCATTCGAAGTGTACGTCGGGCATTGTAATGCCCCGCTCGACGGCGGGAAAGCAAAGGAGTGTGATATCAAAAAGATCTGTGCCGATTGGCAACAGTCAAAACCAGGCGGTCAGAGAACTTGATCCTTAAGGTCATAAACCTATGATGAAAGCATGACCATTCAAGTCCTTGGTGCGGGCCTGGGCCGTACCGGAACCATGTCCCTGAAACTGGCGCTGGAGCGGTTGCTGGGCGGGCGTTGCTATCACATGACGGAACTGTTCCAGCATCTGCCGGCGCATATCCCCTACTGGCAGGCGGCGGCAAAGGGCGAGCCCGTCGACTGGAATGCTGTTTTCGGTGACTACGTGGCGGCGGTGGACGAGCCGACGGCGTTTCTGTGGGAAACGTTGATGGATGTCTATCCCGATGCACTTGTAATCCTGTCGATGCGCGATGCCGATGAATGGTGGCGCAGCGCCGACGCCACCATCATGGATGTAAAGCGTGTGCCGCCTGCCGCGGATGATCCTGATCGTGTCCGCTGGTACGACATGATCATGACGCTTTACAACCGGCTCTATCCCGGTGGCATCGACGATGCCGAAGGCGCCAAAGCCGCGTTCCGGGATCATGTCGAGCGGGTCAAGGCGGCGGTGCCATCGGGGCGCCTGCTGGTCTGGGAGGTGGGCGACGGCTGGCGGCCCATCTGCGATGCCCTGGGTTTGCCGGTCCCGGATGAGCCTTTTCCGAATACCAACAGCCGCGAGGAGTTTCTGGCCCGGCGGGCGGCGAGAAAAACGGGACAATAAGCCTGGCCGATAAGGAGCAGGCCGCGGCAATCGGACCAAGTAGATGCCGTCGGCAATCATTTTCGCCATACAGTTCCGGATTTCTCCCTGGCCACGCTCGGCCTTAAGAATGGTATAATAATAATATAATTTATATACTATAATTGTGTTTGAGTACGACGAGGACAAGAGCAGGAGTAACCTGTCCAAGTACGGGATCGACTTCGTTGATGCCCGGAAATTATGGAATGATCCGGATTTGCTTGAAATTCCGGCGAGAACCGGGGATGAGCCGAGGTATTTGGTTATAGGGCAGATCGATGAGAAACACTGGTCGGCGGTGATTACTTACAGGGATTCTCGTATACGGTTAATTTCCGTTCGTCGTGCCAGAATCGAAGAGGTAAGACTGTATGAAAGCCAGGAAATTTGATGAGAAGTTTGATGCCGGTGAAGATATTACCGGGGACGTTGAACTGTCCAAAGCCAGACGATCTTCACGAGCGCAGCGAAGGGTCAACGTGGATTTCCCCACCTGGATGATCGAGTCTCTGGATCGGGAAGCCAGTCGGTTGGGCGTAACCCGTCAGTCGATTATCAAAATGTGGCTTGCTGAACGACTAGGGCAATCACAGGGTGATAATTCGACCGGTACGGATGCCGGTTGAGGATATACGAATTGGTACTTGTCCTTCGAACTGTTTATCCGTAACTCGCTTCTGCCTCTGCTTCCTTTTTTGTCGGCTGCATCCGGTATAAGACAATGATGATACCGGCGATGAGCACACACAGTCCCGCCAGACCTTCCAGTACGGTTGTATAAGTCCCCGCCGCCACTTCCATGCGGCCCACGGCGTTGATGCCGATGCCGCCGGCGCCCACGTCCACCATGGTGAAGATGCCGAGGATACGGCCGTAGGATTGTCCGGCGAAGAACTCGGCGACGACGATCTGGATCATGGTGAAGCTGCCGCTGAAACCGATGCCAAAAATCAATGCATAGCCGTACAGCATGAACGGGCTGCCGGCGCTGGAGAAGCGCAGGATCATCAGGCCGACAATCAGCAGCAGGGTAGCGGCCAGCATCATGAGGGTTTTGTCCAGATGATCGCTGAGCCAGCCGAAGATCAGCTTGCCGGCGATGGCGCCCCAGAAGAACAGGGACACGATCAGGGCAATGGTGCCGGTTTCCACGCCCAGTTCCCGGCCGATGTAGATGGACTGGTGCTGGAGGATGCCGGTGGCGGTGAACCAGAGGCCGCCGGTGGCGACGAGCAGCAGGTAAAAGGCGGGAGTCTTGATCGCTTGCCGCAGGGTCGGCCCGGTGGCGGTGATGTCCGGAATGGTATCTTCCTTGATGGTTTGATCACCGTCCGGCAGCAGGCCCATGTCCGCCGGCTTGTTGCGGATGAAGGCAATCACCGGGATCAGCATCAGGGTGCCGCCGATCAGGGCCAGGATGGCGACGGCGTCGCGCCAGTTGCCGCCGTCCAGAACGGCTTTGACGATGAGCGGGAACAGAGCACCGCCGATGGTGGATCCCAATAACACAATGCCGATGGCGATGCCCCGGCGTCGCCGGAACCAGCGCGTCATCAACAGCATGTTGGGGACCAGGCCGCAGCCCACCTGGCCGAAAGCGAAGATGACGTAGATCCACATCAGGTGCGCGAGATTACCGATCCGCGGATACAGGGCCAGGCCCAGTGTTATGCCGAATACGCCCAGTATCATACTGATGCGTACGGAATAACGATCGAACAGGGCGCTGACGAACGGCACCATGATGGCGCCGAGGATATAGCCCAGCGTCGCCGGCCGGGTCATCTGCTCCGAGTTCCAGCCGAATTCGTCGATCAGTTCCGGGTACAGGACCGGCAGGGTGTAGACGAAAATGCCCTGGGCGGCGGCGTAGGAGACGAAACAGCCGAGCATGACCCACCAGCCGAAGTAAATTCGATGAAACAAGTCGGTATCCCCGGTTGGAAAACGGTTATCGAGTTCTCTGCTTACAAATGACTGGAAGCCGGACAGGGTTCGGGTTCATTGGGCCGCTTCCGGTTCCAGTTGTTCCATGTGATTCTCGTAATGGCCGAGCATGTTGTGGATGATCTGATCCTGTGAATAGCCGGTGATATCCGTTTCCGTCTTTCGGTTGTTTACATCGACTTCGGCCTTGTAGTAACGCCCTGTCTTGTGATGCGGGCGGGTATAGTCGGGCAGCACAAACGTCGGTACGTAACTGTGCAGACGCACGGTGTAGATAAAGTCCCGGTAACCTTCGTGATAAACGGTAAAGGTGACCGTTTCTTCGCTGTCCGTCACGACGGTGTTGATGTTTTTCTGTTCGAATTCCCCGGCGGCCCTTTCCAGCGCCGGTTTGGCGACCGACCGCAGATAATCGATGATCTCTTCCCGGGTATGGAAAGTGAACATGTTGTGAATGCGGTGTCTCCATGTTCTGGCCCGGCCCGCGCCCGGATCCATCAACGCCGGCAGGTGATCGGGAATGGCAAAACCCTGTCGGCTGAGCCGCAGGCCGCGCATCAGGCCGATGCAGATCAGCAGCATGATCAGGGTAAAGGGCAGGGCGCTGGTAATGGCCGCCGTCTGCAGGGCCGCCAGGCCGCCGGCCACCAGCAATACGGCCGCCACAACGCCTTCGGCCACCGCCCAGAAAATCCGCATCCACGTCGGCGGTTCTTCCATGCCGCCGGAGGTGAGCATGCAGATGACCAGGGACCCCGAATCGTAGGAGGTAACGAAAAAGGTAATCACCAGCACCGTTGCCACCAGCGAGGTGAATGCCGACCAGGGCAGGTGTTCCAGCATGGCGAACAGGGCCACCGGCATATTGTCCTGGACCAGGGTCACGATCTCGCTGATATTTTCATGCAGGGTGAAATGCAGGGCCGT
>JBBDSH010000079.1:0-14269 GCA_040905045.1 Gammaproteobacteria bacterium | reverse complement strand
GGACCAGGGTCACGATCTCGCTGATATTTTCATGCAGGGTGAAATGCAGGGCCGTATCACCGAACACCGTCAGCCACAGGAAGGTAAAGCCCGCCGGCACGAACAGCACGCCAAGGATGAATTCCCGTATGGTGCGGCCGCGCGAGACCCGGGCGATGAACATGCCCACGAAGGGTGACCATGATATCCACCAGCCCCAATAGAACAGGGTCCAGTTGGAGATCCACTGGTTCGGTTCATAGGCGTACAGCGTAAAGGTCATCTCCACGATATTCGATGCGTAAGCGCCGAGATTCTGAATCAGGGTATTGAGAAGGAACACGGTCGGTCCCGTTACCAGTACGAATAACAGCAATACCGCCGCCAGGATCAGATTGAAGACGCTGAGACGCAGGATGCCCTTGTCCAGCCCGGCGACGACGGAACCCGTGGCCAGGAACGTAATGATTGCGATAAGAATGATCTGGGTATTAAGAGCAACATTCAGATCGAAGAGATAATTCATGCCTGCATTGACCTGCAGGACGCCCAGGCCCAGGGAAGTGGCGACGCCGAACATGGTGCCGATGACGGCGAAGGTGTCGACGGCGTGGCCGATGGGGCCGTAGATGCGGTCGCCGATGAGCGGATAGAGGGCGGAGCGGATGCTCAGGGGCAGATTATGCCGGAAGGCGAAATAGGCCAACGCCAGGCCGGTGACGATGTAGATGGCCCAGGCATGAATGCCCCAGTGAAAGAACGTCAGCTTCATGGACTCGCGCGCGGCGGCGATGGTGCCGCCCTCGCCCACCGGCGGACTCTGGAAATGCATGATCGGTTCGGCCACGCCGAAGAACATCAGGCCGATGCCCATGCCGGCGGTGAAGTGCATGGCGAACCAGGAAGTGTAGCTGTAGTCCGGTTCCGAATCGTCCGGCCCCAGTTTGATGCGGCCGTAGTCGCTGATGGCCAGGCCGATGATGAAGATCAGGAATACCGCCACGGCGCCGATATAAAGCCAGGCGAAGGTGTCGGTGATATAGTTCTGAACCGAGGCGAAGACGCGTTCCGCCTGGCCGGAGAAGGCGGCGCCGTAAAGCGAGAAGAGAATGATCAGGGCCGCCGAGGTATAAAATACCGGCGGATTGATGCCCGCGCTGTTATGGTTACTGGATCCGGTGTCGGCCACGTTCTGCCCCGTTCTTCAGTGCTTATCCCGGTTACTGTACTAGAAATACCCGTGGATGTTCAGGTTGACAAGTGTATTCACATCACTGTTATTGCGGCAATCAGGCGGGATGTTACCGGAATACGGACTGTCACGGCAGGGGAGTTTCCGGTTTTATAACCCGGATTCCGGCCGCCGGCCTTCAATCGGGCTACCGATCAGGATTCCTGCAGCAATTCGCGGATGATGGTTTCGATCTGTTTTGCCCGCCGGTCGCCTTTGTGGGTTTCGCCGTAAAATACGGCACGGACACGGCCCTGCTTGTCGATGATATAAAAGGCCGGCCAGAAACGATTGTTCATGGCGTTCCAGTAGGAGAAGTCGTTGTCCATCATGACCGGATGATACAGCCGGAATTCCTCGATCTTCGCGGCGACGTTTTCCCGGACTTTTTCATGTTCGAATTCCGGCGTGTGCACGCCGATCACCTGCAGGCCCCGGGGTTCCAGTCTCGTCTCCAGCGATCGCAGCCACGGAAAGGAGCGGTAACAGTTCCAGCAGTCGAAAGTCCAGAAGTCCAGCAGAACCACGCGGCCCTTCAGATCATCCCAGGTCAGTGGTTCCGAATTGAGCCATTCCCGTTCGCCGGTATGCGTGAAGGCCGGGGCGCGGTAGGGGTTCTCCAGAATGTCGCCGTAGACAGGCCGTAACAGGGGCAGGCTGAGGACGAGAGCGGCGCAGAAGGCAAGTCCCCATGGGTTATATTGTTTCATTTTCATCATGGCACCGGGAAGTCGCTGCGTTAATTACTCTGACCCGGATGACTGGCATTTGTTTAACCGCTGGCCGACAATGTTGAGGCAGATTTCAATCATTTTAATACAGACGGTGACCATTTATGACGGTACGCTCCTTTCAGAAAAAACATCCGACCGTTCCCGCCAGTGCCTTTGTCGACGAAACGGCGCTGGTCATCGGTGATGTGACCATCGGTGAAGACAGTTCCATCTGGCCCATGACCGTTCTGCGCGGCGATGTTCATTCCATTACGGTGGGCAGCCGCACCAATATCCAGGACGGCTCCGTGGTGCATGTGACCAGCGACAGCGAACACAACCCAGGCGGTTTCGCCACGGTGATTGGAGATGATATCACCGTTGGCCACCGCGCCATTGTCCATGCCTGCACAGTGGGCAACTTCTGCCTTATCGGCATGGGCGCCGTTATCATGGATGGCGCCGTTATCGGCGATCACAGCATCATCGGTGCCGGTAGCCTGGTGCCCTCGGGCAAGCAGCTTGAAGGCGGCTACCTGTATCTGGGATCGCCGGTAAAACGGGTTCGGGCCCTGAACGACGAAGAGAAGGCTCTGCTGGCCTATTCCGCGGAGCATTACGTCAGACTGAAAAATACCCACATGGAGTGCAATCGTTCGGGAGAGGATCAGGAGTGATTTTTTTCAATTTTTACTGGTGCAATGTATAAGAATAGGCTAGTTTATTTAACAGAAGTAATGACAATCTGATATTGATGATTGAAGTATCAAGTTAGTTGTAAGAACTAATAACAATACAACATTGATATTTAATCATAGTTATTCCCTTGCGAGGGACATTCTGCTCCCCGGCCTGCTTCTTCAGGCCGTCTTCCCTGTTTTTGCCCAGAACGCCACAGATATTGACTTCGATACACTGAGCGACGTCGTTGAAGGCTCGGCCTACAGCGACGGAGGCTACCAAGTGCCCGTTTCCGGCGAAGCCCTCAATCGCGCGCTGGGCCTGGAGGAAAACGCCGATCCGTCCACCACCATGGGAAAACTGAAGGAGGCGGAGCAGGAGGCGATTGAGGAGGCGACCAGAGCCAACAATTACGCCGACACCGTCGCCGATCACTTTCAACAGGCGGGTTCCACCAGCATCCAGTCCGCCAGTAGCCTGGCCGCCGCCATCGAGGCGGAAGGCCTGCAGCGCACCCTGATTAATTTCGCCAGCGCCCTGGCGGATCTAGCCTCGGTGTCGGATTTCTTCGAGGGGCTGGCCAAGGGCGATATGTCCGACAGCAGCCTGCTGGAAAACCTGGATTCCATCTATGAGATGGCCAAGGATGGTGAAAGCCTGGCCAACAATCTGGCCGACATGGCCGAGGAATCCGGCCACTTCGAGGACTATATCGTCAAGCCGCCGGAAGGCGCCGACATCAGCACCAGCCCCGTCAACGATCTCACCAGCGGTGCCGACGATCTGCTGGGTACCAATGCCCATACCCAGCTCGGAACCCTGAAAAGTCATTACAGCGATATCGCCGGCATCATTGATGACCATCGCAACGGCAAGCCTCTCAACAAACGCGCACTTGGACAGTTGATATTCCGCGTTGCCAAGGGTTTTGCCGAAGAGGATCTGAAGGAGCGGCAGCGCCATATTGCGGAACTGCAGAAAAATATAGCCGCCGAGCAGAAACTCATGGGCGGCCTGCACGGGCAACTGCAGGAAGCCAACGATGCCAAGTGGGAGGCTATGGATGACCTGGAAGCCGTTCGGGAGGCCATTCGGGCGTTGCTGCAAGCACACCCCGAGGCCATGGCGGGCGCCGGCGGAACGGGTGGTACCGGCGGAACGGGTGGTACGGATGGCAGCGGCAGCGGCGGCACCGGTGAGGCGGGTGATGTGGTTCTTACCACCACGGACTGTCCCGCTTGCCAGTCCATTGTCGATCAGATCAATCAGGCCCGCATAGCTATGAATGCTTCCTATCGGCGTATTGCCGAGATTCAGGAAAGACAACGGCGCCTGGAGGAGAAGAAGAGCCGGCTAAGCCTCCTCAGGGATCAGCTGAATTCACTCGACGGACGGCTGAGGAGTGCCCGCGAGGGACTCGATAGGACAGATGTTCCCGTACTCGGTCCGTCCCAGGAACTGCAGAACAGCATTAACAGCATGGAGAGTGAGAGACGTCAACTGGTCAATGACATCGGTCGTCTGGAGCGGGAGATCGAGATTGAGGAGGGTGATCCGGAGGCGGAGATCGAGGCTCTGAATAAAGGCATTTCGGAATTGCGTAATCGCCTGGAACAGCTGCGCTATGACCTGTTTGTTTGCGAGGAGGACAACTGCAAACCGCCGCAGGAAGGCCGCGCGGTCGGCCATGCTATCGGCGAGATCTTCTCGGTCGAAGTGGTGGATGTAAAACACGTCAGCGGCAATAATCCTTATGATCGGCGCGATCCCATCTCGCCGGATCCCGAGCATACCCATAGCGACGATGACCAGGATACTGGCGGCGGTACCACGGTGGGCGGCGGTGGTACTGTTATCGGCGGCGATACAAGCGGCGGCGATTCGGGCAGCGGTAGTGAATCACCCCCGCCCCCGTCGGAACCCACAGTCCTGGTAATCAATAATATCCCGATAGATCGGTTGACTGTCGCCGGCCCGGACGCCTGCTCGTCGGATCACTACCATGGCGGTGCCAATAACTGTGACGGTGTATTTACCTCCGATCCCAACCCAACGGAATGCGGCCACGGCATTGTTGGTTCGGAAACCAGCATTCCGGTGTCGTCCTGTCCGGATCTTTAAGCATGAGGTCGATAGCGATGAAACCCGACTGCAAACTGATTTCCCGGCTGCTGACACTGTTCATCGTTGCCGTTTTACTGATGGTTCAGCCTTACAGTCATGCGCGCCAGTTCCGCTCGCTGGTTCCCATCGCAACACCGGATCAGGCGTCCAGCCGTCTGCCTGATGGTGCACGGCCGGTTGAACGGATCAGGCAACTGGATCGCGGTACGGTTGAAACGGCCATGCGGCAGGTGGCCGAAAGATGGAATACGCCGGAAATGTCCGGGCTCCTGGCTGATGAATTTTATGACCAGAGCCGGCTGCTGGATAACATGGATTTTATTGTGCCCAGGGACGCGACCATCCGGCTGCAGTCCATACAGGGTATCCAGACTCTGCAACAGTACATCGTTCCCGCCATGGACGGTGGTCGTGAAAAGCGTGTCAGCATTGTTTCCGCCACGGCGCGTACCCAAATCGAATTTGAACGGCCGGGCAGTGGATTCGTCAGGCTGCCGGGGACCAATGAGTACATCCTGAAAATAACAACACTGGAACCGCCAGTGAGATGATTCACTCTCTTTTCAGCCGGCCGGCACTTGTTCCCGGATTGATTATCTCCGGGTTGAGTATATTGCCGGTATCCGCTTCCGCTCAGGACTGGATGCAAAACTGGTCGCTGTCCGGCAGCAACACGCTTCGCGCATCCGTTTACGATGCCCATGGTCCGGGCGCAGCCAGCCCGTATCTATTCGAAGGTGACATGTACTACGATGAGTTCAATCTGTATTTCAGTAAACAGGATTCCTATTATGACACCTGGCGCGGCGAGATTTCCGGCGTTTACAATCTCAACGACGACTATCGCGCCGCCAATTTCGGCATGGTCCCGGAGCGGCTCAATCTGACCCGGATAAATGGTGAATCAGCGGTTCCCTTCCGGTTCGAGGCGGGGGATTTGTTTTCCTACTACAGTTACCTGACCCTGCAGCGTTCCCTCAAGGGTTTTCAACTGGAACTGCAGCCTGTGTTCGGTAATACGGATACGCGTCATTCCATCGTTGTTTCCAGCGGCGCCGGTGAACCGGACTGGCGTGAGCTCACTTTCAATGACAACTACTACAATGGTGTGTCCTGGCTCGTACAGGACGCCGACTGGGGCAGCTGGAGTGCCAATGTTGTTCACAACTATCGGGATCATTCCTTCAGGCTGGGCACGCTGGATCGTAACCAGGTGGTTTACAGCCTTGCCGGAGAGAAGCAGTTCGTTCTCGGCGGTCACAGGCTGGGACTGGAAGGCGAGTTCGCGCATTTCAGCGGTGATCATAACGGCGCGGCCGGCGCGGCCAGCGGCCAGGACCGTTCGGACAATGGCTATTACATGGAAATGCGCGGCAATCATATGCGTATGCCGTGGGATTACCGCATTCGGCTGGATCGCTACGGTCAGGATTTCAGGCCTACCGGTGCCGTAGTCACGCCCGATCGGCGTTCACTGGAGGCACACGGCGGCTGGCGTTTCGATTCGGGCCTGTCCCTGCGTGGCCGGGCACAGTTGTTTGAGGACGGTTTCGAAACCGCCAATAAACGCATCACACGTACCTACGGCATGAATTTGTCCGGCCAGTTGCTGAGGTTTATCGCCCCGGACATCAACGGCAGTCTCGATGCCTATCATCAGAATATTAATGATGAATTGGGGGTCATTGATGCGGAAAGCGAGACCATCAATCTGAATCTGAATAAACCGCTTCCCTATGACTGGAACGGCCGGCTTAATCTGTTCCTGCAGAACATCAATGATATCGGTTCCGGCAACGCCGACAGGTTGACGCGGCAGTTAAGCATCAGTGCGGATCACTCTTTCAGGATCGGTGATTTTGCCGGTTATCTCACTCCCGGCATTCTCCTGCGCAGCGTCCGGAGAAGAAACCTGGACTCGAATGACTGGAGTCCCACCATCGCCATGAGCCTGAATAACGGTCCGCACAGCCTGTCGATGGATTATCGCGGCCTGGTGGAGAATCGGCTGGCTGCGGCCGCGAACATCGATGTGGATACGCACACCTTCAACCTGGATTATCGTTATCGTCACAAGCGCCACCAGTTTGGTCTGGAGGCGAATCTGTTCGGCCGCGATCCCCGGCCCGGCGAGTCCACCGAGGCGTACAGAATCTCGGTCTTCTGGTCGGTCGAGTTTGACCGGCCGGCGAGGGCCGCCCCGGCCGGCTTGAGTCCCGCTGCCGCCACGGGCGGCCGTTCCCTGGCCGGCGGCGCTCTGACCGTCGATCTGCAGGAACTGGCACCGGGAGTATCGCAGGAACAGGCTGAACGGATACTGCAACGGGCCGGGCTTGGCGGCGAGAGCATGCAGGGTGATTTTGCGGTCTTCGAGTACCCGTTGCTGCAGGATGTCTTCCAGCGCCAGCGACTGGCTGTTGAATACAGGGCGGGTCTCGTACGGCGCTCGGCCTATATCATCAATTTCGACGATGTGGGTAACCGGGATACCGTCCGCCAGACGTTTGAACGTGTGCGCCAGACCCTGATACGTAATTACGGCAGCCCGACCCGGACCTATGAAGAGGGCGAATTCAGCGCCGACTTCGTTGCCGCGGTCAATAACCAGAGACTGACCCGCGTCATCGAGTGGGAAACCTCGTCCGGGACGATACGCTTCGGTATTCCAAGACGCCTGGATCGTCAGGTGCGCATGGAAGTCCAGTACGCACCATCCTTTCCGCCGCCGGGCGAAACCCTCTGGAGCCTCGAAGCGGTCCGATAACTGCTTTAACCACAATCGCCTACAGGAACGCAGTGTCCAGAAAACATTGGAAGTACGTGTTCGAGGACACAGAGGAGTATAGAGCTAAACAAGACTCGGCGAGCACTTTGTTAATGTAAAACCTCAAGTACAGCATTTTGCAACAGGCCTGGATTGGAATGGAGAAAGTCAGGCCTCTCTTCAAACCCACTCTTCGTATTCAATGGATGAAGCCGTCACGATGGAGTCACGCACAATACCGACGACCTCCTCATCGGCATGATCTGATATGATTATGAATACGGAGTATGTGTACTCGGGGGCGCCTTCAACCCGGAACAGGCGGTTGCGTTCGAGATAAGGTTTAGCGGCACGGGCGCGGAAGTAACCGCTGCCGCCCATTGCCAGAATGTATCGTAGCGCCAAGGGCCCCAGCCCGATGTGCATATCGGTATCACGTAAATGCGGGAAGGCGTGGTTGTGGTGTGTGCTGAACCGTGGTCCCCAATCGATGTACACGTAACCGGCATTGCCGACTTCCCGTGTGTCCGGCTCGGTGGACACCGCGATCAGCTTTTCCTCCAGCAGCATTTCAATCCGCAGACCGGGGCGCTTTTGCGGTTCGTACATCAGGGCCACGTCCAGTATTCCGGTCTGCACCTTGTCCAGCAGCCGTTCCGGAAGATCCACCTGGGTACGAATGGCAATATCCGGTGATTCCTTGCGAATGCAGACTAGCCAGTTCAGGAGTAAAGGGTTCCAGAGACTCAATTCACCACCAACGGAGACAATGGCCCGCTGGCCAGGTGGAAGGGCGACCTGCTGGCGAGCGCGTTCCCAGATCTGAACCAGGGATGTGGCGTATTTGGTGAATTCATGCCCGGCCGGGGTAAGCCGTGCCCCGGCCTTGTTGCGGATAAAAAGGGTCCGTCCCAGTTGCTCTTCCAGTGACTTGATCCGCGCCGTGACCGCGGTTTGGGTGATGTGAAGCTGCTCTGCAGCCCGGGCGAAGCTGCCGACGGTGGAAATGGTGAGAAAAGTACGGGCGACTTCGATATCCATGACGGGATTTTAAATCAAAAATATTGATATGAAAGCTTAATTATATTCATTAGATAAATTTTATTCAGCCTGCCATGCTTTTCCCACGGTACAGTCGCTTCAGTCAAAGTGAGGAGATCTCTAATGAAAGAGAAAGTGTTGTTTGTCGCCACGACTCTGACGCACCTGACAATCCTGATGAGTACCGTTTCCCGCTTCACTGGCTAAAACGTATCTATGAACCATGGACTGTGATGGAGGCGCAATTGCATACCCCGATCTGTGATCTTCTGGGCTGCCGTTATCCGGTGGTTCTGGCGGGCATGGGCGGCGTCGCGCGTTCCGAACTGGTGGCGGCGGTCACCAATGCTGGCGGCTATGGTTTTCTGGGTATGGTTCGCGAACCGCCGGAACGTATTGTGTCCGAGATCCGGGCAGTCAGGGAAATAACCTGGAGGGAGTTCGGTATCAACATTATCCCCGCTGCAACCGATCCTGAACTTCTGGACCGGCAGATCGATGTCTGTATCGAAGAGTCAGTTGCTTCGGTATGCCTGTTCTGGGATGTGCGCGAGGATGTGATCAGACGCTTCAGACAGGCGGGGATCCTGGTCATTCATCAGGTGGGTGATTGCGACGATGCGATGGCGGCGCAGGATGCCGGCGTCCATGCCCTTATTGTACAGGGCAACGAGGCCGGCGGGCACGTCCGGGCAACGCTTCCACTCAGGGAAGTGCTGGATCGCGTGTTGCGCGTAACCCGTCTCCCAGTCCTGGCGGCGGGCGGTATTATCGACGGCGAGGATATTGCGCGCGTATTCGGTTATGGAGCACAGGGCGTGGTCGCCGGTTCCGCCTTCCTTGCTACCGAGGAAGCCTATGCGCATGATTATCACAAACAACGCATACTCGACAGTGATCGGGATGAAACGGTATTGACGGATCGTTTCCACATCAACTGGCCGTACGGCGCACTGACCCGGGTGCTGCCGAACAGTGTTACCAGAGATGCCGGTTATGAACCCGGCCGGACCATAACTGAACACACTCTGATAGGTACCGAGGACGGCAAGCCCGTGTATTTGTATAGTACGGACTCACCCCTTAAGTCGACAATGGGCAATCTGGAGGCCATGCCGGCCTACGCCGGGCAGAATGCCTACAGGATTAATTATCTCATGTCTGCGGGCGCGAAGCTGAAATCCATGGTTGAGGAAGCCGCCGGATTATTCCGGGGTGATGGTACATTCCGGTATAAAGACGAAGAGGGATTCGTTTCATCGTCCATATCGGCTGCAGGTGCCCGGAAAGACATCGAGCCAGTCGATTTCACGCCGGATGGCGGAGACTGGAATTCCATCCGTTGCTGGCGAAAGCTGCAGCGCGAGCGGCTGATCAGTATGCGAATCGGCAATAGCTATAACAAAAAGACCGGGTATACGGAGCCACTGGCTACGCGACTGCGGCGTGAGCTTGATCGATGTCGGCCCGGAACGATTGGGTTCTACTGGCCGATAAAAGGCGAATTCGATTACCGGCAGCTTGTCAGCGACTATCTGGAACATGGCTGGCAGGCCGCACTGCCGGTGGTAGTGTCACCTGGCGAGGCACTGGAGTTTCGTTACTGGACCCCTGGAATGAAACTGGTTCACGGCATATGGAACATTCCCGTGCCCGAAGAGCGCCGCGTTGTGATTCCGGATGTTCTCATCGTGCCACTGGTGGGCTTCGATGGTGGGAATTACCGGCTTGGTTACGGCGGCGGCTATTACGATCGTACGCTCGCCGCCTTCGGGAATAGTCCGTTGACGATTGGTGTCGGACTTGAAGCTTTCAGGCTGGAAACGATTTATCCCCGGGACCATGACATTCCGATGGATGTTATCGTGACGGAAGCAGGATCGGTCTGATTACCCCCACTCCCATGACGGGGAGGGTAGATAGTTTTGTCCCTTATCCAACCTTCTCCCCTCAAGGGCATAAGGTTTTATTGAGCCACAGATTAAGAACACAGCGAGCATGGTCGTTATGCCTGGAAACCCGAAGGATTATCCGGCATCCAACTGGGGACAACGACACAGAGATGCCGGATATGCTGCTCCGCAGGATTCTGGTATGACGTTGTTACTCTCTATGGCTGAAAAAACAGGCTATCCAATACCTCTTGCCGTTTAACTATTTCCCCGGACGGGTCTACAATACGCGGCCTGATGAATACCTCTTCGCAACATTATGACGTTATCGTTGTCGGCGGCGGCCATGCCGGCACCGAAGCTGCCCTGGCCTCGGCGCGTCTTGGCGCCCGGACCCTGCTGTTGACCCAGAGTATCGAGACCCTGGGGCAGATGTCCTGCAATCCGGCCATCGGCGGCATCGGCAAAGGCCATCTGGTGCGGGAAATCGACGCCCTGGGCGGCCTCATGGCCCGGGCCGCGGACCGCAGCGGCATCCAGTTCCGCATTCTCAACGCCCGCAAGGGGCCGGCGGTGCGGGCGACGCGCGCCCAGATCGATCGCGCCCTGTACCGGGGCGTGGTGCGTCCGTTCCTGGAGGCGCAGGAGAATCTGCGGATCTTCCAGCAGTCGGTGGAGGATCTCATCGTCGAAGGCGACGCCGTAAAAGGCGTGGTCACCCAGATGGGTCTGTCGTTCCGGGCACCCTGCGTGGTACTGACCGTGGGAACATTCCTGGGCGGCAAGATCCACATCGGCGAATCCAATTATCAGGGCGGCCGTGCCGGTGATGCGCCCTCCAACGCCCTGGCGGCGCGCCTGCGGGAGCTGCCGTTCCGGGTGGACCGGCTGAAAACGGGCACGCCGCCGCGCATCGACGGCAACAGCATCGATTATTCGCGGCTCACGGTTCAGCCCGGCGACGATCCGGTGCCGGTGTTCTCGTTTATGGGCAGTGTCGATGAGCATCCGCGCCAGGTATCCTGCCACATTACCTATACCAATGAGCGGACCCACGACATTATCCGCGGCGCGCTGGATCGCTCACCCATGTACAACGGCCGCATCGAAAGCGTCGGACCGCGTTACTGCCCCTCCGTCGAGGACAAGGTGGTGCGCTTCGCCGACAAGAACCAGCACCAGATCTTCATTGAGCCGGAAGGGCTGACCACCAGCGAGGTGTATCCCAACGGCATTTCCACCAGCCTGCCCTTTGACGTGCAGTTCCAGCTGGTGCGTTCCATCGCCGGTTTCGAGAATGCCCACATCACCCGGCCGGGTTACGCCATCGAATACGACTTTTTCGATCCCCGCGATCTGCGGCCGTGGCTGGAGACCAATTTCATTTCCGGGCTGTTTTTCGCCGGCCAGATCAACGGCACCACCGGCTACGAGGAGGCGGCGGCCCAGGGCCTTATCGCCGGTCTCAATGCCGGTCTGCGCGTCCGGGAATGCGAACCCTGGTATCCGCGCCGGGACCAGGCCTATATCGGCGTCCTCATTGACGATCTCGTTACCCGCGGCACCCTGGAGCCCTACCGCATGTTCACCAGCCGGGCCGAATACCGTCTTATCCTGCGCGAGGACAACGCCGACTTGCGCCTGACGGAAAGCGGCCGGGAACTGGGCCTGGTGGACGATGAACGCTGGCGGCGTTTCAGCGGCCGCCGCGATGCGGTGGAGTCGGAAATGCGCCGTCTGGAAACCACCTGGGTGACACCGGACAAGGTGCCGGATGACGTCATGGTCCGCGCCCTGGGCCGGACTCTGACCAGGGAGAGCACGCTGCTGCAACTGCTGCGCCGGCCTGAAGTAAGTTACGGGGATCTCGTCGGCCTGCCGGGTATGGAGAATGTCACGGTCAGCGCGGACGTGGCCGAGCAGGTCTCCATCCAGGCTAAATACCACGGCTATATCGAACGCCAGCAGGAAGAGATCGAGCGCCTGCGCCGCGATGAAGACACCGGTCTGCCCGAGAATCTGGACTACGCCGGCGTGCGTGGTCTGTCCGCCGAGGTTATGCAGAAGCTGAACAGCCAGCGGCCCGCCACCCTCGGCCAGGCGGCCCGTATCCCGGGCGTGACGCCGGCGGCGATTTCCCTGCTGCGCGTGCACCTGAAGAAGCGTTCCCTGCAGCTGAAACAAACGGCGTGACTCAACTTCTTGCAGGTGGTTCGTCTTTATCTCCCGCAGGGAATTTGACTGGTTTTCGCGGCGTGGTCGCCACTCCCACTCCCCGGGTTTTTCTCTCGTGACAGAACGAAGCTTGTGGGAGGCGCGCCCCCGCGCCGAATAGTATGCAGGCTAGTCCCGGTCCCGATCTGTCTGCCGCGCTGGAACATGGGATCCGGGCGTTGGGCCAGGATCCGGCGGAACACCCCTGCGAGCGTTATCTGGCCTATCTGGATTTACTGGCCCGCTGGAACCGTGCCTACAATCTCTCCGGCATCCGCGATCCGGATCGGATGCTGACTCACCACATTCTCGACAGCCTGGCGGTGCGGCCGTACGTCCGCGAGCCGCGCTGCCTGGACGTGGGCAGCGGCGCCGGCCTGCCGGGTCTGATACTGGCCCTGTCCCTGCCGGAGACGGACTGGGTACTTCTGGACAGCAATCGCAAGAAGGTACGTTTTCTCAATCAGGCGGTGCTGGAATTGGGGCCGGCGAATGTGGAAGTGGTCGCGGCGCGGGTGGAGGAATACCGACCGCGGGACGGGTTTTCCACCATCGTCAGCCGGGCGTTCACGTCCCTGAAGCGGTTTCGCGACCTGTCTGGCCACCTGTTATCCGCGGACGGGCGACTGCTGGCCATGAAAGGCGCCCGCCCGGAGGCGGAACTGGCCGAACTGGATGAGAATGCGGGTGACATCCTGGTGCACGAACTCACCATAGAAGGACTCGAAGCGCAGCGCCATCTGATCGTCCTGTCATGAACGGAATGACACCTGCAAATGCAACTGTGCCATAATAAATATTTCATGAATTAATCGATCCCGCTTATCCATGGCCCGAATCATTGCCATTACCAATCAGAAGGGTGGTGTAGGTAAAACCACGACCAGCGTCAATGTGGCCGCCTCGCTGGCGGCGACCCGGCGCCGGGTGCTTTTGATCGATCTGGATCCCCAGGGCAACGCCACCATGGGCAGCGGCATCAATAAAAATGATCTGGAAATCACTACCTACGACGTGCTCATGGGCGACACGCCCATCCGCGATGCCATCGTCCGTTCCGAGGAATGCGGCTACGACATCCTGCCCAGCAACGCCGATTTGACCGGCGCCGAAGTGGCGCTGCTGGAGGAAATGGCGCGGGAACTGCGACTGCGCAAGGCGATTCAGGATATCAAGGACGATTACGAGTTTATCTTCATCGACTGTCCGCCGGCGTTGAACATGCTTACCATCAATGCCCTGGTGGCCGCCGACGCGGTGATTATTCCCATGCAATGTGAGTACTACGCCCTGGAAGGCTTGACGGCCCTGTTGCAGACCATCGACAAGATCCGTAAATATCTGAATCCCCATCTGCGCATCGAAGGGTTATTGCGTACCATGTACGACCCGCGGAATAATCTCGCCAGCCAGGTGTCGGCGCAGTTGCTGGAGCATTTCGGCGAGCAAGTGTATCGGACGATTATCCCGCGCAATGTGCGCCTGGCCGAGGCGCCCAGTCATGGTTTACCGATCATCAAGTACGACAAGGCGTCACGCGGCGCGTTGGCCTACCTGGCCCTGGCGGGTGAGATGCTGAATCGGGCCGGAAAGGCGGCGTGACGGACTACGTGAAAACTATTGCGCTTGC
>JBBDSH010000078.1:0-22426 GCA_040905045.1 Gammaproteobacteria bacterium | reverse complement strand
AACGCATCCTGATCCCCGCGCCGAGGTACTTGCTCCAACACCATGACCCGACCTTGCGCTCTATCCATTTACAGCAACTGTAGCGGAATTCGGAACATCCATTCAGAGACTCACCTGCATGACCTTGTCGATGGCCTTGACCTCCCCGATCTTCTTCAGTGTCGCCTCGTCCACGGGCCGCTCAATACCGAGAACGGCGATGGCCTTGTTATCACCACTGGCCACGCCCATCTGCATGTGCTGGATGTTGATATTCTGCTGCGCCAGAATACTGCTGATGGCGGCGACCACGCCGGGCTGATCGATATGCCGGGTCAGGATAAGGTGTCCGTCCAACACCGCCTCGATATCGTAATTACTGACTCGCACCAGGCGCGGGTATGTTTGATCGAATAAGGTACCTTCCACACTCAATTGGCGGTCGCCGAAGTGGGCCGTCAGGCTGACGGTGGCGTGATAGTCCGGATGCTTGTCGCGCATGGAATCCACCAGCTTGATGCCCTGTTTTTCGGCGATGCTCCGGGCATTGACCCGGTTCACCGGCACGGACATGTGGGTACTGATGAGGCCGACCAAACCCTCGGTGGTAATCGAACGCACATCTCTCTCGGTGGCGGCCCCGCAGAGCGTGACATCCAGCTTCTTGACGGGCGCATCGATCATGGGACCGAGCAGCTTGCCCAGCCGTCGTGCCAGCATCATGTACGGTTTCAATTTGGCCAGTTCCTCCCCGGATACCGGCGGCAGGTTGATGGCATTGATGGGTTCGCCGGTCCGCAGATAAACAGCGATCTGCCGGGCAATCTCCGTTCCCGCCGCTGTCTGTGCTTCGGCCGTGGACGCGCCCAGATGCGGAGTGAAGACAATATTCTCCAGTTCGAACAGCGGCGAACCGGCAGGCGGTTCCGTTTCGAACACATCCAGGGCGGCGCCGGCCAGATGACCTGACTTGAGCGCATCATACAGCGCCGCCTCATCCACCAGACCCCCTCGTGCGCAATTGATCAGGCGCGCGCCCCGCTTCATTAACGCCATGCGTTCGGCGTTCAGCATGCCGCGGGTCTTTTCATTCGCCGGGCAATGGAAGGTCAGGTAATCGACTCGCGGCAGCATTTCTTCCAGTTCCAGGGACAAGATACCGTCGCGGACGCAGACATCCTCGGTGACAAACGGATCGTAGACCAAGACATCCATGCCAAAGGCCCGGGCACGGTTGGCGACAATACGGCCGATGGTGCCGTAACCGATGATACCCAGCGTCTTGCCGGCCAGTTCCGCGCCGATGAACCGGGAACGCTCCCATTTTCCGGCGCGAACCGAACGATCCGCGGCCGGCAGGTTGCGGCTTACAGACAGCATGTGCGCGAACGTCAGTTCGGCGGTGGTAGTGGCGTTGGCATCGGGGGTGTTGAGCACGGCGATGCCCTTTTCCGTTGCCTTATCCACATCGATATTGTCCACGCCGATACCGGCGCGGCCGATAACCTGCAGGGTGTCACCACTGTCAATCACCTTGCCGGTGATTTTGGCGGCACTGCGAACCAGTACCGCGTGGTAGGGAGGAATGGTCTTGCAGAGTTCGGCCTCATCGAGACCGTGGATGACATCGACTTTAAAGTCATCCAGTTGTTCCAGATATTGGACGCCTTCATCGGCAATCTTGTCTGCCACGAGAATATGCTTTTTCATTTTGTTCACACCTGAATCAAATGAGGATTACCCCAAACCCGATGGAAAACAGCGGAAATTATTGAAGTACAACCGCTGTCAGCTTAGCGCTGACGACAACAACAGCAGGAAGGCCGGGAGAGATACCCTTGTAGAAGCGATGCAATAGTCCCCTGATGGTGGATCGGTTGTTTGCTCTTCTTCATCGACTATTGCACGCGTATTGGTTATGTCGGGTCATATTGTACTGCAACAATTTGGAGTTTCAAGTCCGTCTGATGGATGGATCTCGCAAAGGGCGCCAAGAACGCAAAGAACGCCAAGTATCAAGGGCTTTTAGTCCTTTGCGTTCTTGGCGCCCTTTGCGAGATCAAATAATGTCGTTTGCCTCGGACTGCTGAACAACAGTACCCGTCAGGACAAAAGTTCAGATCTGCTTTTGTAACAGGGTTTCGACGCGCTTAACAAGATGCTGTACCAGCGCACTGACCTGGCTTTCGTCCTCGCCTTCCACCATGATCCGAAGCAGGGGTTCCGTGCCCGACGGCCGCAATAACACCCGGCCGCGCTGACCAAGTTCGTGTTCGGCTTCTCTGACGACATCATCCAGTTCGGGATAGGCGGACATATCGACACGTTCCGGTGTACGTATGTTATGCAGGATCTGGGGATACTTGTTCATTCCCTGCATCAATTCGCGGAGGCTCTGCTGCGAGGATACCATCGCCGCCAGCACCTGCAGCCCGGATACGATACCGTCACCGGCGCAGCACAGGTTGAGATTGATAATATGGCCGGAGGATTCCCCGCCCAGACGAAGATCCTCGCGGGTCAGCATTTCCATGATATAGCGATCGCCGACCTTGACCCGATGGAATTTCATCTGCATGGCGAGAATGGCCTGCTCCAGTCCCAGATTGCTCATCTGGGTTCCCACCACCGCGCCGTTAATAGAATCCTGCCTGGACTTCGCGATCATGTAGAGGATCTCGTCACCATCGATAACCGTGCCCCTGTCGTCCACCATAATCAGGCGATCGCCATCGCCGTCCAGCGCCAGACCGGCGTCCGCGCCTTTTTCAACCACGGTTTTGCAAAGCAATTCCGGCGAGGTGGCACCGACCTGTTCATTGATATTGATACCATCCGGCTCGGCGCCAATCATATCCACCTTTGCGCCCAGTTCCTGAAAAACCTTGCCGGCTACCCGGTAGCCGGCGCCATTGGCACAATCGATAACCAGATGCAGATCGTCCAGCCGGCAATCCGCCAGGCGGCTCTTGCAGAACTCGATATAACGCCGCGGGGCATCGCTCATGCGCTGGGCCTTGCCCAGTCTGCCGCCTGACAGAGTCAGGGGTTTATCCATCTCCTCTTCTATGGCGAGTTCCACATCGTCCGGCAGTTTGAAACCATCGGATGAAAAAAACTTGATGCCATTGTCCTGGTAGGGATTATGGGAAGCACTGATGACGATGCCGGCCTGGGCACGAGTATTGCGGGTCAGGTAAGCGATAGCCGGGGTGGGCATGGGCCCGAGAAGACGGATATCGACGCCGGCGGCGGATAATCCCGCTTCCAGTGCCGATTCAAACATGTAACCGGAGATACGGGTGTCCTTGCCGATGAGGACCGGTCCCTTGCCCCGGCCGGCCAGCACCCGACCCGCGGCCCAGCCCAGCTTCATGACAAACTCCGGGGTGACGGGGTGATCACCCACCTTGCCGCGTATACCGTCGGTCCCGAAGTACTTTCTCATGTCCGAGTAAGGAGTAAGGGGTGAGGAGTGAGGAGTGAGGTGTAAGGAGTAAGGAGTAAAAACCCTGCCACAGTTTTCAGTTCACTCCTCACTCCTTACACCTCACTCCTCACCCCTCACTCAGGCCGGCTTGGGGCCGGGTTCGTCCGAAGGCTGTCCGACGGTGGAATCATCGGTATCATCGGCCTTGACTGCCTTGCCGGAAGCACCCCGATCATTATCGTCATCCCAACCGGCGGGCGGCCGCGGTGTCTTGCCATCCATGATGTCATCGATCTGTGCCGATTCCAGCGTCTCGTACTTGATCAGGGCCTCCGCCATGATATGCAGCTTCTCTGTGTTGTCGGTCAGGATTTTTTCCGCCCTGGCGTAGCTGCGATCGATGACGTTGCGAATTTCCTCATCAATAACATGGGCCGTTTCATCAGAGATGCCCTTGTGCTTGGTCACCGAATGGCCGAGAAACACCTCGCCATCATCATCGCCGTAGGTAAGCGGCCCCAGTTTGTCGGACAGGCCCCACTTTGTCACCATGTTGCGGGCGATTTCGGTGGCCCGCTGGATGTCGTTGGAGGCTCCGGTGGTCACCGCGTCGTCACCGAATATCAATCGTTCCGCGATACGACCGCCGAACAAGCTGCAAAGCTGGGCCTCCAGGTAGCGGCGAGTGTAGCTGAGTCGATCCTCTTCCGGCAGGAACATGGTCACGCCTAGGGCCCGACCGCGCGGGATAATGGTCACCTTGTAGACAGGATCGTGACCGGGCATCATGCGCCCGACAATGGCATGACCGGATTCATGGTAGGCGGTCAGTTTCTTTTCGTCTTCGCTCATGACCATGGAGCGGCGCTCAGCGCCCATGATCACCTTGTCCTTGGCCCGCTCGAAGTCCTCCATGGAGACGTGTTTCTTGTTGCCGCGAGCGGCGAACAGCGCCGCCTCATTGACCAGATTGGCCAGATCGGCGCCGGAAAATCCGGGCGTACCGCGAGCAATAACATTGGCGTCCACGTCATCCGCCGTGGCCACCTTGCGCATGTGCACCTTGATAATCTGTTCGCGGCCGCGAATGTCCGGCAGCGGCACCACCACCTGGCGATCAAAACGTCCCGGGCGAAGCAACGCCGGATCCAGCACGTCGGGGCGGTTGGTAGCCGCTATAACAATGACACCCTCATTGCCTTCGAAACCATCCATCTCCACCAGCAACTGGTTCAGGGTCTGTTCGCGTTCATCGTGACCGCCGCCCAGACCGGCGCCGCGATGGCGGCCGACGGCGTCGATCTCGTCGATAAAGATAATGCAGGGCGCCTGTTTCTTGGCCTGCTCGAACATGTCGCGCACGCGCGAGGCGCCGACACCAACGAACATCTCGACAAAATCGGAACCGGAAATAGTGAAAAACGGCACCCGCGCCTCGCCGGCGATGGCCCGGGCCAGCATGGTCTTGCCGGTCCCCGGCGGTCCCACCATGAGCACGCCCGACGGAATCTTGCCGCCGAGTTTCTGAAACTTGCCGGGATCACGCAGGAAGTCCACCAGTTCGGCCACTTCTTCCTTGGCTTCCTCCACGCCGGCCACGTCGCTGAACGTGATGCGGGCCTGGTCGTCGCCCAGCAGGCGCGCGCGGCTCTTGCCGAAAGACAAGGCACCGCGGCCACCGCCGCCGCCCTGCATCTGCCGCATGAAATAAATCCAGATGCCGAGGAGCAACAGAATGGGGAACCAGGAAATAAAAGCATGGGCCCAGAAAGAATTCTTGTTGGGTTCGGAACCCTTGATCTCGACGCCGTTGTCCAGGAGCGTGCCGATCAATGCCTCGTTATTGGTCTCCGGACTGTAGGTGGAAAACCGGTTGCCGTCGGAATAGGCACCGCTGATGGTGCTACCTTCAATCACCACCTGTTCCACGCGGCCGGATTTCACCTCCGATATGAACTGTGAATAGGTAATGTCTCCGGCTTCCTGAGGCGCGCCGAAATTACGGAACACCATCATCAAAACCAGGGCGATAATGACCCAGAGAACCAGGTTTTTCGCTATGTCACTCAAGATACTGACTCCAAAATAAACTTGTTTATCCGGCACCGTGTCCGGTGCGTGATCCCCTCTATCCGGCTGTCATACACTATGATCTCCGCATCCCGCTTATATTTACATAATTGAAAAGTGAGGAGAAAGCAAAGATCACACCGTGCCTGTTACAGCCGGCATCTCCGGGATGGAAACAATCTGAAATATGTACAACTATACATCATAGCCTCTCGCCAGCATATAAAATTCCCGCGACCGGTCCCGGGACGCCTTTGGCTTGCGAATTATAACCTTCTGAAAACTCTCTGATAATTGCTCCCTGTACCGATCAACCCCGGTACCCTCAAATATCTTGACCAGCAAATCCCCGCCGGGGTTCAAAACCCGTCCTGCAAAATCCAGGGCCAGTTCGGCGAGATACAGACTGCGGGCCTGGTCGGCATCACGTATACCGGATAAATTGGGGGCCATATCGGAAATTACAAGGTCCGCCTTTCGCTCCCCCAGAACAGCCAGACAGGCGGCCAGGGTATCTTCCTCGGTAAAGTCGCCCTGAATGAATTGCACGTTATTCACCGGCTCCATTTCCAGAACATCCAGCGCCACCACGGTGCCGGCCGGACCGACTCGCCGGGCCGCGTATTGCGACCAGCTGCCGGGAGCCGCGCCCAGATCCACTACCGTCTGCCCGGTCTTGAACAGTCGATCCTTTTGATCGATTTCCTGAAGCTTGTAGACCGCCCGGGCACGGAAAGCGTCGCCGCGGGCTCTTTTGACATAGGGATCCCGCGCGTGCTGCTTTAACCAGGTTTTACTTTGTTTGCTCATGATACGCGACGACGCGTGGCTCGTGGCTCGTGGCTCGTGGCTCGTGGCTCGTGGCTCGTGGCTCGTGGCTGAAGAAGTATGCGTTTTTTCGAGCACGATCGCCAAGGATGACGGAAGTGAAGAAAATGCAGGAGCAATCTTCTGCAAGCGAAAAATATTACCGCTTTAAGATAAACCTACAAAGCGCGGAGTTAATACCGGCCGTCCATTAGTCTTCATCCAGGCAATCCGTGGCACGACATTCGAGCCACGAACCACCAGCCACGAGCCACGAAGTTCACTACACGTAACGAACTTCGAGAATCTCGTACTCCACCGCCCCTCCGGGGGCATCGACGGTGACGGTGTCACCCTCTTCCTTGCCAATCAAGGCGCGGGCAATGGGTGAGGAAATGGAAATCAGGCCGGACTCGATATCGGATTCCTCCTCGCCGACTATCTGATAGGTCACTTCCTTGTCTGTCTCAACATTCAGCAGATCCACGGTGGCACCGAAGACCACCTTGCTGCCGGCATCCAGTTTGCTGACGTCGATGATCTGAGCCTCGGCCAGAACGGATTCAATGGTATTGATGCGCCCCTCGATAAAACTCTGCTGTTCACGGGCGGCATGGTATTCGGCGTTCTCACTTAAATCACCGTGGGCGCGCGCCTCGGCAATGGCTTCGACCACCCTGGGACGATCCACGGACTTCAGCCGCTTCAGTTGTTCGCGCAGTTTTTCGGCACCATTTACGGTCAGGGGTGTCTTGCTCATCTTTCAACTCCCGAGTGTAACTCCTGCAGACAATTCACATTGTCGAAAGTGTTCACATCCAGTGCCTGAATAGTGGCATTGGCGCCCGCCATCGTGGTCATGTAGAAAACCTTGTGATGCAGGGCGGTACGACGTATGGAAAAGGAATCGGCCACGGCCTTGCGGCCTTCCGTCGTGTTCACTATCAGGTCTATTTCGTCATTTTTCAACATGTCGACGATGTGCGGCTGCCCCTCGCGCACCTTGTTGACACCGCGGCATTCCAGGCCCGCCTTGTGAATCGCCGCGGCCGTGCCGTGGGTGGCACAGAGCGAGAAGCCCAGCCGCGCAAGCTCGCCCGCGACGGCCACCGCGGCCTCCTTGTCGGCGTCGCGGACACTGATAAAGACCAGTCCGCCGCGCGGGATTTCATTACCGGCGCCCAGCTGCGCCTTGGCAAAGGCCTCGCCAAAATTCTCGCCGATACCCATAACCTCGCCGGTGGACTTCATCTCCGGGCCGAGTATGGAATCAACACCGGGAAACTTGATGAACGGAAATACCGCTTCCTTGACAGAGTAATAGGACGGGGTCGGCACCCTCTCGACACCCTGTGAGGCGAGTGACTCGCCCACCATGCAGCGGGCCGCGATACGCGCCAGGGATACCCCGGTTGCCTTGGAAACGAACGGTACGGTGCGCGATGCCCGCGGGTTGACCTCGAGCACATAGATTCGATCACCCTGCAGGGCGAACTGCGTATTCATCAGACCCACGACATTGAGGCCTTGTGCCATTTTGCGCACCTGCCGGGCGATTTCCTCCTGGACGGATTTGTCCAGGCTGTGCGGCGGCAGACAGCAGGCGGAATCACCGGAATGCACGCCGGCCTGTTCAATATGCTCCATGATGCCGCCGATAACCACGGTCTCGCCGTCGGAAACGGCATCCACGTCCACTTCGATGGCATCCTCGAGAAAATGATCCAGCAATACCGGCGCCTCGTTGGAAACGGACACCGCATGGGTCATGTAATTGTTCAGTTCCGATTCCGTATAGACGATCTCCATGGCCCGGCCGCCGAGCACATAGGACGGCCGCACCACCAGGGGATAACCGATCTCCGCGGCCAGCTTCTCGGCCTCCTCCATGGTACGGGCGGTGCGGTTGGGCGGCTGGATGAGATCCAGGCGGTTGAGCAGATCCTGGAAACGCCGGCGATCCTCGGCCAGGTCGATGCTGTCCGGACTGGTGCCGATGATGGGCGCGCCGGCCGCCTCCAGATCCCGGGCCAGTTTCAGCGGCGTCTGACCGCCGAACTGGACAATAACGCCCTTCGGTTTTTCGATGCGGATGATCTCCAGCACGTCTTCCAGGGTCAGCGGCTCGAAATAGAGCCGGTCCGAAGTGTCGTAATCGGTGGATACGGTTTCCGGATTGCAGTTGACCATAATGGTCTCGAAACCGGCCTCGCGCAGGGCCAGCGCCGCCTGCACGCAGCAGTAATCGAATTCGATACCCTGGCCGATGCGGTTGGGCCCGCCGCCCAGGATCATGATTTTGTCGCGCTCGCCCGGTTCCGCCTCGCATTCTTCCTCGTAGGTGGAATACAGATAAGTGGTGGTGGCGGCAAATTCCGCGGCACAGGAATCCACCCGCTTGTAGGCGGGATGAATACCGTGCCTGTAGCGCAGTTCTCGCACATCGCTTTCCCTGCAGTCCAGCAGCGTCGCCAGGCGTGTATCGGCGAAGCCCTTGCGCTTGAGTTCCAGCAAATGTTCCGGTTTCAGTTTTTTCAGGCCGGTCTTTTTCAGAGCCGTCTCTTCATCGACCAGATCCTTGATCTGGGCCAGGAACCAGCGATCGATGTGCGTCATATCGTAGACATCGTCGATACCGTAACCATGGCGGAAGGCATCAGCCACATACAATATCCGCTCGAAACGCGCCACCCGCAGTTCGCCCTCGATTTTCTCACTGGCATCCTCCTGGCCCGGCGGAACACGCTCATCCAGGCCATCGATGCCGGTCTCCAGACCGCGCAAGGCTTTCTGCAGGGATTCCTGGAAACTGCGGCCGATGGCCATCACCTCGCCCACGGATTTCATCTGCGTATTGATGCGATCGTCCGCCTGCGGGAACTTCTCAAAGGTAAAGCGCGGGATCTTGGTGACCACGTAATCGATGGTCGGTTCGAATGAAGCCGGTGTAACACCGCCGGTGATCTCGTTGTCCAGTTCGTCCAGCGTATAACCCACCGCCAGCTTGGCCGCCACCTTGGCGATGGGAAAGCCGGTGGCCTTGGAGGCCAGAGCCGAGGAGCGCGACACGCGCGGATTCATTTCGATGACCACCAGTTCACCGTTATCCGGATTAACCGCGAACTGGACGTTGGAACCGCCGGTATCGACGCCGATCTCGCGCAGTACGGCGATGGAAGCGTCGCGCATGATCTGGTATTCCTTGTCGGTCAGGGTCTGGGCCGGAGCCACGGTGATGGAGTCGCCCGTATGCAGGCCCATGGGGTCGACGTTCTCGATGGAACAGACAATGATGCAGTTATCCTCGTGATCCCGCACCACTTCCATCTCGTATTCCTTCCAGCCCAGCACCGACTCATCCAGCTGGATCTCGCGGGTGGGCGAGGCGTTCAGACCGCGCTCGCAGATCTCCATGAATTCCTCGCGGTTGTAGGCAATGCCGCCGCCGGTCCCGCCCAGGGTAAAAGACGGCCGGATGATCACTGGAAAACCGAGATCCTTCTGAACCGCTTTCGCCTCGTCCAGGTCGTGGGCAAAGCCGGTCCTGGGCATGGACAGCCCGATGCGGATCATGGCCTCGCGAAACTGGTCCCGGTCCTCGGCCATGTCGATAGCCTCGCGGCTGGCGCCGATTAACTCGACATTGTATTCCTCCAGCACGCCCATGCGCGCCAGATCCAGCGCGCAATTAAGACCGGTCTGGCCGCCCATGGTGGGCAACAGGGCGTCCGGCTGCTCCTTCTCAATGATCTTCGCCACCGTCTGCCAGCGTATGGGTTCAATATACGTGGCGTGGGCCATGTTCGGGTCGGTCATGATGGTGGCCGGGTTGGAATTCACCAGGATGACCCGGAAGCCCTCGTCCATCAGCGCCTTGCAGGCCTGGGCGCCGGAATAGTCAAACTCGCAGGCCTGGCCGATGATGATGGGGCCGGCGCCGATGATGAGGATGCTGTGGATGTCGGTGCGTTTGGGCATTGTCTAACCGTGGCTCGTGGCTGGTGGCTGGTGGCTCGAAATCCGGGGCTCGGAGTTCGGAACCCGCTTAACATACCGCGAGTCACCAATCACGAGCCACGAAGCACGAGCCACGAGCCACCGCTTCACCTTGCCGCCTCCATTAATTCAATAAAATGCTTAAATAATGGCCTTAGATCGTGAGGACCTGGACTGGCTTCCGGATGCCCCTGGAAACCAAAAGCCGGATACTCCTTGTGATGAATGCCCTGCAGGGAACCGTCGAACAGGGAACGATGCGTGGGCCTGAGTGAATCCGGCATGCCCTGCTCGTCCACGGCAAAGCCGTGGTTCTGGCTGGTGATCATGACCCGGCCGCTCGCCAGATCCTGCACCGGATGGTTGGCGCCGTGATGGCCGAATTTCATTTTTACCGTCGGGGCACCGGCGGCCAGTCCCAGTAATTGGTGACCGAGACAGATACCGAATACAGGGATGCGACTCGGCAGAATCTCCCGGATTGCCTCGATGGCATAGTCACAGGCATCCGGATCACCGGGCCCGTTAGACAGGAAAACCCCGTCGGGTTTCTCGTCCAATACCTCGCGGGCCGGGGTTTTGGCGGGTACGACCGTCAGGCGGCAGCCGGAATCCGAGAGGATGCGCAGAATATTGCGCTTGATGCCATAGTCATAGGCGATGACATGCCAGGGTTTGTTTTTCAATACGGTGTCTTCGGGCAGACCCGAGGCCAGCGACCAGACGCCCTGGCCCCATTCGTAGGCGGCATCGGTACTCACTACCTGTGCCAGGTCCGCGCCCTTGAGGCCGGGAAACGCGCGGGCCGCGGCAATCGCCTGTTCCGCATCCGGCTTTTTGCCGGCGATGATGCAGCCGTTCTGTGCGCCCTTGTCGCGCAGCAAGCGGGTCAGTCGCCGGGTATCGATATCGGCAATGGCGACGATGCCGTTCTCCCGCAGGTAATCCTGCAACGTTCCTTCCGAACGCCAGTTGCTGACTTCCAGGGGCAGTTGCCGGATGATGAGACCACTGGCATGGACCCCGGCCGACTCTTCATCCTCGTGATTGACGCCGGTATTGCCGATATGGGGATAGGTCAGGGTGACGATCTGCCGGTAATAGGAAGGATCCGTCAGGATCTCCTGATAGCCGGTCATGGCGGTATTGAACACCACCTCGCCGTCGGTCCGGCCATCGACACCGATGGACCGGCCGTAAAACAGACTGCCATCTTCCAGTGCCAGTAAAGCTGTATGCGTCAATACGTTCTCCAGGGCCTGCCCGTTGCCAGTTTCAGGATCGGGATCGTGCGGGCGAAAACCGCTCCATGTTCCGGGGATAACGGCTGTTTTCCAATCTTATTCAGCCGCAGGGGCTTTCGGCGACACGCGGGCATCGTGTCACACGTCCTCTGAATCCCGCACATACAAAACGGGAGCAATCGTGCAAAATCCACACAATTACTCCCGTCTGCGATGTTTGATAGTGTACTGAACATGGCTATCGGATGTCTATGGCAACCATTCCCTGGATACCAGGATGATAGGTTCAGATAAAACATACCCCCTCTGCCGGCGGGATGCCATCCCTGAAAACAGTGCCCGGGGCTTCACTGTTGAAACCCCGGCCGGCACTCGGCAATTGCTGCTGGCCAGGCGGAATAAGCGGGTGTTCGCCTATATCAACCGCTGCCCGCATACGGGTGTGTGGGTCGCGGACCGTTTCCTGGACCGCTCCGGAACCCACCTGCAGTGCGCCACCCATGGCGCCTTGTTTCGCGTCCACGACGGCTTCTGTATACACGGCCCCTGCGCCGGCAAGTCCCTGCAGCCGGTCACGATCGACGAGCAGAACGGCGAACTGTTCGCCATACTGTAAATCACGAAGCCGGCGGCAGGAGCGCATTATTTCAGACCGGACCCTAACCCATTGCAATTACTGGAAATTTGCGCTTGTATAGCGATTCAGACAGGTTTCAACCGCAAAAGCGGCCAATACAGGAACTTTATGCATGCTGGTAATCCTGCAACGCGGCTCCGCCTGCTCATGCCCGTAAATACTCAGCCTTGCAGACAGTGAGCAAAAAGCGGACAAAAAACCGGCATCTCAACGCCATGCCGGCCGGTGTGGAACTCCATTGGTACGAGATCCGGGATATCCTCGGTCAGGGTGGATTCGGCATCACCTATCTTGCCTATGACAAAAACCTGGCCCATGAGGTCGCCATCAAGGAATACATGCCAGCGGAACTGGCGACACGCGCCGGGGATGGTACCGTTGCGCCCGTATCGCCGGAACTGGAAGATCGCTACCGCTGGGGACTGGACCGGTTCATCGACGAAGCACGGACGCTGGGGCAGTTCAAGCACCCCAATATCGTCCGTGTCCGCAATGTATTCGAACTCAACAATACCGCCTACATGGTCATGGACTATGAACTGGGTGAAAGCCTGCAGGATTTATTATCCCGTCGCAAAATCCTCGACGAGGCCGATATCAAGACGGTCATCTTCCCAATCATCGAAGGAATGAAGCAGGTCCACGCGCACGGCTTCATCCATCGTGACATCAAGCCGGCCAATATTTTCATCCGCGTGGACGGCGACCCGGTATTACTGGATTTCGGCTCGGCACGCCAGGCCCTGGTGGAAACCCGCAATGCCATGACGGGTGTGTTTTCCAAGGGATACGCCCCCATCGAGCAATACAACACGACGGACGAGGACGACACCCAGGGGCCCTGGACGGATATCTACGCCCTTGGCGCAACCCTGTATCGATCCATAGCCGGTATTCCCCCGACGGATGCCGTTGACAGAAGTTCCGCCATCAGCGTTACCTCCCGGGACACCTATGTCCCGGCGAAGGAAATCGGGGCCGACCGTTATTCCCCCACCATACTGGAAGCCATTGATTACGCCATGAGGTTCGACCGCGAGGAACGACCCCAGAACATTACGGAATGGCTGAATACGTTCAACCATGACGCGGACGGCGGGACCGAAACTAAAGACAGGCCCCCGGGCGATGAATTGATCCAGACCATCATCAAGGCCGAAAAAGGCGATGTTTCCGCCCAGGCATCCCTTGCCTACATCTATGCCAAGGGCATCGATACGGACAAGGACGAGGTGGAAGCGGCCAAATGGTTCCGCCGCGCCGCCGAACAGGGAAACATCAATGCCATGTACAATCTCGGCGTTATGCACGCCAAGGGCCGCGGCGTCGAACAGAACTATCGAGAAGCATTCCACTGGTATTCGGAGGCGGGGGTACACGGCGACGCCGAGGCCCAGGCCACTCTGTATATGATGTACATGAGAGGCATCGGTGTGGAACAGGATGAGTCGGCCGCCTATGACTGGTGTCTGCTTGCCGCCCGTCAGGGACATGTCAATTCCATGTACCGCCTGGGCGAAATGTACTGGCGCGGCCAGGGCGTAAAACCGGACGGTAAAGAAGCCTTTTCCTGGTTCCGGCGCGCGGCCGAAAAAGGGCATATCAACGCACAGCTGCATCTGGCCTTTATGTACGGCAAGGGTCAGGGCGTGACGCGCAATGATATGGAATCCTATAACTGGTATCGTCGCGCGGCGGAAGCCGGCCATCCCCAGGCTCAGTACAATCTGGGCGTGATCTTTGCCAAGGGTCGCGGTATTGAAAAAAATACGGATGAAGCCAGACGCTGGTATCAAAAGGCCGCCGACCAAGGTTACGAAAATGCCGAGCAGGCCCTCGCCAGGCTGACGCAGTGAGGAGTGAGGGGTAAGGCGTGAGGAGTAATACTGCTATTATACCGGATACTGTAAATAATTCTGTGTAACTGCCCGGTTACTCATGTGCCGGCACTCGAATTTTCAATAATATGCAGCCGATTGTTGACGGACAGTATCCGGGAAACTCTCGCCATTAATAGATTTGTAATCCTTACACCTCACCCCTCACTCCTTACTCCTTACTCCTTACCAATAGTCAGGCACCGTCTGTTCAGGTAATATTGCCTTCCTAATTGAAACCCTGTCGAAATACGTAAATTCATGCATTCAAGTCTTTCCGGTCTTGTTGATTCCTTCCGCTCCCGGGTGGAAAAAGAAAAGGTGTTTGTTCTCGCCACCATCGTGGAAACCGCCGGTTCCACTTACCGCAAGCCGGGGGCGCGCATGCTGATCACCGAAAACGGGGATATGTACGGCCTCCTCAGCGGCGGTTGTCTGGAAGCGGATCTGTATGAACACGCCAGGAAAGTTTTCAGGGACAAGGCCGACACCAGTGTGTTCTATGACATGCGTTCCTCGGACGATCTGATCTGGGGTCTGGGGCTGGGTTGTGACGGCGCCGTCCGCATCCGGCTGGAGTACCTTTGTCCGGAAAACAATTACGCGCCGCTTTCTTTAATCGAAAAAGCACTGGCATCCTCGACTCCGGCCGTGGTTGTTACCGTCATCGATTCGGAACACGAGGGATTCCCCGCCGGGACACATTTCCTCTTCCCCGAGGAAGACAGCACATTGCCGAAAGCAATCTTCAACGCCGCCCGGGATGCCCTGATAGCCGGGCGCTCATCATCACGGACAGTGGAAGTCGACGGCGGCAGTATCACTCTCTTTCTCGGCATGGTGGAAGCGCCGACGCGACTGCTTGTCATCGGAGCCGGCCCGGATGCGGTGCCCGTCACCGAGGCCGCCCGTCTGCTTGGCTGGACAATCACCGTTGTCGATTACCGCGAGGCATTCTGTGAGACGGGGAAATTCCCGGCCGCGGATCATGTGATACATTCCGCGCCGGAAGAACTGGACGCCAAACTGGACTTGCCCAGCTTCGATGCCGCTGTACTCATGACGCACAAGCTGGAATACGACCAGCGTTATTTGGCACGACTGGCCGGCACGCCCCTCAACTACATCGGCCTGCTCGGTCCCGCCGCACGCAAACAGGAATTGTTGAAATACCTGGGTGACGAAAAGGAGAAAGTGGCGGATCGTGTCTACGGACCGGTCGGCCTGGATATCGGCGCCCGGCTTCCGGAAGAGATTGCCTTTTCACTGATTGCCGAAATTCAGGCCGTGCTGAGAAACCGCGGCGGTGGTTCCCTGTCCCTGCAACAGGGCAGTATGAAGGCGGCGGTACCAGCCGCAACACGCGAACAGCTTTACGGCGTTGTCCTGGCCGCAGGCGGCTCCCGGCGATTCGGAGCGTTGAAACAGTTGCTGGAATTCGATGGCCGGAGCCTGTTACGTCATGCTGCCGAAAAAGCCCATAGTCTTCTGGACGACAGGATCATCGTCGTGCATGGCCCCAAGCCGACCAAATGCCAGCGCGAGATTGCCGCGATTCCCGCCGTCAATGTGGTCAATGAAGACTGGCACGCCGGCATGGCCACTTCGCTCAAGGTTGCCATGCACAGGCTGCCGGAAGAATGCGCCGGCATTCTGATCCTGCTCTGCGACCAGCCACTTGTCGAACAACATCATCTTGAACTACTTGTTGAAGCATGGGAACGGAATCCGGAAAGCATCGTCGCGGCGGAGTATGCGGATACCCGCGGCGTGCCGGCGATCATACCGCGCCGCTTTTTCGATGAGCTGCGTTCCCTGCACGGAGATACCGGTGCCAAATCCGTAATCCGGAATCACGACGCCGATGTCATTCCGATCCCATTGGAGGAAGCTTCCGTGGATATCGATACCCAGACAGATTACGAATCACTTCTGCGACGGAATCTGCTATCCGGCTAAACAATTACGCACAAAAACACGCTTACAAGTATTTATGTTTTTATTTGTCTCTGGCTTGATGCCGGATAGCGCACACAACGCGCTTCCGGCATGACGTAAATTTTACATTCCTTACCCCTGCCTCCTGACTCCTGGCCCCTAACTCAATGATTCCTATTGAAATTTCCATACGCCTGGATCACGTCGGCGCACCGCTCCGGAATTTACAACTTGACTGTTTAACAACTATGCAACTAAAGTCGTTTGCAGATTTTTGGCCCGAGTTGAATTTTCAATGACCTATTGCGTAGCGATATCCATAGATGCCGGACTCGTCTTCGTTTCCGACTCCAGGACAAACGCCGGCGTCGATAATGTCAGCACCTACAGCAAGATGCATCACTTCGGCGAACCCGGCGAACGGCAGTTCATATTATTATCATCGGGCAACCTTGCCACTACCCAGGCGGTTATTACGCAGATCAGGAAAGACATTGATAAATCCGCCGCCGTCAATCTCATGTCGGTCACGCACATGAACGATGCCGCCGATTACATCGGTGAAGTTAGCCGTAAACAGCAGAAAAAACATGCCGATGACAACGGCAATTACGAAGCCAGTTTTATAATCGGCGGACAGATAACAGGCAACAATCCGGACTGCTTCCTGATCTATCCACAAGGCAATCACATAACGACTTCCGCCGATACGCCCTATCTCCAAATCGGTGAAAGCAAGTACGGCAAGCCCATCCTGGACAGGATACTAACCCGATCATCAAGCCTGGAAACGGCGGCGCTCTGTGCCCTTGTTTCAATGGACTCCACCATGCGCAGCAATATCACCGTCGGTCCACCTATCGAGGTGATGGTTTATCATACCGACAGTTTCATGCTGAATCGCCACTACCGCTTTGATGAATCCAGCGATTATCTGCGGCAGCTGAGCAAAGCCTGGGATGCAAAACTCAGGGACGCCTTCAATAACCTGCCGCCCATCGCCTGGAGCGCCAACTGGGATAACCGCGATGAGGACGCCGCCGGCGAACAATCCAGTACCTGAATATTCGCGTTACAGATTCATTCTTCCTTTATATTTCGTCTGCACTGCTGCTGATCGGCGGCAATGCTCCGCAACATCCATTGACATTTATTCCAAACGCTATGGATTGACGGTCTGCCTGGCACGCACGAAACTCAGTTTCTGTTGTGCAAGTTCCCAGTCCGGTACTGCCTCCAGCGCCATGCGATAATCCTCCTCGGCGGCGTCGTACTGTTTCAACTTTTCATACGCCATGCCGCGGTTCAGAAAGGCAACGTGTTCGCGGCCCAGATCCAGATCCAGGGCGCGGCTGTAGTCCGCGATGGATTTATCCAGCTTGCCGGCCAGGAAATAGATATTGCCGCGACCGATATACGGCTCCGGCATGTCGGGCATGATACCCATGGCCTGATGGTAATTTCTGAAGGCTTCCTGGAAACGGGACAGTGCGGTTGCGATAATGCCGCGATTGACGTAGGTAGCGGCCCGATCCCGCTTTTTCATATGACCGTATTCCAGGGCACGGTCACAGGCCTCCAGAGCGTCGTGTGATGCGAAGTTTGTCTGTGCCGCGGTATGCGCGGCGGCGGAACACTTCTGGGCATCGCCGTCATTGCTGAAGATGGTAACCGCCTGGGTCGCGAAGACAGGGACGCTGAAATAAACACAACCCGCAGCAACTACTAATAGAGTGGTGGTTGATCGCATTTGATCCCTCCTGCCAGTGCCTGTCCTGGCTGTAAAACACCCATTTATAGTATAGATCAGTTTCATACAGATGTTGGCTGAGACCCAACTCGTTGAAATATCTTGTATATTTGTGCGTGTCCCGAATCGTCAGGTGATGACTGCCACCACCACAACATATCATTCTGCCCGTGTATCAAGACTCTGTTATTCCCCGGCGATCATTAATGAAATAGTTTATGATTACCGGTATGTACGGTCGCCGCAGTACACCCCGTATCCCCCTGGCCCGCCTGTTGATACTGGCGCTGGTATTGCGCACCTTCATTGCCCCCGGTTACATGCTGGCCTTTTCTCCGGCCGGTGGTCTCGGTATTATTTTCTGCGACGGGCCTGTCAGCCTTGCCGTGGAGCCGGCGGACAAACATTCACATCACGGACATCATGACGATGAGGATGCCGGATTCAGTATCAGCCCCACCTGCAGTTACTGGTCCACCAGCGGCCTTGGTTTTGTTACACTCGATGTAATTCCTGTGCCGTCCGTACCGACGGTAATCACCCTCCGCGCCGAATACGATTCACAGCCTGCACTTCAACCCGGTTTCATCTCCCGCAGTATCCGCGCTCCGCCCTTCCCGGCCTGATCTGAATATTACTTACGTGTATTGCCGCCCCGGAAGTGCAGGCGACGGCCGTGCACGCGTATCCAACAATTCGATCCAAGCGGGATGAAAACAAATGAACAGAATGACCAGTATTCTCACGACAGCGGTCGCCGTTGCCGGCGTCACCCTGTCCCTGCCAATCAACGCCCACGAAAATACCGCACTGGCACCGGTTTTTGCAGACAGCCACGCCCCTGTAGGCGTCATGGCGGACCATACCCATAATGCCGATGAATGGATGCTCTCGTATCGCTTCAGGCATATGCGCATGGACGGCAACCGTATCGACGATACCCCCATCAGTCCGGACGAGATCGTCACGAATGTGCCGAACCGGTTTGCCGGTTTGCCCATGCAGCCGCCCACCCTGCGCGTTGTGCCCCTGGAAATGACCATGGATATGCACATGTTCGGCGCTATGTACGCACCGACGGACCGGCTGACGCTCATGGCCATGAGCATGTATATGGAAAAGGCCATGACGCATCGCACCTATATGGGGCCGGCGGGCACCACGGCGCTGGGAACCTTTGAAACCCGAAGCCGGGGCTTCGGCGATACCGGTATCACCGCCATGTTCAATATTCACGAAAACAATACACACCGGATCCAGATCAACACCGGCATCAGCATGCCCACGGGTTCCATTACGGAAACCGGGTCGATACTAACGCCCATGAATACACGGCCCGTGGTGCGCCTGCCCTACGCCATGCAGCTGGGTTCCGGCACCTGGGATTTGAAAGCCGGAGCGGTGTATGCCGGCCGCCGGGATCGCTGGGGCTGGGGCGCGCAATATGCCGGGACTTTTCGACTGGATACCAATGACGAAGGCTACAATCTCGGCGACCGGCACCTGATGACTTCCTGGGTGAGTTATCGCTGGACCGACTGGTTGAGTACTTCGGTGCGTATCGAGGGGGAAACAACAGGCCGAATCGAAGGCATGGACAGTCTTATCATGGGCCCCGTGCAGACGGCGGATCCGGACAACTACGGTGGTGATACCGTTACCGCGTTGCTCGGCTTCAATCTTGCCGGCCAGTCCGGATGGTTGCGCAACCACCGCATCGCCCTGGAAGCCGGTCTGCCTTTGTACAGGAACCTGAACGGACCGCAGATGAAAACCGATCTGAGTATTCAGATCGGCTGGCAATACGCCTTCTGAGTACAACCGTATGGTCAGCCGGGGCTGATTCGCCGTTCCGGCTGACCCAGGACCACATATGCCATACAGTGAACTCATTCAACATAAAAAGGCTTCCTTATGAATTAACTTTGTACGCGTATGCATGCTGTTGCCGGCCTCATTATTTCAACGACAACTGCACTGGAATTCGGAACATCTATTTAGTCCGTGCCACGTAGATAGTATTGCTCGATTCCTCGCCGGTATAGGGATTGGGGAATTGAACGATTTCCGCCGAGACCCGGGCGAACGACTCGCCCAGCCTTCGCAGAAAGGCTTCATCCGGCGGATTGTTGGACCACAGGGCGAAAACACCATCCGTATGCAGCCACCGCGTCAGGCGCCGCAGACCGGCGGGCTCATAGAAGCCGGCGTGATCCGGATGCAGCACGTGATCCGGGGCGTGATCGATGTCCAGCAATACAGCGTGGAAACGGCGCCCGGGCGTATCCGGGTCGAAGCCCGCACCATCCATACCGGCCATGTTGAAAAAATCTCCCTGTATAAACCGGCAGCGTGGATCCTCCGTCAGAGCTTTACCCATGGGCACCAGTCCGCGCCGGTGCCAGTCGATCACTTCCGGCATGGTTTCTATGACCAGCATGCTGCGCAGCATCGGATACTGCAGTGCCGTTGCCGCCGTATAGCCCAGGCCCAGGCCGCCGACGACGATATCCAGAGGTTGTTCCGTTAATCCCGAGAGACCGAGCCTGGCCAGTGCAATCTCTCCCTCGGTGAAAAGGCTGGACATGAGAAAATCATCGCCCAGCTTGACCTCGTAAACCACTTCGCCGCCGAGCTTCGGTTCCGAACGGCGCCGCAGCACCAGTTCGCCCATGGGCGTCTCTTTATAATCAAGCTCTTTAAACATTTTTAATTATTTTAGCCACAGAGAGCCTGCCCCGGACATGATCCGGGGCAGGCTCTCTGTGGCTAATCTATTCCAGTGCTTTTGCGATTGGCGTATCGCCCTGATAGAGCTGGGTTGTTTTACCGATGGTGGCGTCATTCTGCAGGCAGAAGGCAACGGCGTCGGCTACATCGTCGCGGGAGATAAGCTGGTTCTCCTCATCGGGCCTGCTGGTACGGATATGGCCCGTGCCCGGATCGTCGGTCAGCCTTCCCGGACGCAGGATGGTGTAATCCAGGGAACTGCGCATAAGTTCTTCATCGGCCAGATGCTTGGCAATGAGATACGGCTTGCGGGAGGCAGGGCCGCTGTCGGGATCGGCGGCGTTGCGGGCACTGATCATGATATAGCGCCGGATACCCAAGCGTTCACAGGCGCGGATGGTCTTGATCGCGCCCCAGAGATCCACCAGGAATGTTTTGTCGGGACCGGTATGGCCGCCCGAGCCGGCGGTGAAAACCACGGCATCACAGCCTGCCAGCGCATTCTCGAACTCTCCCTCGAGATCGCCCGGCACCACATCCGCACCCGGCGCATCCAGTTCCGGTCGCTGATCTTCATTCCGTATCATGGCCCGTACCGGCATGCCGGCCTTGTCCAGCTTGCCGATCAGCCGCCGGCCAATCTTGCCATGGGCGCCGATTACCAGTGTTTTCATGATTTTCTCACCCGGTTTTTATTCCAGTGTGCGTTGCTGCAAGCGGCAGATCAAGCAGGACCGTGTTACCGCCGGACGCGGCAGGAACACGATGTTTTTTTGCAGCTTGCCCGGCCCGGCGCAGTGTGATTAAGTAATACATATGAAGCCTGTAAACCTGTACCGAAACATCCCGGTTCTTGTCATTGCACTGCTGCTTTCAGGCTGCGGGGACTCACCGGAACTTGCTCCCCTGCCTGAAGACGCCGTCATCCTCGCCTTCGGCGACAGCCTGACCCACGGCAACGGCGTCGACAAAAACCGAAGCTACCCGGCCGCGCTTGAAAATCTAATCGGCAGAAAAGTCGTTAATGCCGGCGTTTCGGGGGAAATCTCGGAACAGGGGCTCAAGCGCCTGCCCGGTCTGCTGGACCAACACCGCCCGGATTTATTGATACTGTGTCACGGCGGCAACGATATCCTGCGCAAAAAAGACATAAATGAAATGGCTGATAATGTCCGCGCCATGATCCGGCATGCCGATGAGCGCGGCATCCCTGTGATCATGCTGGGTGTTCCCGAACCCGGATTATTCCTCTCGTCTGCGGATATCTACAACGAGATTGCGGAGGCCACGGGCGTAATCTTCATTGAGGATCTCATCGCGGATATCCTCGGCGACAAGTCGCTTAAATCAGACACCGTTCACCCCAACGCGGACGGTTATCGCCGCATGGCCGAAGATATTTATGCCATGCTCAGTGACGCCGGCGCGGTCTGAATTGCCGGTGGCTGGGAGATGGGGATTAGGGATTTGCATGCAACACCGAGCCCCAGCTAATCCCCAACCCCTGGTTCCCAGTTCCTTACTCCTTACGTTTCACTAACCGCAATAATCGGCCGTTGCGTTCATCGGTCAACAGATACAGGGCACCGTCCGGTCCCTTCCGAACATCACGAACTCGGGTTAAACCATCGAACCGTTCCTCCCGCACGACGGAATCGTCCCGGATTTCCAGTCGCACCAATTGCCCGAATTTAAGTGAACCGACAAACAGATCGCCCTGCCATTGCGGGAATTCGGTGCCGGTATAAAATGCCATGCCGGAAGGCGCGATGGACGGATCCCAGTAATGCACCGGTTGCTCCATGCCTTTCTTGTGTGTTCCCTCGCCGATGGACGTGCCGATACCGTAGTTCTTGCCGTAGGTGATCACGGGCCAGCCGTAATTGCCGCCGACGCGGATGATATTAACCTCATCACCGCCCTGGGGGCCGTGTTCATGGGTCCAGATGCGATCCGTGTCCGGCTGAC
>JBBDSH010000077.1:15889-22742 GCA_040905045.1 Gammaproteobacteria bacterium | reverse complement strand
GTTCGCGACTCCCCTTGACACCGTCAATTTCCCTATAGTCTTTTACTCCTTACCCCTTACCCCTTACTCCTCACTCCTATGCCTCACTCAATAATCCTTCCTGCAGCCGCATGACCCGGTCGAAACGTTCTGCCAGTGCCATATTGTGCGTGACCATGACCAGGCTGGTGCCGTATTCGCTGTTCAGCTGCATCATTACATCGAACACATGCCGCGCCGTCTTTTCATCCAGGTTCCCGGTCGGTTCGTCGGCCAGGATGCAGCGCGGATGCGTTACCAGGGCCCGGGCAATGGCGGTACGCTGGCGCTCACCGCCGGACAGCTCGCCCGGTTTGTGCGCAAGCCGCTCCGCCAGACCGACCCGGCCGAGGACATCCTCAGCCTGATCGCGGGCCTCGGAAACCCGGGTTCCGCGGATCAAAAGTGGCATGCAGACGTTTTCCAGGGCGGTAAACTCCGGCAGCAGGTGATGGAACTGGTAAACAAAGCCAAGATAATGATTGCGCAGAACGCCGCGCCGGCGTTCGTTTAATGTGGACAGGGACCGGCCGGCAACGTACACCTCCCCCGCCGACACTTCATCCAGACCGCCCAGCAATTGCAGCAGGGTACTCTTGCCGGAGCCGGAAGCGCCGACAATGGCGATGCACTCTCCGGGGCGAATGGCCAGATCCACACCCTTCAAGACATCCACATGGAGATCGCCCTGGATAAAGGACTTTTCCAGGCCGCGGCAGCCGATGACACTGGCTTCACTCATAGCGCAAAGCCTCGGCCGGTTGTGTATTGGCGGCGCGCCAGGCCGGATACAGTGTGGCCAGTACGCAGAACACGAAGGCGACACTGCCGATGACGGTGACATCATCCCAGTGCAGATCGGACGGCAGGTCACTGATGTAATAGATATCCGGAGACAGGAATTTGATATTGAAAAAGTTCTCGATGGCCGGCACCAGTGTTTCCACATTCAGGGCCAGCCAGACACCGCCGATTACGCCGAGAAGGATACCGACCACGCCGATCACCATGCCCTGAATCACAAAAATAGTGAGTATGCTGCGTGGACTGGCGCCCATGGTCCGCAACACGGCGATATCCGCCTGCTTGTCTGCCACCACCATTACCAACGTGGATATTATATTGAAGGCGGCCACCGCGATTATAAGAGTAAGAATGACAAACATGACTGTCTTTTCCGTCTTCAGTGCACGGAAGAAATTGGCATGTTGCTGCGTCCAGTCCATAACACCGTACTGACCCGGAATCTGGCGCATGACTTCACGGCTGATGCGCGGGGCATGGAGTATATCGGTGGTTTTCAGGCGCAGTCCGTCGGGACCGTCCTTACGGAACAGGGTCGCGGCATCCTCCATATGAATCAGCGCCAGGGCACTGTCGTATTCATGCATGCCCACCTCGAAGACGCCGGTAACGGTGAACCGCTTCAGGCGCGGCAGAAGTCCGGCCGGCGTGACATTGGCCTGGGGCGCCACCAGCGTTATCTTGTCCCCCGTATAGGCATTCAGTGCACGCGCCAGTTCAGCGCCGATGATAATGCCGTACTCCCCGTCCCGCAGGCTGTTGAAATCACCCGACACCATTTGCCCGGCAATGGTTGAAACATTATTTTCCTCTTCCGGCAATATGCCGCGCACCACGGTTCCGTTGACGCGTTTCTGATTGACCAGCATACCCTCCGCCCGGATATAAGGCGCCACCCCCAGGATATCCGGATGCTGCCGTACTTGCGTAGCGACATTTTGCCAGTCCTTCAATGATCCGTTGTATTCAACCACCACGGCATGGGAGGCCATGCCCAGGATCCGTTCTTTCAACTCCTTCTCAAAGCCGTTCATTACGGAAAGCACGGTGATCAGCGCCATGACGCCCAGACCGACGCCGAGCATGGAAGTGAGCGAGATGAAGGATATGAAATAATTACGGCGCTTGGCCCGGACATAGCGCAGGCCGATAAAGGCTTCGAACGGTTTGAACATGGGGAGACATTATAGAGACTCTTGAGCGGTTTGTAAGGCTCGTGGTTCGTGGCTCGTGGTTCGTGGCTCGTGGCTCGTGGTTCGTGGCTGGTGGCTTGTCGTTCGTGGGTGGTGATTCGTGGCTCGTGGCTGGAGAAATACTCATTTAGACCATGGGAAATACCGGTACCTGCCAACCGGTTTACATTGAAAGCCATCGGAACTCCAAGAATCACACAAGCCACGAGCCACCAGCCACGAGCCACCAGCCACGAACCACGTCTAATATGCGATAATTGAATTTTTGTCAGGGCCTCATGCAATATGAAACTCCTCGCCATCGACACCGCCACCGAAGCCTGTTCCGCCGCCCTGCTCATCGGCGATGAAATCAGCGAAAGGTATGAACTGGCCCCCCGCCGCCATGCGGAACTGATTCTGCCCATGGTGGACAGCCTGCTGGCCGAGGCGGAACTTGGCCTCAAAGAGCTGGACGCCCTCGCCTTCGGCCGCGGTCCCGGTGCCTTTACCGGCATCCGCATCGCCACGGGTGTCGCTCAGGGTCTGGCCTTCGGCGCCGACCTGCCGGTCCTGCCGATTTCCACCCTGGCGGCACTGGCGCAGGGGGCGGCGGGACAGAATCATCCGGCTCTTCTTTGCGCCATCGACGCCCGCATGGGTGAGGTTTATTGGGGAGTGTTTGAAATCCTCAGCGGCATCGCCACCGCAGCCGGTACCGAACGTGTCGGCAAACCCGAAACGGTAACCGCCGGTGACAGGGACTGTTTCGGAATCGGCAGTGGCTGGCTGGCTTATGAAGAAACTCTGCGCAACAGACTGGGGCAACATTATCTGGGCTGCCGCGAAGACTGCTACCCGCGCGCTCGGGACATGCTGCCCCTGGCCCGCATCGACTACGACGCGGGACGCGCCGTCAACGCCATGGAAGCGGCCCCCGTCTACCTCCGCGACCGCGTTACCAGTTGAGAAGCAAGGAGTAAGGAGTTAGATGTAAGGAGTGAGGAGTGAGGAGTGAGGAGTGAGGAGATTGTTCGATCTTATCTGAAAGAATCAAATTGTCAGAATTGCATACTCCTTACCCCTTACGCCTCACTCCTAACTCCTGACTCAAGTAAAAATTGGAGTCAGGGACCGATCAATCCGGTACCTGTGGAGGAGGACATAACCAACATATCCAGTCCGGAACAATCCGGATCCCTGACCCCAAACCTGAAACAGGCGGGAAAAATTAACCTGGCCCGGCAAGCAGACGCTGCCGGGCGCTGTGCCGTTTAGAACCTATCTCAAAATTCTGTGTGGAGTATCCGGATGGATTGAAGGCAGGAATTCGGGCGGCAACCGTGCCGATATAAACACCCGAAGAACATTTCTGTTTTCACCATGCCTGATCATCTCCAGTACAGGTATATAATTACCGGCAGCGCCGGTGCTGTGATGACAGAGTTTCAAGCCGGGCTTGACCCGGCCGGCCATCCTGATTGTAATTATTTTGTTACGGTCTCTGGATGCGATTTATACCGGCAGCCCGCGTTTAACTGCCGGTCAGAGCCATGCCGGAGGATGATGTTCGCTTATCTCAATGGCAATTGCAAGAAAGCCCGGAGACGGCCCTGCCGTATCCCGGGTTCAGACACATTGACCGGCCGCGGCTTCCTTGTATTCAGGCTGCTACGCGCTGCAGGCGGGTCTTTACGCTGCCGTCTTCATACAGAAACAATTGCCGGAATCCGGGTGGACGGTCATCCTTGATATAGCGGTTCGTCCCCGGTTTGAACTGAACACAGGTTGACGGCGTACCCATGAGCAGGCTTTGTGCCCGCCGGTTTTCGTATTCCTGGTGGGCATGGCCCCATATGACGGCACGCACCCTCGTATGCCTGTCAATAACGGACAGGAAACCGTCCGCGTTCTCCAGTCCCATGGCATCCATCCAGCTGCTGGCCAGGCTGACAGGGGGATGATGCAATGCAATGAGAACAAACTCCGGCCGTTCCGCATCCAGTCCGTCTACCAGGAACTGCATTTCCTTCTTCGAAAGGCGCCCGGCATGGGAGCCCGGCATCCAGGTATCCAGCAGGAGAATACGCCAGTTTCCCGCTGTCAGATTTTTAACGGTGCGGATAGGACCGCGATTGAGCCGCTCGTGCATCATGCCCGGATCGTCGTGATTGCCGGGCAGGCAAAAGACCGGGGAGCGGACCGTTTCCAGCAGGCGCAAGAGACGATCATAGGCCCCGGTCTCCGGATCATGGACCAGATCGCCGGTTACCAGGATGGCATCCGGCGCCGGTTCAACCTGCTCAATCCGGCCCAGGACAGCGGCCAATGTCGCCGCCGTATCCACGCCATCAAACCGATCATCGGGATGACCCATGATATGGGTGTCCGTAATCTGGATCAGATTGACCCGATCCTGTTTGGCGGTTTGTATTACGTGATGCTCGCTCATATTATGCCGATAACAGATCTGGTAATGTATATATCCGCATAATACCCAATATGATACTTAATTAATGGAACCGGGAGTATCCCGATACTACTCTGTGGGATACGCTGTAAATACTCCCCCGGATCCAGTGCTGACATTTACCGCTTAAAACAAAAAGAACGTCATTCTGTACATGGAGTGTACAGAATCTAGTACCATGCCATGGAGGGTCATGGCGGGAGCCGATCGGCGCATCCATGCAACTGGATCCCGGCCAATCCCTGGCCGGGATGACGGCTTCGGACAGGACATGCGGCCGACGGTCCCACAGAGGAGTGTCGGGATACTTATAACCTACACCTGAATACAAGAACCATATCTTATGACTTACGGCAGCCTGGCTCTGGACGACAACGTCTATGACTATCTTCTTTCCGTTTCCCTGCGGGAAAGCGACGTCCTGCGGCGCCTGCGCGAGGAAACCGCCACCTATCCGAATCCCAACATGCAGATTTCACCCGATCAGGGTCAATTCCTGGCCATGCTGGTGCGAATACTGCAGGCCCGGAACATTATCGAGGCAGGTGTGTTTATCGGTTACAGCAGTCTCTGGATGGCCGATGCCATGCCGGAAGACGGCCGTCTGGTCGCCTGCGATGTCAATGAAGACTATACCAATGTAGCCCGACGCTACTGGCGTGAGGCCGGGGTTGAACACAAGATTGAACTCCGCCTCGCCCCGGCAATCGACACACTGGACGCCCTGCTCGAAGAGGAAGGCGAATGCCGTTACGATTTGGTCTTTCTGGATGCCATCAAGACGGAATACCGGGACTATTACGAACGCTGCATACCCCTGCTGCGACCCGGCGGCCTGGTAGCAATCGACAATGTGTTATGGAGCGGCAAGGTGGCCGATGAACGGGTCGACGACGACGCCACCCGGGCGCTGCGGGAATTGAATACCTTCCTGCACCGGGACGACCGAATCGATCTCAGCATGCTGCCGCTGGCGGACGGCCTGACCCTGTGCCGCAAACGATGAGCATGCATGTGCTCATCAAAGACCTGCTTGCATCAAATGCACCCCGCCCGGATGTCATCGTCAAGGGCTGGGTGCGGACACGGCGTGACTCCAGGGGGTTTTCCTTCATCGAAATCAACGACGGCTCCTGCCTCGCCAACATCCAGGTTATTGCCGACCAGGATATAGACGGCTACGACCGCATTCAGGACGCAAGCACCGGCGCCGCCGTCCGTATCGCCGGTGATCTGGTGGAATCCCCGGCCAAAGGCCAGGACTGGGAACTGCGGACCGGACAGCTCGAGATTCTGGGAACGGCGCCGGAGGACTTTCCGTTGCAGAAAAAACGTCATTCCGATGAATTTCTGCGCACTATTGCTCATCTGCGGCCGCGTACCAACAAATACGGGGCCATGTTCCGCATCCGTTCGGCCCTGTCCCGGGCCGTTCATCGTTTCTTCGAGGAACGCGGCTTTCACTGGATCCATACGCCGATCATCACCGGCGCCGATTGCGAGGGCGCCGGCGAACTCTTTCGCGTCACCACGCTGGACCCGGACGATCCCCCGAAACAGAACGGCCGCACGGATTTCGACAGGGATTTCTTCGGCAAGGAAGCCATGCTCACCGTCTCCGGCCAGTTGTCCGTGGAAACCTTCTGCCTGAGCCTGGGCCGGGTCTATACCTTCGGCCCCACCTTCCGGGCGGAAAACTCCAACACCAGCCGTCACATGGCGGAATTCTGGATGATCGAGCCGGAGATGGCCTTCGCCGATCTGGCCGACGACATGGCCTTGGGCGAGGAATTCATCCGCGAACTGGTACGCTTTACCATGCAGGAATGCCGCGAGGACCTGGAGCTGTTTGCCCGATTCGTCGACAAGTCCCTCATGGGGCGGCTGGAGAACATCGCCGACAACGAGTTCATGCGCCTGCCTTACACGGAAGCCATCGACATACTTACCAAGGCCGGGCAAACGTTTGAATACCCGCCCGCCTGGGGCAAGGACCTGCAGTCGGAGCACGAACGCTTTCTCACCGAAACCCATTTCAAACGCCCGGTGGTGATCCACGACTATCCCAAAGACATCAAGGCTTTTTACATGCGCGGGAACGACGACGGCGAGACCGTCGCCGCCATGGATATTCTGGTGCCGGGGATCGGCGAGATCATCGGCGGCAGCCAGCGCGAGGAACGCCATGACCACCTGCTGGCGCGTATCCGCGAACTGGGTTTTGACGAGAAGGACTACTGGTGGTACCTGGAAACGCGCAAATACGGCACGGCGCCGCACAGCGGCTTCGGCCTGGGCTTCGAGCGGTTCCTGATGCTGGTCACGGGCGTGACCAATATCCGTGACGTCATCCCTTTTCCACGCACCCCGAAGAATCTGGAATTTTAAT
>JBBDSH010000077.1:0-15789 GCA_040905045.1 Gammaproteobacteria bacterium | reverse complement strand
AATTCATGAACGTCCCCCGGATTCCGCTCCGCTCCATCCGGGCTACGCCTACTTACCCTCACCCCTCACCTCTTACTCCTCACCCCTTACTCCTTACTCCTCACCCCTTACTCCTTACTCCTCACCCCTCACTCGTCAAGGTCTCACCATCCCCGACTTGTACGCCAGCCCCAGGTTAATCACCTTCTGCAGCAATTGTTCATAGCTGATTCCCGCTGCCTCGGCCGCCAGGGACAATTCCTCGCCGTAGCCGATATCGGGGTTGGCGTTGGCTTCCAGCACATAGAGGCGGTTATTCTCCGTCAACCTGAGATCGATACGGGCATAACCGCTCATACCCAGCACTTTGTAGATACGTTTGCCCAGTCGCGTCAGCTCCGTCATGATCCCGGCGGGGATATCCTCCGCCACCACAACCTCGATCTTGTGCTCGTCCTGATAGTTCCAGTCCCACTTGACGCGGGTGGTGGCGAAACGGTGCGTCCCCTCGGGCAAATCACCGAATTTCAGTTCCAGTACAGGCAAAACCTGCAGGCGCAGATTGCCGACCACGGCAACGTACAGTTCCCGGCCGTCGATATATTCTTCGGCGATGACCGGGGTTTCCAGTTTTTCATGCAGATACTGGACGCGTTCCAGCAGTTTCTCTTCCGTATTGACGACGGATGCCTGGGCCAGCCCGTAAGAGCCTTCCTCCACCAGTGACTTGACGATCAGGGGAAAACGCAGGCGTTTCGGACAGCGAACCTTTCGGCCCAGCGGAAATGTGGCGAATCGCGGCGTATTGATACGGTGGAAGGCAAGCAGTTTCTTGCACAGGGATTTGTCATGGGCCAGCATCAGGCCGCGCGGGTTGCAGCCGGTATAATGCAGCCGCAGCAGTTCCATGTAACTGGCGATATGATAGTCGTAGAGGGAATTGCCGTGGAATTCCTCCAGCAGATTGAAGGCGATATGCGGCCGGGAATCCCGGAAGGTACGGCGAATGGATCCAAGATCGTCGTGCACGCCCAGCGGAATCACTTCATGGCCCATGTCCCGCAATGTGGACACCACGTCGTATTCCGTTTTCCACTCAATGATCTCCTTGTCCGTGTAACCGTCCAGGGAATCCGGCGGCACCAGATCCTCGTGCATGAGAACCAGAATGCGCAATTTCTTCATACCGGCACCCTGTGGTGAACCCGGTGCAGATAATTGATTGTCTGAACCGTGATGAATATGGCGACGTCGGTTTTTACCTCTTCCTCGGGCCGGGTCAGCTTCAGATTCAGCTTGCGGCAGCGTATGATCATATCCTGTAACAGCTGGGCAATGACATAGGGATATTCCCCCGTGCCGCGCGCGCACAGCCGGCACAGTTCCGGCGCGATGCGTTTCAGGAATGCGGCGGCGGATCGGCGTCGCCCGTTGCCGCTGTCCTGAGGAAACAGGCGGCGTAACTCGCCGTCGTAAAATTCCGGCACTTCGACACCGTAATGTTCCCGTTTTTCCCGGTAATGATCACGCAGCGTCTTGCCAAGACGGGAGATGGGTTCCACCTGCTTGCGTGTGCGGACCAGCGGTTTTCGGCCGGCGATGGAATCCATCAGTTCATCCATGTACTCCAGTTTTTTCAGGGCCGGCCAGCCCTGGTACTGACTGCGCCATTTGGAACGTGAACGCAGCCAGACGGCAAAGGTCTCGGCAAAATCTTCCGCGGGATGGCTCTGTGCGTACCACCACTCCAGATGCAGCACAAAATTGCGGCTCTTGGGGCGCGGGGTATAGTGCGTCGGATAGGGTTTGTTATGATGCCCGAAAACCTGTTTCCAGCGTTTGCGCCGGTGCAGCTGAAAGGCTGTGCAGATGGCATGTCCCGCCTCGTGACGCAGGAGTTTCATGCACCAGCGTTCGGTACCGCCCTCCACCTCGAGCATCTGCCTCGACTCCAGCTTGGCCAGCCGCGGATGGGCCAGATAAAACGGGATTGCAATGCCGGGGATGCCGTCCGGAGAAAACCACTCTTCCGCCAGCCAGCAATGGGGACGAAAGCGCAGGTCCCTGTTCTCCAGTTCATCGTGCAGTTGATGAATCCGCTGCTGTATCGGTGTTTCATCCAGGCGCAGATTCAGATCGGAGAACTTCAGATCCAGAAGATCCTCGTCCCGGTAAGCGGCCCACTCGGACTGTTTGCCTGCCCCCGCCATTTTCACTGCGTATCGATACAAACAGTCATGGCGGTTAAACGATACCGCCGTTGATATTCATCACCTGACCGGTCAGATAGGCCGCCTCGTCGGAAGCGAGAAACAACGCCGCGGCAGCAACATCTTCCGGAGTCCCGAACCTGCGCAGCGGTATTTCATTAACCCGGGCCTGATAATAATCCCGCGGCATGGCCTCGGCGGCGAATCCGGTTTCTATCCAGCCCGGCGCCAGGATGTTGACCCGGACCTCCGGCGCAAAAGTGCGCGCCAGCGACTTGCTGAAGCCCATAATGCCCGCTTTCACGGCGGAAAACATCTGCGGATTCTTGCCATGAAAGCCGTATACGGACTGATCCCAGGACATATTCAGTATGACGCCATGGCCCTGTTGCTGCATCAGCGGCGCCGTTTCCCAGCACAGATGCATGGTGCCTTTCATGTCCACATCGATAAGACGCGCCAGTTTTTCATGATCGTCCAGCTTCGCCCCTTCACTGGTCAGGATATCGGCACCGGCATTGTTGACCAGGATATCTATCCTTTGCAGAAATTCCAGCGACTGCCGCACCAGACGCCGGGCATCATCGGGATCCGAAATATCCGCCTGGATGACGGTGATCCTGCGGCCTGTTTTCTCCAGCTCGGATTTCAGCGTCTCGGCCTTATCAACGGAACGATTGCAGTTAATAACCAGATCCGCGCCTTCCCGGGCAAAGCTGCGGGCGATCGCCCGGCCGATTCCGCTGCTGGCGCCGGTAATAACAGCTGTCTTTCCTTCAAGTCGTTGCATCGGCTGCGAATTGCTCATCAATAGGCATGCAGGCATTCTACATGATGTCGGAACAGCCATCGATTGCCTCGCAAAGACCATGAGCGGAACGGGTCACACATCGGGATGAGCAGATACTGCACGCCATCGGTGTCATGACAAAACCGTCCTGATTCCTTTTTTACCATAAAATATCAATCTGTTAAGAGACATTGTTCATGCCGGTTCTTCCCCTGCCGGCATTAATATTCCTGCTTAATCTCTTGTCGTGATCATGCGATACTAATCATCTGTTTCAGGCTGTTTATCCATGGCAGGAATGCCTGCAAACCGGAATATACCAAGGGCTTCAACCACATCCCCCTAATACACAAAACACCCCGATGTACACGGAACAAATAGATAACAAAAAAACCGATATAATCTTCAAGCACGCAAAAGTGGCATTGTTCGCAACGTTGCTGGGCGCCGGTATTATCACCTACGTTTTACTCGACACCGCCGATCTGCGGATATTACTGCCCTGGCTCCTGACTGTCCTGGTGTTCAACATTGCCAGGCATTACCTGCTCTATATCTATAACCGCGACCCGGCGGCTGTCCGGAACAAGAGGTATTGGCTGCGTTATTTTAATATCGGGGCGCTCATTACCGGCTCCCTGTGGGGGTTCATCGGCGTCTATACCATCCTGACCCAGCCCCTGCACTCGATAGCAGTTATGGTTCTCCTCTCTGGTTATCTGGTTATGGGCGCTTCTATCAACTATTCCATATTCATATCAACATTCCTGGCATTTTCCCTGCCGGTAGTGGTGCCCGTTCTATCCGGTCTTCTGATTAATAATAGCGTTACGGCACAGTCATTTGGAATACTTCTGGGCATCTTCTTTATCTATTCCATCATAAGCGCATTCCGTTACCATTCCACTGTGACTTCCTTTATTACCTACGAACTCAACAATAGTTCGTTGCTTGATAATCTCAGACACAAACAGGCCGAGGCATCACAACTGAACCGGAAACTTGAAGAAGACCTGGTCAAGCTCAGGAAGGTGGAGGAACAGCTGCGGCTTGAAAAAGGCAAGGCGGAGGAACTGGCGGCACAATTACAGACCATTTCATCCTGCGACGGCCTTACGGGCATTGCCAACCGGCGCAGTTTCGACGAAATGCTGGCCAGGGAATGGAATCGCGCGATTCGCGCCCAGACACCGCTGTCCCTCATCATTTGTGACATTGACCATTTCAAACCCTATAACGATTATTTTGGCCATCAAAAGGGAGATATGTGCCTTATCCGCATCGCGCAAATACTGGATGAACGCGCGAGACGGGCCGGTGACGTGGCCGCCCGATATGGAGGCGAAGAATTCACAATCATACTTCCTGAAACGAGCCTGGAAAACGCATCCGGAATTGCCGAAGAAATACGCAAGGCCATCGAAGACAGCGCCATCCCTCATCCGGTGTCGGAGACCGGCAAAGTCGTAACCATGAGTTTCGGCGTTGCCACCATTATTCCCCGGCGCGATCAGGACACTCATAAATTGATTACCCTGGCGGATAATGCGCTCTATGAAGCCAAGCATAACGGTCGTAACCGGGTGGTTGCATCCAAACCCGGAGTCCTGGTGGAACAGGGCGTGGAGCTGAACGGATAAATCCGGAGAAATGCAGCCGGTTTATACTGATTCGGCATTCATAATGCTGTTAAATATATCCCTGACATCATCCGTTACGGTCCGGTAATGGTCGACAAAAGCGCGCGAACCGCTCTCGCCGAATCCCATGGCCCTGGCAAGGCTTATATTGGCCTCCTCATCGAAAGGAAAGGTACTGATCGGTTTCATATCGAACAGACGCAGTGACATCTCAACCCGTTTCAGGAAGTCATAGGAATCAAGCAAACGACCTCCCGTATTATCGGCCAGCAAGCCCGACTCATCGATGAGACGCAATACCGCGCGTGTGCTTCCTGTTCTTAAACCCCGCTGTTCGTGGCCGTACGCAAGCTGGAAATAATGGGTAATAAAATCAATATCCATGATGCCGCCCCGGCCGCGCTTGACTTCGTACTTGCCGGTCGGCCTGCCCAGCTCCTTTTCCACACGCTGCCGCATATCCGCAATCCCGGACTTTAAAATATCGATGTCGTATTTACCGAAGATATGACTGTTCACGTCCTCCATGAGCGTATGAACTTCATCAGTGAGATTGGCGACCGGCCGGCAGCGTGTCATCAGCTGCCTTTCCCAGATTTCCCGATCCGCGCCATGGTAATCCATGAAAGAGCGGAATGTCGTCACCAGTACGCCTGCATTGCCGTGCGGACGCAGCCTCATGTCCATGTCATAGAGCGAGCCTGCCGGTGTCTGCATGGCAATGTGTCTGAGTAAAAGCCGTATACGCCGTTCCAGTTCCACGTCCATGTCACTGCTTTCTCCCGCGTAAAGAAAAATCACATCCAGATCCGATCCGAATGTCATTTCATGACCGGCCATGCGGCCCATGCCCAGAACGGTAACGGGGTGGTCGGTATCATCGGGCGCAAGCAGAAACAAACGGGTAACAACCTGCATGGTCGCTTCAGCCAGACAGGTTAATGCGTATTCCGTCTGTTCCATGCTGCAGTCCTGCCTGAGATAAGCGATCAGGATCTGCAGCATGATGCGGTTTTTCAGAACCCTGAGTCTGTCCACCCGGCTTTCCAGTCCTTCGATGGAATAAACTTCACGAAAAACCTCCAGCCAGGCCTGCGTGGACAAATCGGCGGGGGAATCCTCGTCCACCAGTCGGACCATATCCGGACCGTTAACAAAGATGAATCGCGTGAAATACCAGCTGGCGCCGAATATCCGCACAAGCAGGGCCATATCCTCCGGGATCCGGCCCCAGCCTTCCGATTCACACAAACCGAGCCAGCGTTCGATGCTTTTTTCCGCCACATCCCGGCGCCATGCCGCATTCAACGCGTCTCTGACATCAGCCGGTAATTCCATGCTCACGACTCATCCCCCGGTAATATACGCTCGAAATAACCCCGGGCTATGGAACGGCTGGCAAACAGTGAATTTTCAAAATTTTCCAGTATCTCATCATCGGATTCCCCCGCTGTACGCAAGGCACGGGCGATGAAAAGCCGCTGCGCGTGCCCGTCGGATAATTCATGGGTTTGCTGCTCATCCACCATCTGCAGGTGATTCTCCAGTCGACGCAGGAACAGATAACTGTTTCGTACCTCCTCCTTTTCCTGTGTGGTAACGTAGCCGGTCTTCTCCAGACCGGCAAGTACCCTGAGGGTATTGGTCGTCTGCAATTCCTCGTGCCGGGAGGCATTGACGATCTGCAGCATCTGCACAAAGAATTCAATATCCCGTATGCCCCCCTCGCCACTCTTGACATTCCATCGCCCCTTCCTTTTCCGGGCACGGGTCATTTCATTCTTGATCTCGACAAAGCGCTCCAGATCCTCGGTACTCAGAGAACGCTTGTAAATGAACGGTTGCAGTCGTTGTTTAAGGTCCTCTCCCAGCGGCAGAGCGCCGGCAATGGGCCGGCCGCGCAGCCAGGCAAAGCGTTCCCAGGCATCGGAACTGGCCTCGTAATAGGATTCCGTTTCATCAATGGGCATGACCAGCGGGCCGCTGCCGCCCCAGGGCCGAAGTTTTAAATCGACACGATACAAAAACCCGTCGGCATCCTTGTCTTCGAGCAGCCGGGAAAACCCACGGATTGTGTTATTCGCGATGTGCTGCTGATCGTAAATATCGTAACGGGATTCATCGGCGTTGGCGCTGACAAAGATGAGATCGATATCCGAACTGTAATTCAGTTCTTCCGCACCCAGCTTGCCCAGGGCAAAGACACAAAGCTCGTGATCCAGAAATTCCCTGTGTTCCGGCTCGATAACCAGCTCCAGAACCGACTGAACCGTATACTCCGCCAGCCGGCTGAGCGATGCCAGTATCATTTCATAATCGCAGCTTTGGGTAATGTCCAGCCAGGTAATCTTCAGGAGTTCGTTATACTTGAAAAGCCTTAGTGACTGCACATCCTGCGGAGACGCCATTGGCTTGTCCTTGTCCAGTCCGGGTTTACAGCCGAACTGATCGAAACTGTCGGGATGACGGCAGATATAATGATACAGAAACCGCGAAATGCTGATCAGATGAATGAGGTCCTTCCGTACATCATCGGAAAGCGCATCAAAACGCTCACGCAGGGAGGCATCCTCAAGCATGCCCTCAAGACGATTGGCGGCAGCCTCCGGATCGGCCGAGGCCTTGATATGATCGTCCACCGCCATCGTCATAAAACCGGTCCTCTTTCCCGCCGTTTCACAAAGGATCTTAAGTAAATTTCAGGCTCATTAGAAGAACGCCTGCTCGCCATGAGCGCCAACTCTATGATAGACAGGATTTTTGCGTCCTCCTGGCATGAAATCGAGCCCGGTTATCGGAGTTGGTTTTTCAACAGGATCTCGCCAAGCGCGCAAAGGTCGCAAAGAGGTAAAGATCCATACTTTCTTTGCGCGCTTGGCGAGATTCACCACTACCCTTCCAGATACCCACAAATTTTGCTGAAGAACCAACCTGCGCCGCCGGGATTGCCTGTTGACCGGAGTTTCAGTGTTATTCCGGTGTATAGAGATTGCCGCCCTCTTGCCGGAACTGCTCCGCCTTTTCTTCCATGCCGGCTTCCAGGGCCTCGTTCAGATTATTGATGCCCTTCTCTTTCGCGTATTCACGTACATCCTGGGTGATCTTCATGGAACAGAAGTTGGGACCGCACATGGAACAGAAATGCGCCACCTTGTGCGCTTCCTTGGGCAGGGTCTGGTCGTGGAATTCCTGCGCCCGATCCGGATCCAGGCCCAGGTTGAACTGGTCCTGCCAGCGGAACTCGAAACGGGCCTTGGACAGGGCGTTGTCACGCAGTTGCGCCCCCGGGTGCCCTTTACCGAGATCGGCGGCGTGGGCCGCGATCTTGTAGGTAATAATGCCTTCCTTGACATCGTCCTTGTCGGGCAGGCCAAGGTGCTCCTTGGGTGTGACGTAACAGAGCATGGCGGTGCCGTACCAGCCGATCATGGCGGCGCCGATGGCGGAAGTAATGTGGTCGTAACCGGGGGCAATATCCGTGGTCAGCGGCCCCAGGGTATAGAACGGCGCCTCGTGGCAATCGTCCAGTTCCTTCTCCATGTTCTCCCGGATGAGCTGCATGGGAACATGGCCGGGACCTTCGATCATAGTCTGTACCTCGTGTTCCCAGGCCACCCGGGTCAGTTCGCCCAGGGTTTTCAATTCCGCGAACTGGGCTTCGTCGTTAGCGTCGGCGATGGAGCCGGGCCGCAGGCCGTCACCCAGGGAAAAGGCCACATCGTAGGCCTTCATGATCTCGCAAATGTCCTCGAAGTGCGTATACAGGAAGCTCTCCTTGTGATGGGCCAGGCACCACTTGGCCATGATGGAACCACCGCGGGAGACGATGCCGGTGACCCGGTTGGCGGTCAGCGGCACGTACGGCAGCCGCACGCCGGCATGAATGGTGAAATAATCCACGCCCTGCTCCGCCTGCTCGATGAGCGTGTCCCGGAATATCTCCCAGGTCAGTTCCTCGGCCTTGCCGTTCACTTTCTCCAGTGCCTGGTAAATGGGCACGGTGCCGATGGGAACCGGGGAATTGCGGATGATCCACTCGCGGGTTTCGTGGATATTCTTGCCGGTGGACAGGTCCATGACCGTGTCGGCACCCCAGCGGGTCGCCCAGGTCATTTTCTGCACTTCCTCGGATATGGACGAACTGACGGCGGAATTGCCGATATTGGCATTGACCTTGACCAGAAAATTGCGGCCGATGATCATCGGTTCGGTCTCGGGGTGATTAATATTGGCCGGGACGATGGCGCGTCCGCGGGCCACCTCATCGCGTACGAATTCCGCTGTCACCCGCTCCGGCATGACGGCACCGAAGGCATGACCGGGATGCCGGCGCAGCAGCGGCGAGTCGCCGTATTCGTCGAGACGCTGGTTTTCCCGAATGGCAATGTATTCCATTTCCGGTGTGACAATACCCCGGCGGGCGTAATGCATCTGGGTGACGTTGGCCCCGGCCCGGGCGCGGCGGGGTGCGGGGGTGAACTGGAAGCGCAGACTGTCCAGGGCCGGATCCTGCGCCCGCCGGCGCCCGTATTCCGAAGTCAGGGCCTCCAGTCGCCCGGTATCACCGCGTTCTACAATCCAGTTCTCCCGCAGCGGCGGCAGACCCTCGCGGATATCGATACGTGCATCGGGGTCCGTGTACGGCCCGGAGGTGTCATACACGGTAATGGGCGGGTTTTTCTCGCTGCCGAACGAGGACGCCGTATCCTCGCACCGGATCTCGCGCATGGGAACGCGGATGTCCTCACGGCTGCCCGGCACATAAATCTTGCGGGAATTGGGAAACGGCTTTACCGCTTCCGCGTCGACTTTCGCCTGCTCATGCTGAAATTCCGGCACTGCACTCATGGCCTCTCTCCTGAGCGTACGAGCGCCTTGTCGGCAGGCATGAAGGTGTATCGCTTTCCTACGCCGGCAGTTAACCGGATCAGGTTCAAAGGGTCCACTCTCAGCCCATTAAACAGGGCGCCCCCAGCTCTATAAGTTTGATATATAATAGCTCGTTACGGGTTTTCAGTTTACATGATAACAATTCGAAACGGGTATGAGAATGAATTACGAACAGGCACGCATGAATATGATCGAGCAGCAGATCCGTCCCTGGGAAGTACTGGATCAGGATGTGCTCAGCCTCCTGGGCGAACTGCACCGCGAGGATTTCGTTCCCCAATCCTACCGGCAACTGGCCCTGGCCGACGTCAATATCCCCCTGCCCCACGGCGAGGTGACCATGACTCCCAAGATGGAGGCGCGCATTTTACAGAGTCTGGCCATTGAGGACAGCGAGACAATCCTGGAAATCGGTACCGGCTGCGGTTATTTCACCGCGCTGCTGGCCCGTTCCGGAGGCATTGTCCACAGTGTTGATATTTATGAGGATTTTAGCCGTGAGGCCGGTGAAAAACTGAAGCAGCACGGAATCGATAATCTCCGCCTCTACACCGGTGATGCGCTGCATGGCTGGCCCTCCGAAGCGCCCTACGATGTCATCGCGGTGACCGGCTCGGTGCCGTCCCGGATGCCGGAATACGAGGAACAACTGTCGGTCGGCGGCCGTTTGTTTGTAATCGTGGGCGAATCCCCTATCATGGACGCCTGCCTGATCACGCGCATTGGCGACGATGAATGGAGCAGGGAATACCTGTTTGAAACAGATCTGCCTCCCCTGGTCGGAGCGGCAAAAACAAGTACATTTGAATTTTGAGACGCTTTTTATATGGAGTCCATCACGGCGGAAGGACTGAGCGATTTGCTGGCTCGAGGCGGGGAACCATCATTGATCGACGTGCGTGAGCCATGGGAATTCGAACTCTGCCGTATTCAAGGCTCGAGAAATATCCCCATGTCGGAGATCCCCGGTGAAATTGCTGCACTCGACAAGGACAGAAACACCGTCGTTATCTGCCATCACGGCATGCGCAGCCTGCAGGTAGCCGGTTATCTGGAGGAATCCGGTTTTCAAAAGGTCATCAACCTGGAAGGCGGCATCGACGCCTGGGCGTCGCAGATTGATCCCGATATGCCGCAGTACTGAATCAAGAATTTATAACAAGAATCTATGAATGCTTATAACCACAGCCTGCGCTTGATTTACACAATTCTGTTTCTGACCATCGCCGTGCAGAATGCGGTATCGGCGGATCTTATGGAAGTCTATAACCTGGCCGAACGCAGCGATCCCCAGTTCCAGCAAGTTGCCGCCAACAAGCGCGCGGTCCTGGAAAGCCGCCCGCAGGCTTATTCTCAATTGATGCCGTCCATCAATCTGACTGCCAATTCCTTCTACAATGATCAGGAAACTATCGTCGGCGGCGATTCGCCTATCGGCGGGGGTGATTTTGAATTCAATTCCCGCGGCTACAACATCAACGTCAGGCAACCGATATTCCGCTGGGAGCGCTTTTTGCAAGTCAAGCAGGCCAACAGCAGCATCCGTGAAGCGGATGCCCAGTTGGCCGCCGCCCAGCAGGATCTCATGGTGCGGGTGGCCGAGGCCTACTTCAATGTTCTCGCCGCCAGGGACAGCCTGGCATTCGCCCAGGCGGAAAAGCGTTCCCTGAGCCGGCAACTGGAACAGACCAAACAGCGTTTTGAAGTGGGTCTGACCGCCATCACCGACGTTCAGGAAGCGCAGGCCGGCTATGACCGGGCCGTGGCCGCCGAGATCGCGGCGGAAAATGAAATCGACAACGCCCGCGAAGCGCTGCGTGAGATCGCCGGTCAGTACTTTACCAACCTGGAACCACTGTCGGACGAAATGCCCCTGGTCACACCGGAACCCGCCGACATTGAGGTCTGGACCGATATTGCCGTACAGAAGAATCTACAGGTCATTGCCGCGCGCAATGCCGTGGATCGTTCACGCGAGGAAGTTAATGTGCGTCAGGCGGGCCACTTGCCGACCCTGGATCTGGTCACACGCGTCGGTGAGGAAACCAGCGGTGGTCGTTTTGGTTCGACCACCACCGAAACAGCAGCCATCGGAGTCGAGTTCAATATGCCGATTTTCCAGGGTGGTTTTGTCTCTTCAAGAACCAGGGAAGCCCGGCACAGGCGGGATGAACAACTGGAACGCCTGGAACAGGCGCGCCGGCAGGCACACAGGCTGACCCGCCAGGCCTATCACGGCGTGATTTCCGGCATCAGCCGGATCAAGGCGCTGGACCAGGCCGTTATTTCCAGCGAAACGGCCCTGCAGGCCACGGAAGCCGGTTATCAGGTCGGCACCCGTACGGCCGTGGATGTGGTTACATCGGAACGAACAACGTTTGAGGCCAGGCGTAACTATGCCCGGGCCCGCTACGATTACATTGTCGATACCCTGAGGCTGAAACGCGCCTCCGGCCTTCTCTCGCCCGAAGATCTGGCACAGATCAATATGTGGTTAGCACCTTGACACACGGATTCATAAAAAATGGTTCTTCAGCTAAATTTATGGGTATCTGGAAAGGTAATGGAGGATCTCGCCAAGCCTGCCCCGGACTTGTTCCGGGGATCGCCAAGCACGCAAAGTATTCATGGATTCTTACCTCTTTGCGAACTTTGCGCGCTTGGCGAGATCCTTTTATAAACAAACCCTGAAAACCGGGTTCGATTTCGCCTCCGGCTAATGTAAATAAACCCTGTCCGTCATAGAGTTGGCGATCCCCGGATCAAGTCCGGGGCAGGCATGGCGAGCAGGATAACGCCCACAGATTCTTCAAAAAACAAAGGTGGTACTCATTATGTCTGCAACTTCAATCAACCCGACGCTGTTATGTAACGAAAACGACGCTTCGCTGCTCGTAGTCGACATACAGACACGGTTAACCGCCGCCATGCCGGTAAAAGTGCTGGCGCGGCTGCAACGAAATACCGGCCTGCTGTTGAAGTCCGCAACACTGCTCAATATTCCCGTTATGGCGACGGAACAATACCCGAAGGGACTGGGGAGTACGGAGCCCGAAATTCTGAAAATGCTTCCGGAATCCACCAGGATGTACGAAAAAACGTCCTTCTCCGCGGTCGGAGCGGAAGGATTCATGTCCGATCTGGAAAACTCCGGCCGTAAACAGGTGCTCATTGCCGGCATGGAGGCTCACGTCTGCATCCTGCAAACGGCCATGGATCTGTTCAGCCGGGGTTATGAGGTATTTGTTATCGCCGATGCGGTTTGTTCCCGGCAACGCGAGAGTTACGAAACCGCATTGATACGCATGCGCCGGACCGGCATTGTTATCAGTGATGCGGAATCCATCATGTTTGAATGGATCAAGGACGCGAAACATGAGCAGTTCAAATCAGTACAGTCCCTGCTGACATAAAAGCCATTAACTACTAGCCAAGAGATACTGGTGGCTCGTGGCTCGTGGCTAGTGGCTAGTGGCTAGTGGCTCGTCGCTTGTCGTATCGCCTCGATCAATACGGCTTTCTTCACCGGTTTGCCCAGGTGGGCATCGCAGCCGGCCCGCAGACACTCGTCAATCTCTTCCTGTATCGCATGCGCGGTCAATGCGATTATCGGGGTCGGTTTTTTGCCCGTTTCACTTTCCCATGCCCGGATGTTCCTGGTTGCCTCCCTGCCGTCCATGACAGGCATTTGCACATCCATCAGAACGATATCGTATTCCGAATCGCGGAATTTCTGTACGGCTTGTTCGCCGTTTTCCGCTTCATCGAGATTATAGGGAAGCTTTTTCAGATAAGCCTTTATCAGCAAGCGGTTATCGGAATTATCATCGACCAGAAGCAGCCGTAACGGCCGCTCCCGTGACTCCATGTCCGGGGAGACGTCCTGTGCAGCCTTCTTTTCCGGTCCGGAAAAGAGATCCGATATCTGCCGGTACAAATCCTTCTGCTTTATCGGTTTTACAAGATAGCCGTCATGATTATGGCCGTCCGCGCCTTTTACCGACTTGTTTAATTCGACCCCGTCCACCATAAGGAATATCGGTATTGCTGGATGGTCTGCCTTGATCTTGCGGCTCAATTCCAGGCCGTTCATATCCGGCATGTGATAATCCACGAGAACCAGATCGTAATTATCCTGTTCTCCCAGCATGCGCAAGGCATCGGCACCGCTGCCGGACCGGCCGGTCTCCGCCCCGGCAAACTCCAGCAGATCAACTATTATTCGCCTGATTGTCGAACTGTCATCAACGACCAGTATTCGTTTGCCCCGGATATCGTAATCCGAACCCGTATCGTCCGCATGTTCCGCCAGCGGCAATCTCGCCGTGAACTGAAAACGGCTGCCTTTTTCCGGTTCACTATCAACCCAGATATCACCATCCATAAGATCCACCAGACTTTTGCAAATTGACAATCCCAGCCCGGTACCGCCGTACTTCCTGGTTGTCGATGAGTCCACCTGGGAAAAACTCTCGAAAATAGTCTGCAGTTTTTCGCCGGGTATGCCGATACCCGTGTCGGATACAGTGATATGAATATGATCCCCGGCATTATCTCCCGACGCAGGCTCTGCCTTGACGACAATCTCTCCTTCATCGGTGAACTTGAGGGCATTACTGATGAGATTAAGCACGATCTGACGGAGTCTGGACGGATCGCCGATGCGATAACGCCCAAGCGCCGGATCGATCTCGCAACAGAGTTCAATATTCTTTTCAGCCGCCTTGAGGGCGTATATTTCCAGCGACTCTTCCAGAACATCGACGAAATCAAATTCAATCCTCTCCAGTTCAAGCTGACCGGCCTCGATTTTTGACAGATCAAGAATATCGTTAACCAGGCTTAAAAGCGTGTCTCCCGCCTTTCTGAATACATCCGTATATTTTTTTTGCTCATTGTTCAAGGGCGTTTCCGACAGCAGTTCCGACATGCCGATTATGGCATTCAACGGCGTTCGTATTTCATGGCTCATACTGGCGAGGAATTCCGATTTCACCTGGGATGCATCCAGGGCCTTGTCCCTGGCCTTTGCCAGCTCCCTGGTTTGTTCTTCAACCTGTTTTTCAATAACAATATTCCTTTCACGCAGTTGCTGTTCCTGCTTGTCCCTGGCCCTGACCAGGGCGATCATCAATATAGTTACGCCAAGTCCGATAAAAAGTGAATTATAGACCAGTTCCTTGTCCACATCGGCAAAGCGTACCGCCTTGTTGATGCTGAGTCTGAGCGAATAGGCCGGATACTGTGCAATAGAATCTTCATTGAGCCGCGCGGCAGTCCATCCTGCACCTTCCTTGTCAACCTGTCTGTAAAGAAGCTGCCTGCCTCCGAGAGAGGCGGAATCATTGAGTAACGTGATGGACAGATCCGTATTCGAGGGTTCGCCGCCAAGCAATGAATAAATATCCACCGAAACCGCGACAAAACCGGAAATGCTTTCCCGGGACAAGCCATCGGTGACTCTCTTCAATATCCATAAATTTTTCCCGCCGTTTTGACTCTCCGGATTGGCGACAGTACGGACACTATCGTTATGCATCACGGCAGAGAAGATGCCGTCGGCATATTGTTCCGGAAAAATATCGTCACAGGAATTCAAAAGCCCGCTTTCGTCACTACCGGTCTGATGGCGCAGGGAGATGGTTTTGTTTGGGGCATTTACAGCGCCGGCAATCTCACAGTAGACAATACCCTGAAAGTATGGATATTCCGAAAACAGGGAAGAACCGATGATTTCAAGTTGTTCGGCGGTTATATCCGGGTTGGCCGAGAAAAAGGCCGACAGACTGTTTATGGTATTATGCCCGATGCTTATGCTGCGGTTCACATTGTCCTTTAACGTCTGTGATGCCAGGGAAAAATCACGCTCCGCCCTTTCCAGGGCATTATTCCAGGCAATTGTTACCAGGGTCATGGTAAAAGCCGCGCCCATGACAATGATCACGAAATAAACAAACCACCTGGGCGAACCGGACGGCTTTTTACTGGTAGGAAACATTGCCGGCAGATTATTCGAACACCACGTCAATCCTTGCAAGATAATCCCTCAGGGCATCGACCTGCCCCCTGGCAGCATCCAGGTCCGCATCTTTCCCGGCATTTTCGATTGCGGCGCCTATTTCGGACATTCTGTCAAAACCGTAACCGCCCCCGACTCCTTTGAGAGTATGCCCGATGGATTGCAGTGACTGGAAATCGCCGGCGGCCACTGCCTTGTCCAGCAACTCAATATCCTTGTTTCTGTTTTCCAGAAAACCGGGGATCAATTCTTCCAGATCGC
>JBBDSH010000076.1:11343-22848 GCA_040905045.1 Gammaproteobacteria bacterium | reverse complement strand
CATGCCGGCGCCAATGTGGGACTGGGGCACGATCACACCCTGTTCGCCAAGGCGGCCGGTCAGGTACGCTTTGATAAAAAGGGCCCGCGCAAGCGCACATTCGTGAGCGTCGTGGCGAACTGATCCGGGCCGTAAACCGAACCGAGGAAAACCCCGCCACCGAGCGGGGTTTTTTATTTCGTGGCTCGTGACTTGTTCCTCGTGGCTCGCCTTAGTTGAGCTACAATGCCGGATTTCCGATGGGGTAAACCACGAGCCACGAGCCACGAACCACGAGCCACGAGAAATGAAATTCGTTGACGAAGCCACCATCCAGGTTATCGCCGGCAAGGGCGGTGACGGCTGTCTCAGCTTCCGGCGCGAGAAATACGTGCCCCGCGGCGGCCCGGATGGCGGCGACGGCGGTGACGGCGGCAGTATTTACCTGGTTGTGGATGAAGGATTGAACACGCTGGCGGATTTCCGGCATGTTCGCCGCTTTCAGGCCGAGAACGGCAAGCCGGGCATGGGCCGGGACCGCATCGGCAAGAAAGGCCGGGATCTGAGTATCCGTGTTCCCCTGGGCACCCTCGTTTATGACGAAGATACCGGCGAGTTGATCGGCGATATGACCCGGCCCGACGAACCTCTGCTGGTGGCACAGGGCGGTTACCACGGGCTGGGCAATGCGCGTTTCAAGAGCAGCATTAACCGGGCGCCGCGCAAGACGACGAAGGGCACGCCGGGGGAAGAACGCCGGCTGCGCCTGGAAATGCAGGTACTCGCCGACGTGGGGTTGCTGGGCCAGCCCAATGCCGGCAAGTCCACCCTGATCCGGCAGGTATCAAAGGCACGGCCGAAAGTGGCTGACTATCCCTTTACCACTCTGTATCCGCACCTGGGCGTGGTCAGTCCCGGGCTGGGCCGCAGTTTTGTCATTGCCGATATCCCCGGCCTGGTGGAGGGCGCCGCGGAAGGCGCCGGTCTGGGCATCCGCTTTCTCAAGCATCTGGCCCGGACGCGTCTGCTGCTGCACGTTGTCGACGCGGCCGCCCTGGATGAAGACGAAGATGCATTGCTTCAGCGCATCGAGCTTATCGAGAAGGAACTGGAGAAATACGATGTGGATCTGGCGCGAAAGGAACGCTGGCTGGTATTGAACAAGATCGATCTCATCGATGAAGAGGTATTACAACATCGGGTTTCCATCCTGCGTGAACGGCTGGGGACCGACCATCCCCTTTACTGCATTTCCGCAATCAGCGGCCGCGGCTGCCGGGAACTGATGAACGCGGTGGAGCGCCGGCTGGCGGAACGAAATGAAAGCGAACATGAACAAGACCGACATGACACAGTCGAGAGATGATCTGCGCCGGACGCGCCGCTGGGTTATCAAGCTGGGCAGTTCCCTGCTGACCAACGACGGCGTCGGCCTGAACCGGGACATCGTCGCCTCCTGGGTAAGCCAGATCATTACCCTGCGCAAGCGCGGTTGTGAGGTGGTGCTGGTTTCATCGGGCTCCATCGCCGAAGGGATCGCCAGGCTGGGCATGAAAAGGCGGCCGCATGCCCTGCACGACCTGCAGGCCGCCGCCGCGGTGGGCCAGATGGGTTTGATCCAGGCCTGGGAATCCTGTTTCCAGGAATACGGCGTGCACACGGCACAAATCCTGTTGTCCCACGATGATATCGCCGAGCGCAGCCGTTACCTGAATGCGCGCTCGACCCTGCGTACCCTGGTAAAGCTGGGTGTGGTGCCCGTGATTAATGAAAACGACACGGTGGCCACGGAGGAGATCCGGCTCGGCGACAACGACACGCTGGCCGGGCTGGTGAGCAATCTTATCGAAGCGGATGCCATGGTTATTCTGACGGATCAGGCCGGACTGTTTGACAAGGATCCGCGCCGGGATGCCGGGGCGGCCATAATCCGGGAAGGGCGCGCGGGGGATCCGGAACTGGAACGTTACGCCGGCCGCGGCGGCGAACTGGGCCGCGGCGGCATGCTGACCAAATTACGTGCGGCGGCGACGGCGGCGAAATCGGGCACCACCACGGTGATCGCGTCCGGACGGGAAGAAGACGTACTCCTGCGGATTGCCGATGGCGCGGAGACGGGGACGGTTCTGTTTCCGGAAATGGGGCCGCTGCGCGCGCGCAAGCAATGGCTGGCGGGCCAGTCACGCGTTAACGGCGCCCTGCAGCTGGATGAGGGGGCCGTCAGGGTGCTGAAAGAGCAGGGCCGGAGCCTGCTGGCGGTGGGAGTGGCAAAAGTGGAAGGGGAGTTCCGGCGCGGCGGTATTGTCCGTTGCCTGGATCCCGACGGCCGGGAAATCGCCCGCGGCCTGGTGAATTACAACAGCGACGAGAGCCGCCGGATCATCGGCCAGCCCAGTGATCGCATTGAATCAATACTGGGTTATGTGGATGAACCTGAATTGATTCACAGGGATAATTTGATTGTGTTGTGATGCGGGGATCGGGCCTCGGGGATCGGGCCTCGTGAAGGAAGATTTGTTACATCATTGAAGGGTGACAACAAGTAAAGGCATGTCACACTTTATTCGAGTCCCGAGCCCCGAGCAGCCGTAGGGTGGGTTGAGTGTTGTCGAACGAAACCCACCATTTCTTGTCGGTGGGTTTCGCGCTGCGCGCTCTACCCACCCTACGGATCCCGCGTCAGTTGAAATAAATAGCCGGAAGTTGACAGAAGGCAGGGAGTTGTTTCAAGAGTCAGGCTGATTAACGAGCCCCGAGCCCCGAGCCCCGAGCCCCGAGCCCCGAGCCCCGAGCCCCGAGCCACGAGCCACGTCTCAGAGGGCTCTGATACGGTCGTTCAGATGACTCTTATGCCGGGCCGCCTTGTTCTTGTGGATGATACCCTTGTTGGCCATTTTATCGATGACCGGGGCCGCCTGATCAAAGGCCTGCCGGGCGGTTTCCTTGTCCTTTTTCTCGATTGCCGTCATGACGCGCTTCAGCTGCGTGCGCAGCATGGAGCGCTGACTGGTGTTGTGCAGCCGGCGTTTCAGGTTCTGCCGGGACCGTTTCTTGGCTGATGCGATGTTGGCCAAACTGTTACTCCTGGTTAATCGTGTTCGGAAGGCGCGTAACTATGCGGATTTGAACGCAATTTGTCAATCCTCGGGCGCGAATGTGGTATTCTCGCGGGCCGGGGCAGGTTCTCCCGTCCAAACAACGACATAGAGTCACTTTTTCAAGCATTCAACCGTCCGGACCGAGCATGTCGAAAGGCCGTTTATTCAAATCCACCCTGGTTATCAGCAGCATGACCTTCATTTCGCGGGTTTTCGGACTCGTCCGCGACGTGGTCTTCGCCGCCCTGTTCGGCGCCGGCCGGGAGCTGGACGCCTTTATCGTCGCCTTTCGTATCCCCAATTTCCTGCGCCGGCTGTTCGCCGAGGGCGGCTTTTCCCAGGCCTTCGTTCCGGTGCTGTCGGAATACCGCGAACAACGCGGCCATGACGAAGTGCGGGCGCTGCTGGACCAGACCACGGCCACGCTGGGACTGGTTCTGCTGGGTGTGACGGTTGTCGGCGTACTGGCGGCGCCGGTATTCATCCTGGTTTTTGCGCCCGGTTTTCTCAATGAACCCGACAAGCAGCAACTGGCCGCCGACATGCTGCGCATCACCTTTCCTTATATACTTTTCATTTCCCTCACCGCCCTGGCGGGCGGCATACTGAATACGTACCGGCGCTTCGCCGTGCCGGCCTTCACGCCGGTGCTGCTGAATCTTTCCCTCATTGGCTGTGCCCTGTGGCTGGCGCCGCGCCTGGAGGAGCCCATTATGGCGCTGGCCGTGGGGGTGTTCATCGCCGGTATCGTTCAGCTTCTGTTCCAGATCCCCTTTCTCCTGCGCCTGCGTCTGCTGCCGATTCCCCGTTTTCACCGGGACCGGGAGGGGGTCAACCGCATTATGACACTGATGCTGCCGACACTGTTCGCCGTCTCCATCACCCAGATCAACCTGCTGGTGGATACCCTGATCGCCTCGTTCCTGCGGGACGGCAGTATTTCCTGGCTGTATTACTCGGATCGGCTGGTGGAGTTTCCCCTGGGCGTCTTCGGCGTGGCCCTGGCCACGGTGATCCTGCCCAACCTGTCCGCCGATCACGCCAATGCCTCGACGGAGAGTTATTCCCGTACCCTGGCCTGGGCCCTGCGCATGGTGCTGCTCATTGCCATCCCGGCGGCCGCGGGACTGATCCTGTTGTCCGCGCCCATGCTGACCACCCTGTTCCAGTATCGGGCGTTTACCGAATTCGACGTAACCATGGCCAGCCACAGTCTCATGGCCTACGCCGTGGGTCTGCCCGGCTTTATTCTTATCAAGGTATTGTCGTCCGCCTTTTTTTCGCGCCAGGACACGCGCACGCCGGTCAAGGTTGCGGTTATTGCCATGTTCAGTAATATCGTTCTCAATCTGTTGCTGGTGATTCCCCTGGCTCACACGGGCCTGGCGCTGGCTACATCCCTGTCCGCCTATATCAATTGCGGTCTTCTGTACCTGTATCTGCGCAGGAACGAGGTATATCAACCCGCCGGAGGCGCCGCCCGCCATCTGTTCAGGATCGCGGCCGCCATTGCCGCCATGGCCCTGTTGCTATTGGCGCTGGTACCGGACATTGGTGCCTGGTCGGAATGGGATGTATTCCAGCGGGCGTGGCAGCTGGGTCTGTGGGTGATTCTCGGCGGCATCAGTTACTTTGCCGTGTTGCTGCTGCTGGGTTTGCGCCTGCACGATATGACTGCGCCTTCATGAACGTTATAATGAATTGATTGTTGTCCGATAATGGAATTAATCCGCGATCTGCATAACCTGAGAACGAGTCACCGTCCCTGTGTTGCCACCATCGGCAATTTTGACGGTGTCCATCTGGGTCACCAGGCCATCATCCGGCAATTGCGACGGCATGCCGATGAAGCGGGTTTGCCCGCCGTTGTGATCACCTTTGAACCGCAACCGCTGGAATTCTTTGCGCCGCAATCGGCGCCGGCACGTCTGACACCGTTTCGGGAAAAGCTCGAGTTGTTGTGCGCGGCCGGTGTGGATCGGGTATTCTGCCTGCGCTTTCAACAGTCGCTGGCGTCGATACCGGCGGAGACGTTTGTGAAGGAATTGCTTGTCGACGGTCTGGGTATTCGGCGTATCGTCGTCGGCGACGATCTCCGTTTCGGCAAGGGTCGCGCGGGAGATTTTAATCTGCTGGCGCGCCTCGGCGGGGAATGCGGTTTCAGTGTAATCCCGACGGAAACCCTGTATCACGGCGGCGCTCGTGTCAGCAGCAGCCGCATCCGCACATTCCTGGCGGAGGGGGAGTTTGACGAGGCCGCCTCACTGCTGGGCCGGGCCTATTACATCAGCGGCAGGGTCATGCACGGTGACAAACGCGGTATGGGACTGGGCTTTCCCACCGCCAACATCGCCCTCAAACGCAAGACCTCGCCCCTGTCCGGTATTTACGCGGTGCGCGTTCACGGATTGCATGACAGGGTGTATGACGGTGTCGCCAGTATCGGCACGCGGCCCGTCTTCAACGGTGAGACGGAACTGCTGGAAGTCTATCTTCTGGATTTCAACGACACCATTTACGGCCGGCGCATCCGGGTGGAATTTTTAAAATACATACGCCCGGAACAGCATTTCGATTCCGTCGATGCATTACTGGAGCGGATGCGGCAGGATGTAACGATGGCGAAGGAATACTTTGACAATAACAATAAAGCGATAAATGTGAATCAGGCATGAGCAGTTATAAAGAAACATTGAATCTTCCCAAAACGGATTTTCCCATGAAGGGGAATCTGTCGCAGCGCGAACCCGAAATGCTGAAACGCTGGGAAGAGGCGGGGTTGTATGAACAAATTAGGCAGGCCAAAAGCGGCAAGCCTCTGTACATACTCCATGACGGCCCGCCCTACGCCAACGGCGATATTCACATCGGCCACGCGGTCAACAAGATCCTCAAGGACATTATTGTCAAGTTTCGCGGCCTGGACGGCTTTGACGCGCCCTACGTGCCGGGCTGGGACTGCCACGGTCTGCCCATTGAACTGCAGGTGGAGAAAAAGGTGGGCAAGCCGGGGCAGAAGGTGGACGCGCGCGGTTTTCGCGATGCCTGCCGCGAGTTCGCCGGCAAGCAGGTGGAAAAACAGCGGGCGGATTTCATACGTCTGGGCGTATTGGGCGACTGGTACAGACCCTATCTGACCATGGATTACCATACCGAGGCGGATATTGTCCGCGCCCTGGGCCGGATGATCCGGGCCGGGCATCTGCTGCGGGGATTCAAGCCGGTCTACTGGTGTATCGATTGCGGCTCGGCCCTGGCCGAGGCGGAGGTGGAATACCAGGACAAGACCTCGCCTTCCATTGATGCGGCTTTCCGTCTCGTGGACGGGCAGAGCCATGCGGCGATAAAAGAGTTCCTGGACGATGATACCGATGCCGCCGTGGTGATCTGGACCACCACGCCGTGGACCTTACCGGCCAACCGCGCGGTAACGGTGCACCCGGACCTGGATTATGCCCTGGTGGAAGCGGAACTGGAGGGCGGCAGCCGCCGGCTGATCCTGGCGGCGGATCTGGTGGAAGACTGCCTGCAGCGCTACGGGGCGGAATCGCACCGGATCCTGACGACGTTCAAGGGCCGCGTCCTGGAAGGACTGGAATTGCAGCATCCCTTTTATGATCGAAAAGTGCCGGTCATTCTGGGCCGGCACGTGACCCTGGAGGCGGGCACCGGCGCTGTGCATACGGCACCCGGCCACGGCCTGGACGACTACGTGGTTGGCAGCCGCTACCAACTGGAAGTGGACAATCCGGTCGGCGGCAACGGCCGTTTTCTCGACGATACCGAGCTGTTTGCCGGCGAAAACGTCTTCGCCGCCAATGATCATGTTATCGAAGTCCTGCGGGAGAAACACAACCTGCTGCAGGCCAGGGACACCAGCCACAGTTATCCCCATTGCTGGCGCCACAAGAGCCCGATCATCTTCCGTGCCACGCCGCAGTGGTTTTTTAGCATGGACAACAGGGGGCTGCGCGAGGCGGCCCTGGAGGAAATCGAAAAAGTCGAGTGGACCCCCGACTGGGGCCGCGAGCGTATTCGCGGCATGGTGGCCGATCGGGCCGACTGGTGCATCTCCCGGCAGCGTACCTGGGGCGTGCCTATCGCCGTGTTTGTCCATAAGGACAGCGGCGAACTGCATCCGCAGACGGATACCCTGATCGTCGCGGCGGCGGAGTCTATCGAGCGGGGCGGCATCGACGCCTGGTTCGATCTGGATCCGGTCGAACTGCTGGGTGAGGATGCGCATGAATACGAAAAGGTGACCGACACCCTGGATGTCTGGTTCGATTCCGGCGTCACCCATTTTTCGGTACTGGACCGGGACGAGCGGCTGCAATGCCCGGCGGATCTGTACCTGGAAGGTTCCGATCAGCACCGGGGCTGGTTTCAATCCTCGTTATTGACTTCCGTGGGCATGCGCGGGACGGCGCCTTATAAAAGTGTTTTGACCCATGGCTTCACCGTCGATGCCAAAGGCATGAAGATGTCCAAGTCGCGCGGCAACGTGGTGGCGCCGCAGAAGGTCATGAAAACCCTGGGCGCCGATATCTTGCGCCTGTGGGTGGCGGCGACGGATTACCGCGCCGAGATGAGCGTTTCCGATGAAATCCTCAAGCGCACGGCGGATGCCTACCGGCGTATTCGCAACACTGCCCGGTATCTGCTCGCCAACCTGAATGATTTCGATCCGGATATGCATTGCATCCCGGACGATCAGTTGCTGGATCTGGATAAGTGGGTGTTGATCCGGACCATGCAGTTGCAGGCAGAGATCCGGGATGCCTATGAGCGTTACCAGTTTCATCAGATCTATCAGAAGCTGCACCAATTCTGCGTCGTCATTCTGGGCGGTTTCTATCTGGATATCATCAAGGACCGGATGTACACCACGCGCCAGGACAGCATCGCCCGGCGTTCCGCGCAGACGGTCATGTATCACGTCGCCGAGGCCTTTGTGCGCTGGCTGGCGCCTGTCCTCAGTTTCACCGCGGACGAAATCTGGCGGCATCTGCCGGGAGAAAGAAGCGATTCAGTGTTTCTGGAGGAATGGTACGACGGCTTTCCGGCCCTGACTTATACCGAGGCGGAATCCTGGCAGAGGATCATCGAGGTCAGGGATGCCGTGAGCCGGGAACTGGAACGCCTGCGTAACAGCGGCGCCATTGGCGCGTCCCTGGATGCCGAAGTGGTGGTGTATTGCAACGGCGCGTATAAGGAATCATTGGAGAGGATCAATGACGAACTGCGATTCGTATTTATTACATCCCGTGCCAGCGTGCGGCCGGATTCGGAGCGGCCCGATGATGCGGTAAAAAGCGAACTGGACGGGCTCTGGATCCGGGTCGTGCCGTCGGAATATGAAAAATGCGTGCGTTGCTGGCACCACCGCGAGGACGTGGGCCGCGACGAGGTTTTCGATGACATTTGCGGCCGTTGCATTGAAAACATCAGCGGCAACGGTGAGCAGCGACGCTATGCCTGAACAGCGGGAATTTCACCGGTGGCTATGAAGCGGTTTTTCGCATTCAAGTGGTTGTGGCTGACGCTGCTGATCCTGATACTGGATCAAATGACCAAGTATCTGGTCACCCAGTCGTTTCAATTGCATGAATCCCTGACACTGTTCGAAGGACTCAACCTGACCCTGGTGTACAATACCGGCGCGGCTTTCAGCTTTCTCCAGGATGCCGGCGGCTGGCAACGCTGGTTTTTTATCATTCTGACCCCGGTGGTGGCGGCGATTATCCTTGTCTGGATGTCGCGGCTGGAACCGAACCAGGACTGGCTGGCCGCGGCCCTGGCGCTGGTGCTGGGCGGCGCGGCCGGCAACTTCACGGATCGCGTGATTCACGGTTATGTGATTGATTTTATAGATGTCTATTATCAGCAATGGCACTGGCCGGCGTTCAATGTGGCCGATTCGGCCATTACCGTCGGCGCCGTGCTGCTGGTGATTGACGCCATCTGGCTGGATCACGCCCATGTAGGCGTCCACACCGGCAGGAAGGGCGGCAGGGACGGGAGTTGACAGTCGGCGGCGAGATACGTAGTTTCGGCAACAGCATCCCGTTTTCGTAACAAATTATTTTTTAAAGGAAAGTTCGTACATGCAAATCAAACTGGCCAATCCCCGCGGTTTCTGCGCGGGCGTCGACAGGGCAATCGAAATCGTCGAACGGGCTCTGGATCTGTTCGGCGCCCCGGTTTATGTCCGTCATGAAGTCGTCCATAACAAGTACGTCGTCGACACCTTGCGCGACAAGGGCGCCGTGTTCGTGGAAGAACTGGACGAGGTGCCGGACGATGCCACCGTCATCTTCAGCGCCCACGGCGTCGCCAAGGCGGTCCGTGAAGAGGCGGCCAAGCGCGGCCTGCGGGTGTTCGACGCCATCTGCCCGCTGGTAACCAAGGTGCATATGGAAGTGGGGCGTTACCAGGACGAGGGCCGCGAATGCATTCTCATCGGCCATGCCGGTCACCCGGAAGTGGAAGGCACCATTGGTCAGTACCGCCCAAAAAACGGCGAGGGCGGCATGTACCTGGTGGAGTCCGTGGAGGATGTCTGGAAACTGGAAGTGAAAAATCCGGAATTCCTGGCGTTTGTGACTCAAACCACGCTTTCCATGGATGACACGGCCGAAGTGATCGATGCGTTGCGGGAACGGTTCCCGAAGATCGACGGGCCGAAGAAAGAGGATATCTGCTACGCGACACAGAATCGCCAGGACGCCGTCAAGAAACTGACCACCGAGTGTGATCTGATACTTGTTGTCGGTTCACCCAACAGTTCCAACTCCACCCGCCTGATGGAAATGTCCCAGAAAAAAGGCGTTCCCGCCTATCTCATCGACAACGCCTCTGAAATCAAGGAGGAATGGCTGGCGGACAAGAAGAACATCGGCATCACCGCCGGCGCCTCCGCCCCGGAAGTCCTGGTGGAAGAGGTGATCAAGAAGATCAAGACCCTGAACACCGATGCCCATGTGGAAGAGCGGGCCGGCATTCGCGAGAAGGTGGTCTTTTCCCTGCCGCGGGAACTGGGGCACGAACCGGCCCACACTTAAATCCGGTTCTTTGACGGGTTTTTGGATAACCGGGCGATGGTTGATCTCGCCAAGACGCTAAGCACGCCAAGGGAATCGTATGCCATGACAGAAAACGCGATCTTGCCGTTTTCTTTGCGCTCTTGGCGTGCTTGGCGAGATCAACCATCGCTCTTCCCACCCACAAATTCTGCCGAAGAGTCAATTATTAGGGTTCGACGGAAGTATCTTCGGTTTCGGTGCTTTCCGGTTCGGTATAACCGGCGGCATTGAGTGCCGTTCTCAAGGCGGCTTCGTTATAACCGGTAATGGTGTTGTTGCCGATTTTGGTTACCGGCACTTTCAAATCACCGATCAATTGCTTGATCTCGTTCTGCACCTCCCAGTCTTCGGTGGCGTTTTTCTCCGTGATCGTGACATTCCTCGCCGCCAGATACTCCCTGACCCGGTCACAGGGCGGGCCGCATTCACTGGTGGTGTAAAGCAGTGCCGATATTTCCGGGCCGCCGGCGTTTTCGGAGTCGTTTTCATTCCCGTCCGACGAAGTTCCGGTGGAGATCCGTTTTTTGCCCACTTCAGTCGTGCCCGGCGGGCAGCTTTTCTGGAAGGTAATCTCTCCCTGTTCATCTTCACATTGCACCACGTTCACGGCGGCGGTTGATGCCGCAGGGATGAGCAGCAAGGTACTCAAAAAAGCAAGGTATCGTAGCATCATGGTATTCATCGCTGTTTTATTAAGTCTCTGATTTTGAAGGGCATCACATCAAATTCGAACTGTTTACAATACTATAGTCTAATGTATTGTTATTCAAAACATTACATCGGGTTTTTTACCGGATATACTAACTTTGATAGCAATGCCCGCTGGAAATATCCAATATGCATAAGAATCGATTTTGCCTCGCAGCAGCCGCGCTTCTGATCGCAAACGGCGTCATCCCGCTTGCGAATGCGGAAATTTATAAATGGACCGATGAAGACGGGCAGGTCCACTACAGCCAGTCCCCGCCGCCGGGTGACAGGCAGGCCGAGACCATAGATGCGACGCGCAGCGATGCTTCGGAGGAAGCGCTGCAGGAACTGGAAAAGGACAAGGCCCGGGCCGAGGCGCTGCGCAAGGCCAGGCTTGAGGAACAACGTGAGAAAAAGCAGGCCGAGGAAGAGAAGGCCTGGAAGGAGGAAAACTGTCGGCGTGCCAGGGACCGATTGCATAGTTACAGTGTCCCCAATGCGCTCATCAAACAACAGGACGGCAGCCGCATTCGTGTGGACGAGGAGACCCGGCAGAAGGAACTGGCCAGGGCCAGGGAGATGATTCAGAAGTATTGCGAATAGTCATGCCTGAGCCTGATGGCAGAAAAAGAAAAATCGGCCGGCATTTCCGG
>JBBDSH010000076.1:8236-11333 GCA_040905045.1 Gammaproteobacteria bacterium | reverse complement strand
CCCCCCCCCGATTTTCGTATCCGCACGCTTAATCACTCGAACTCCCTGTGCCAGAACTTTCTCAGCCTGGCGTTGAGCAGTGATCCCGGTGGCTGCTTGACTGCGACACCCGATATCACACCTTCATGGATCTTGCCGTCGATCTCCACCACCACCGGTACCGGCGAAGGCAGGTAACCGCCGCCCGGATGGACCGAGGAACGGTCCAACGCGTCCAGAGAGCCATCGATATTCTGATCCAGCAGTGCCGTGGCATCGTCGTACTGCACTTCATACTGCCGGGCGACACCCAGGTCGCTGGTGCAGGTGTCCGATGAGACCACCGTGCTGGGCTGGTTGGTGTTGAAGAAGACCACATTGTTCAAGGTGACGGCGGTGCCCACCGTCTTTTCGCCTTCGCCCAGGGTGATGTACCAGCCATCGGCTTCCGTTAACGCATTAGCGGCTTCTGTTTGGGTGGTACCATCACAATCATTCTGGATGCAATTGTCGGTGGCATCGAAGAGATCGGCCTCGGTCAGCGGCGGAAGGGAGGTGCCGTCCTTGTAGCAGGCCTGGACGCTCGTGCCGATGCTGCAGTCCTTGAACATGTAGAACCGGTTAACCACCGTTTCGTCGAAGGGATGCTCGCGGTCACCGCTACCGATCAGAACGGCGTCATAGCCGTCCTCGGAATACACCACGTCCGGCGGGAACAGGAATTTGCGCGCGCCCTGCGGCAGGTTGGAGTGATCCGCAATGGAAGCCAGTTTGGTGACCTGCCAGTTGGCAACATCACTGTCATCCATATCTACCCGCCAGATGTTGCCGCCGGTATCGCCCACGTAGGCCCGGTTGTCGATGGAGCCGCTGCGATCGGAGATAACGGTGACGTCGGACGGAATGGAGAAATCCATGTCGGGTACGGTTTCGAAGTGATGACCGGCGGCGGGATCGCTGCCCGACGGTCCCGCCTGCCAGAGAATGTCGCCGGTCTCGGCATCCACGACGAATATGCCCCTTCCCATTCCGCGGACATAATCGGCGCCGCCGGCCGTGACGGTGGTATGGGGCGAATCGTCCATTGCCGTAATGGAATCGGGCGGTACGTCCTCCACCGTCGGATCGTAGCCGGCGCCGAATACCAGTACCGGCTTGCCGCTGTTGGTGTTAAGGGTGGTGACGCTGGGCGCCGACCAGGTGAAACCCAGTTCGCCATACCCGCTGTCGGCGAAGGATTTTTGCCACAGGAGTTTGGGATCGGCGGGGTCGCTCACGTCCAGGGCGTAGATGAAGCGGCCGCCCCGGCGCATGGAGGTGTAGAGATAGACCCGGTCCGGGTTGGCGTCATCATCGGTGGTCACATCCAGTTTGCCGTCGCCGTTGTTGTCCTCGGTCAGAGTGGTGACCACGCCGTCGGCAAAATACGGCTTTTTGTTGGCGCTGGTGATCTTGGGTTCGTTGTTACGCATGCGCTGCAGCTTGGGGAAGAACTCCTCGGGGATGAAGCCCCAGGCCTCATGACCCGCCAGCGGTTCGCCGACGGCACTCTGGGAGAAACCGCCCTTGACGGCGCGGAAGATGCCGTCGTTGGAGCCGTAGTAGACATAGACATCGTCGTCGTTGTCGTGGCGGTTGTAGTTGATCACCGCCGGCCGGGAATGCAGCACATCGCCGTGGATGCTGGAACGCACGTCGGTACTGTCGCCGTCAACGTTCTCGTCCTCGAAGTTGTCGGTGCCGCGCACCCAGGCAATCAGGTTGTCGCGCTCGGTGGCGGTGGCCGTGCCGGTGCTGGCGACAATGGTGCCGCTGGCGTCGCCCTGCTCCGTGCCGCCGTTTTCGGTCAGGTCATATTCAAAGTTATTGTCATCCACCTTGGTAACGGTGAAGTTGCCGTTGAAATCCGCCGGAGAGGCCCCTGCGATCTCCACCACATTACCGCTGACGAAGCCGTGGGCGACGGCGCGGGCGCGGGCGGTGGTGGTCTTGACGTTGGCGGTGATGGTGCCGCTGGCATCGCCGATGGTGCTGAAGCCGGATCCGTTATGGGTATAGGCGAAGTTGTCGTCGTCCAGGAACGTGATGGTGAACTCGCCGTTGTATTCGGATTTGTCGGCGCCGCGGATAGTGACGGTCTCGCCGTCGGCGTAGCCGTGCGCCGGGACATTGGCGAACGCCGTGGGCGCGGAAACGCGCATGGTGATGTCGCCGAATGCCGGGCCGGGGCTCTCGCCGTCCTGGCTGTCATAGGCAAACGAATCCTTGGTCGGGATCTGATCGATAGTAATACTGTTGCCGTTGTAGCTGGTGGACGGGTCATTGAGATCGTCCGCTGCGCCTTCTATGACAACGTTGGGGGAGCCGAGCTCAGCCAGGCCGTGGTTGTTGACCACCGCCAGGGCCAGGGTGCAGGGTTCCGTGTCGCAGTAGAACACGGCTGCGTCGGCATCCAGAGTGGTTGACGGTACCGCCTGGCCTGCATCATAGATAAAAGTGGAGGGGTCAGGAACATTTTCAACCGGGAAGACGCCGTTGTAATCTTCCACCTCGGCGCCGGCGATGGTGACGATCTGGCCGGCGACGAGATTGTGGGAAGAGGATGTGGTGGCCGTAACCAGGGACGATCCCTGGCTGGCCACGATGGTGCCGCTGGCGTCGCCCTGGGCCGTGGCCAGGGGATAGGTGAACGTATCCGCATCGACGACGCTGATGGTCTTGGTGCCGTTGAATTCATCCGGGCTGGCCCCGGAGATCACCACCGAACTGCCGTCGGCATAACCGTGGCCGGTCAGTGTGGCCGTAGCGGTTTTGGTGGCACCGGCGGCGGTGGCGGCGCTGAAATCGTCAATGGGCGGCAGGGAGGAGGACACCGTGAAGCTGAAGGTATCGTCATCGATTTTGTTGAGACTGTAGGTGCCGTTGTAGGAAGTGGGACTGACGCCGGAGATGGTGACCGAGCCGCCGTCCGCGAATCCGTGTCCCGGCACCGTCGCGGTAATGATGGTGCTGGTGGTGGTGGCGATGGGCGAGCCGCTGGCGGGAGAATTCTCGCCCGCCACATCGGGACCGGCATCGTAGGTGAAGGTCAGGTCGTCCTGCTTGGTAATGACAAAGG
>JBBDSH010000076.1:0-8136 GCA_040905045.1 Gammaproteobacteria bacterium | reverse complement strand
TCGGGACCGGCATCGTAGGTGAAGGTCAGGTCGTCCTGCTTGGTAATGACAAAGGTGCCGTTGTAGCCGGGTTCGTTGGCCCCGGAGATGGTGACCACGTCGCCGGTGCTGAGGCCGTGCCCCGCATTGATGACGGCGGTGACAATCTCCCGGCCGCCGGGCGGGCCTGTGGTGGGATGTGTGAGGGAATCGATGGCCTGATCCAGGCGGCCGTCGTCCAGGTTGTCAATGGAATTGGTTTTTTTGGCGGTGAGATTGTTCACATCCTGGCTGATGGAGGTTACGGCCAGGGTGTCCAGGAAATGACCCCGATCCACCATGGCGATGCCTTCCACCGGCTTGGTGTCGGACAGGGTTGCCACATCCTGGCTCTCGAATCCGGTCAGTGTGGAAATGGCCCTGGTGTCCAGCTGCAGGGTGGCCGTGGTGATGTCGGCGTTGGAGGTATCGAAGGGCGTCGCCGACAGGGACGAGCCGTCCGTGCAGGCACCCGTGCAGGTGTACAGATCGCGGACGGACTGGTCGGTGTCGTAGTCGATACGCTGCTGCTGCGCGGCGCCGCCTTTCTCCACCAGGTCGCCATCGGGCAGATCGGAACTGCCGCCGGCGCCGTTCTCATCGGCGGTGCGGAAATCCCAGTAAGAGGAGGATTTGGTCCAGAAGCTGGTGGCCGTGGAGGTGATAAAGCCGGTCTCGGGGTTTTCCGCCCGCGAGCCGGCGGCGTCTTCCAGGAACAGGGTGCCGGTGTCCTCGTCGAAGCCGAGCCGGTACATTTTCAGATTACCGAACCAGCGCGGGCTGCGCGCGGCATCCGGCCGGAACACGCCGATATAGACCTGGTTCAGGTTGGTGCCGCGGACGTTGACGCTGACCGGCAGGGTGGTGGAGGCGAAGACGCTGTTGACTGCCTGCACTTCCTGGAAGATCTCGTTCAGCGCATTGACGATGGCCTGGCCGGCGTTGGCGCTGGATACGGCAAAATACTTGCCCTTGCCCTGGCGGGCCGCGCTCTTCAGCAGGGCCGTCATGTCCGGCCCCTGGCCGGAGGTTTGCGGATCCACCTCGATGGTGTAGGTGTAAACATTCTGGACCCCGTCGAGATCCGGATTCACGTCCGCGTTGGCCATGAATCGCGCCCACTCGTCGAACCAGTTGCCCTGCTGACCGCTGGGCGAGATGGAAATCGTGCTGCTGGTGTCGTACCCCAGCGAGGCCAGTTCGTTTTCGGAGACCTCCAGGGAGGAATTGTTTTCCTGGGCCGGGCCGTTACTGACGTAGATGAGGAAACTGCTCTGGCAGGTGTCGGCGATGGGGGAATTGAACTCCGTTCCCTGGGCCGGGGAATCCAGGGCGTAATCACCCAGGTTCGCCTGGGTGGCCGGGTGCGAGGTATTGTTGGCGTAATCGGCCTTGTCGGTAATGGGGTTCTGCCGGTGTTCCTTGCCGGCGAAGTAACGGTAGATCTCCACCGTACCCGAGGCCAGGGTATTGTTGTTGGAGCGGTCGCCCTGAATGTCCAGGTTTTCTACCAGATCGGCCAGGACATTGCGGTTTTCGGAATTCGTTTGCCTTACCGCGAAACGGTTGTAGGAGCCGGAGGCGTCCAGTTGCGCGGTGTCGTCCACAAACATGGACAGTCCCACGTTGAAACTGTCGTCCACGTTCCGGAATGTGCTGACCAGGGCTTTCTTTTCGTTGATGAAAATCGCCTGCCCGCCGACATTGCGGCCCCAGTTGGCGGTGTTGTCCAGATAGAGAAGGATATTGGGCCGCTGGGACTCGACGGCGGGATTGGCCAGAAAGATGTCTGTGTCGTCGTTGACCGGATCGAATTCGGCGTAAGATTGGGGTATACCGACCGCCGCGCAGAGCAGGGCGGTGCCCAGGAAACTGTTCAGCTTCCGGTTCAGGCGAATTTTCAATAAGCGGTTCATGGCGAATACCTCAACTTTAGGGATCGGGGCAGTTGCCGGCCAGCATGCGGATCTCGACGCCCTGATGTACGGTGGCCGTGGCGCTGGTGACGGGGTCGGTGACATTGGCAATGAATTCCCAGGTATTGTCCTGGGGGATGATGTTGTCGATGACGGCGCTGTAGCCGCTCGCCGTCTGGCTGTCCATGCATTGCGGCGCGGAGACATCGACCGTGTAATCGACGCCGGCGACGGTGGATGTGATCGTCTGGTCCGCCGGTGCAGAGTAATTGTTGGCATCGCTGAGCATCTGCTCGATGGCGTCCTGGGCCGCAGCCTCCATGTGCTTCATGGCCTGCATGTTGCCGACGATTTTGAAGTTCACCGTACTCAGGTTCACGGATGAGACCGCGAACAGCGTCATGATCAGCAGGAAGATGAGGGCGACGAACAGGGTGGCGCCGCGTTGTCGGTGCAATGGTCTCATCATGGTATCTCCCGCCGGCCGGCCAGGTTCTTGGGCCGGACCATGGCCGAGTAGACGCGGCGCTTGAAGGAATCATTGAACGGGCCGAGGGTGGAACCGGCCACCGTGTATTGTTTGGTATCCGTGTATTCCGGGGTCGAGTCCGGTGCGCGCAGCAGCAGGTCGATTTGGACGGCGACGACCAGGGGCCACTGCGCCGTCGTCGGCGAGGCCACGTAGGAATCGGGGCTGCCGTCGCCGGTAAAATTGGTAACCGCGTTGACGGAATTCGGGCTGGTGTCGATGCCGTAGCGGACTTTCATGTATTCCACCCCCTCCACCAGCGGCACGATCTCCATCTGCGTGTTGGTCCCGTCCGAGTTCAGTTCCAGCCGCTTCAGTGTGGGCACGGCATCATCCGCGTTGGTGCAGATACCGTTGGCGCCGCTGCCGAAGCTGCACGGCGCCACGAAGTAGACATGAACATGGTACTTGCGGGTCTCCGCCGGTGTCGTATTGGTGGTACTGAAGGGATACATCTTCATGCTCTGGGTGCTGCCGTCGGCGGCGTCATTCGGAACATCCGCCAAGCTGTTACCGAGTAGCAGATTGGCCTGCCGGCTGTTGGCCTGGACATAGACGTCGTCTTGCACCGGGTTGCCGGTGAAAACTTCAGTGCTGGCCCGCCGCAGTACCAGGATATCGGAACCGGGCGAGAGATTGCTGTTGATAATCAGATTCTTGTTGTCGCAGGTGGTGTCACCGGTGACATCGGCCCGGGTGGTGAAATCCGGGGCCGCGAAGCCCTGCAGCGGCATGGAAAAAGCGTTCCGTATCTCACTCAGATTGCCGATCTCACAGGGATCCGGCAGGGTACTCAGCGGATCGCCGGTCGAATAAAAATAACCGTAGAAGCCGGCATGATGCAGATTATCCGTCAGGAGACTGATGGAATAGCGGCCGTTTTCTATCATTTTGCCGACGCGTTCCAGCTCACGGCTTGAATCGGCGGAATTCTTGAAGGTATAGGTCAGCCCGAGCATGAGCACGGAGCCGATGGCGATGGCGACCATCAGTTCGATCAGGGAAACCCCGGCCTGTCTTGGGTCCGCAAGTCGTTTGGCTATGTAGTTCATGCGGTTAAACCTTCACTGTAATTGGGCAAATCGTACGGTGGTTGAGACGGCCCTGCGCATGGCTTCGTTTCCGTATTCACCGACCGCGCAGTCCATGTTGGACGGCGCAATGAGATCCGACATGCCCTGCCAGGTGACGATAACGGTGTAAAGGCCGGTGTCCGGCTTGCCGGCCAGTTCGGTGGTGCTGTCGTAACTGATACAGGCACGCGCCCCTATCATGGCACCGGCACTCTCGCCCCCGGCCAGGGCCTCGGAGGTGCCTTTCAGAAAGTTGTCGATCTCGTTAATGGCTGCAATGGCAAGGTTGTTGTAATTGGTTGTGCTGGCCGCGCAGGTGGGTGTACCCAGATGAGCGCCGCCGTCCGTGCCGATGTAGGGCGTGCCGTTGGTTGTATCGGTGGTAACCGCGAAGCAGGATGTTGCTTCGCGATTGATGTTCATGCGATCAACGATATCCGACAATACAATCAATGCCTGCGCGCGTTGGTAGGACTCCAGTTCCGCCACCTGTGCCTTGGCCTGCAGGCCCGCGATGCCGAGCAGACCCACCATGACGATGATCAGGGTGATCAGTACCTCGGTCATGGAGAAGCCGGCGCTGTAGCCTGGATTGCGTCGTCTGTACATTAGCCGCACCCGTTGGTTGCATCGTTGTCGTTATCGAGTGAAACACCGGCTCTTCCGCTGAGGCTGACTCTGACGCAGCGTGCGGGTATATTGGTATTTTCACTGTCGAAGACACGATAGTAGATAGGCGAAGATGCCCGGCCTGCCCGCTGGAATGTTACCGTCGAGTCGCAGGATGTCGATGCCGTCATATCCTTATAACAGTCTATGGAAACATCATTCTGTGTGCCCCAGTTCCTGATGACCGTACTGCCCGACTTCACATCCCAGCCGTCTTTCCAGTTACCGCCGCTTCTTTCAATGACAACATCGTTGTTTCGCTTGATCGCCTCGCTGCGCGCCAGCAGCAGGCTCATATGCATGTCGGTGGCGGCGGTCCGGACGCGTGAGTTCGCTATGGCGTACTCGAAAGAGGGAAAGGCAATACTGGCAATAATGGCAATGACGGACACGGTGATCATCAGCTCGACAATGGTAAAGCCGCCCTGCCGGACAACGGTTGCGGTATCGGCAAGCGAAGATTTACGGACCGGAGTCCGGTTTCCGCTTTTGAACGATGTTGAATGACCAGTGATCATTGCCGGATTATTCTCGTAGTCTGCTCTCATTACCAACCGGAAGAGCCGTCCAGCGTTTTGGCGCCGGTGCTGTCAAGGGTTATACTGCCGTCCTCGGTCTGATTGCCCTTGGGAGTGGCTGTAATCGTATAGGACGGTGGAGGACCGTTGCTTTCCGTCATGGTTATATCGTAGAACTGATTGCTGCAAGTGGTTCCTGAACATGTAAATGCGTCGGATTTCAGGTTCAAATCAGTAAAGGAGTCCGTATAACTGCGCGCATTCAGGAGGTACTGTTCCTGTCTGTTGGAGGCATCCAGCATCAGTTGCTGGGCCTCGGAACGGCGGCCCTTGCGCATCTGATCCTGATACATGGGGTAACCGATACCCGCCAGAATCGCGATGATGGCGACCACAATCATCAATTCAATCAATGTAAATCCGGGTTGCTTTTTCATAGTGACACCTATAGTAGGTTGGGTTAGCAGAGTAAAGCGGGTTTAAGCTGACCGGGCCTGATTACCCGACGAACGGTAACTTGTTGTTAAGTGTAAAATTATTTTTGTGAACTGCATAACATATTTCCTAAGTGTCGGACCGAACGATCCGGCTATGCGGCTGATTTCGCGGATTATACAGATTGTCAGGAAATGGTATTTTACTTTTGATTACAGGATCTTATAAAATCCCGCCCCTCGGGAAGATGTCAGGTTGTATTCCGGGTCATTGACTGTCGGAGCACACGCCGGATGCCGGGAAAATTATGCATGATTATCCAACAGGGCCGGAATAGCTCAGTTCGGTAGAGCAACGCATTCGTAATGCGTGGGTCGGGGGTTCGAATCCCTCTTCCGGCACCAATTCCCTGTCCAGTGAAGTCCATAGCAGTCCACGAAATCCCTTCAAAACAGCTATATAATCCTGTATGCTTGTCCTCAGTTGTCCGATATTGTCCAATGAAAGCCGGCCTTAAATAGGTATAACATTAGTTATAACTCCCTTACGGGAAAATGAGTTACACCCAAATGCCATTAACCGAAGCAAAGGTTTGTAATGCTAAATCTGACCTTAAGCCGAAACGCTTTTACGACGGAAAAGGTCTTCTCCTTCTGGTTAATCCTAATGGCTCGCGGTATTGGCGCTGGAAGTATCGATACAACGGCAAAGAAAAAATGCTTTCCCTGGGGGTATACCCTGATGTCTCACTCAAACAGGCCCGGAGAAAACGCGACGAGTTGCGCAGCATACTGGCTGACGGAGTAGATCCCAGCGAAGTGCGCAAGGCCGAGAAGGATCAGGCACGCCAAGATCCGGCCCGTTTTCAAATCGATCACGAAGGCAGTCTGTCGATATGCCTGGACCGGCATCGCCGCGTTGCCCTGACACCCAATGAAACCCGGGAACTGCGTACGTTCCTGGCTGCAACTAGCGAGGTAGGCCATGCCCTTGACTGATCGTGCCATCCGCATGACGAAACCCGGCGAGAAGCCCAAGCGGTTATTCGATGAGAGGGGCATGTATTTGATAATCAATCCCAACGGTTCCCGCTGGTGGCGTTTCAAATACCGCTTCCATGGCCGAGAGAAGTTGATCTCTCTTGGCGTCTATCCAGAAGTGTCTCTGAAGAAGGCCAGACAACGGCGAGACGAAGCCCGCCAAATGGTGGCTGACGGGATCGATCCAAGTATGCAGCGGCAGGCACAGAAGGGCACCCAGGCCAATACCTTTGAAGCCGTCGGGAACGAGTGGCTCGGGATGCAGAAAGGCAAGCTGGCGCCGGCAACCTACAACAAAGCAAAGTGGATGCTGGAAACCCTCCTGTATCCCTATATCGGCAAGTATCCTATTGCTTCAATTAATGCCCCGCAGTTGCTACCAGTCCTTCGACGGGTTGAGGCGAAAGGCAAACGTGAGACCGCCCACCGGCTGCGCCAGCGCTGTGGCCAGGTCTTCCGGTATGCCATTGCCACCGGTCGGGCGGACCGGGATCCAGCCGCTGATCTGAGAGATGCCCTGGCACCGGTGATCGCCGGCCAGCGTGCGGCCATCACTGAACCGGGGAAAGTGGGCGAGTTGCTCCGCGCCATCGATGAATACACCGGCTATTTTCCTACCCAGTGCGCACTGAGATTTGCCCCGCTGGTGTTTGTCCGCCCTGGCGAACTCAGGGCTGCGGAATGGGCTGAAATCAATTTGGAGAATTCTGTGTGGCGCCTGCCGCCGGAACGGACAAAAATGCGGGATGCTCATGTTGTCCCTCTTTCCAGGCAGGCCGTGAGCATCCTGGAGGAACTACAGCCTCTCACCGGCCGCGGGAAATACGTTTTCCCCAGCGTTCGCACCCGTAACCGGCCGATGTCCAACAACACGATCAATGCTGCTCTACGCCGGTTAGGCTACACCAAGGACGAAATGACCGGGCACGGTTTCCGGGCATTGGCCTCGACCCTGTTGAATGAGATGGGGTGGAGGTCTGAGGTTATCGAGCGTCAACTGGCCCACGCGGAAAGGAACAAGGTCCGGGCCGCCTACAACCGGGCCGAGCATTTAGCAGAGCGCCGAAAAATGATGCAGGCCTGGGCGGATTATCTGGATTCGCTCAAGGCCGATGACAAGAAGGTGGTCCCGATGAAGGCGGTTAAAGGGAAAGGCCGGTGAACCGCCGCTACAAAGTTCGTGGCGCGATGGCCAACACGGATAATGGTCCGTACTGGGAGACAGCCGACTGGCTCGCGTCCTTATTGCCCAATAATAGCGGATATGCTATAAATGCCCTGGACGGTTGAGACCCTCAACAAGGCAGTGGATGCCGAAATGGGCACCTTGCCCGTGGGCCTCCGGGCCCGGCTGGTACGCCTGATGGAGATCATCGAGGATCACGAAGTTACCCATCTGCGCGAGCCGCATGCCAAGCACCTGGAGGGCAAGTTGTGGGAACTCCGCGCCAAGGGCGGCGAAGGCATTGCCCGGGCGATTTACATCACGGTAACTGGCCGGCGGGTGGTGATCCTCCATGCCTTCGTTAAGAAGTCCGCCAAGACGCCGGCCAAGGCATTGAGGATCGCACGCCAACGATTGAAGGAACTGGAGCCATGACCAAACTTTCCGAACTGAAACGCGACTGGATGAAGGACCCGGCCTTCCGGGCGGAATACGACGCCCTGGAAGACGAGTTTGCCCTCATCCGCGCCCTGATCGAGGCCCGCTCCCGGGCCGGTCTGACCCAGGGTGAACTGGCCAAACGGATGGGCACCACGCAGTCGGCTATCGCCCGCATCGAGGGCGGCAAAATCAACCCGAGCGTGGACATGCTACGCCGATACGCCAAAGCCACCGGCAGACGGCTGCATGTGACCCTGGAGGCGGACGGTGTCTAAGCGTCTGAGAAACCCCAACCGCAAGCCGACCCATCCCGGCACTGTCCTGCGTGAAGA
>JBBDSH010000075.1:0-23033 GCA_040905045.1 Gammaproteobacteria bacterium | reverse complement strand
TCGTCGGGCTCATAACCCGAAGGTCGCAGGTTCAAATCCTGCCCCCGCTACCAAACTTTGGAATTAGGAGATAGGTGATAGGAACTAGGGGATGGGTGACCGGGGCTGTTGCCAAACCCCAACTCCTGACTCCCACCATCTGAACCCTAGTCAAGCCCCGCCAGACGGGGCTTTTTTGTGGGCATGGCCGGGATTTATGCCAGAAAAGATTTGGCAGATCAGGTGAGTAGCGGCTATAATTATTCAATTTAATAACGACTATAAAAAGTGGGCCTTGAGCCCACTTTTTGTTTTCGGAATATGTATAAACAAAATCAGGCGCTGGTGAAACTGTTGCAACCGGTCATTTCGGGACTGGGCTATGAAATGCTCGGTATCGAGAGCGTGCCGCAGGGCCGGGACAGTCTGGTGCGAATTTATATCGACCGTGAAGGCGGTATCAGCCTGGATGACTGTGAACGGGTCAGTGAACAGGTAACGGGCGTGCTGGATGTGGAAGATCCTGTAAAGGGTTCGTACCGCCTGGAAGTATCGTCGCCCGGCCTGGACCGACCGTTGTTTACCCTGGAACAGTGCCGTCGTTATCTGGGCTGTGATATTCATGTCCGTCTGCGCTCGAAGCTTCATGGCCGCAGAAAGATAACCGGGCGGCTGACGGAACTGCAGGGAGAAACGATTGTTATTGATGAGTCGGGTACGAACTATGATATCCCGGCCGATATGATTGAACGGGCCTCATTGGTCCCTGAACTGTAACCAAGCGATTGCAGCCGGAGTGAAAGAGAGTTAATGAATAAAGAAATTCTGATGGTTGTCGATGTCGTTTCCAACGAGAAGGGTGTCGGCAAGGGAATCATTTTCGAGGCGATTGAAGCCGCGCTGGCCAGCGCTACAAAAAAGCGTCACCGCGAAGATATTGAGGTGCGCGTTGCCATTGATCGTGAAACCGGCGACTACGAAACCTTTCGCCGCTGGCTGGTAGTGGACGACGAAACGGATCCACTGGAATTTCCCAGCCGGGAGATCCGCCTCAGCGAAGCCAGAAAGTCGGACCCGGATGTCGAGGTGGACGGTTACATAGAAGAGCCCATGGAATCGGTGGAGTTCGGCCGCATCGCGGCCCAGACCGCCAAGCAGGTCATCGTTCAGAAAGTACGTGAAGCGGAACGTAATCAGGTGGTTGATGCCTATCGCGATCACGTCGGCGAAATGGTCGGTGGTATCGTCAAGCGTGTTGAACGCGGTAACGTCATCCTGGATCTGGGCAACAATGCCGAGGCATTTATCCCGCGCGAGGATATGATTCCGCGCGAGGCCGTCCGTCCCGGCGATCGCCTGCGCGCCTATCTGCGCGAGGTGCGTTCCGAGAGTCGCGGCCCGCAGCTGTTTCTGAGCCGCACGGTGCCGGAGCTCCTTATCGAACTGTTCAAGATCGAGGTGCCCGAGATCAATGAGGACCTGATTGAGATTATCAACGGTGCCCGCGATCCCGGTTCCCGCGCAAAAATCGCTGTCAAGGCGAATGACCCGCGCATCGACCCCATCGGTGCATGCGTGGGCATGCGCGGTTCACGTGTCCAGGCCGTATCCAATGAACTGGGCGGCGAACGCGTGGATATCATTCTCTGGGATGAAAATCCGGCCCAGTTCGTTATCAATGCCATGGCGCCGGCCGAAGTAGTATCCATCATGGTGGACGAAGACAACCACAGCATGGATGTTGCAGTTGCCGAAGATCATTTATCCCAGGCCATCGGCCGTGGCGGCCAGAATGTCAAACTGGCCAGTGAGCTGACCACCTGGGAATTGAACGTCATGTCGGTTGAACAGGCCGATGAGAAGAGTGAGGCGGAAGCCCAGAGTCTGGGGAAAATGTTCATGGAGCATCTGGACGTGGACGAGGAAGTGGCCAATATCCTGGTGCAGGAAGGGTTTTCCAGTATTGAAGAAGTTGCCTATGTCCCCGAAAATGAAATGACGGACATTGAGGAATTCGATGAATCCCTGGTCAAGGAATTACGTGAACGCGCCCGCGACATCATGCTGACCCGGGCCATCGCCAGCGAGGAAAAGCTGTCCGATGTGGAGCCGGCTGAGGATCTGTTGAAAATGGAGGGCATGTCCGAGGCGCTGGCCTACGAACTGGCGGGACGCGGGATCGTTACCATGGAAGATTTGGCCGAACAATCTGTGGATGAATTACTCGAGATTGAAGGAATGGATGAATCACGTGCCGGTGAATTAATCATGACCGCCCGACGGCCCTGGTTCGAATCCGAAGAACAGAGTAACGAGGGGGTGGCGGATGCCTGAGGTAACCGTAAAACAGTATGCCGATGTCATCGGGATACCGGTTGAGCGATTGCTGGAGCAGTTGCAGGAGGCCGGGCTGTCCGAACGTAATGCCGAGGACATGATTAATGATGACGAGAAATCGGAATTGTTGGGTTATCTGCGCCGCAAGCACGGCAAGGGCGACGACTCCGAGCCCAGAAAGATTACCCTAAAGCGGCGTTCCGTCAGTGAAATCAAGGTCCCCGTAGCCTCGTCCGGGCGCGCCAAGAAGAGCTCGAAGACCGTCAGCGTTGAATTTCGTAAACGCCGTACCTACGCCAAGCGCAGCATGCTGGAAGAAGAGGCAACGGCTGCCAGGCAAAAAGAGCAGGAAGAGAAGGAAGCGAGAGAACGGGCGGAACAGGAAGCACGCAGTGCCGAGGAAGCGGAGCGGCAGGCGGCCGAAGAACAACAGGCTGCCCGGGAAGCGAAGGAAGCAGAGGAGCGTGCCGCTGAAGCCAGCCCCGAGGAAATGGCAAAGGCGGCTGTCGAGGAGGAAACGGCCGGGAGGGAGTCAACCGCCGGAGAAGCCATCGTCGAATCCGAACAGGTGGTGGAGACCAAACCGGAAGCCGGTGTCGAGCCGAAATCGGACAAGGGCGGGGCTGCGGAGGAAAGACCGCGCAAGGATCAAGATCGGGAGGAAAAATCCCGCAAATCAGGACGCAAGGAACTGCATGTCGCTTCCGATAAATCCGGACGGCGCCGCAAAAAACCGTCCCGACCGGCACGTACCGGCGTCAGCCGGCCGTCCCAGCACGGCTTTGAAAAACCCACCGCGCCCATTATCCGGGAAGTGGAAATCCCCGAAAGTATCACCGTCGCCGATCTGGCCCAGCGTATGTCCGTGAAGGGTTCGGAAGTGGTCAAGGCCATGATGAACATGGGCAGCATGGTTACCATTAACCAGACCATCGATCAGGACACGGCCGCCATCGTGGTCGAGGAGATGGGTCATAAGCCGAAGATATTGAAGGAGAATGCCCTCGAGGAAGAGGTCATCCGCTCTGCGCGGACCGAAGGCGAAGAGGTATCCCGGGCGCCGGTGGTCACGATTATGGGCCATGTGGACCACGGTAAAACCTCGCTCCTCGACTATATTCGCAGGACCAAGGTTGCCGCGGGCGAGACCGGCGGCATTACCCAGCATATTGGCGCCTATATGGTCGGCACAGACAGGGGCCGGGTCAGTTTCCTGGATACACCGGGCCACGAGGCTTTCACCGCCATGCGTGCGCGCGGGGCCAAGGTGACGGATATTGTTATTATTGTCGTGGCGGCCGATGACGGCGTCATGCCGCAGACTGAAGAGGCTGTCAAGCACGCGAAGGCGGCCGGAGTCCCGATCATTGTTGCGATTAACAAAATCGACAAACCCGACGCCGATCCGGACCGGGTCAAACAGGAACTCAGCAAATTTGATGTGATTCCGGAGGATTGGGGTGGCGACACCATGTTCGTTAACGTTTCAGCCTTGACGGGTGAGGGCGTCGAACATCTGCTGGAGGCTATTTTGCTGAATGCCGAAATACTGGAACTGAAAGCGGCGGACAGCGGGCCTGCCACCGGCACCGTGGTTGAATCACGGCTGGAAAAGGGCCGCGGGCCGGTGGCCACGATACTGGTTCAGAGCGGCCTGCTGAAGAAGGGTGACGTGATTCTGAGCGGCCACGAATTCGGTCGTGTGCGTGCCATGCATGATGAAACCGGTAAAAACGTTGACGAAGCCGGGCCCTCCGTGCCGGTGGAAGTACTGGGCCTGTCGGGCACGCCCAATGCCGGCGACGAAATGGTGGTTGTCGACGATGAAAAGAAGGCGCGGGAAATCGCGCTGTTCCGCCAGGGCAAGTATCGCGAGGTCAAACTAGCCAGGCAGCAGGCTTCGAAGATGGAAAATGTCCTCTCACAGATGGGAGAGGAACAAGGCGCTACCCTGAATATTCTGCTCAAGGCGGACGTCCAGGGTTCGGTCGAGGCTTTGACGGAGTCGCTGCAGAATCTGTCCAATGACGAGGTCAAGGTCAATATCATCAACAGCGGCGTCGGCGGTATTACCGAATCCGATATCAATCTCGCCCTGGCTTCCAAGGGTGTGGTGATCGGCTTCAATGTGCGTGCCGATGCGGCGGCCCGCAAGCTGGTTGACGAGGAAGGCGTAGACCTGCGTTATTACAGCATCATCTACGATGTTATCGATGATGTTAAAAGCGCCATCAGCGGTATGTTGTCGCCCGAAGTGCGTGAGCAGATCATCGGTATTGCCGAAGTGCGGGATATTTTCAGATCACCTAAATTCGGTGATATCGCCGGTTGCATCGTTACCACCGGTGTCGTCCGCAAGAGCAACCCCATCCGTGTACTGCGTGACAATGTCGTCATTTACGAGGGCGAACTGGAATCCCTGCGCCGCTTCAAGGATGATGTCAATGAAGTCAAATCCGGAACGGAATGCGGTATCGGCGTTAAAAACTACAATGACGTAAAGGTCGGTGATCAGATCGAAGTCTTCGAGCGCATAGAAATTTCGCGCTCTGTCTGATTTCCGTCGGAGGTGGTATGCCCAAAGAACACGGTCGTAGTCGGCGCGTTGCCGATCTTATCCAGCAGGAACTGGCCGTGGCCATTCAACGAGACATGGCGGATACGGCATTGAAGTTTATTACCGTTTCCGCCGTTGACGTGAGTCCGGATCTGAAAAACGCCAGGGTTTATATCACCAGTCTTGCCGATGATCTGGATCGGGATGCGGTGATCATGGAAATGAATGAGTTGTCCGGTCATTACCGCCATATGCTGTCGAAAAAGCTGACCATGAGGACGGTTCCAAAACTCAACTTTGTGTTTGATTATTCCGTTGAACGGGGCAACCGTCTGAGTACTTTGATCGATTCCGTCAGCAAGGAACACAAGGATTAATGGACGTTGTAATCAGGATTGTCGTAGGCTGAACATGGGTAGAAAGCGTAAAGCACGGGGCGGTCGTGACGTTCACGGAGTGTTGTTGCTGGATAAACCGTCCGGCATGACTTCCAATGAGGTATTGCAACACGTCAAGCGCCTGTTCAGGGCCCGCAAGGCGGGGCATACGGGCAGTCTGGACAAGAGTGCGACGGGTTTGTTGCCGCTTTGCCTCGGCGAAGCAACCAAATTTTCCTCCTTCCTGCTGGACGCCGACAAGCGCTACAGGGCCGTCTTCCGTCTCGGCGTGGAAACAACCACCGGCGATGCCGAGGGTGAGGTAGTGCGGGAATTAGCCGTTCCCGAGCTGACGATTGCGCGGGTTGAGCAGGTTCTGTCGCGGTTCCGGGGCGATATAGAACAGATCCCCCCCATGTATTCAGCCCTGAAACATAAGGGCAAGCGGTTGTACGAACTCGCCTACCAGGGTATCGAGGTGGCAAGGGAGCCGAGACCCGTTACCATCTACAGTTTTGATTTGATTGAATTTGACGGGCTTGATCTGACCATAGACGTCCTCTGTTCCAAGGGCACGTATATCCGTACCCTTGCGGAGGATGTCGGCAGGGAGCTGGGCTGTGGTGCCCATGTCAGTACACTCAGACGTACCGGTTCAGGACCCTTCAGAGAGGAGGAAATGGTTACCCTGGATGAGCTTGAGTCTCGCGCGGAAACCGGTTTTGAGGCGCTGGATGCCTGCCTGAAGCCCGTTGACGCGGTGCTGCGTGAAATGCCCGGAGTTGAATTGGTGGACAGCGTGGCCTATTACCTGAAACAGGGTCAGCCAATCCTGATCCCCAATGCTCCCACCGAGGGAATGCTGAGGATGTACACGGATAATGGCGAATTCCTCGGCGTCGGCGAGATCCTGGATGACGGCCGGGTCGCCCCCCGCCGTCTGCTCACGGCCTGATGCGGAGTATGAAGATAATTGAGCTAATTTTCTTGTTCGATAGTGGTGCTCTAGGTACAATACGCGCCGTTTATTCAAGACTGGTATTGGAGCAATAGCGAATATGGCATTAAGTCAGCAGCAAAAGGCTGAGATAATGAATAACTATCAAGTCGGCCCCGGGGACACCGGCTCGCCGGAAGTGCAGGTTGCATTATTAACGGCGCAAATCACTGATTTGTCGGATCATTTCAAGATCCATAAGAAAGATCACCATTCCCGCCAGGGCCTGTTGCGTATGGTGAATCATCGCCGCAAATTGCTCGATTACCTCAGGAAAAAGGACATAAACCGCTACCGTGAACTGATCGGACGTCTTGGCCTGCGTAAATAACGGATTCCAAGCCCCAAGCCTGTTCCGACAGGTTCATAACTCCTTCTGACACCCAGCCAATTGATATCGGGGAACCATCTATGAATGTCGTACGCAAAGAATTCCAGTATGGAGGCAAAAACGTCGTTCTGGAGACCGGGCGGGTTGCCCGCCAGGCCAACGGCGCGGTTATGGCCAGCCTGGGGGAATCTGTTGTCCTGGTCACCTGCGTGGCCAAAAGAGAGGCTGATCCCGGCCGTCCCTTCTTCCCGCTGACGGTTGATTACCAGGAAAAGACCTATGCCGCCGGCAAGATTCCAGGCGGATTTTTCAAGCGCGAAGGCCGTCCCTCCGAGAAGGAAACCCTGACCTGCCGCCTCATCGATCGGCCCATCCGGCCGCTTTTCCCGAAAGGCTTTATGAACGAGGTTCAGATCATCGCCACGGTTTTGTCCCTGGACCCGGATGTGGATCCGGATATCCCGGCCATGATCGGCGCTTCCGCCGCCATCTGCCTGGCCGGTGTGCCTTTTAACGGCCCGATCGGCGCGGCTCGCGTCGGTTACCACAATGGTGAGTACCTCCTCAATCCGGCCTTCTCCGAACTGGAAACCTCGGAACTGGAATTGGTGGTTGCCGGAACCGACAGCTCGGTGTTAATGGTGGAATCCGAAGCTAAACAATTGCCCGAAGACGCCATGCTGGGCGCGGTTATGTACGGGCATGAACAGATGCAGATCGTGATTGATAATATCAGGGACATGGTCAGGGAAGCCGGCACCAAACCCTGGGACTGGCAGCCGCCCGAGAAGGATTCGGAACTGGCTGCCGAGGTTGAGAAACGCTGCGGCGATCTGGTCAGGGAAGCCTACGCCATTACCGACAAGCTGAGCCGCAAGGAACGCCTGGACGAAATACGCAAGGAAGTCATTGAGGGTATAACGTCGGAATTTGAAGACCGCTGGGCCGAGGACAAGATTGGCAATGTGGTGGAAGCGCTGGAAAGTAATATCGTCAGGGATGCCGTGATCGCCGGGGAGCCGCGTATTGACGGACGCGATGCAAAAACCATCCGTGATATCAGTATCGAAGTCGGCGTACTGCCGCGTACTCACGGTTCGGCGTTGTTTACCCGTGGTGAAACCCAGGCGCTGGTGGTGACCACGCTGGGTACGGAACGGGATGCCCAGATCATCGACGCCATTGAAGGCGAGCGAAAGGAACCCTTCATGCTGCATTACAATTTCCCGCCTTATTGTGTCGGCGAGACCGGTCGTGTCGGTACACCCAAGCGCCGCGAAATCGGCCACGGAAGACTGGCCAAGCGCGGCATCATGGGTGTCATGCCGGACCTGGAAAGCTTTCCCTATGTATTGCGCGTGGTTTCCGAGGTGACCGAATCCAACGGTTCCAGTTCCATGGCGACGGTCTGCGGCACGAGCCTGTCGCTGATGGACGCCGGCGTGAATATCAAGGCACCGGTAGCCGGCATTGCCATGGGGTTGATCAAGGAAAGCGACAAGTTCGTGGTGCTGTCCGACATCATGGGCGACGAAGATCATCTCGGTGATATGGACTTCAAGGTCGCCGGGACGGAAAACGGCATCAATGCCCTGCAAATGGATATCAAAATAGACGGAATTACCCGTGAAATCATGGAAGTGGCGTTGCAACAGGCCCGCGAAGGACGCCTGCACATTCTCGGCAAGATGAACGAGATATTGAGTGAGCCGCGTAGGGAAATGTCGGAACATGCGCCGCGGATCACCACCATCAAGATCCATCCTGACAAGATACGGGACGTGATCGGCAAGGGCGGTGCGACCATCCGTGCCATTACCGAGGAAACGGGGACGACCATTGATATTGATGACGATGGTAATATCAAAATCTATTCCAGTGACAAAACTGCCAGCGACCTGGCCCGGCAGCGCATCGAGGACCTGACCGCCGATATTGAGGTCGGCAAGATTTATGAAGGCCGTGTCGCCAAGATCATGGACTTCGGCGCATTTGTTAATATCCTTCCCGGCAAGGACGGTCTGGTCCATATATCCCAGATTTCCGACGAACGCGTCGAAAATGTGTCCGACAACCTGTCCGAGGGCGATTACGTCAAGGTCAAGGTGCTGGAAATCGACCGTCAAGGCCGTGTCAGGCTGAGTATGAAGGCCGTAAATGAACAGTGACAAGTCTTATAAGTCACAGGCTATAAAAAAAGGGGCGTTGAGCCCCTTTTTTCGTTGAGTTATTCCTGGTTCATGAGCCTTGATTCGAGATGAACAGAGGTCGGTACCGGTTACGAATGGCATGTCATCTTCAGGTGTTTGCCGCGGCCTTCTGGTTGATCACCTTGTCCGGGACCGTTGCCGCGGACGAGCCCGATTTAGTCACCGTACTTGTTGGCGAATGGCGGGGACGGGCAGTACAGACACCGGTGGGCCCCGCACCTTATGACATACGCTTTCAATGGACCGGTAAAGACAAAGACTGCATCAGCGGGACAGCGGATAACGGCTTCAGCAATCACACCTGGACGTTCTGCCGCACCTCCGCAGGGCTGACTCTTGATTTCCTCTCGGATTTCAGCGGCAATCAAGAACCCATACACCTGCGTGTGGTGTCCCGCGAAGAAGGAAAGCTCGTCTTCCACGCCGGCTCCCATCCTTTCATGGATGTACTGGTATTCCCGCGTGGACGTAAGATTACGGTGGATATCATGCATCATGACCGGTTACACGTTCGTATTGAGTGGTCGCGCCCGCCCGACGGTTAACCTGCATGCTGTACGAGGGCGCGTGAAGATGAGTTAAAAAAGGGCTGAATGGAGTGCAAAAGTTGTCTGGGGATTGCGGTTCGGGGTAGGATTCGCACTTTCTGAACGGCTGCAACATTATGAAACTGACACGTCTGGAATTTCAGCAATGGGATCGCAAGGCGATCACCCTGTTGGGGATGTCGGGAGTCGGCAAGACCCGGCTTGCGCACGTCCTGCGCAGGCATCACTGGTTTCATTATTCCGGTGACTACCGTATCGGCACCCGGCATCTGGATGAAGCGATTCTGGATAACATCAAGCAACAGGCCATGCAGATCCCGTTTCTGCGCGAGCTATTGCGGTCGGATTCGATTGAGGTTGCCAACAACATCACCTTTGATAATCTCACTCCTCTGTCCAGCTTTCTCGGTAAAGTGGGTAATCCGGATATCGGGGGAATAGGCCTGCGGGAATTCAAGCGCCGACAGGAACTGCACCGGCTGGCGGAAATAGAAGCCATGAAGGAAGTACCGGAATTTATCAACAAGGGCAGGGAAATCTATGGTTATGATCATTTCGTCAATGATGCCGGCGGCAGTCTGTGTGAACTGGAAGACGATAAGGTCATGGAGTTGCTGTCGGAGCATACGCTTATCCTGTACCTCAAGGCGGACAGCAAGGATGAAGAGGAACTGGTAAAGCGTGCGGAACGTGACCCCAAACCGTTGTATTATCCGGAAAGATTTCTCGATGAACAGCTGGGCAGATACATGGAGGAGCGTGGTCTGGAGTACGTGGCACTGATAGAGCCTGACGACTTTGTCCGCTGGGTGTTTCCTTATCTTCTGGAAGCCCGTCGGCCCCGTTATGAACAGATCGCAAGCGAGTACGGTTATACCGTAACAACCGAGCAGATATCCCGGATCAGGACCGAAGCCGGGTTTCTGGAACTCATCGAGAATATTCTGGACAAGCAGAAGTAAGCGAGAGATATCAAGAGAAACTGCAATGCCTTTAGTCGCCAATTCCGATTTGCCGAGTTTTCGCAGGCTTGTGGATGAAGGAGAAACCGTCATCCAGAAAGCTCATGCGTTGCGCCAGGATATCCGTGAAATGCACATAGGTCTGTTGAACATGATGCCCGATACGGCCCTGGAAGCGACGGAGAGGCAGTTTTTCCGTCTCGTCGGCGAAAGCAACCAGATCGCACAGTTCTACCTGCATCCCTTTACCGTTGACGAGATAAAGCGAAACAGGGAAGGGCAGGCGCATGTGGATCGGTATTATTCGAGTTTCGAGGGTATAAGGCGGGAAGGCCTGGATGCGCTTATTATTACCGGCGCCAATGTGATCGGGCCGGAACTCTCCAACCAGCCGTTCTGGGAGCCGTTAAAAAAGATCGTTGAATGGGCCTATGAGAATGTGACTTCAACGTTCTGTTCCTGTCTGGCCACTCACGCCGTGCTGGAATTCCGCTATGGTCAGAAACGGCGTGCCCTGCCACGCAAACGCTGGGGTATTTACACACACAAGGTGGTGGATAAATCGCACCCCCTGGTATCGGGTATGAATACGCGTTTCGATGTGCCCCATTCCCGCTATAATCAGATTGACAGAGAACAGTTCGAGAACGCGGGGCTAAAGATCCTGGTTGAAAGCGATGAAGCGGGTGTGCACCAGGCGGTCAGTGAAGATGGTTTCCGGATCGTGCTCTCCCAGGGGCATCCGGAATACGACGCCGTGAGCCTGTTGAAGGAGTACAAGCGCGAGATCGGGCGGTACATCGACGGCGAACTGGATGAATATCCGCCGTTTCCGGAAAATTATTTCGGGTTACAGAGCCGTGCTATCCTGGATGAATACCAGGATCGGATTGCAGCGGCCGTAAAGGGAAACCGGCCGCTGCCGGAATTCCCGGAGCATCTGCTGGTGCCGAGGCTCGATAACACCTGGCATGACAGTGCCGAGGCCGTGATCAACAACTGGATCGGCAAGGTTTATCAGATCACACACATAGACCGGCGGATTCCCTTCCGCGACGAAATTCAGCCGGATAATCCGCTGGGATTATGAAACGGCAGTTTTTTTATTCCTGCCGCCCGGACTCTTCTTCGGGCAAGACGCCGGCATTCTCACTCGACGGCCAGGGACTGAAGGGGAAAGGCCGGTTCTCGGAATGGAAAGTGATATACAGCAGTATCTGCTGTACATAGCGGGTCATGCCGCTGCTGAACTCAAGCAGGTTCTGGTTCAGGCCGCCCGTCAGCACCTTGGTAAAAAATTGAAATATCACCATCAAGCCGATGATTATATAAAGGAAATAAAAAATAACACCGAAAATCACGATAAACAGGCCACGGATCCAAGTATCCACATTCTTCGCATTCTCTTTCATGCTCATTGTTTTTCTCCTTGCCGGTTGTAACTCTGGAAGATTATGAAAAATATTTGCCCCGATAACAATCATCATCCGATTGATATTTCCCCGGCGCAGGACCATCCCGGTGACAAGGCGGGCCCGGACAGCGTCCGGTCATCATGTACGTAACGGCCTTCTTTCCTCTCGGTGCCATCGGCATCACCTTGTTTTCGCTCTATTATCCCGGCGTACTGTCCGAATACCGTGGCGCCATCGTGCCTCTTCTGGGCATCGTCATGCTCGGTATGGGCATGACCCTGCGGGCGGAAAATTTTCTGGAAATACTTAATCGCCCGAAACTGATCCTGCTGGGTGTGTCCCTGCAGTATCTGTTGATGCCGTTCATAGCCTGGTCGGTCAGCATGATGCTGGGCCTGCCGGCGGAATTGATGATCGGTATGGTCCTGGTCGGTACCTGCCCCGGCGGCACCGCCTCCAATGTCATCTGCTATCTGGCAAGGGGAGATGTGGCCCTGTCCATTACCCTGACCACGGTATCGACACTGACGGCCGTCGTCATGACACCGGTGATTACCTGGTTCTATATCAATCAGGCCGTGCCGGTACCGGTGGCCGACATGATGCTGAATATATTCCGCATTATTGTACTACCGGTGCTGGCGGGCATGGCGATCAACACCTATTGCGGTCGTTATCTGCATGCCATCAAGCATGTCTTCCCACTGGTTTCGGTCGTCGCGATTATCCTCATCATCGGCATTATCGTCGCCCTGAACCGGGCGCAACTGCCGTATCTGGCCCTGCCTGTCATTACGGCGGTGTTCTGGCACAACCTTTTGGGGCTGGCAGGCGGCTGGTATCTGGCCGGGTTTTTCACGCGGGATCCCCGCGTCCGGCGGACTCTGGCCATCGAGACGGGTATGCAGAATTCGGGACTGGGCGTCGCTCTCGCACAGGCCTACTTCCCGCCGGCAGCGTCATTGCCCGGGGCGGTGTTCAGTATCTGGCATAATATTACCGGTTCCATCCTGGCCGGGTACTGGGCTCGCAAGACGGTCGTTGCGGAGCGTGATCGGCGTCTGCGGCAGGAATCGTGATTCGAGTTCCGGTAGTTGACATATTTTGCCACAGAGGATCACAGAGATGCACAGAGATAAAAAAGATTTGGTTATTTAACGACAATATCTCTGTGCCCTCTGTGTTCCTCTCTGTGGCTTGTATTTGATATTTTTTGCTGCGGAGTACACAGTTCACGGGGGCGTTCACAGCGTGCATGAGGTCCGGATGCCGGCTATGACTGGCACTTTATCCAGCGTTTCCCGGTCACCAGCATGGTGACGGGAATATCCCGTCCGTCCGTCGGGAGGTCATCGACGATCTGACAATCGTAGGCGATGCCGATACGGTCCACCACCGGATGGGCGGCGAACCAGCGGTCGTAATAGCCGCGTCCGTAGCCCAGTCTTTTACCGGATTCAGTAAAACCCAGGCCCGGCGTGATACAGACATCGATGCTTTCATTGGACGGCGTGGTGGCGATCGGCGTGAGTATGCCCAGCTGGCCCGGCCGCAATTCGGACCAGTCGGAAAACGGCACCGCAATCATGCCCTGCGGCATGATTTTGGGCACGACAATCTCTTTTCCCTGCGCCAGCAGTGCGTCGATGAGGGCGTGGGTGTCGGTCTCATCGCCGTGGGAGATGAAGCAGAAAACCCGCCGCGCCGCCTGCACTGGCGCCAGTTCCAGCAGGGCGCCCAGAATGCCCTGGTCCTCGTGTTCCCGCGCCGCGGGCGGCATTTGTGCCCGCTGCGCCTTGAGTTGTTGCCGCAATTCGGTCTTGCGCCGTAATATCTTCTGGATCATGGGTGAAGGTTTGATTAGAAATGTTATGAAACAGCAGTCATTGCAAGTCGGCTCGAAGGGACGACACTTTATCATCACGAGCCACGAGCCACGAGCCACGAGCCACGAGCCACGAGCCACGAGCCGTCCGTAACGGCTTGATTGGAGACACAATCCCCGGACTCGCCGCCGGGTCGCCTTTTCGGGGTTAAGTAATTGTTCCCCCTTTCTTTTTCTACCATATACCGTACAATAGCTCCCTTTTTCGAGGGGTGCCGGTATATCCACTGCAAGGCGCCCGGGAAATCAATTTCACAAGGGTTTGATTATAAATGGTAAGTATTCGACTGGCACGGGCCGGCGCTAAAAAGCGGGCCTTCTATCACATTGTAGTGACTGATTCGAGAAACCGGCGCGACGGCAGCTATATAGAGCGGGTCGGCTTTTACAACCCCGTGGCCACCGGCCAGGCCCAGGAACTGAAGCTGGACCGGGAGCGTATCGATTACTGGCTCGCTCAGGGTGCCAAGGCCTCGGAACGGGTCTTGAAACTGATCAAGAACAGCAGTAAAGAGACCGCCGCAGCCTGACGTCCCCGCGTTTATGGCGGCAGCCGCTGATAACGTGGCAGGTGGAGCAGAGAAACGGGTTGTCGTCGGCAGAATATCGGGACTTTACGGCGTTATGGGCTGGGTCAAGGTGTTCTCCTACACCCGGCCCAAGCAGAATATTCTCGGCTATTCGCCGTGGCAGATAGCGACCCCCGACGGTTGGCGGACATACCGCCTGGAAGAGGGGCGCGCCCACGGCAAGGCCCTGATCGCGCGTCTCGAGAATACGGATGACCGCACGCAGGCGCAGGCGCTCCTGGGATGCGATATCGCGGTCAGCCGCCGCCAGTTGCCGCCATTGCCGCCCGGCGAATATTACTGGTGCGACCTTACAGGGTTGGAGGTATTCAATCGGCAGGGTGTCTGTCTGGGGCGAGTCGTCGAGATACTGGAGACAGGCGCCAATGATGTGCTCGTCATTGAGGGAGAGCAACGTCATATGGTGCCCTTGCTCATGGAGCAGTATGTCCGGGAAGTGGACGCGGATGCCGGCCGGATGATCGTCGACTGGGATCCGGAATGGACATAAGAATGCTGAATATAGCGGTGGTGACGCTGTTCCCGGAAATGCTCGAGGCCGTCCGGGATTACGGGGTGACCGGACGGGCGGTTGAGAATGGATTATTATCCATCAATGCCGCGAATCCCAGGGATTTTACCGCCGATACCCATCGCACGGTGGATGACCGGCCCTACGGCGGCGGACCGGGCATGGTAATGATGCTGCAGCCGTTGCTGGAGGCGGTCGCAGCGGCGAAAAAACAGTTGCCGGGCGGCACGGGCAGGGTGGTGTATTTGTCGCCCCAGGGACGGCCTCTGAACCAGGCGGCAGTGACACGGCTGGCGCGTGAAGCGGAGCAGGGACTGATCCTGGTGGCGGGCCGTTACGAAGGTGTGGATGAACGTTTTATCAACACCTGTGTGGATGAAGAGTGCTCCATAGGTGATTACGTCCTCAGCGGCGGCGAACTGCCGGCCATGGTCCTGATTGATGCCATGGCGAGAACCCTGCCGGGAGTACTCGGGCATGAGGATTCGGCGGCGGCGGATTCCTTTGCCGGGGGCCTGCTGGATTACCCGCATTACACGCGGCCGGAGAACATCCATGGGCAGTCCGTCCCCGAGGTGCTTTTGAGCGGGGATCATGAACGCATACGCTGCTGGCGCCTGCAGCAGGCACTGGGCAGAACCTGGCAGAGGCGTCCGGATTTGCTGGATGCACTGGAACTGGATGCGGAACAAAAGCGGTTGCTGGAAGAGTTCATCAGACAGCAGAAACAGACACATTAATGCCGGCGGCGGGTGCGGTAGATACGAATGATTGGAACAATTTTTGGAGCTTATGCCATGAGTAATATCATCGAACAACTGGAAACGGAACAGCTTTCGGCCGATATCCCGGAGTTTGCGCCCGGCGACACCGTCGTCGTACAGGTCAGGGTGACCGAAGGGCAACGCGAACGCCTGCAGGCTTTCGAAGGCGTCGTGATTGCCAAGCGCAACCGGGGGTTGAATTCCTCTTTCACGGTGCGCAAGGTTTCTTACGGCGAAGGTGTGGAGCGGGTTTTCCAGAGCCACAGCCCGAGTATCGCCGAGATCAAGGTCAAGCGGCGCGGTGACGTGAACCAGGCCAAGTTGTATTACATGCGTGAACGTCAGGGCAAGGCGGCCCGTATCAAGGAAAGGATCAAGCCCAGCGCCGGCTGAAGGCCGGCCGGCCCGGCATTTCCTTTGCAGCCTGGTTCGGCGCAGTGCCTGCCCGAGCCGTGTTACAATCCGGCCCTGTTCCTTTCGACATCAACAGGCGCAGCGTGACCCGCAAGACATCGAAGCGACCACCGGCCAATTCCGAGATTGACGCCTTTCTGGATGCCCTGTGGATGGAACGCGGCCTCAGTGATAATACACTCAAGGCCTACCGCAATGATCTTTCCGCCTTTGCCGAATGGCAGGGCAGGCAGGGTACTTCCCTGATGCAGACCGAGAGCGGCGATCTGCACCGCTATCTGGCTGCCCAGGCCCGCACCTCCGTAAGAAGCACCGCCAGGCGGTTGTCCAGCCTGCGCCGGTTTTTCCAGCACCAGGTCCGGGAAGGCCGCATGCGCGAGGATCCGACCGCCGCTGTCAATTCGCCGCGCCTCGGCCGCCCCCTGCCCAAGACCCTGACTGAAGACGAAGTGGAATCATTGCTGACGGCGCCGGATACAGCCGCACCTCTGGGCATGCGGGATCGGACCATGCTGGAGGTGTTGTATGCAACGGGACTGCGTGTGACGGAACTGGTCGGATTACGGCTGGACCAGGTCAACCTGCGCCAGGGCGTGGTTCGTGTCGTCGGTAAGGGCGACAAGGAACGCCTGGTGCCGTTGGGCGAAGAAGCCCTGTACTGGCTGGACCGTTATCTGCGCGAGGCGAGGGCGGATTTGTACAAGGGTCTGCCCGATGCGACATTATTCCCCTCCAGCCGGGGCCGGCCCCAGACCCGGCAGACGTTCTGGCATACGGTCAAACGTCATGCTCTCAAGGCGGGGATCAAAAAGCCGCTGTCGCCGCATGTGCTGCGGCATGCATTCGCCACCCATCTGCTCAATCACGGTGCCGATCTGCGTGTTGTCCAGATGCTGTTGGGACACAGCGATATTTCCACCACGCAGATCTATACCCATATCGCCCGGCAGCGCCTTAAGGATCTGCATGCCGAGCATCATCCTCGCGGATGACGCGTAAGAGGTGAGGAGCAAGGCGTAAGGAGAATCGTTTATGACAGCGGCTTGACGCCTCACTCCTTACCCCTCACTCCTCACTCTTCTCCGGCGGTATTACCCGGTAGACCTCTTCCATGGTAGTCAGGCCATCGGCGATTTTCTGGGCTCCGCTGATACGCAGGTTATAGGTGCCCTGGCGTGCGGCCGCTTCATGGAACTTGTTGAGATCAGTGGAGGTATTGATCAGATGCTGGATCTCCTCGTTGATCAACAGTGATTCATAGATACCCATGCGTCCGTAGTAGCCGGTGTGCCGGCATTCATCGCATCCCACCGGCCTGTACACGGTTTTTGGAATACGGGTTTTGAATGGACTGACCAGTTGTTGCCAGGCAGCCTTGTCCAGTTCCGCCGGTTGTTTGCAATGCGGACAGAGTATCCGTACCAGCCGCTGTGCCAGCACTCCCAGCAGGGTGGCGCTGATGAGGAAGGGCTGGGCGCCGATGTCAATAAGCCGGGTAATACTGGAGGGGGCGTCATTGGTATGCAGGCTCGATAATACCAGGTGACCGGTCAGGGCGGCCTGAATGGCGACTTCCGCGGTCTCCCGGTCGCGAATCTCGCCGACCATGATGATATCCGGATCCTGGCGCAGCAGGGTGCGGACACCGGCGGCGAAGTCCAGGTCGATGGCGTTCTGGACCTGCATCTGGTTGAAATTGGTGTCTATCAGTTCGATCGGATCCTCGATGGTGCAGATATTGAGTTCCGGGCGGGCGACCTGTTTGAGGGCGGAATAGAGTGTGGTGGTCTTGCCGGAACCGGTGGGCCCGGTCACCAGAATGATACCGTGGGGATTCTCTATCATCTTTTGCCAGCGCTGCAGGTCCTGTCTGGTGAATCCCAGTTCCGGGAAGCTTTTCACCAGCATTTCCGGGTCGAAAATCCGCAAGACCAGTTTTTCGCCGAATGCGGTCGGCATGGTGGAGAGGCGCATCTCCACTTCATTTCCGGCCGGAGTCCGGGTCTTGACACGGCCGTCCTGGGGACGGCGCTTGTCGGTGACGTCCATGCGGCCGAGGGACTTTAATCGGCTGGTAATGCCGCCCATCAGTGCCGGCGGGAATTCGTGAACCTGATGCAGCACACCGTCAATACGAAAACGTACCTTGCCTTTCTCACGCCGCGGCTCCAGGTGAATATCGCTGGCCCGCTGTTCGAACGCGAACTGCAGCAGCCAGTCGACCAGGCTGACGATGTGGCGGTCATTGGCGTCCGGTTCTCCCGCCTTACCGACTTCGACGAGCTGCTCGAAGTTATGCAGGGACGTCTGGGAGCGTCCTTCGCTGTCGGAAACCGCACCGCGTATGGATCGGCTGACACCATAGAATTCCACCAGATAGCGTTCAATATCACGTGGATTGACGACAACGCGCTTGATTTCATGCCGGGTGATGCGGGTCAGTTCCTGTTCCCAATGGGTAATAAAGGGTTCGCAGGTGGCGATCGTCAGGGTGGTTTCCGTGACATTGACCGGCAGGATCTTGAGCTTGTTGGCATAGGCCTGCGAAACAATGCCGGTCACCTTGCCGACATCGATTTTCAGGGGGTCGATGCGCATGTATTCCTGCCCGGATTTGTCCGCCAGCCAGCGGGTCAGGCGTTCCAGGGTCAGTGGATAGGGAGGCCGGGTGGCGCTCTGCCAGCCCTGGTCGGCGATGGTAACAAGTGGATGACCGGCGGCATCCTCTTCCTTGTGGCCGGTTTTGAAGCGGGCGACCTGTTGTGACGTGACAATACCGTCTCTCTGCAGTTCTTCCAGTACATAAGCCAGGGTCACGCTCTGCTCGTAAGGGGTCGGGGCGGTACTGTTCATGGGATCACCGAATATACCAATTGACGGAAATACAGATCCTACATGCCTTCCGCGGTTCTTTAAAATCCGCGGTAAAGCAGGATACGCTTACCGGAACCTGTATCCGGACGCAGTGTCTGATAAGATACGCCCGTACAGGGCAGTTGTCAGATTTGATTCTATGGAAATATTCGTTCCCGGAGGACATTCTATGCGGCATTATTTATTCATTATCCCGGCGTTGTTTTTTGCCGCTGTTTATGTGCAGGCTGCCGATCAAAATGCACCGGCCGCGGTGTCCGCGGCCATGGAGGAACTGTTTCCCGATATGGATGTTTCCAGTATCAGGGAGTCGAAAATCCCCGGTTTGTATGAAGTGATGAGTGGCACGGAAGTCTTCTATATTTCCGCGGACGGGCAGTATCTGTTGCAAGGTGATTTGTTCGATCTTTCACAACGCAGGAATCTCACTGAAGCTCAAAGAGCCTCCGTGCGTATTGATGTCCTGAACAATATTCCAGTTTCGGAATATATTGAATTCGCCCCGGAGAATCCCGAGCATGTTATCTATGTCTTTACCGACGTGAGCTGCGGTTATTGCCGCAGACTGCATAATGATGTTCCCCGGCTGAATCGCAACGGCCTCGCCGTTCGCTATCTGGCGTTTCCCCGCCAGGGCACGGGTTCGTCCACATACAAACAGATGGTGTCGGTCTGGTGCGCCGAGGATCCGAAAGCCGCCCTGACTGCCGCCAAACAGGGTCAACATATTCAGCCGGCCAGTTGCCGGAACCCGGTTCAAGACCAGTTCAACCTGGGCCGCAGTCTCGGCGTGCGCGGGACTCCGGCCATCTACATGGATGACGGACGGGAAATCCCGGGTTATCGGCCGCCGGAAGAATTACTGAGGCTCGTGAACGGTGAGGGTTGAAGTGTGAGGAGTGAGGGGTCAGGAGTAAGGAGTCAGGAGTAAGGTGTAAGGAGTTAGGTGTCGGCAAATTAAAACCCTGGCGTCTTGATTCATACCCTCACTCTTCACTCCTCACTCCTGACTCCTGACTCCTGACTCCTGACTCGTAAGTCCGTCAAGTGAATTAATCACGGCAACGTAATTATTGTCTTCCTCCATATCCCTTACCTTGACGGGCAGGTAATGCAGATCCGGCGCGCACCAGATAATCAATTCCCGTTTACTGCCGGATTTGTACCGGCCGAGCTTGATGGTTTCCATTTCACCAAGAGGCGTATTTATAACTTCCCGGCCCAGTGATTCGAAGTGATAGGTCTTGGCCTTGCCGCCATCGGCGACAGTATATGTCAGCGTGGATTTGTCCTTCTTCAGATCGCGCATGATGATGTACTGGTAAAGCAGTTTGTCCAGGATGCCGGGCTCTACGTCCATATGCCAGGCATCGCCGTTTACCCGATTGGTAACCCGGTTGCTGTCCCAGTTAAAGTGAACGGACACGTCGCGTGCTTTTTTTGAACCGGTACGGGAATATTTGTAGTAATCCGGCATGATGGTGCTGCCGTTGATCCGGCCGTGGCTTTCCTCAACAATGCGATCGTCCCTGAAGAGCGCGATCAGCCCGGTAACGCTGGCTTCGGAGAGGTACCGGTAGGTTCCGTCGCTCGAACGTGAAAACCGGCGTTCGACCTTTGCCACCTTGATCCCGCTCATGTAGAGCGAATATCCGACCTTGAAATCCGGAGGCGGTAAAGCATCCTCTCCTGCGACGACCCCTCCGGCCGCCATGGCCAGCAGGGAGGAAAACAGGCAGTATCGAAAAAGCAGCATACTCAATTTTGATTGTTTCCGTGTGATAAAATTCCGCAATCCACTGTTTCACAGGGTCTTATAATCCCATGTTAAAGCATTTTCAACCATCCGCCACGGCCAGGGTGCTGGTCACGGGTGACGTGATTCTTGACCGTTACGTACATGGTGTGACGGACCGTGTATCACCGGAGGCGCCGGTACCGATAGTACGTGTGCATCATACCGAGGAACGTCCGGGAGGGGCCGCCAATGTGGCTGTCAATATCCGTTCTCTCGGTGTGTCTGTCTCTCTGCTTGGACTCGCCGGCAATGATGATGGTGCCGAAGTTCTAAACAGGCAGCTCACCGCACTCGATATTGACACATGCCTTTACCGGCAGGACGGTTTCCCCACGACGACCAAGCTCCGCGTTCTCAGCAGACACCAGCAGCTGTTGCGGCTTGACTATGAAATTGATGCCGGCGGCGTGGATGCCTCTGTTATAACGGAGCCTTTCCGGAAACTGTTGCCGGACTGCCGTACGGTGGTGTTGTCCGATTACGCCAAGGGTTCTCTCGGAGATGTGCGGAAACTGATTGCCATGGCGCACGTGAACGGTATTCCCGTGATTGTTGATCCCAAGGGCGAGGACTTCCGCCGTTATGCCGGCGCCAGTCTTTTGACCCCTAATTGGAAGGAATTTGAGGCGGCAGCGGGCGGGCATATTCCTGAATGTGACATCGAGGCCGCGGCGCGCCGGCTTTGTCATGACCTGGATATAGAGGCATTGCTTGTCACCCGCGGCGAGCAGGGTATGTCTCTTGTCCGGCGCGGCGCCGGGGAGTCCCTGCATCTGGCCGCACACTCCCATGAAGTGTTTGATGTAACAGGAGCCGGGGATACCGTCGTTGCCGCCATCGCGGCGGCGCTGGCCTCGGGCTGCACACTGCCGGATGCCGTCGCCTATGCCAATTACGCCGCCGGTCTGGTTGTGGAAAAGCTGGGCACGGCCTCGATCTCGGCCGTTGAACTGAATCATGCCGTCAGTGCCGATACTCATGACGGACAAGCCAAATTCCTTGATGATGAAAGCCTGGATGCCGTGATGGAAAGCGTACGCAGCAAGGGCGCCCGTCTGGTTATGACCAACGGCTGTTTTGATATTCTCCATGCCGGCCATGTTGACTGTCTGGAACAGGCCCGGGCTTTGGGCGACTGCCTTGTCGTCGCCGTTAATGACGATGATTCGGTACGCAGGCTCAAGGGTGAAGGCCGGCCGGTCAATCGTCTCGCGGAACGAATGGCCGTGCTGGCCGGACTGTCGGCGGTGGACTGGATCATCCCGTTTGCCGGGGATACCCCGGAGGCATTGATTCAACGCATCTCTCCGGATTATCTGGTTAAGGGGGGTGACTATCAGCCGGATCGGATCGCGGGCGCCTCCCGCGTACGGGCCCGCGGCGGCGAGGTTGTGATCCTGCCCCTGAGGCCGGGGTGTTCCACCAGTTCCCTGCTGGAGACGATGAATTCCCGGGCCCCGGAGGCGGACTCATGATCGTGGTGACCGGCGGGGCCGGATTTATCGGCAGCAATCTGGTGCATGGCCTTATCCGGCGCGGCCATGAGGACATTATTGTTGTGGACGACCTGAGCCAAGGAGGCAAATTCACCAATCTAGTTGATGCCCGGATCCGGGATTATATGGACAAGGAAGAATTCCTTCACTTGCTGGAAAAGGATGATCCCGTACTCAGGGATATCCATACCCTGTTTCATCAGGGCGCGTGCAGCGTGACGACCGAGTGGGACGGGCGTTACATGATGGATAATAATTACCGTTATTCAAAGCAGTTGCTGGAATATTGCGGCCGCTATGACATTCGGTTTATCTACGCTTCCAGCGCGGCCGTGTACGGGGTTCAAACTGTCTTTGAAGAGGAGGGCGGCCACGAATTGCCCATCAATGTCTATGGCTATTCAAAAAGCCTGTTCGATCATTATCTGCGCGTGCGGCAGGCGGAATCACCGTTTCGTGCCGCGGGGCTGCGTTACTTCAATGTCTACGGCCCCCGTGAAGGACACAAGGGAAGCATGGCCAGTGTCATGCACCACTTCAACCGGCAGCTCCTTGAAGAAGGGCGGGTCAATCTATTCAGGGGCAGCGGCGGTTACGCTGACGGGGAACAGCGGCGCGACTTCGTCCATGTGGACGATGTTGTGGAAGTGAACCTGTGGCTGATGAAAGAAGAACAGGTAACCGGCATTTTTAATGTCGGTACCGGCCACAGCCGCAGTTTCAATGATGTTGCCGCGGCCGCCATCAACTGGCACGGACACGGGGAAATCCGCTACATTGAATTCCCGTCTCACATGGAGGACGTCTATCAGAGCTTTACCGAGGCGGATATCACCTCTTTGCGTAAGGCCGGCTGCCGCCATGAATTCCGCGGCCTGGAAGAGGGCGTGCGGCAATATCTGGACTGGTTGAATGCGTAACCGAACCGTATCCAGAACCTATCTCAAAATTCTACGTGGCCGCGACCGTGGCGCTTTGGGTTCAGGGC
>JBBDSH010000074.1:0-23280 GCA_040905045.1 Gammaproteobacteria bacterium | reverse complement strand
GGCCGCATCCCTGCGGCCGACGGTCCCACAGAGGAATGTCGGGATACTTATAACCTGCTTAATAAGAATGCTTAATATTCCCGACGATCCCCGATCCCCGCTTTTAAACGCAGCCCAGGCAAGCGGAATAGTTATTACACGGTCTGGTCAACCGGTTTCCATGGGAAGATCGCCATCCGCCGTCCATTCCGCCAGGGACCCGTCGTAGACGGCGACGTTGTCATGGCCGAGCAGGGTCAGGACGAAGGCGTCCGAACTGGCGGCGATGCCGCCGCCGCAATAGGTGATGGCACGTTTCGCGTCCGGCGCGTGAGTGGCGGCGAACTTTTCCCGTAATTGTTCCATGGGCAGGTAGGCGCCGGTTTCCGGGTCCACCAGTGACTGGCAGAAGATGTTTTCGCTGCCGGGTATGCGGCCGGGGCGGCCGTAACGATTGGCTTCACCGCGAAAGTCCTCCGGCGACAGGGCGTTGATCAGAGCAATGGTGTCGTTTTCGATAGCCTCGCGCACCTCATTCTTGTCGGCTATCAGCTCCGGCCTCGGTTCCGGCTTGAATGTCCCTCTTGGGTGCCTGCCCGGCTCAGTGGAAACCGGCCTGCCTTCCTTCTGCCATTTTTGCCAGCCGCCGTCGAGGATGGCGGCATGATCGAAACCGCAGACCCGCAGCGTCCACCAGACCCGGGCCGCCCAGGCATGGTTGCCGCGATCATAGAGTACGGCGCGGGTGCCTTCGCCGATACCGCGATCCACCATGAGTTCGGCAACCCGTTCCACCGGCGGCATCATCATGGGAACGGGATTGTCGGCATCGGCCAGTTCACCCAGCACGTCGATAAAGACGCTGCCGGGGATATGCCCCTTGTCGTATTCCGGGCGGCCGCTGACGAATTGATAGCCATCGTCGGTGACTTCCATGCTGACGCTGCAGTCGAGGATGCGCAGATCCGGTTCGTGCAGCTGCTGTTCCAGCCAGTCGGTGGTGACAAGGATATCCGGTAGTTGCATGAGGAACAGTTTATATAAAAGGTACAAGGTTCAAGGTTCAAGGTTCAAGGGGTAAGGGACAAGGGACAAGGTGAACTGTTCCTTACACCTTGTCCCTTTTACCTTGTACCTGGTATTTCAGCTGGCGATGTAGGTCTCCAGTTGTTTGATCATGAACTGCTGTTCGTCAATGATGGTCTTGACCAGATCGCCGATGGAGATGACGCCCACCAGTTCGTTGTTGTCCAGAACCGGCAGATGGCGGATACGGTGGTCGGTCATCAGCGCCATGCAGTCCTCGACGCTCTGTTCCGTGTCGGCAAAAATCAGGGACGAGGACATGATCTCACTGACCGGTGTGTTTTCCGAGGAACGCCCCATGAGGATGACCTTGCGGGCGTAGTCGCGTTCCGAGATGATACCGACGGGCTTGCCGCCGTCCAGCACCATGAGCGCGCCGATGCCCTTTTCCGCCATCATTTTAATGGCATCGAGAACGGATGTGTCCGGAGTTACGGACCAGATGTCACCGCCCTTGTTTTGCAGGAGTTCCAGGATTTTCTTCATGACGCCCCCGTTTGGATTGGCCTGTTACCGTAAATATAGCCAAATCAGGGGGCGTTGCCTATGGGGATATAAGGAAAAGCCCCCGGCACATTTTTCAGTAAGGCGAAGACGCCCTCATATCGGCCATGTCCTGACCGAAGCCGTCATCCCGGCCAGGGCCTGCCCCGGACCCCGATCCGGGGGATTGGCCGGGATCCAGTTGCATGGATGCGACGTTCTGCTCCTGCCATGACCCTCCATGGTAGTACCTCGACACAGGGATTATGATGAATTCATCGCCGGACCAGGGCCGTTCCCGCAAGGCGCGGCGGCGCTGGCAGAGTGGGCCCTCTGTCAAGCCGGCGCAACGCGGTGGGAACGGCCCTGGCCGGCGCCCTTCGGGTCGGCCCAAAAGCGGCCATTGCGGTGTTGTTTTCTCTTGCCATAGGCCCACTATGCCTGCGAGAAAACGCCTTGCACTGGCCGCTTTTGGATTGACTGAACGCATCATAATCCCTGTGTCGAGGTACTAGATTCTGTACAATCCATGTACAGAATGACGTTGTTTTTGCTTTCAGCGGTAAATGTGTAGATGAGTCAGGGCCGGGGGCTTCGAGCTTTACTCCAGGCTGTGGGCCTGCCAGGCGACGAGCTTGTCGTTCATCATCATGGGAATGAGGATCATGTCCTTTGCGGCGATGTACTCCAGATCCGCCGATCCCTGATCCAGATCCAGCAGTTCTTCGACGTGGCCGTCCGGATAGATGTGCAGCAGGCCGCCGTTGACCCAGTCGGTGACGTAATAATCACCGTCCAGATCGGCCTCAAGGCCATCCAGCTTGCCCGCCGGCTCCGGGGTAATTTTGCTGACGGCCTTGTCGCCGAGGGAAACGGCAAACAGGTGGGACGGGTCCGGGGCGCCGAAAGGTCCGATGGAGGCCACCACCAGTCGATCCTTTTCCACCAGCAGGCCGTTGGGGCCGTCCAGTTCGTCGTTCTGGAGCCAGACCCCGAAGCTGCCGTTGCTGAGTCTGTGGATGGTATTGGTGCCGGTGTCCGAAACGTAGACGTCACCGTCGGCGGAGGCGGCGACATCATTGAAGAACTGACCATCCTCGGCCTGATAACGATTGGTTATGGCGCCGCCGTCAATGTTGATCTCCACCAGGGTGTCGATATCGGAGACATAGAGCTTGTTGCCGACAATGGCCAGGCCCTTGGGCGCATCCATGCCGGTGACCCATTCCAGCTCCAGGATTTCACCGTCCAGGCTGACCCTGGAGATGAAGCCGTTGCCGTCCTTGTCGCCGGGGGCGCCGTTGACGTTGGAAACGTACAGAACGTCATTGGCTTCGTCGTAGACCACCGATTCCGGTGTTTTGAAGCCGTCGGTTTCCCAGAGCTTTTTCAGGTTTTCATTATGGGCCAACGCGGTCTGGCACAGGGAGGCCATTAATATTGTCAGAAACACTTTAAGTGATGCTTTCATACTTCCTGTCCTTATTTTTGAAATGAATGTGGGGTAAAAACCAATCTATCGATCTCGTTCATAAATCACAAGATACATACAAAAAAATCAGGTGCCGAAGTACGGATCAATGTCAGTCGAACAGTTCCCTCAGCTTCGAGCCCGGCTCTTCGCTTGCCATAAAGGCCTCGCCCACAAGGAAGGCATCCACATGATTTTTGCGCAGTCGCGCCACGTCATCGCGTGAGTGGATGCCGCTTTCGGTAACCACGGTCCGGTCCGGAAAGACGTCCGGCATCAGGCCGATGGTGGTTTCGATGCTGGTCTCGAATGTATGCAGATCCCGGTTATTGATGCCGATCAGGGGAGTGCGCAGCATCAGGCCCCGCTCCAGTTCTTCGCGGTTGTGAACTTCGACCAGTACGTCCATGGCCAGTTCCTCGGCGATATCCGCAAACTCGCGCAGTTGCGGGTCGGTCAGGGCCGAGACGATAAGGAGAACGCAGTCGGCACTGATGGCCCGGGATTCGTAGACCTGGTAAGGGTCGATAATGAAATCCTTGCGCAGCGCCGGCAATTCGCAGGCGTCCCTGGCCAGGGCCAGGTAATCGTCGTGGCCCTGAAAGAAATCGATGTCGGTGAGGACCGACAGGCAGGCGGCGCCGCCGGAGGCGTAGGAGCGGGCGATGGCCGCCGGATCAAAGTCCGGCCGGATAACGCCACGGCTGGGCGAGGCCTTCTTGATCTCGGCAATGACGGCCGGCCGGCCCGCCTCGATGGTCTGCAGGACGGCCTGGTAGAAACCGCGCGGTGACGGGCAGTTCGGGATGCGTTTTTTCAGCTGCGGGAGGGGGGTGGCGGCCTGTCTTTCAGCCACCTCCTCGCGCTTGCGCTCCAGTATGCGGCCGAGGATGTCCGGTGTGTTCAGCATGATAGCGGTTTCCAGGTAGACACATTAAGCAGGTTATAAGTATCCCGGGATACTTCGGGTCTCATTAATAAGTAATTGGTCAGGCAAAGGAGCCGGTCAGTTCAATCAGATCGGCGAGCTTCTGTTTCGCCGAGCCGTCCGCGATGACCCGGCCGGCCGTGTCGACGCCCGTCTGCAGGTCCGGCGCCAGGCCGGCGGCGTAAATGGCGGCGCCGGCGTTGAAGACGACGATATCCCGCGCGGCTCCGGCTTTGTTATCCAGGACAGATTGCATCAGGGAGAGACTCTCATCAACCCCGTTCACGGTGATTTCTGATCGATCATGCCGTGCCAGGCCGAATTCCTCCGGCGAGATATCATAGCTCTTGATACTGCCGTCCTTCAGCTCGGCGACACGGGTGCGGTCGCAGATGCTGATCTCGTCCATACCGTCGTGGGAATGAACGATCAAGACATGGTCGGCGCCCAGTTTCCGCATCACTTCTGTCAGCGGTTCGACAATGTCCATTATGTAAACACCCACCAGCGCGTTAGGCGGCCGCGCCGGATTGGTCAGCGGCCCAAGCATATTGAAGAGGGTGCGCGTGCCCAGTTCCCTGCGGACCGGCGCCACATGTTTCATGGCGCTGTGATGTGCCGGGGCAAACATGAAGCCGATACCCGTCTTTTTAATACATTCGATGACCTGTTCCGGAGCAAGCCCGACCCGGACGCCGGCCTTTTCCAGGACATCCGCGCTGCCGCTGAGGCTGGAAGCGGAACGGTTGTGATGCTTGGCCACATGCCCGCCGGCGGCGGCCACGACAAAGGCGGCGGTGGTGGAGACATTGAAGGTGTGACTGCCGTCGCCGCCGGTGCCGACCACGTCCACCAGATAATCGGCGTCGATATCCACGCCCAGCGCGAACTCGCGCATGACGGTGGCCGCGGCCGTGATCTCCTCCACCGTCTCTCCCTTCATGCGCAGGCCCGTGAGCAAACCGCCGATCTGCGCCGGTGTGCATTCGCCCTGCATGATCTGGCGCATGACCGATTCCATGTCTTTTTCGGTGAGATCGTTGTGTTCCACGATTTGTTGTATGGCGTTTTGAATGTCCATGGGTTCAGGCGGTGATCTTGAGGAAATTGTTCAGCAGGTCGTGACCCGACGTGGTCAGGATCGACTCCGGATGAAACTGGACGCCGTAAACGGGCAGTCTGGTGTGCCGCAGTCCCATAATCTCGTCGAATTCGCCCTTTTCATCGTACGTCCAGGCGGTTATCTCCAGGCAGTCGGGCAGGGTTTCCCGCTCCACCACTAGGGAGTGATAGCGCGTCGCCATGAACGGGCTCTCCAGCCCCTGAAAGACATCCGTGTTGTTGTGATAAATCTCGGAGGTCTTGCCGTGCATGATGCGATTGGCGTGCACCACGCGCCCGCCGAAGGCCTGGCCGATGGCCTGATGGCCCAGGCAGACGCCCAGAATGGGCAGCCGTTCCTTGAAATGCTCGATCACGTCCAGGGACACACCGGCCTCGTTGGGCGTGCACGGGCCCGGCGAGAGCACGATCCGCGTCGGATTCAGGTCCTCGATCTCCCGGACGGTAATCTTGTCGTTGCGATACACGCGCACCTCCACCCCCAACTCGCCCAGGTACTGGACCAGGTTGTAGGTGAAGGAATCGTAATTGTCGATCATTAAAAGCATGCGCGCGTTTATCCATATAAAAACGGCGAATTATATACTATATCACGGCCCGGAACCCGGGCCTGCGACGACCAGTATAGAAGCGGCACAGGATAGCCGCTCTGGATGTATTCGATGCCACGGTCCAGGAGACCAATCTGTCGCTGAAGGAATTGATGGCCTGGCTGGTAACCGATGACAGAAAACAGGCTTATCGTATTCTCAGGGGCGACTTTACATGCGTTGCGGGATCGTATCGGACACGAGAATGCGGTTCACCTCGGGGCGCAACTGCCCATGCTGATCCGCGGGCTCTATTACGAGGGCTGGAAAATGGCGGCTACACCGATTCGTGAACGCCACAAGGAAGCCTTCCTCGAACACGTCCGGAATGAGGCGTGGGACGCGCTAAACGTGGATACGGAGGTCGCTGTACACGCCGTTTTCGAGGTTATGGGAGGCAATATCGATCCCCGGGAAGTGACGAAAGTCATCAGTCTGTTTCCGGCGGATTTGCGCGATCTCTGGCCCCGCCCAGTTCGGCCCTGAAAACAAGGGACTAAAGTACAGTCAACCAGAGTGCGTGAATGATTGCGGGTATCCAGAACAGAAAGCACAGTATGATATTAATGGCGAGGTCCTTGCCCGCGCCCTTTTTCAGGTAGACTGCCAACGGCGGCAGCAGGATGGAGACGATGACGGCGACGATTTTATTATTCATTGCCTTTCCCTCTGTGAGTTGATGGGATGAAACCGGAGAGGTATTGAGACGGATGGTACCTGGGTCGATTGACTATATACCGGTGCCGGATGGAAGACCAGAATCTACGACTCGGTAATCTACTTGGATCCTCTTGGATTGATTCGAGGCACGGGCTCGATTCGTCTTTCCTGCTGATTTTCTTGCCCGTGTGCAGAGAGAGCGTATAATAGTATTATTAATAGTTCTTTAAAGAATACTATTATGAGTGATATCACCGCCAATGACCTGAAAATAAAGGGTGTTTCGGTACTGGAATCCGCCCTGGAAAAGGATGCGGAGGCCATTATCAGCGTGCGCGGCCGGCCCCGTTACGTGGTCATGGACATTGCCCGCTACGAACGCCTGCAGGAAGCGGAGATCTTTGCCGCCTGGCAGGAGGCCCGGGCCGCGGAATCCCGGGGCGAGTATGTGACTGAAACCGCCGAGGAACATATCGTCCGCCTGCAGAAGGAATCTGCGCAGGATGACGTATAAACTGGTTTTCCCCGAACCTTACCTGAAAAAGGAAAAGGCCTTTCTGAAAAACCATCCGGATTTACGCCCGCGCTATTTCAAAACCCTGTTGCTGCTGGAACGTAACCCGCATCATCCCTCGCTGCGCCTGCACACTCTGCACGGACGACTGGCCGGTCTGCATTCCGTATCGATATCAATGCGCTATCGCATTACTCAGGAACTGGAACTGCGGGAACGGGAGATTGTGTTCGTGAGTATCGGCAGTCACAGTGGCGTTTATTAGATGTCGTTAATCGCCATATTTACCGCCCGGAAGATGGCGCGGCCCTTGTTCATGGTTTCATCCCACTCGTTCTCCGGTACCGAATCGGCGACGATGCCGCCGCCGCCCCGGGTGGTATTGATATTTACCGAGTCACGTAGTACGATTTTGCCATGATCCAGTCATGGAAGAATGCGGCATCCAGGAAAATCTGGGAGGGACAGCGACCCGGAAGATTTCGTGGTCTGGACATGGAAATGGCCATTGATCTGTTGCTGGCCCTGAATGCCGCCAAGTCGCTTAAGGATTTGAGCCCGCTCAAGAGTGTCGGTCTGCACAAGCTTAAAGGGAATCGCAAGGGCCAGTGGGCCATGAGTGTGAATGGTCCATGGCGGATCTGTTTTGAATTCCGTAACAGCAATGCCTATAACGTTGAAATCGCCGATTACCACAGAGGATAAGAATATGTCCCCCGCCGCACATCCCGGCAGATTATTGAAGCGTGAACTCCAGGCGCGCAACCTGAGCGCCAACCGGCTGGCTCTGGATCTGGGCGTGCCTTCCGGGCGGATTACAGACATTCTTAACGAGCGGCGTTCGATCACGGCCGATACGGCGGTTCGTCTGGGACGGTATTTCGGCAATAGTCCTCAGTTCTGGCTGGATCTGCAAGGCCAGTATGACATCGCGGTGGTCGAGGCGGAAAAAGGCAGGGAAATTGCCCGGCGTGTTCAGCCGTGTGATGCCGCCTGAGGGATTCGAGCAGGTCAGAGTAACGTTGTTCTGTCAGAGCGTATTTGACTGGATTACATCAGCCTGGATCAGTAAGTAATGAATTCCGGGTCTACCCCCGGCTCAAGGCCGGGGCTGAAGGCTGCGCTCTGCCCGGAATGATGGCTTGATTAGACTTTCTACTAGATATCGTTCACCGCCATGCTCACCGCCCGGAAGATGGCGCGGCCCTTGTTCATGGTTTCATCCCACTCGTTCTCCGGTACCGAATCGGCGACGATGCCGCCGCCGGCCTGGATATAGAGCGTGTCGTCCTTGATCACCGCCGTGCGGATGGCGATGGCGGTGTCCATGTTGCCGTCCCAGGATAAATAACCGACGGCGCCGCCGTAGACGCCGCGCCGGCTGGGTTCCAGTTCGTTGATGATTTCCATGGCCCGGATCTTGGGGGCGCCGGACAGCGTGCCCGCCGGGAAGGTGGCGGCCAGCACGTCCAGGGCGGAATGGCCCTCGGCCATTTCGCCGGTGACGTTGGAGACAATGTGCATGACGTGGGAATAGCGTTCGATGACCATCTTGTCGGTGAGATTAACGCTGCCGGTTCGGGCAATGCGGCCGACGTCGTTGCGGCCCAGATCGATGAGCATCAGGTGTTCGGCGCATTCCTTGGGATCGGCCAGGAGCTCTTCTTCCAGTGCCCTGTCCTCGTCCTCGGTTTTTCCGCGCGGCCGGGTGCCGGCGATGGGACGCACCGTAACGATGCCGTCTTCCAGGCGTACCAGGATTTCCGGCGAGGCACCGACCACGTGGAAATCGCCCAGATGCAAATAGTACATATAGGGCGAGGGGTTGGTGCAGCGCAGGGCGCGATAGAGATTCAGCGGCGGCGCCTTGAAGGGGATGGACATGCGCTGGGACAGTACCACCTGCATGACGTCGCCTTCCAGGATGTACTCCTTGATGCGGCGTACGCCGTCCATGAATCCGTCCTGGGTGAAACCGGACTGGAAATCGGTTTCCAGGATATCCTGCGCGGGTACCGCGGGCAGGGTAGGGACGGAGGTACCGGTGAGCGTGGTGGCGAGGGTTTCCAGTTCGGTGACGGCTCGGTCGTAGGCGTCGTCCTCCGCGGGGTCGGCGTGCACGATAAGCAGGATCTTGCCGCTGACGTTGTCGAATACGGCAATGCGATCCGAGACCATGAGATAGATGTCCGGGCAGCCCAGAACGTCTTCCTTGTCATGGTTCTTCAGGTGCGGCTCGATGTAGGCGACGCAATCGTAGCCGAAATACCCCACCAGGCCGCCGGAGAAACGCGGCAGGCCTTCCATGTCCGGGACGCGGAAGCGGGACTGGAAGCGCTGGATCTCGCTGAAGGGATCGTCGGTCTCGATCTCCGATTCCACCTTGCCGCCGGACTCGATCACCACCTTTCTGCCGGTGACCTTGAATACGGATTTCGCCGCCAGGCCGATGATGGAATAACGGCCCCATTTCTCGCCGCCTTCCACCGATTCCAGCAGGTAGGTATGCGGCCCAAAGGCCAGCTTCAGGTAGGCGGACAGGGGCGTATCCAGATCCGCCAGGACTTCCCGGACCACGGGTATGGCGTTGTAGCCCTGATCGGCGTAGGACTGGAACTGTTCCCGCGTGATCATGGATCAGTTGGAGAGCGCGGCGAGTTCCTCGCGCATGGCGCGAATGGTGGCGACGTAATCATCGGTGCTGAAAATGGCCGAACCGGCGACGAAGGTATCGGCGCCGGCGGCGGCGATCTCCCGTATGTTGTCCACCTTGACGCCGCCGTCGATCTCCAGACGGATAGCCCGTCCCGAGTCATCAATAAGAGCGCGCGCCTCGCGCAGCTTGTCCAGGGCCGAGGGAATGAAGCTCTGGCCGCCGAAACCGGGGTTCACGGACATGAGCAGGATCATGTCCAGCTTGTCCATGACGTGTTTCAGGTAATCCAGCGGCGTGGCCGGGTTGAACACCAGGCCGGCCTTGCAGCCGTTGTCCCGGATCAGCTGCAGGGTGCGGTCGATGTGCTCGCTGGCCTCCGGGTGGAAGGTGATGTACGTGGCGCCGGCGGCGGCGAATTCGGGGATGATGCGGTCCACCGGCTTGATCATCAGGTGCACATCCAGGGTCGCGGTGACGCCGTAATCGCGCAGGGCCTTGACCAGCACCGGGCCGAAGGTGAGGTTGGGAACGTAGTGGTTGTCCATGACGTCCACGTGGATGATATCGGCGCCGGCGGCGAGCACGGCCTCCACCTCCTCCCCGAGGCGGGCCAGATCGGCGGACAGGATGGACGGCGCTATGACGAAATCGGACATAATGTCGGGGCTTAGTGGCGTAGATTATAGAGTGCGCACTTTACCCCATTGATCTGAACGGCGCCAATACAAGGCCGGCATTAAAGATCGCTGTATGTTCGCCCATCGCCCCGTTTCGCCGGGTTGCCCGCGGCGTACCGGCGCCGCGGCGAAGCCCCCTATATAGCCGTTCCGGATCCGTGTACAGTCCGGGAACATAACGCAGACACGCGGTAAATACGGTCGCTCCGGACTCCTGTCCTCCCGCGACACTAATACGTCCATGTATGTCGTCCCTGTAGCTCGAATGCGGCATCCCTGCCGCATACGGTCTGCTTATATCTTCCCGGACTGTACAGGGATCCGGAACACTTATTTAGGTCCGCGAGCAGGTTTGTAAACCGTATCCGTTCCTATATCATGACTGACAGAGATGTATAATGTGTCCTCATAGAATGAATAAGGAATCGAGGTAGCAATGACTCAGGACGAGGCGCTCGATCTGCTCAAGCTGGGGGAAAACATTTTTCTGACCGGTGCCGCCGGCGCCGGAAAATCCTGGCTGCTGAATCACTATATCGCTTATCTTCACTCCCACGATGTCGGCGTCGCCGTCACCGCGTCCACCGGCGTGGCGGCCACGCATCTGAACGGCCGCACCCTGCATTCCTGGTCCGGCATCGGCGTGCGCGATTCCCTGAGCGAAGCCGAGCTGGAAAAACTGGCCGACAACAAGCGCATCCGGCGCAATTACACCGGGGTCAAGGTGCTGATCATTGATGAAATCTCCATGCTGCACCCGCATCAGCTGGACATGGTTGACCGCATTGCCCGCGCCATTCTCGATTTCACCGAGCCGTTCGGCGGACTGCAGGTGGTTTTGAGCGGGGATTTCTTTCAATTGCCGCCGGTATCAGGCAGCGGTGCCGGTGTCCCGCAGCGGCGTTTCGCCTGGCATGCCGATGCCTGGCAAACGGGCGGGTTTCGGGTTTGCTATCTGCACGAGCAGCATCGCCAGGGTGATGATCCGTTATTGACGATCCTGAATGATATCCGTGCCGGCCGTGCCGGCGAGCAGAGCAAGGTGCCGCTGCGCACCCGTTACAAGCGCGATCCCGAAGGAGAAATCCGACCGACCCGGCTTTATGCCCGCAATATCAATGTCGATTCCGTGAATGAACGGGAACTGGCGGGACTGAACGGCGAGGAAAGAACCTATGCCATGGAAACCAGGGGACCGCAGGCGCTGGTGGACGGCCTGAAGAAAAGCTGCCTGGCGCCGGAACACCTGCGGCTGAAAGAAGGTGCCCAGGTGATGTTCGTCCGCAATGCCAATGACGGCGCCTACGTTAACGGCACGCGCGGCATTGTTACCGGCTTCGATAAGGAAGAGGGCTGGCCGCGGGTACGGACCTTCGACGACGATCTTATTACTGCGGCGCCGGTGGAATGGAACCTGGAGGAGAACGGCGTGATACGCGCGGCCGTTATACAGGTTCCGCTGCGGCTGGCCTGGGCCATTACCATCCACAAAAGCCAGGGCATGACCCTGGACACGGCCGAGATCGACCTGAGCGACGCCTTCGAGCCGGGCATGGGCTACGTGGCGCTGTCGCGCGTGCGCAGCCTGAACGGTCTGAAACTCATGGGCCTGAATGAAACCGCCCTGCGGGTCGATGGCGCGGTTTCGGAACAGGACGACATCTTCAAGACGCAGTCCGCGCAGGTGCGGGCGTATTTACAGGCTTTTCCCGCCGGGGAAAAACAGCAATGGCAAAAGGAGACTCTGCTGAATCGCTTCGAGGGCGAGCTGGAGCCGGACACGGGCCGGACGCGGAAAGCAAGGCGCGGCGCGAAAAAGCGGCCTACCCACGAAATCACCCTGGAGCTTTTGAAGGAGAAAACGCCGTTGCAGGAGATGGCGCGGCAAAGGCAGCTCAAGCCGGGCACCATCCTGCAGCATATCGAGAAGCTGAAGGGGCTGGATGCCCTGCCCGATATCGATTATCTCAGGAGCGAGATACCCGACGACGAGTTTGATCGGATTGTGGCATTGTTCCGGGAAGCCGGGGACGGCCGGCTGGCTCCCGTGCGTGAGAAGCTCGGCCGGCGGTTTTCCTATGAGGCACTCAGGATCGCCCGGTTGTTTGCCTGGTAAGGGTGGATATCCGCAGCGGGCGGGATTATGCTGAATAAAGAAGTTGGGTGGTTGCTGTCCGGCTGCCTGTACAAAAACAATCACATGGGGGCGGTTATGAATCAGGAAATCGAAGAATCCACGTCCGAAACCATCGATAAGGATGCCCGCACCTGGGCCATGATTACCCACCTGGTGGCACTGGCGGGGTTCGTGTTGCCCTTCGGCAACATTCTCGGTCCTCTGGTCATCTGGTCCATCAAGAAGGACGAGCACGCCTTTGTCAACGAACAGGGCAAGGAGGCGATCAATTTTCAGTTGACCATGACTATCGCCTTTATCGTCGCCTTTATCCTGGTCTTCGTGGTGATTGGCATTCCGTTGCTGGTGGTATTGTGTATATTTACCCTGATCATGATCGTGGTCGCCGCCGTCAAGACCAATGACGGCACGCATTTCCGCTATCCGGTGACGATTCGGTTTTTTAAATAAACAAAGGTTCAAGGTGCAAGGTGCAAGGGGCAAGGGGAAAGGTGCAAGGTGGAAGCAACTAGGCTACAGATAGTTCCTTGTCCCTTATCCCTTGAACCTTGAGCCTTGTCCCTTGATCCTTGAGCCTGTTTTGAAAATGAGGAGTATTGAAAGCCTGCTGGCGGAATACGACGAGAGTCACGGCAATCCGGTGAACAAAACGCTGCACTGGATCTGTGTGCCGCTGATCATGTTCAGCCTGCTGGGCCTGCTCTGGTATCTGCGGGTACCGTTGCCGGAAGCGGCGCCGGCCGTGCTCAACGGTGCGGTGATCCTGATCGTTTTCGCCATGATTTATTACGTCCTCATCGCCCCGCGCCTGGCCGCCGGCATGCTGGCGGTGTCCGTCGCCATGCTGGCCCTCCTGTATTTTCTGGATCAATCGGCACTGTCTCTGTGGAAGTTGTCCGTCGCTGTCTTCATCCTTGCCTGGGTGGGCCAGTTCATCGGTCACAAGGTGGAAGGCAGGAAGCCCTCCTTCTTCAAGGATGTCCAGTTCCTGCTTATCGGTCCGTTGTGGCTGCTGGCCTTTGTTTACCGCCGTTTTAATATTGTCTTTTAAGCCTGGTTTAAGCCGTCGCCCGTAGAATCGTCTCCACATACTGAAAATGGAGATGAATCATGCGTTTCAATGCTTATTTACTGATAGCCGGCGGCCTGTGCCTGGGGCTGCTGGGCGGAATGACATTGGCTGTATCCCAGGCGGATGATATGCGTTCCTCTGTCAATCTGCCTGAAGGCTGGACCATGAAGGTGGCGGACAGCGGTAACGCGGATATGATCCCTCTGTCGGAGATCGTTGCCCGCCTGGAGCGGGACGGCAGTCGCGTCACGGAGATAGAACTGGACCGTGACTGGCTTCGTGATATCTATGAGGTGGAAATCATTGATGCCGACGGCAAGCACTGGGACCTGGATATCGATGCAAGTACCGGTGAGGTTCTGTCAAAGAAGCGTGATCATGACTGGGACTGACAATGTCTTGTATCGTTGCTTATACGGGCCGGTGATGGCTTCGCCGGCCCGTTCCCCCCGGTTTGACATTGAATCGAGAGCCAGTCATTAATGAAGATTCTCGTTATACGTTATTCATCCGCACTGATGCTGGTTTTACCTGTCCTGGCCGTGATGGCAATGCCGGCGCCTGCATTTTCCGGGACTCCCGAAGACGGTTTGATCATGCTGGCAGATCTGGATATGGAACAGGCCCGCAAACTGAAGCAAGCGGGAAGCATCATGCCTCTGGAAGATTTGCTGAAGGCTGTCCGCAGGGAATATCCGGGACAGGTGATCGAGGTAGAGCTGGAAGAAGCGGACGGCCGTTTCTATTATGAAATCGAGGTGCTGGCGGATGACGGCATTGTCCGGGAACTGGATGTGGATGCGACGACCGGCGAGATACTTGATGTGGAAATCGAGGATGACTGAATGCGGTTGCTGGTCATAGAGGATGACGGTGATCTGCTTGAGGAGATAAAGCAGGGATTGCAGCAGTCCGGCTTTGCCGTCGATATCAGCCGCGACGGCAGGGAGGGCGAGTTCCTGGCGGAAACGGAAGACTATGACGCAGTGGTGCTGGATCTGGGCCTGCCCGGCAAGGGCGGGTTGGCGGTGTTATCCGTCTGGCGCGAACGCGGCAATGATGTACCGGTGCTGATCCTGACGGCACGAGGCGCCTGGCATGAAAAGGTGGAAGGATTCCGGGCCGGCGCCGACGACTACCTGGCCAAGCCGTTTCATATGGAAGAACTGGCCGTCCGGCTGCAGGCCCTCATTCGCCGCCGCTACGGCCGCTCGGACCCGGTGCTGCGGGTAGGCGATGTGACACTGGATCCCGAACGGCAATGCGTCACCGTTGCTGACGGCAATCCCGTGGACCTGACCGCAACGGAATACCGCCTGCTGGAATACCTGATGCAGCACGCCGGCAAGATAGCTTCCAAGACCCGCCTTCTCGAGCACACTTACAGTAACGAGGCGGAAGCGGATGAAAACCTGATCGAGGTATACATCAATCGCCTGAGGGGCAAACTGGGCAGCAGCCGTATTGAAACGCGCCGGGGCCAGGGTTATGTTTTTGTCGAGGCTGTATGCGATCCCTGAATGCGCGCCTGGGAAGCGGTCTGCTGATCGCCCTGCTGACGGTATTTATCCTGCAATGGCTGCTGGTCAGCGTCATCATCCGGAACGTTACCGAGGATTACATTGTTACTCGCCTGACGCGTGACAGCCGGGAACTGCTGGGTGCCCTGGAATTCGACACCGGCGGCAGGCCCTTCCTTGACGGCGGACCGCCCGGCCTCTATGACAGCGGGCCGTTTTCGGGACAGTATTTCCAGATACGGGTCAATGGCGAGACGCTGCGATCGGAATCCATATGGGATCGTGACCTGCCCATGCCCGAGGTGGCGACGGGAGAAGCCGTCCGGCAGCGACTGCCCGGTCCGCTGGAACAGACGCTGCTGGAGATCAGCCGCGGCTATGTCAAGCAGGGACAAAAGGTCATCATCAGCGTGGCCGAGGACATCTCCGCCGTTGATGCCGGCATTGCCCGGTTTCAGCGCTATTACCTGCTTTTTTCCCTGGGCATGATGCTGTTGTTGTTGCTGTGCCAGTGGTGGATCGTTCGACGTTCCCTGCGGGCGCTGACGGCAAGCCGCCTGGATCTGGAACGCATCTATCGCGGGGAAACGGAACAGCTTCCGGAAGACGCGCCGGCGGAAATACAACCCCTGATTAAGGAGATCAACCGCCTGCTGGCGTTGCTGGCAAGGCGCCTGCAGCGGACCCGCACGTCGGTCGGTGACCTGGCCCATAAACTCAAGACACCCCTGAGCCTGATCTCTCAGTTGGGTAATGATCCGGCCGTCCGTGACCATCCACGCATCAGGGAGCGTCTGCAGGAACAGGCGGCGGTGATGCTCAATACCCTGGACAGGGAACTGGGGCGTGCCCGGCTTGCCGGCGACGGCGGTTCCGGACGCCGCTTCGTTCCGGCCGGGGATTTATCTTCCCTGGCTATGACGCTGGAAAGTATTTATAAGGAAAAAAATATTATTATCGAGCGGGATATCGAACCGGACGTGGTGTGGCGGGTGGAGCGGGAGGATATGCTGGAATTGTTCGGCAATCTGTTGGATAACGCCTGCAAATGGAGCCGTGGCCGTGTACGGGTTGTTTGCGGTAAAAACGATGCGGTTATCGAGGACGACGGTCCCGGCTGTTCGCCGGAGGAAATCGCGTTACTCGGCGACCGGGGCCGGCGGCTTGATGAAACCGTGGACGGCCATGGTCTGGGCCTGGCCATTGCCGGCGATATCGTGAATTTCTATCAGGGCCGGATGGAATTCGATCAATCCCCGGATCTGGGCGGCCTGCGTGTGCGGGTGACATTGGCTGATGACTAAATAAATGTTCCGAATTCTTGACCAGTTTAAAGCCGGTTTCCGCCAGGGCTGTGACAGACACGCTGTAAATACGTCCTTGTACGCTCGAGTGCCGCTATCCCTGCGGCACACGGTCTGTCACAGGCCTGGCGGAAACCGGCCTGGATACGATTTCGGAGCACGTATTTAGAACCTGTCTCAAAATTCTACGTGGCCGCGACTCACGCAGGATTTTGAGACAGGTTCTATTAAGAATTTATGAGCGGCCCGGGTTGATCCTGCCCTCGTGCAATATGCGGGTTAGACTGATGCCATGCGTTCAGCGTTGACCATCTTCCTGCGTTTCCTGGTACTGGGTTGTGTCTGTTTCGGCGGACCCATAGCTCATGTGGGTTATTTCGAGCGCGAGTTTGTGCTGCGCCTGCAATGGATAGGCCGGCAGCGCTTTACCGATCTGCTGGCCCTGGCCCAGTTCCTGCCCGGTCCCGCCTCCAGCCAGCTCGGCTTCGCCATCGGCTACGAAAAAGGCGGTTTAGCGGGCGCCCTGGCGGCGTTCGCAGGCTTTACGCTGCCGTCGTTCCTGATCATGTATTCCATCGCGGTCTACGGCGAATCGATGCTGGATGAGGGCATCTACGCCGGTCTGGTTTATGGATTGAAACTGCTGGCGGTGGTGGTGGTGGCCGATGCGGTGATCACCATGGCGGGTCGCTTCTGTTCGTCACCGGTGCGGGCCGGCCTGGCCGTACTGACACTGGCGGCCATACTGCTGGCGAATGTTTTCTATGTGCAGTATCTGTGCCTGGGAATGGCGGCCCTGGCGGGCATGGGATTGTTACGGAGTGACGTGCAAGAGCCCGGCATGTCATCGAAACAGGGTTTTCGTCACGGTTACCTGTCGGTATTCTTTACTCTCCTGGCCTGTTTCTTCATCCTTGCCGCCTTCGATGAGACTGCCCGGGTTATCAACGGCTTCTATCAGGCGGGCAGCTTCGTCTTCGGTGGCGGTCATGTGGTCCTGCCGCTGCTGCAGAACTTCTTCGGCGATCAGATGGACCCGGATCGGTTTCTCGCCGGTTATGCCGCGGCCCAGGCCATTCCCGGCCCCATGTTCACCATTGCCACCTATCTGGGACCGATACTGCTGCCGCAGGCGCCGCTGACGGCGGCTGTTGTCTGCACCCTGGCCATTTTCATGCCGGGTTTTCTGCTGTTGCTGGGGCTGCACCGCAATCTTGATTACCTGCGCGGCAATCATCTCATCCAGGCCGCCTTTCACGGCGTTAATGCCGCGGTGGTGGGACTGCTGGCGGCGGCATTTTACGATCCGGTTTTCACGAGTATCGTGCATTCCAATCGCGAACTGCTGCTGGTCGTCGCCGGGCTCATCATTGCGCGCATGTTGAAACCTAACGTCATGCTGCTGGTTGTGGCTTATGCCGCCGTCGGCCTGTTGCTTTACGGGAATTGATTTTAAATCAAGCCACAGAGAGAAATCTGGTTAGAAATTGTCATACCGCGAAACAGGTTTGCGGGTTGAAAGTTTCTTCTAACAGAGGCTGAATATCCTATGCTCTCGCTGGATACTGCCGGGTCGGGAAAGTCTACAACAAGTATTTACTCTGTGGCCCTCTGTGTTTTTCTCTGTGGCTAACCATCCAAAGCGTCATGCTGCTTCAGGGCCCAATGAACGTGTTCGCAGACCAGCTCCGAGTCATGGTTCTGCCTGGCGCGCAGGGCCGCAACGGTTCCCGGAGTGGTGGGGGCGTTGCCCAGGGCGACAGCGATGTTGCGCAACCAGCATTCGTAACCGATGCGGCGGATGGCGCTGCCCTCGGTCCGCTTCAGGAATGTCTCTTCGTCCCATTTGAACAGGTCGATCAGTTCCGGCGCATCCAGTCCCTGCCGGGCGCGGAAGTCCCCTTCTTCCGTATGGCGGGCAAACCGGTTCCAGGGGCAGATCAGCTGGCAGTCATCACAGCCGTAGATACGGTTGCCGATGAGCGGCCGGTATTCCTCCGGGATGGAGCCGCGTAATTCAATGGTGTGATAGGAGATGCACTTGCGCGCGTCCAGCTCGTACGGCCCGACGATGGCACCGGTGGGGCAGACATCAATGCAGGCGCGGCAGCTGCCGCAGTGTTCGGTTTCAAATGGTTCGTCCAGCGGCAGTGGCAGGTCGGTGTACAACTCGCCCAGGAAAAACCAGGAGCCGGCCTTGGGGTGTATGAGATTGGTATGCTTGCCGATCCAGCCCAGCCCGGCGTTGCGGGCCACGGCCTTTTCCAGCACCGGGGCGCTGTCGACGAAGGCGCGGTAACCGAAAGGTCCGGTTTCCTGTTCGATGCGTTCGGCCAGTTTCTGCAGACGCGCGCGCAGGACCTTGTGATAATCCCGGCCCACGGCGTAGCGGGAGACATAGCCCCGTTCCGGCCGGTTCAGGACCGCGGCCGGATGGGCGGCGTCCGGCGGTGAATAGTCCATACGCACGGAGATGATGCATAGCGTGCCCGGGCGCAGTTCCGCCGGCCGGCTGCGTCGGGTGCCGTGCCGCTCCATGTAATGCATGTCACCGTGTCGGCCCTTGTTCAGCCAGTCCAGGAGGTGGGCCTCGTCGGCGGACAGATCCGTGTGCGTGATACCGGCCTGTTGAAAACCCAGCTCCGCCGCCCAGTCCCGAATACGGGCGGCCAGTCGGCGATAATCCACGGTTTCGGCGGTCTCGGTCATGGCCTGGTTGTGACTGTGTGGTCGGAGATTGGCAAGGGCGCACAATGCAAGTGCCGCAGGGCTGTACCATGGTGCAGGTTTTGTATCAGGATGGCAAGATGACGATCATTTATCTCATTGAATTTTATAGAAAAATAAAAAATCATAAAGTTGGTACGGGAACTGCAATCTGAATATTGAAGTGATTGAAGAATCATTCACCCTCCGTACCTGGGGGTACAAAGCCGGCCGCTTCGGTGGCCCGAGGGACGCCGGTATCCCCCCGCCGGTGTCCCTCTTTAATTTCAAGCCTTTGTATAACGACTTGCCGGTACCGTTCTCGCCTGCCGGCGCGTTAGCCGTTATGATGAGCGTTCCTGATCAACCAACGGGACCTCATGTTCGAATATATACAGTCCTGGTACCGGCGCTATTTTACCGATCCCCAGGCGGCGTTGCTCGTGGTGTTGCTGGTCGTCGCTTTCCTGCTGGTTTATTTCCTCGGCAGCATGCTGGCGCCGTTGCTGGCGGCCATGGTCATTGCCTATCTGCTGGAGGGCGGTGTCAGCCGCCTGGAGCAGCATCACATCCCCCGTCTGCTGGCGGTGAATCTGGTGTTTCTTCTGTTCCTTGTGTTTCTGGCCTTTCTGGTCGTCGTCTTGCTGCCGATTGTGTCGCGTCAGGCCAGCCAGTTGTTCCAGGAATTGCCCGGAATGATCAACAGCGGCCAGGACCTCCTGTTACGCTTGCCGCAGCAGTATCCGGATCTGATTTCGGAAGACGTCATTCGGGATGTCATTGTTGCTTTCCGCGGCGGCATCAGTAATGCGGGCCAGAGTATATTGTCATTTTCCCTGGCCTCGATTCCCGCCATCATTTCCGTGTTGATCTATCTGGTGCTGGTGCCGTTGATGATTTTCTTCTTCCTTAAGGACAAGACCACAATCATGCAGTGGATGAGCCGCTTCCTGCCCAGTGACCGCCATCTTGTGACGCATTTATGGGCTGAAATGGACAGCCAGATCGGCAACTATATTCGCGGCAAGGTGTACGAGATCATTATCGTCGGCGCCGCCGCCTATGTAATCTTCGAACTGATTTTCGATCTGAATTATGCCTCCCTGCTGGCTATTGTCGTCGGGATATCGGTTCTGATCCCCTATATAGGCGCAGCCGTGGTAACCGTGCCCGTGGCACTGGTGGGCTATTTCCAGTGGGGCCTGGGCCCCGATTTTACCTGGTTGATTATTGCCTATTTCGTATTACAGTTTCTGGACGGCAACGTGCTGGTGCCGATCCTGTTCTCCGACGTCGTCAATCTGCATCCCATTGCCATTATCATCGCCATCCTTGTCTTCGGTGGTCTGTGGGGATTCTGGGGCATATTCTTTGCCATTCCGCTGGCGACCCTGGTCAAGGCATTGATTAACGTCTGGCCCACGCATGACGCTACCGCGTCAGCGAGTGAGGGGTAAGGGGTGAGGAGTGAGGAGTGAGTTCAGAAAAATCGTATACCTTTCGGTTGCCGACACCTTACTCCTTACTCCTCACTCCTTACTCCTTACAGTATTTCATTAGCCCTGTCCGCCAGCCTCGAGCGTTCGCCCCGTTGTAATGTAATGTGCCCGCTGTAGTGCCAGTCCTTGAAACGATCCACCACGTAGGTGATGCCGGAAGTGGTTTCGGTAAGATAGGGTGTGTCGATTTGACCGATATTGCCCAGGCAGACGATCTTGCTGCCGGGTCCGGCCCGGGTGATAAGCGTTTTCATCTGTTTGGAGGTGAGGTTCTGGGCCTCGTCGAGGATAATGTAGCGGCTGAGAAAGGTGCGGCCGCGCATGTAATTCAGGGATCGCAGCTTGATACGCTTGTTCAACAGATCCGCCGTTGCGGCGCGCGCCCAGTCGCCGTTCATATCACCGCCGGTCAGGACTTCCAGATTGTCCAGCAACGCCCCCATCCACGGCGCCATCTTTTCCTCCTCCGTGCCGGGTAGAAAGCCGATATCCTCGGCCACGGGAATGGTGACGCGGGAAATGATGATCTCGCGGTAACGCTTCATTTCCATGGTCTGCTGCAACCCGGCGGCCAGCGTCAGCAGGGTTTTGCCGGTGCCGGCCGGTCCCAGCAGGGTGACCAGGTCAACATCCGGATCCATGAGCAGGTTGAGGGCGAAATTCTGTTCCCGGTTGCGGGCGGTTATGCCCCAGACGTTGTTATTCTCCCTGCGATAGTCCGTCGCCAGTATCAATGTGGTCGTATCGTCGCTTGCCTGCTTGACGATGGTTTCCAGTCCCGATTCATCTTCTCCATACAGGCACTGGTTGGGATAACAGTCTTCGAAGGGACGTCCCCGGAGCTTGTACCAGGTTGAAGACTTGTCGTGCCAGGAATCGAGCTGTTCGCCGTTCCGATCCCAGAAGTCCTGTGCCAGTACCCGCATGCCGGTATACAGGAGATTGGCGTCATCCAGTACCTTGTCATTGTAATAATCCTCGGTTTGTATCCCCAGTACCCGCGCCTTGATGCGGAGATTGATGTCCTTGGAAATCAGGATGATGGGAATTTGCGGGTATTCGTTCTGCAGCGCCAGAGTGATGCCGAGTATGGAGTTATCGACATTATTGCCGGGCAGGGAGGCGGGCAGCTTGTTGGTCAGATTCTGTGTCTGCAGAAACAGGCGGCCGCTCGGCGTACCGTTGCCGTTCGTGTATTGTACATCGTCGAGCCGCAGTCCCTCGGTGATGGAGCCGGAGGCACCGCCCTCCACCAGTTCATCCAGAAAGCGGCTGGCCTGACGGGCATTGCGGGCGACTTCTGACATACCTTTCTTGGCGCCGTCCAGTTCCTCCAGCACCACCATGGGAATAAAGAGATCGTGTTCCTGAAACCGGAACAGGGAGGCGGGGTCATGCATCAGGACATTGGTGTCCAGTACAAACATACGGCGGGTTTGCTCGTCACTCATCTAGATTGGTATTGCGGGTTCCACTATAGCCGCTGCAATCAGGTTAAACGCAGGGCGGGATCATGGTGTTTCCGCTCCCCGAGCCATCCCTGGCTCGGTCCCGCGTCCATCCATGGCGCTAGTCGCTCCAACACCATGACCCAGCCCTGTGTTCGACCCGATAACTGCGACTTTAGAAGAGTTCGGAACATTTATTCAGAGTTTCTTTATGGCCTCCAGTACCTCATCAACATGGCCGTCGACCTTGACCTTGCGCCATTCCTTTCTCAGTATGCCCCTGTCATCAATAAGGAAAGTACTGCGTTCCACGCCCATGACTTTCTTGCCGTACATGTTCTTCTCCTTGATAACGTCAAAGTAGGAACACAGGGTTTCATCCTCGTCGGACAACAGTTCAAACGGGAACTTCTGTTTGGCCTTGAAGTTTTCATGGGATTTGATTGAATCCCTGGATACTCCCAGCACCACCGTATTCCGCGCACGGAACTTGCGGATCTGGTCGCGGAAATCCTGACCTTCCTTGGTGCATCCGGGTGTGCTGTCCTTGGGATAGAAATAAAGGACAACGTTCCTGCCTTTCAGATCCGAGAGTTTGATGGTTTGACTGCCTGTTGCAGGCAATTCGAAGTTTTTTACTTTCCTGCCGACTGCTGCTTTGCTCATACTCGTACCGTATCTGGTTTCGGTTAATCAGGTATTTATTTCGCCGGCTCCATAATAGCATCCAGATTCAGCCTGTCACAGAAATCCATGAATTCGCCGCGCAGGGCGGAGATGGAGGTGTCCGTCGGCACGTTGACGGTCATGTGCAATGAGAACATGGTGGTGCTGCTTTGCCCTGGCTGGTAGGTGGAAGTGTAGAGATCCTGGATTTCGATTTCATGTTCGTACATGAAACGGCTGATGTCGTAGACCACGCCCGGGCGGTCGGTACAGACCACGTCGATGGCATAGGGCATGCCCCCCTCGGCACGGGGTTTTTTCTGGGTGCGCCGGTACTGGATGCGCATGTCCAGTTCTTTCTCCAGTCTGGAAAGGTTGTCCTCCATCTTGGCGATGGCATCCCAGCTGCCGGACACCATCAGTACCATGGAGAATTCATTGCCGAAACGGACCATGCGGCTGTCGGTAATGTTGCCGCCGCAGTCCCGGATGGCCTTGCCCAGGCGCACGGATGCCTGCCTGGAGTAGCTGCCCAGAACGGTCATGACGAGATATTGATGCATAGATGTTTGCCGGCTGAAAGAGGGGGATTTTGCGGTCTTAAGCCGGTCACTGCAAGTATTCCGAGCACTAAATAGAAGTTCCATACCAGTGCAGTTGTCGATGAAATATGGAGTCCAGGACATTGGCCGGAAGACAGGCCGGGATCATGGTGTTTCCGCTCCCCGGGCCATCCCTGGCCCGGTCCCGCGCTCATCCATG
>JBBDSH010000073.1:82236-96973 GCA_040905045.1 Gammaproteobacteria bacterium | reverse complement strand
ATCGGAATGATGTTGCAAATAACCGGCCCCGGAAAAGCGGCGCGGCCGCCGCTGGTTCCAGTGGTTGATTATTCGTAATGCCAGTGCTGATGCTCTTCCGACCAGACCCGCTTGCCGGAAGCGCCCGCATCGGGATTGCGCGCCGAGCCGATGGCTTGAATGACAACAACAATGAGGGTTACCGCGATAATCAGGCCCAGAAAAGCCGCCAGCATCTTCATCTGCCAAGACATGCCGCCGCCCTTTTTCAGGCAACACTGTTTGTATTTCAGTCCGCTGCCGCAGGGGCAGGGTTGGTTGCGCCCGGTTTTCATCGCACACTACCGTCTGGTCGGTGACACACTCATACTGCACGCCGGGATCGGTACATCCCGGCCCGTCTTACAGATCCTTGTACTGGATTGTAATCGATCCGTCCGTTTCATAGGCATTGTCTTCAATCAGTTTCCTGGCCGCGTTTTCCAGTTCGTCCCGGTGTTCCTTGACCATGTCCATGGGTTCGGTATCGGGTGACTTGAATTTTTTCTTCAGATCGGCCCCGGCAATGCGGCATAAAACCCGTTTCCCGTCTACCTGGGCCACGATAGTGGCATGGGACGTCATCGGGTTCCATGACTGAAGAATCGGAAACAGAATGCCGGTCTGGGTGTTGGCCTTGCCCCTTGGCGAAGTTATGATCATGGTAAGTTCCCTGAGTAACAGCCGGAAATGGAATTTCCCGTATAATTTATTGAGAGCAAAATACTCTTCCCGGGAAACCAGTTTACACGCCAGTTTACCACAAATTTAATGATACTGCCCCGGATGGCCGGGAATGCCATTAACGAGGAAATTCAATGTTAAAACTGTACCACGCCGAACCGGTCGCCAATTCCATGAAAGTGCTGATCCCGCTGCACGAAAAAGGTCTGGAATTCGAAAGGCCCTGGCAGGCCCGGACAAGACCAACCCGGAACCGCGCACCTTCACCGGCCAGGCGGGTTGATTTGTGGCTCGCGGTTCGTGGCTCGTGGCTGGTGGCTGGTGGCTCGCGGCTCGTGACTTGAACCTTGAACCTTTTACCTTGAACCTTTTACCTCGTAACCGCCTTTACGGTTTCCACTGAAACCGCTTCAACGAAACCCGGCCACTCTCATCAAACACCACGCCCTCATCCTCCAGCAGAATGCGCTGGTAGTCCTCGGAACCGGCGTCGAAACGGGAGCTGATTTCACCCCGCGCGTTGATCACCCGGTGCCAGGGCACATCCGGGTTATCCCGTCCCCGCAACGCGGCCAATGCATAACCCACCTGCCGCGCATGCCGCGGGAAGCCGGCCAGCCCGGCAATCTGGCCATAGGTGGCGACCCGGCCTTCCGGAATGCGGCGAACCAGGCCGTAAACCTGTTCATTACTCAGGGACATGACAATCAGAATTCGTCGGGGAACAACCGACTGCTGCCGTCCATGTCGCCGGTATCGCGGTAGTTCATGGGCGAAGCATCGGCATCGATAACGGCGCCGTCCACCACCCGCCCGATCACCAGCACATGATCCCCGGCGGCACATTCATGGCTGAATTCGCAATCCAGCCAGGCCATGGCTTCGTCCAGGATCGGCGCGCCGGTTTTCGCAGCGTGCCATTCGGTATCGTGCAGCTTCTCCGCCTTGCCGGGCCGGCCGAAATGCTCCGCCAGATCCATTCTTCCTTCCGGCAATACATTCACCGTGAAGACACCGCCGCGAACCAGCATCTCACGGGAAGCATGCTGCGGATGAATGCTCAACGCCAGCAACGGCGGATCAAAGGACACCTGCATGACCCAGGCCGCCGTAAAGGCATTGCAGCGATCCCCGTCACTGACGCCGATCACGTAGACGCCGTGAGTCAACCGCCGGAGAACCGCCGCCGGATCATGTCTCATGCATCCCCCGCAGAACCGGCATGCCGTTCCGTTTCCAGCCGGGTCCGGGCACTGACAAAGCCCACCAGCCGGTAGATACACCAGCTGAACGCGATTGTTATAGCGGCAATCAGCCAGATCATGCTGTCCAGAATCGCGGGCACGCCACCGTTAAACCCGATAAAGACCGAAGTCAGCAGCATGATTGACGGGATGGCCAGCAGATAAACCAGATAACGGGTGATTTGGAAGTTCAGCCGGATCCATTCATAATCCGCCGGCGGCAAGCGTTCTTGTCTGCCGCTCGTTCGCAAGCGGTACAAGAGCATGGAAACGGCCGGCAACAACAGCAGCGGCAGAAGATATATCAGAGTGGTTCCCAACCCGGAAACCAGAAACTGCAGCATGGCTATCTCCGGAAAAATGGCTACACACAACATTATACCGCTCTAATCGGCTTCCGACACAAACTGGCTCAATACCAACTTCTCAATCATGCCTGCCCTGAGAAATACACTTGCCTGCCTGTCCGTTCTCGCCGCACTCCTGCTGACGGGCGCCTGTGCAAGCGTACCCTACGGCCCCGTCGAGCAGTATTTCGAGCCCGAACAGATCGCGGATATCGAATACGGGACGGAACAACCGAACGGCGAGACAACACTCCGGCTGATGACCCTGAACATGGCACATGGTCGCGGCACCGGCCGGCATCAGTTTTTCGCCACCACACGCAGGATAAAGGGCAATCTCGATACAATCGCCGACGTCATCCGCCGCGAGCAACCGGATATTGTCGCTCTGCAGGAAACCGACAACGCTTCCGGCTGGAGCGGCACGTTCAATCATGTGGAATACCTGCTGGACAGAACCGGCCACGTCGCCTCCTATCAGGGACTGCATGTACAAAGCATGGGCCTGCAGTACGGCACCGCCCTGCTCGCCGGCACACCACTGCGGGACCGGCTGTCGCTGCCCTTCGAACAATCCTCCATTCCCCTGCCCCGGGGCTTTGTCATAGCCGGCGCGACCTGGCCCGGTGATCCCGATCGATTGATCGATGTTGTCTCCGTACACCTGGACTTTCTCTCCGGCCGAAACCGGCGCACCCAGGCAGAAACCCTGGTAAAGGAACTCGAGGCACGCAGCCGACCGGTGATTCTCATGGGCGACCTGAACACCGAGTGGGCACACCGCGACGGCGTTATTGATTACCTGATGGAAGCATTAAACCTGTCTGTGTATCGACCCGACAGCGAAGACATCATCACCTTTCCCGGTTCCGGCAGGCGTATCGACTGGATACTGGTTTCCAGTGAATTCGAATTTGTCGATCACAAGGTGTTAACGGACAAACTCTCGGATCACCGGGCGGTGATTGCCGATATCAGGCTGGTGACAGACAATTGACGTCCTGTGTATTTAAACGGCGTGTTTTACAGATACGGGCCGTAATGTCACTTCATACACCAGTGCCCTGGGCGCTTTCACCACAGTAGCAAAAGCCGGGTTACCATCCTCGGACAACGAAAAAGGCCCGTTACTATTGAACACCTGACGCCAGATTAAGCGGCAGGTCACCCGGCTTTGCAAAGTAATAACCCTGCCCATAACGCACTCCCAATAACTGCAACGCAAGCGCGTCCTCGGCTGTTTCGATTCCCTCAGCGACAATATCTATATTTACCCGGGACGCAAATGCGACTGCCGAAGTAGCGAGCGCCTGCTTCACAACATCCTGGTAAATACCCCTGGTAAGGGATACGTCAAGTTTCATGATTTTCGGAGCGATACGGATGATATGTCCGAGGCCGGAATAACCGGCGCCAACATCATCCACGGCCAGACGCGACCCACTGTTATGCAATCGCAATATAGCCTCCATCAACGGTTCATACTCCTTCACCACAGCATGCTCCGTCACCTCAACCACGATGCGATCAGGATCAATCATAGACAAAGTTTCAAACAGTGCTTCTGTCTGAAGCGTATCAGGGGAAACATTGACGGACAGGTAAGCGCTTTCAGGAAATTGATGCAGCTGCGCAACCGCCAACTGAACCGCTGTCATTTCCAGCTCTTGCCCAAGCCCAACTTCTAAGGCTTCCGCAAACCAGATATCCGGGGTGCGCCGTGGCTCGGCATCGAAGCGGGCCAGTGCTTCAGCACCAACAATCTCCTGGGTACTGATATTCACAATAGGCTGAAACACCATCCGCATGTCCTGATTCGCAATGACTTGCTCGATCCGGTCGTACTTCAGCCGGCGGCCCTCGATGGCTTGTTCCTGGTCTCCGAGGTGATTGCCTAGGATATCCGCAAGGACACGCATAAACCGGACATCCCGAGGCTGGATCGAAGGCTCTACATGATGGTATAGGCAACAAAGTGTGCCAAACAAGCGGTCATCGGGAAGGGTAATCGGCACACTGACGTAGGTACCAATATTAAGTTGCCTAGTGATGGCAAGGTCCTTGACGCGTTCATCATTGCGTGCATCCTGAATAAGATTTGGCAATTCACCCGTGGCAACGCGATGACAATAGGTCTCTTTAAGGGGGAAAGTCACTCCTTCCTCAATACCAGCCGCGTTCCCGTCTCCGGCAAATTTCCTGATCACCTTGACACTCTGCTGGAACTCCGCCAAAAACGATATATCCGCATCCAGATGTTCTTTCATGGCAGCGATGACTACTCCAACAAAATCAGATGAATCATCGCTACCTGGCTGAATCAGTCGTTGCATCTCTTGCATACTTCTGTTCACCTCCAAATGCGGACTCACGTGCCCTTGTCAGGCGTGAGAAAATGGGGATGCTAGTCATTTCTAAATACGAGCAAATATGTGTCGATGATAAATGGTTTGAATTCAGTAAATGGTTTGAATTCAGGGTCGGACCTGCATAACTTCCCGAAATTTAAATGAATTCATTCAGAAAACCACATTTTTAGCCCTTAAAAATTGTTATTTTTCCCTCTAAATAACGGCTCTAACCATCCCCCTGCTCATTGACACTGGACACATACATCACCTTAGAACGGTGCTTTTGATAGCAAAAAAGGCCTTTTAAGCTTTTATACTGTCCGATATATAGCCTGTTTTCTTTCCGATTCAAGCAGTTGCGTTGGTCCGACCCAATTGTGGACCCAATTGTGTGTTCGGATATAGTCGCCGTTATCAGGAGTGTCCAGATTGCCGTTTTCTTTATAGCACTTCTCTTCGCCCGGAGATAGCTTCCGAGAGCGTTCCGCTGTCGACGTATTCCAGTTCGCCGCCCATGGGCACGCCGTGGGCCAGGCGGGTGACACGCTTGTTGCGGTTGCGGACCATTTCGCCGATGAAGTGGGCGGTGGCCTCGCCTTCCACGGTGGAGTTGGTGGCGAGGATGACTTCTTTGACCTGGTCTTCGTCGAGGATGGCGCCGAGCTTGTCCAGTTCCAGTTCGTCGGGGCCGATGCCATCCAGGGGCGAGAGGTGGCCCATGAGTACGAAGTACACGCCCTTGAAACCGGCCTCGTCCACGGCGTAGACATCGGCGGGGCTTTCAACCACGCACAATAAGGATTTATCACGCCGTTCGCTGCCGCAAGTGTCGCAGATGTCCGTTTCGCTGAAGTTGCGGCAGCGTTGGCAATGACCGATGTGTTCCACCGCTTCGTTGAGGGCGGAGGCCATGCGGCGGGCGCCGTCGCGGTCGCGCTGCAGGAGATGGTAGGCGATGCGCTGGGCGGATTTTTTGCCGATGCCGGGCATACAACGCAAGGCGTCGATGAGGGCGGCGAGGCGGGGGGAGTTGGACATTAGAAGTGTGGCTGGTGGCTAGTGGCTGGTGGCTCGAAGGTCAATCTTCGGCGCGGGGTGGTCGCGCCTCCCACATCCTCCGCTTCACTCGCTTCACTCAGGAGACAAACCTTGTACACAAGAAACATCAACAAATGATGCTAGAACGGCAGGTTCATGCCCGGCGGCAGGTTGAGGCCGGAGGTGAATTCGGACATCTTTTCCTGGGTTTCCCGTTCCACGCGGCGGTTGGCGTCGTTGACGGCGGCGGCCACCAGATCTTCCAGCATTTCCTTGTCCTCGCCCACGAGGCTGTCGTCGATATCCACCTTGCGGACGTCGTGCTTGCCGGTCATGGTGACCTTCACCAGTCCGGCGCCGGATTCACCGGTGACTTCCATTTTTGCGATTTCTTCCTGGGCTTTTTGCAGGTTTTCCTGCATTTCCTGGGCCTGTTTCATGATGTTGCCGAAGCCGCCTTTCATTGGATTACCTCGTTGTTAATCAAACCTGTATGCCAACTATTATAAATGAATGATTTTCTTTCAGTATGAAGATTTCTCGTTCCACTCGAAATGACACGAGGGGCTCCTTACCTCGAAGATTTCTCGCTCCGCTCGAAATGACACGGGGTACAACACTACCCACAGTAATGACGTGGGGTACAAGACACGGCCCGGAGGTTGACCGGCCCGGACATAACGCCGTGTTACTTTATCGTCTCCTTACAGGTTATTCAGTTATGACCGCACCTGGACCGAGTCCTTGTCCAGGGTGGCGTCGAAGGTGTCGATCATTTCCTTCACGTTGGGATCATTTTCCAGTGTTTCCTTCGCAGCCGCCAGTCTTTCCTCTTCCTCGCGGCTGCGGCGCTGCGCGGGGGTTTCCTGTTCCGGCTCTTCCACGCTGACGACAAGCCGTACCTGATCACCGAAGTATCTACGCACGGCGCCCTGCAGTTTCTCCTTCTGCGAGCCGTTGAGCAGGTGTTCCTTGTCCGGCGCCAGCACCAGGTGCATGCGGTTCTCGTCGTGTTCCTTGAGCACGCAATGGCCGGCGATTTCCCGCATCAGCCCGGTCAGTCCCATGGAGTCGATGATCTGCTGCCAGTCGTCACCGGGACCGGATTCCAGCCGTACCGGCGCGCCCGCCTGCAAGGTTTCCTCGCCAGCGGCCCGCGGTTCGGCTTGCGCCGGTGCGGCCGGCGCCGATTGCCTTCCGGTCGCGGCCTTGCCGGTCCTGGCCGGCGGCGGCGACGCGGCCGGTTCCGGCAGTTCCGCCGGCCGGAAGGCCAGCATGCGGATCAGGGTCATTTCAAAACCCATGCGCGGGTCCGGCGCCAGCGCCAGATCCCGGCGGCCGTTGAGGCCGATCTGGTAATAGAGCTGCACGTCCTCGCGCTGGGCCCGCTCCGCCAGGGCGATAAGCCCGGCGTCGATGATGTTGTCCGCTTCGCCGACGGCCTGGGCCACGGCCATGTCGTGCAGTTTCGCCAGCAACTCCGCCAGCACGGCGTCGTAATCGGGATTGTGCTCGGCCATGGCGTCGACCCGCTGCATGAGGGCGTCGGCGTCGCCATTAATAAGGTCATCCAGGAATCCCATGATCTGCGTGCTGTCGATGGTGCCCAGCATTTCGCGGACCTGGGCCTCGCGCAGTTCGCCGTTGCCGTAGGAGATGGCCTGGTCCAGCAGGCTCAGGGCATCGCGCATGCTGCCGTTGGCGGCGGCGGCAATGAGTTTTACCGAGGCCTCGTCCGTGGTCACTTGTTCCTTTTCCAGGATCTTCGCCAGTTCCTCGCCGATCTGTTCGGTGGTCAGATGCTTGAGGTTGAACTGCAGACAGCGCGACAGGATGGTCACCGGCAGTTTCTTGGGTTCGGTGGTGGCCAGCAGGAATTTCACGTGCGGCGGCGGTTCTTCCAGGGTTTTCAGCAGCGCGTTGAAGCTGTGGTTGGAGAACATGTGCACCTCGTCGATGAGGTACACCTTGAAGCGGCCGCTGCTGGGCGCGTACTGGACGTTGTCCATAAGGTCGCGGGTTTCCTCGACCCGGGCGCGGGAGGCGGCGTCCACCTCGATGAGATCCACGAAGCGGCCCTCGTCGATGGCGATGCAGGCGCTGCATTCCCCGCAGGGGGTGGCGGAGACGCCTTTTTCGCAGTTCAGGCACTTGGCCAGGATGCGCGCCAGGGTGGTCTTGCCGACGCCGCGCGTGCCGGTAAACAGGTAGGCATGGTGCAGGCGTTCGGAATCCAGGGCATTGGCGAGGGCGGTGAGGACATGGGTCTGGCCGACCATGTCGCCGAAACTGCGTGGACGCCATTTTCTGGCGAGAACCTGGTAAGTCATTGGATGTATGGTCAGTCGGTCAGATGATTACGAATCGGAGGCTTGCGGGCCTGCTTGTCTGAGTTCTTTTACGGGAATATAAACGGCGGCCCGCACCCGCCTGGTCCCGGCACCCGCATCCGTTGTTACCGCTGCTCCCTTCCGGGCCTGACGGGGTTCACAACTTCGCGCCGCGGGTAGACCGATGCAGGCCACCGCGAATGATAGTAACAAGTTCTCCCGGTGGATAACAGGGAAGAAGCGGTTACGAGACCCAATACGTGTTCTGAATTCCGGCCACGGTGCCCGTGCGCATTCCGGGAACCTGACGCAGACACGCGGTGAATACATCCATGTAGCTCGAATGCGGCATCCCTGCCACATACGGCCTGCTTATATGTTCCCGAAGTGCACACGGATTTGGTGCCTCGAGTCAACTTTCGTCCTCGTCCACGGGCACCTTGCTGTCGGCCGGATAACGGTTGCCGCTGACGGTTTCGGCATTGATGATCATGCCGGCGCGGGCCAGATCCGCCGCGCTGATGTCCAGATCCGTTGCCGCGGCGTTCTCTTCCACGTATTTGACGTGCTTGGTGCCCGGCACGGGGATCAGGGTGGCGTTTTCCTGTGCCAGTACCCAGGCCAGGGCCAGCTGCGCCATGGTGCAGTTGTTGTCCCGGGCGATGCGCTCGAATTCCTTCAGCAGCATGAGGTTGTTGCTGAAATTGCGTTCCTGGAAGCGCGGCTGTCTGTGGCGCAGGTCGTTTGCCTCCAGATCCCGCTCCGGCTCCCGGATGGTACCGGTGAGGAAGCCCCGGCCCAGGGGGCTGAAGGGCACGAAGGCGATACCCAGTTCGCGGCAGGCCGGCAGTACCCGGTGCTCCGGATTGCGCGTCCAGAGGGAATATTCCGACTGCAGCGCCGTGATCGGATGCACCTCGTGGGCGCGGCGCAACGTCTTCGAGGACACCTCGGACAGGCCGATTGCGCGGATCTTGCCTTCCTGTTTCAGTTCCGCCAGGGCGCCAACGCTGTCCTCGATGGGCACGTTGAAATCGCGCCGGTGCAGGTAATAGAGATCAATGACGTCGGTCCGCAGACGCCGCAGGCTTTCCTCGCAGGTGCGTTTGATGTTCTCCGGCGTGCCGTCGATGCCGCGGACGCCGCCCTCGCCGGCGACGATGCCGCACTTGCTGGCGAGGGTGAATTGATCCCGGTACGGCCCCAGAACACGGCCGATGAGTTCCTCGTTGTGACCGGCACCGTAAACACTGGCGGTATCAAAGAATGTGTAACCGATTTCCAGCGCGCGCCGGAGCGTTTTTTCGGATTCGTCCGGATCCGGCGTGCCGTAGGCCTGGGACATGCTCATGCAGCCCAGGCCGATGGCGGAAACCTCAAAGTTGCCCAGTTTTCTGGTTTTCATAATGCGAAGTTATGACGATGTGCAACGGACGGCAATTGTAAAATATCCACCCCCGCCGCGTCTGCACCGCGGGATCTTGTTTTGAAAGTGTTCGTCTCCATATACATCCACTGAAATGGTACTGAATTTCGCAGGGTTCGACTTTCCCGGATTACGCTTCACTTCATCCGGGCTACCGCTAAAAGCCCGTCATGCCGGTGGACAAACCTTTCCAAGCTCTGTTGCACTATACTGTCAACGTGAGAGTAAAAACTGACGACAGGAAAAGAAAATGGCACTGACAAGAGGATTCCGCCTGGCCCGTATCGCGGGCATCGATATCGACATCGACTGGAGCCTGATGATCATCTTCACCCTGATCACCATGATCCTGGCCACCGGTGTCTTCCCCGTCTGGCATCCCGACTGGCCGGCTGCGCTGTCCTGGGGCACGGCGGTGGCGGCGGCGATTCTGTTTTTCGCCTCGGTACTGATCCACGAAATGTCCCACGCGCTGGTGGGCCGGGCCAACGGCATCGATGTCCGCCACATTACCCTGTTCGTGTTCGGCGGCATGGCGCACATGGAAAACGAACCGCCGTCCTGGCAATCGGAACTGGCCATGACCATTGTCGGGCCCATCACCAGCCTGGTGCTGGGCATGATCTTTCTCTGGATCGGCGGCGTCATCGCCGGCCCCATCGCCGTAGATCCCGATAACCCCGGCGCCGTCTTCGCACAACTGAGCCCTGCGGCCACCCTGTGTTTTTGGCTGGGGCCGGTGAATATCATTCTCGGCCTGTTCAATCTGGTACCGGGCTTCCCCCTGGACGGCGGCCGGGTCCTGCGGGCGGTGATCTGGGCCGTTACCGGCAATCTGTATCTGGCCACGCGCTGGGCCTCCCGCTCCGGCCAGGCCTTCGCCTGGCTCTTGATGGCCACCGGCTTCGCCATGATCCTGGGAATTCAGGTACCGATATTCGGCGGCGGTCTCATCAACGGCCTGTGGCTGGCCTTCATCGGCTGGTTCCTGAATACCGCCGCGGTCATGGGTTATCATCAGTTGACCCTGCGCAACGCCCTGGAGGGCGTGCCCGTAACCCGGCTCATGCAGACGCGCCTGACCCGGCTGCAACCGGATATCACCGTGGCGCGGGTCATCGAGGAACACGTCATGGAAAGCGGCCAACGCACCTTTCCCGTGGAAGAAGGCGGCCGGCTGACCGGTATGATCAGCCTCAGCGATCTGCAGAAAATCCCCGTCGCCGAGCGAACGCATATTCGCGTGCATGAGGTAATGACGCCGATGGAGAGACTGATTACGGTCACGCCATCCACCGACAGCATGGAGGCGTTGTCCGTTCTCGGGAAATGGGATCTGAACCAGTTGCCGGTGGTGGAAAACGGCCGCTTCATCGGCCTGGTACGGCGCGAGGATATACTCAAGTGGCTGTCGCTGTATTTCCCGGCCGGGGAGAAATTACCGGTTTAAAAACAGATTTGCCACAGAGAGCCTGCCCCGGACTTGATCCGGGGACACAGAGATCACAGAGTGTGTGAATATGTCATGCCGGAAGCGCGCCGTTTGCGCTATCCGGCATCCAGTCATGGATAAACGAAACATGGATACCGGATAATTCCTCCGGAATTTCCGGTATGACGGTGAATAATCACCATCATGTCTTCTCTGTGTCCCTCTGTGTCCCCGGATCAAGTCCGGGGCAAGCTCTCTGTGGCTATCCCTCCGCCAGGGCTTCGATCAGGGTGCGGTGAAAAGCGGGCAGGTCCGAGGGGACGCGGCTGGAGATGAGGTTGCCGTCGCGGACCACCGGCTCATCCACCCAGTCGGCCCCGGCATTGACCATGTCATCGCGGATGGAGGCAAAGGACGTAACGCGTTTGCCGCGCACGATATCCGCCGATGCCGCCACCCAGCCGGCGTGACAGATATACGCAACAACACGGCCCTGATCGAAAAGATTCCTGACGAAATCGATCAGCGGTTTGTGCCGGCGCATGGCGTCTGGCGCGTAGCCGCCGGGAATGACAACGCCGTCGTAGTCTTCCGCCTTGACGTCGGCGACGTTGTGATCGACCTGAACCTCCAGCCCCTGTTTACTGCTGTACGCGGCGGCGCCGGTGCCCAGGATGTGTACCTCGGCGCCTTCTTCTTCCAGCCGGTAACGCGGGCACCAGAGTTCCCGCGGTTCATAATTGTTTTCCGCCAGTACGGCAATACGTTTGTTTTTCAGTTGCATGGTCCTGCTGCCCTCGTGGTTGTCATGAATGTCGTTCACCGGATCTGATATGGGCGAAAAACCGTGGCATCAACCCCGGTGATGCCCTGTCTGCAGGCGGCTGTTGTTCGATCCGGCCGCCTTGCCGAGACATTGTATAATCGATACCTGTTCCGGCAAGGAGTACAATACAGACAGGGCACGGTGCCGTTCAGGCGCCTTTGTTTATACCTCATTTATAACAGATAAGAACTTCACAGAGCAGGCATGAAAGGAAAAGCCTCGCATAGTCAATATTACCGCAGACTCGGTCTCGGCGGCGATCCGTTCCCCGTTACCGGTATCGATGATGTCCTGTACCTGACGCCCGAACTCGAAAAGAGACTGAAACGAATACGGGAATGGATTCATGACGGAGTCCGGTTAATAATCGTCAGCGCCCCGCGCGGCGCCGGCAAATCCCGTCTGTGCCATCATGTTGAAACCATGCTGGACGGCCAGTGGCTGGCGGCTCGTATACAGGCACGCCAGGACATGCCGCATCCGGATCTGGCTGAAGCCCTGTTGGCCGAGTGGTCGCCGGAAATGCTAGCGGACAACGCCGTTGACGGATTGCATGTGTTCCTGGAACAGGCCGCGAACCACGAACATGTCCCTGTAGCCGTCATTGACAACGCACACCTTCTGTCGGCGGACAGTCTCGAATTCATTTCTGAACTGGCGCAGGTATGCCACGGTGTGACCACGTTCCGGTTCGTGCTCTTTGCCGAAGACAACATTGTTGATCGACTTCATGAAGCGGGGATCATGGACGAAGCGGGTGAAACAGGCTGTTATCAAATTCACCTGCCGGCTCTCAGCGAAACACAGACCGGCGAATACATTCGCCACCGCATCCTCTCCTACGGTCATATTAAAAACGATCCCTTTACCGAAGAAACCATTCAACATATTTACTTCGGCTCCGGCGGACTGCCGGGCGGCATCAATTACCTGGCCCGGCAGGCGATTCAGACTTCCCCTGCACGAAAGTTTGGCGGCAAGGCAGTCGCCGCGGCGGTCGTGCTGCTGTCTGCCGTCACGGGTTACCAGTTCCTGCCCGAAACCGGCGTGACCGGCATGGCGGGTGTTCCCGCGGAGTCGTCATCGGAAGCCAGTGAAACCGCTGCAATGTTCACGACAAAGGCAAAACCGGAACGGGAATCGGATCCTGTGTTGCCGGTCAGGAAAGAAACTATCCCGACAAAAGTATCCGTCAGTTTGAGAGTCGATGCGGAGAACGAACCATCGGCAGCAAAGGGGAAAAACCTCACAGTTGCCAAGGCCGACGCGTTTCCCGAAACAACAACCGCAACAGGGGATACCGCAGCGACCGAAACAGAAACAGCGGACACCGGCAAAGCAGTCCCGGAGCGGCAAGCCGACGCTCCCCGACAGGAACCCCCGCCCGGTGAATCGACGACAGCAACCACAGACAACAATGTCCCGGCCCGGCCGGCCACAGCATCACCATCCCCTTCACCCTCGCCGCTGTCCCGGCCCGAGGAGTCGCCCGTTGCGGCCTCTCCGCGACAAGCGTACGTTTTCGATCTGAAAGAACCGGTGGAATGGACCCGGGAGATTCGCGGAGAAGACTGGCTGCGAACCCGGCCCCGGCATTCGGTTCTGTTGCAGATCATTTCCGCCGGCGAACTGGAAAATGTAAGGAGACTCGTAACCGGTCTTCCGGACCTGCCGGAAGAATTATCCGGTTTCACCAACTACACGCCGTCGGGGCAACCCCGCTACCGTCTTTACTACGGCCTCTATCCGGATTCGGACAGCGCCGCGCGGGCCGCTGCCGAACTGCCGGAAGAATTACGCAGGCTGCAACCCTGGCCGCGCCCGCTGGGGGACATTATTGAAGAACTGGATGAAAAGCAGCAACGTTTCGCCGGTGCGTACCAATGAATAACCCGGCTCCGCGATAATGCGATTACCATTTCACATATGCCTGTTAATTTTCCTGCTGCTGGCCTTCAGTACGCGGGCGGACAGCGGCGGCAACCACGAACCCCGGATAGCGGGAACACAAAAATTCATTTACAAGCAGGTGGATGGATTCGATTTACCCGTCTTCGTATTCACTCCGGAAACAGAGGCAAGTCACAAGCGCAGAGGCGCGGTCGTTTTCTTTCACGGCAGCGGCTGGATGGCGGGCTCGGTCAGACAATTCGAAACACAGGCCCGGTTGCTCAGCGACCACGGCCTGGTCGCCGTGCTGGCGGAATACCGCGTCAAGGAAGGTTACAACGCCACGCCCTTTGACGGCATTCGTGATGCAAAATCCGTTATCCGCTGGCTGAGGACCAATGCGGATCGTTTCAATGTTGACCCGGACCGGATCGCCGCGGCCGGCGCCTCCGCCGGCGGGCACATCGCCCTGGCGGCATCGATCTTTAAAGAACGTTTTAATGACGAGCTGGAGGATATGTCGGCGACGGCCATTCCCGACGCCCTGATCCTGTTCTCCACAGTCGTTGATACAACCAGCGACGGCTACAACGATGAAGAAGGACTGTCACTGTTTATGGGAGAGGGGAAAAAATACTCTCCTGCAAGGAATCTGAAGAAAGACATGCCGCCGGTCATCATCATGCACGGCACAGCCGACGAATGGATACCCTATGCAAGCATAGAACGCTTTGCCAAGGATATGCGCGCGCTTGGTAATGCCTGTGAACTGATCCCTTTCCTGGATCGCGGCCATCACTTCTACAACAGCGCCGCCTACCTGGCACAGCGTCCGCATCTGCGGACGCAAACAAGCCGGATGGATTTTGTGATGTCGTTTTACCTGATGGAGCGATTCCTGTTTAATCAGGGCATTCTTGAATCACGCCCGGCAATCATGTCTTTGGATTCCGCGGAACGGATCCCGGAAATCCGGGGCTCACGGCGGGAATGAATCGGCGCGGGGGCGCGCCTCCTACTTCCATGGTTTCATCCCGGCAATAAACCGAAAGGGTTGCAGGTTTGTAGGGTGGGTAGAGCGCGGCAGCGCGAAACCCACCAATCGCCATTAACAGACAATTCAAGGTGGGTTTCGCAAACAACGCTCAACC
>JBBDSH010000073.1:0-82136 GCA_040905045.1 Gammaproteobacteria bacterium | reverse complement strand
CATTCGCCGCCTTGTCGTACTCCTCCACCGGCAGGCAACTGCAGAACAGGTTGCGATCGCCGTAGGCGTTGTCGATGCGGCCCACCGGCGGCCAGTATTTATCATCGCGGATGTAATCCAGCGGGTAAAACGCCTGGGCTTTGCTATAGGGCCGGTCCCAGTCATCGGCGATGAGCATCTTGTGGGTATGCGGGGCGTTTTTCAGTACATTGTTGTCTTTGTCCACGCGGCCCTGTTCCACCGCTTCAATTTCTTTGCGGACGGCGATCATGGCGTTGCAGAAACGATCCAGTTCGCGCTTGTTCTCGCTTTCCGTGGGTTCGATCATCAATGTGTCCGGTACCGGGAAGGACATGGTCGGGGCGTGGAAGCCGTAGTCGATGAGCCGCTTGGCCACGTCATCGACACTGATACCGCAGGATTCGCGGATACCGGAAAGATCGATGATGCATTCGTGGGCGACACGGCCGTTTTTATCCGTATACAGGATGGGATAATACGGCGCCAGTCGCTGGGCCATGTAGTTGGCGTTTAAAATGGCGATCAACGTCGCCCGGCGCAGACCCTCACCGCCCATCATGGCGATGTAGGCCCAGGAAATGGTCAGGATGCTGGCCGATCCCCAGGGGGCCGAGGCAATGGTACCGATAGTGCCGTCCGGGCCGACGGCCGGGTTGACGCCGTCGACACAGGGATGATCCGGCAGGTACGGCGCCAGGTGTTCCTTCACGCCGATAGGCCCCATGCCCGGACCGCCGCCGCCGTGGGGAATGGCGAAGGTTTTGTGCAGGTTGATGTGCATGACATCGGCCCCGAACTCCGCCGGCCAGGACAGGCCCACCAGGGCGTTCATGTTGGCGCCGTCCAGGTACACCTGCCCGCCGTTGTCATGAATAATGCGACAGATATCGCGGATGGCGGTTTCGAACACGCCGTGGGTGGAGGGATAGGTCACCATCAGAGCGGACAGATGATCGCGGTGCTCGGTCGCCTTCTTTTCCAGATCGGCGACATCCACATTGCCTTGCTCATCACACTTCACCACCACCACTTTCAGGCCCGCCATGACTGCGCTGGCCGGATTGGTGCCGTGGGCCGAAGCCGGGATCAGACAAATATTGCGCTGCCCTTCCCCCTGCACCTGTTGGTATTTGCGGATCACCAGAAGACCCGCGTATTCGCCCTGGGAACCGGCGTTGGGCTGCATGGAAAAGGCGGACAGGCCGGTCAGTTCGCACAACTGGCCTTCCAACTCCTCGAACAACTGCTGGTAACCCTGGGCCTGGTCCAGCGGCGCAAAGGGATGGATGGCGCTGAACTCGCGATAGGAAAGCGCCTGCAGTTCCGTGGCGGCGTTCAGTTTCATGGTGCAGGAGCCGAGCGGGATCATGGAGCGATCCAGAGCGATGTCGCGGCGCGACAGCCAGCGCATGTAGCGCATCAGTTCCGTCTCCGAATGATACTGCTCGAACACCGGATGGGTGAGGATGGCGCTGCGGCGCCGGAGCGTCTCCGGGATGCATTCCTCGACCCGGGCATCCACGTCCGTGATATTGAGTTCTTCCCGCTGTTCACCGGCGAACACCCGCCAGACGGCGCGCAATTCCCCCCGGCGCGTGGTTTCGTCGAAGGCAATGCCCAAATGATCGGCGTCGATGACGCGCAGGTTGATGCGCGATTCCCGCGCCTTGGCCGCCAGTCGCCGCGCCCGCGTCGGCACCCGCACGGTAATGGTGTCGAAGTAGTCCCGCGTCACCACCTCGTACCCCATGGCCTCCAATTCCGCCGCCAGGATCTGCATCAGCCGGTGCACCCGCCGGGCAATGAGGCCCAGGCCTTCCGGGCCATGGTAGATGGCGTAGAAACTGGCGATCACCGCCAGCAGCACCTGCGAGGTGCAGATATTGCTGGTGGCGCGTTCGCGGCGGATGTGCTGCTCGCGCGTCTGCAGGGCCATGCGCAGGGCCGGCTCGCCGTGGCTGTCCACGGACACGCCGATCATGCGCCCGGGCATCTGCCGGGTGTATTGCTCGCGGGTGGCGAAAAAGGCGGCATGGGGGCCGCCGTAACCCAGGGGCACGCCGAAACGCTGGCTGTTGCCGATGACGATATCGGCGCCCATCTCCCCCGGCGATGCCAGTAACACCAGGGCCAGGGGATCGCCGGCGACGGTCACGAGAGCCGATTTCTTGTGGACTTGTTCAATGAGCGGGCGAAGGTCGCGAACATGACCGTAGGTATCCGGGTACTGGACCAGAACGCCGAACACATCATGGTTCGCCAGTTCGGCACCGGCATCGCCGACCACCACATCGAAGCCGAAGTAATGCGCCCGGGTTTTCACCACGGCTATGGTCTGCGGATGACAACCGGCATCGACAATAAAGGTATTGCCGCCTTTCTTGTTGATGCGCCGGCTCATGGCCATGGCTTCCGCCGCGGCGGTGCCCTCATCCAGTAAAGAAGCGTTGGCGATCTCCATGCCGGTGAGATCCATGATCATCTGCTGGAAATTCAGCAAGGCCTCCTGGCGACCCTGGCTGATCTCGGCCTGATAGGGTGTGTAGGCCGTATACCAGGCCGGATTCTCCAGCACATTGCGTTTGATCACCGCCGGCATGACGGTGCCGTAATAGCCCATGCCCAGCATGGAGATATTCACCTGGTTGCGATCGCGCATGCGGCGAAGTTTCGTCAATGCCTCGCGTTCGCTGATGGTGCCTATCGCATCCAGGGAACGATCCGAACGGATGTCCCCGGGCACGACCGCATCGGCCAGTTCTTCCAGTTGCGTAAAACCCAGTTCCCGGACCATGTCCGCGATCTGGTGGCGGTCGGCACCGATATGCCGGCGCACGAAATCGCCGCGCATCTCCAGCGCTTCCAGTGGCAGACGTTTTTCCGTCAATGTGTTCATTCGATAAAAGCCTTGTATTGCTCTTCATCCATAAGGTCATCCAGCGCGCTGGTGTCATCCGGTTTGAGACGAAAGAACCAGCCCTCCCCCAGCGGGTCCGAATTCACCAGTTCCGGTTTGTCCGACAGGGCGTCATTGACTTCTATGACGGTACCGGAGACGGGCAGCTTGATTTCGCCGGCGGCCTTGACCGATTCGATCACCGCCACTTCCTCCCCCGCGTTCAGGGTCTGTCCCGCCTCCGGCAGTTCCACGAACACCACGTCCCCCAGGCTGTCCTGGGCGTGATCCGTGATGCCGAAGGTCAGGCTGCCGTCTTCCTCCTGCCGTATCCACTCATGGTCTTCGGTGTATTTGAGTTCGCTCATGGGTAATCTTCTTCCTCTTTCAGTTTTTGTGATAACGGGTCTGGATAAAGGGTAATTCAGCGACATGTATTTCGTGGCGGCGATTGCGGACCTCCGCCTGCAGGACCGTGCCGATATCGGCAAAGCGATTGTCCACATAGCCCATGGCCACCGGGCCGCCCGCGGACGGGCCGAAGCCGCCGCTGGTGATCCGTCCGACAATGTCATCGTTATTCAGGACAGGCGCGCCTTCCCGTATCGGCGTACGGCCTTGCGCTTTCAGGCCCACCCTTTTTCGGCCGGCACCGTTCTTTATTTGTTCCATAATAATGCCGGCGCCGGGAAACCGCGGCGCTACGTCATTCCGGCGATACTTTTTCGCAATTGCCCAGGCGAGATCCGCTTCCACCGGTGTCATCGTCTCGTCCAGATCATGGCCGTACAGGCACAGGCCCGCCTCCAGACGCAGGGAATCACGGGCACCGAGGCCGACCGGATCCATTTGCGGGAATTCAAGCAGTTGCTCGGCCAGGGCTTGCGCCTGATCGGCGGCGACGGAAATCTCGAAACCGTCCTCGCCGGTGTAACCGCTGCGGGAAACCAGACAGGCGTGGCCGTTCAGCTCAAACTCGCCCGCCTGCATGAAGGAAAGTCCGGTGACGTCCGGATTGATTTGACCCAGTACTGTCGCCGCCGCCGGCCCCTGCAGGGCCAGCAGTGCCCGGTCCGGCAGCATCTCTGTTTCGCAGGTCGGGCCGAGATGTTGTTGCAGGCGGGCGAAATCATTTTCTTTACAGGCGGCGTTGACCACCAGGAACAGACCGTCCGGGACGCGGGTCACCATCAGGTCATCGAGGATACCGCCCTGTTCGTTGGTGAAAAGCGTATAACGTAGAGAATATTCACGCAGTCCCTGGATGTCGCCGGTGAGCAGCGCTTCAAGCGCGGAATCGGCGCCGTCTCCCCGAATACGGATCTGGCCCATGTGGGAGACATCGAAAAGTCCGGCATTGGTGCGGGTATGTTCGTGTTCGTGCTTGATGCCATTAGCATACTGCAATGGCATCTCGTACCCGGCGAAAGGCACCATTTTGGCCTTGCGTGAGATATGCAGGGCATGCAACGGCGTGCGCTGCAATGTTGCGGCCTCGGCCGGATTGCTTGCGGTGGGAGACATCGTTTTCAACTTCCTTCGGCTTCACCTTCAGGATGAAGGTATCTTATCGGGCGTCAACGGATATGTAAACCGTCCTCATTTCTTGAGGTTATTCAATCAATGACGGTAACTACGATGTAACGTGTAAATTGAAGATAGCAGCATCCTCACTCCTCACTCCTTACACCTCACTCATATTCACTGTATCTCGAACAATTCCAGTACATGCCCGTCCGGATCCTTGACGTAAATGGCCAGGCCGTACGGACCGTCGCCCAGTTCCCGCACGAACTCGACACCCGCATCCTTCAGCCTGTCGTTCATTGCCCGGACATCGCTGATCTCGAAAGCAAAGTGATCGACCTGTTTACGATCACCGGGTCCGCCTTCCGTCAATCCCAGACCCTGCAGGGTGGAAACAAACGGTCTGCCGTCGGGCAGCGGCTTCGCCCCCACCCTTTCCTTGAAACCAAGGAGGTTGAAATAGAAATCCTTGGACTTCTCCAGGTCACTGACCATCAGCAGAATGTGATGGATGCTGACGCCGTGAGGCTGCATCTGTTGTTTCAGCCAGCTATTGAACTCCTTCCGGTCACAGATAACACCAAAATACTGCTTCCAGACCTCCTTGGCCGTGGCCTCCCACTCGGGACGCACACCGGAAATACAATCATCAATGGCAACCACGTCGTAATCGCGCAAATAGGCTTCACGGATGGTTGTTTCAACGCAGGCATTGGCAGTCAGGCCGGTGATGAATAATGTATTGACACCGAGCTGTTCCAGCAATATCTGCAAGCGGGTTTCATAGAAACCGCCGAAACGATGCTTGCGTATGACATGGCCGGGATTGGTCACCAGATCCTGGAGTTCATCGATGATCTGCGCATCCCAGCTTCCGGCGATGGCGGACACACCCTTGCGTTTGGATGTATGCGACGGCAGGCGCTTTCTGGCACGCCGGCGATCCTGTTCAAAGTGTTCCTGGACGGTCCAGACAACCGGCATGCCCGCCTCATGGCAGTTTTCGATGACCTCGCGTACTCCCGGTATGATGGAACCGAGGTGGTCGGTATCCAGTCCCGACTGTCCCAGTGTGCCTTCCTTGTGACAGAAGGCGTTCTGCATATCGATAACCAGCAGGGCGGAATCCGTAATATCCAGGTTTTCAATCACACTCATGGCTATGTATCCTTCCGGTCCACACCCAGAACACCGGCACGGGCCCAGTTTTCCAGATCGTATTCCTGGATGATGACATGCAGACCGTCGGGTTTGGCGCCGACATGTTCAACCATGGCATCCGTTATGGCTTTGGTCAGTTTGCGCTTGTCATCAACGCTTCTTCCCTTCCACATCTGAACGGTAACTACTGGCATTGTTCAACTCCGTTAATAGTGATGTTCTTGATTGCGGCAAGTCCCGAGGCTTACGAACGCATGCCGCCTTGTATTATGACTGGACGGTGATCAGGGAATCCGTATCAGAATAATCCGACAGGAGTTCACAACCGGTCTCGGTGACCATGATGACATCCTTGTTCTGCATACCGAACCCGTAACCGGTATTATAAACCAGCGGCTCAATCCCCAGTACCATACCCGCCTCAAGGGGCACGTCCGAGTACATCCCGAGATAAGGCTCTTCGTGCAAATGCAGGCCGATACCGTGGCCGACAAATTTGATCGGCGGCAGTTTCAGTTTGCCGAGATGGTTGATGAACGCCTGGTAGACCTCGTGTGAACTGGCGCCCGGCTTGATCATGTCCATGATCAGATATTTGCATTCAACCAGGTTTTTCCAGATCTCGTCGGCATGCTCGGGGGAACTGCCCACCCGGGCCGTTCGGCAGACACCGGCATGGTAGCCGCCGATGATGGGAAATATCTCCACGCGGCAGATATCCTGGGGCTCCAGCTCACGCATGGTGGGGCCGACGTTGGGAAACACACTTCTCGGACCGGTGGCGACAATCAACAGCTTGAAGTCTTCCGCGCCGAGACTGTAAACACTCTGCGTCAGTGCCCCGGCCAGATCCATTTCCGTGCTGCCCGCCCGAACACTGGTGAGGGCCGTATAAATGGCCTCATCGGCGATCCGGGACAGGCGTCGCATGAGGTCGATTTCCTCACCGGTCTTGATCTGACGCAGGCGCGCCAGGTAGTCCTCCGCCGCGGCAAACCCGGCATCCGGCAGCAGGCCCGCCAGTTCCCGGTAATCTCCGGCAGGCAGATAATCCATCTCGGTCCCGATACGCGCCGAGGCCAGTCCCATTTCCTTGAGCATTTCGGCCAGCACCTGCATGGGCCGGTCGGTGAACTCGCCCCAGGCCTGTACCCTGCTGTCCTTGATGCGGTTTTTGACAGTGCTTTCCTCCATATCCACGGTCAGAAACGCCGCCTCGCCATCGGCGGTGACAATCACCGCCGCGTGGCGCCAGCGCATCAGGGGCTGGGAAGGAATGGTAAAGCCGGAGATGTAGGCAAAGTTCTCCGGGGATAGGCAGACAACCGCGTCATACCCATGTTCGCCCATGGTTTTGACAAGACGGTCGATAATCACCTGGCGCATGCTGGATCCTTTCTGGTTTTTGGCGAATCGCGGTTTATGAGTATGCTATGACTGCTAATTATGATCATAAAATGTGATCACAAATGATGCAACCAAAAAACCGATTCCGAAGCACTTCTGCCCTGCAGTCCCCTGTTGTGAAAATCAGATCACTGTGGAATGACGGATAACGATTCGCTCATGCGGACGGTTGGAAAGCACTTCATGGAAATTCCGGCCCCGGACAAGCACCAGATCGGCCGCCTCTCCCTTCTCCGGCCGCAGGCGGCCGTCGCAGATGGCGCGGATCAACGCATCGCTGTCATCCATTTGTCCGGCCAGCATGCCCAGATACGCAGTATCCAGCATATCGGCGTTGCCATAGGGATAGAACGCGTCCCGGACGTTATCGCTGGCTAAGCGGACCTCGACCCCGGCCGCCAGCAGTTCCCGGATGCAGGTCAGGCCGCGACGCCTGGGCTCGACGGCTTCCCGGTCCTGGAGATAAAGATTGGTGAACGGCAGGGCGATGACTTCAATATCGGCCTGCAACAATTTGTCGATGATCCGGGTTCGATCCTTGCCGGCCAGCACGGACAGGGCACAGCCGTGGCTGAGCGTGACGCGCCCCTCATAACCGGCCGCCACGGTTGCATCGGCGAGGTATTCGCTCCAACTGTTGGTTGGATCCAGGTGCTCGTCCAGGTGGACATCCACGGGCAGGTGGTTCGATATGGCCAATTCCAGCAGTGCGTCAATGGAGCGTCCCGGTTCCGGATACAGTGCGGGCACGGCGCCGAGCAGATCGGCGCCCAGGGCGATGGCTTCCTTAAGCATTGAAAGACCTTCCGCAGCGGCCGGATCGAGCCGGGACGAGGCGAAGGCGACAATCTCGATGTCCATCCGCTCCTTGAACCGCTCCCGGGCTTCCAGTGTTCCCTGCAGGGCCTGCATTCCGGTGAGCGAATCCACATCGGCATGGGTGCGAATACCGGTAGTGCCCCGCGCCAGGGCCTGCTCCAGAAACAGACTGGACTGGCGATAATAATCCTCGGCCGTAAATTCACTGAAAAGTTCAAATGCCAGTTCAATACTGTGTTCAAAGGATCGGGGACGAACTTCACTGATGGACCAGGCACGATTGGCATGCACATGTTTGTCCACCAGCGGCGGCAGACAGAACCATTCCACCGGTTCCGTTCCAGGCCGGATTTCCGACACCCTGCCGTCCTTGAGGATCAGTGTCCGGGGCCCGTCCAACCCCTGCAGGGCAACACCGGTGACCGTGACTTCGCCCGAGTCGGACTGTGTAATGTTGTCAGCAGTCATGTCAGACGAATCAGTCCGGGCGGGTCACACAGCGTCCCCGGCCGTATTCGTCCTCGTTGATTTCTCCATTCTCATAGACGACCCGGCCGTTGGCGATGGTCACGACCGGCCAGCCCTTCAGGCGCATGCCTTCATAGATGCAGGTGCCATGACCTTCGTGGACGACGTCACGCTCCTCGTCCAGATCCACCAGCACCAAGTCGGCGTCGGTACCCGGTTCCAGGGAACCTTTCCTGGGAAAATAGCCGAAGCGTTTCGCCGGCCCGGCGGCATTGATCTGCACCAGTTGCTGCAGCGACAGGCCTCTTTTTACTACGCCGTGGGTAATCATCAGCGGCAGTTCCCAGGGGAAACTCACCACGCCGGGAAGTTCCGTCCACAGGTCTTCCCCCTTCTTCGGGAAAAACGGCACATGATCGCTACCGATGGAATTAACCTTGCCGGCGAAAATGCCCCGCCAGAGCCATTCTTTCTGCTCCTCGTCGCGGAGCGGCGGCGATATCTTGGCGCGCATGTCCAGGTCCTCGTCGTAGGCGGTGCGGGTCAGGTAATGCGGGCAGGTTTCCACTGTCACATCCACGCCCCGGTAACGGGCCTCGGCCGCGAGATCCGGGCCGGCGCCGACGGAGGTATGCACCAGCTGCAGGGGGCAGCCGGTCCGTTCGGCCAGGAAAATCATCCTCTTGATGGTCTCCACTTCACAAAAGACCGGACGGGATTCACTGTAGGCGGCCAGATCCTGGCGCCCGGATTCCATCATTTCTTTCTTGATCCAGGAGGCGATGGCGGTATTTTCGCAATGTACGGAGACCACGCCGCGCGGGAGTTTTGCCGCCTTCAGCATGGTGGCGTAAACCCAGCCGTCCGTCGCCGGGACGATGCCGATGGGGTTGTCGGGTTCATAGCCGAAGTACAGCTTGAACGACTGCACACCCGTATGTTCCACGATCTTAGGTATCTCGTGGATATGCTCTTCCCGCTGGATGCCGAAGTGAAAACCGAAATCAATACACACGTTCGCCTCGCCGGCGGCACGCCGTTCGTCGTAGAAATCCAGATACGACGGACCCTTGTTGCGTATATAAAGGAATATGGTCGTAATACCGCCCCGCGCCGCGTGCGCGGTCTCCGTGCGCATGTCCTCGTCGTAGGGATAGGCCACACCCAGGTGACAGTGAGTATCGATAACGCCCGGCATCAGACAGCGGCCCTCGGCGTCGATTACCCGCTTCGCGTCCGGCAGCGCGGAATTATTGCCGGTCATGAGTATGCGGCCGTCCTGGACGGCGATGCCGCCTTCGAATTCGCCATTGTGATCGACGACGCGTGCATTCTTGATGGTGAGATCCGCTTTCATTGGTTCGACTCGCTGATTATCCGGTTAATGATCTTGAGGATACCACTCCACTGACTGGCACCGACTGTAATGGGCGCACGGCGTCCCAGCGCCCGCGCCCAGATGGCGGTCCGGCCGGTGGCCTCGGCGTGCTTGAGATCGACGCCGCCGGGCGGCGCGGACAAATCCATGACCAGGGCATCCGCCGGCAGATTGTCAATGACTTCACTCGTGACAATGGGCGCCGGCACCGTGGACAGAATGATAGGGAACTGTCCCGCCTGCTCCGGCAGTTCTTCCAGTGTTATGCCTCGTGCACCCAGTGTATAAGCGTACGCCCGCTGCACCGGGTTTCTGGCAGCCACGGTCACCTGAGCGCCCAGGGCGACCAGGGTGCGGGTCAACACTGTGCCGATATTGCCCTGGCCTACCACGCAGACGGGGGATTGATGGATGGTGATGCGGGTATTTTCGATGATGATTTTAATGGCCGCTTCGACGATGGCCGGGGCCCGCAGCAGCATCAATTCCTGATCGGATTCGTACTCGTGCAGCGTGATACCCAGTGCTTCCGCCGCCGTCCCGAGGTTATCGTCGGCCTCGCCGAGAATAATGTGCGCGCCATCCGCCATGCCGGACAACAACGTCTCATCGGGAATGATCTTTTCAGTGGCGAAAATACTGCCGTCGGATGCGATGCCCGGTATGGGCATCAATGCAATATCGGCATCCCTCAATGCCTCCGCGGCACTCTCCGCAAGCATCACATTGGCGATGCCGCCTTCGGGCCAGGGAAAGCCGAAGGCCCGTACCTGCGCGCCGCTTTCTCCGGCCAGGCGGGCGATTTCCTGTTCCCGATCATCCCCGCCGACTATGGCGATAGTCAGTTGTCGCCAGGCCTGCGGGTTTTTGATCTTTTCGAATACTTCCATCTTTAACTACCTCGAATCATTTCTATCAGCTGCTGTCTGGACTTTCCGTCGATGCCCATACTCTTCGCCGTCCGCCCGGTATCGGTCCCTGCACTTTCGAGCAGTGCCTCCGCCAGCGCCATGAGTGAACGGGCCACGGGGACATCGACGCCGGCAATATCCGCAAAGACAAGAAACGGCTGCAGTCCGTAATGGAAGTCCTCACGATAATAACGGTGATCAAGCGAGTCCGGAGCCTTGATGGCGCTGTTGGCCTTGCCGGCACGAATGGCGCTGACAACACCCTCAGCGGGGTCGGTGTCGGGCTCAATGGTGCCGATGGCCTGCATTTCATGAAACAAATCCGGCAGTGTGACATCGTAAGCACGGGCGACGGCAAGACGTTCCTCATCCAGTTTCCGCAGTACCCGTCCGGTGCCGTCGGTCAGGCCCTGCACGTAAAAGGTAAAATCACCGCCTGTGGCCTCGACCCAGGCGGCACCCAGGATCGCTCCGGGCGGGTGCAGCACCATATTGACGTTCGCCAGGCCCGAAGTCATGACATCGGCGGCCGGAAGCGCGCTCGGGTAGAGTCCGAGCGCCGCCTCGACCGCCGCCTCGTCGCCGGGCAAGGCGGCGACGCGAACCTGGCCGGCCACGCCGGTAGTGGAAACACTGCGTTGATCCGGCCTGCGCGCCACATAGGTCAGTGTCGAGAATTCGGCGACGGGCGGCGCAGCCATCCCCGCGCGCCGGAAAACCTCGCGAAACGCCAGGGCGCCGCCGGTATGGCCGGGATTCAATACCACAGGCAAGTCATTGAGGCCCTGATCCGCCAGTGTCCGGGCGACGCTCTCGTGGGCCGTGGTCGGCAGGCAGACCAGCAGGGCTTCGGCGCCGGCTACCGCCTCGCGCAAGTCCGTTGTCCAGACTTCCGCATCCGCCCTGCCTTCGCCGAGCACACCGGAATAATCGACACCCCGGTTCTGCCTCAGGGGTTCCAGTGATTCCTCCCGGCGGTTCCATAGCCGGATCGCATGCCCCTGCAGGCCGAGTTCAACAACGGCGGAGACTGCCCCCGCGCCGGCACCCAGTATGGCAACCTTCATTCGACCGAGTACTTGCGTATTTTGTCCATGTCCACCTCGATGCCCAGGCCCGGACCCTGCGGCACCAGAACACAGCCGTCCTCAAAGGTGAAGGGTTCGGCAATGAGATCATCCAGATAATAGATTCCGGCGATCTCGGGACCTTTGGCTCCCTCCGGCTTATTCACCGGGGAGACACTGGGCAGGGTGGCGATTTTCGAGGCGGCGCCCAGATGCAGGTTGGCCGCGTTGCCGATGCCGGTTTCAATGGATCCGCCGATATCACTGTACATACCGACGGCTTCGGCGGCGTCGGCCTGCTGTCGGGCGCGGTAGAGACCGCCCGGCTTGGTGACGTAACAGGAGAAACAGGATGCCGCCTGTAACTCCGACAGTTCAAGAATATCCTGCACGGTCCAGGCGGATTCATCCGCCATTAACGGGCAGTCGATCCGGGCGGCGACAAACGCAAGCAGTTTCGGTGCCATCATGGGTTGTTCGCAAAGAAGAATATCGTATTCCTCCTGCTGCCGGGTCACCCGGATTGCCTCCCAGACATCCTTGTAACCCTCGTTGCCGTCGACCCGGATCTTGATGTTATCGCCCACCGCCTCGCGCAGTTTGCGCACGACCTCCACATCCCGTTGCGGGTCCAGGCCGGTCTTGCATTTCAGTGTCTTCGCGCCCTCGCGCACCGCCTCTTTGCCTTCCTCGACGCATTTTTCCACCGGCATGATGCCGAGGGAATGCGCCACCTCGATGCGATCCCGGAACTGGCCGCCCAGAAGTTGGTAGACGGGAAGTCCGGCCGCCTTGCCGGCAATATCGTAACAGGCCATGTCCAGAGCCGCCTTGGCATAGGGGTATCCCTTGGCGGCCTTGTCCATGGTGTCATGGATAACGGCGATGGCGCGCGGATCCAGACCCTCGATGGCCGGCATCAGGTGCGCCGTGATAACCTGGCGCACGATTTCCGGTGTTTCACCGTAGTAACGCATATGCGGGCCGCCCCAGGTCATCCCGGCCGGGGCTTCTCCCCAGCCGCTGATGCCTTCATCCGTATCAAGTCTTACAATGGCGTGATAACCGATGGGAGCAACCATCTTGCTGGCCCAGGTATGGTGACGGCGGTTCGGTAAGGCGACCGAAAAGATTTCGCATCCTGTTATTTTCATTCATATTTCTCCCGATTGATCCCGAACTGGTACCTCGACACAGGGATTATGGTGAGTTCATCATAATCCCTGTGTCGAGGTACCAGTATTTACAAATGTTGTTATGAAATGAATAATATGATCACATATTGTGATCAATTTTTCCAATGTATTGTTTCAATTATTTTTATTTGTTTTCAGGGTCTTATGGGTAATCCGTCGTTGCAGTACCCCTGTTAACCGAGGGTAAAAGTAGAATCAAGCCATGACTGTTCCCGTCCATATAATCACCGGCTTCCTGGGCAGCGGCAAGACAACACTGCTGAACCGGCTGCTCGCCTCCCCGGACATGGCCGATTCGGCCGTACTGATTAATGAATTCGGTGAAACCGCCGTCGATCACCTCCTAGTGGAGAATATCGATGATGACATTGTCGTCCTGGAGTCCGGTTGCGTCTGCTGCAGCGTTCGTGACGATCTGGCCGGTGCCCTGCGGACACTTTGGGAGAAACGGGAACAGAACCTGATACCGTCATTCCGGCGGGTAATACTGGAAACGACGGGTATTGCAGACCCGCTTCCCGTATGCCGGCAGATTATGACCGATGAACTGGTTACCCCGTATTACTGTAACGGAGCAATCGTGACCGTCGTTGACGGGGTCTACGGCGATACCAACCTGGACAGGCATGTGGAATCGATACGCCAGGTGGTGGTTGCCGATCATCTTGTCCTTACCAAGATCGATCTGGTTAACAGTCAGCAACTGGATCTTCTGGAGAAGCGTTTGCAAAAGCTGAATCCTTCCGCCTCGATTTCTCACAGGGATGCGGTATCGGGAACGGGCGAACTTTTCCCGGGATTGTCGGAAAACCGGACCAGACAGGATCCGGAACAATGGCTGACATCCATGGCCGATATGGACCCGAACACATCGACAGAGACAGGCCATGATACAAGGTTCGGTTCTTTTTGCATCCGCTGGCGGCAGCCGATGGCCTGGAACGATTTCACGGCATGGCTTGAGGTGTTGTTGCTCGCCCGCGGAGAACAGATACTCCGCATCAAGGGAATTATCAATCAGAAGGAGGAAACCCGGCCGATATTCATACAGGGTGTTCAGCACACTGTGTACGCACCGGTAAAACTCGAATCCTGGCCCGGCGAGCCCCGGACGGAACTGATCTTTATTACACAGGATTTTTCCAAAGAAGCGGTGATCAACAGTATTCAAGACGTCCTCGATGTCGAGTGTCAGTGATGGTAAAAACCACGGACAATATGGTTACGGGCACCGGACAGACAGATGCTGGTGCACAATTGCATATTCAAGAGAACGCAGGTGAAGACATACTGCAATTTCTGGATAAACAATTATCCAGCGTATTATCCAAGTCGCCTGTACGCCCCTGGTATTTCTGGGAACCGCATAATCCATGGGGCATATCGGCACCTGTCGTGGGCAGTTGGGGATTTCTCGATATCTGTCAGGATGACCACTTGACCGGTCTCGCAGCACAATTCATCGGCGACGACATCATCCTGTACGACAGCCAGTTTTATCCGGATCCGGCAACCATCCGGCGGCATGATATCGGCGACTGGCAATACGATGCCGGGACCTGCCCCGCATCGCCCCATGCGGGTGTAGTCGTCCGGATCATTCTGTCTGACCCGGCGGCACAGGCCGCGGTTCTCCATCTGCAAAATTCCACTGCCGATATCTCAACCACGGATCTCACTCTGTCCAGGGGAATGGTCATCGCCCACGACCTGCACAGGCGATACTGCTACTCTGGAATTCAACCGGGAGGACCCCCGTTTGAGTATGTAATACGTTACTTTCCGGCCACGTCAAAATATATCCGCCAACAGCACAGTGATTTCCACAAAAGGATGAATGTCCTTTATCCTCTGCAGAATTTTTCCGCCAGGCCGCTGTGGCTGGTGAGAGGCGAGGATCGGGCCGATAACGATTTTGTAACCGGTTTCATGTCCAGGCCGGGGCAATGGGTCGTAACGGATTCCTGACCGCATGATGCCGGCAGACCGTCCTCGTGCAATATGCGGGTTAAAAATCACTCGACACGTCATATCGATGTTGATATTTTGTGATCACTATATTTGATTACATTTTTATCCGGTCATTCCGAATATTATTGTGCTGCCTGCCGGCAACCGATATCGGAATATTGGGTCGCATGGAACCAATACCTTTTTACGGCTCCCGGGAAGCATAAGCCTCATCATAAAAGCAGGTATCGTACCGCCCGCTACTGAACCATAACAAACACAAGCAAAACTCCCATGAGCGATACAGCCCCTGACAACGGCAAGACCCCGTTTGTTGCCTGGTATCTGTCCGTCCTGTTCGGCATCTTTTTCGTTCTGTCCTTTGTGGACCGGCAGATCATCGCCGTATTGATACCCTATATCAAGGAAGACCTGCAGCTGACCGACCTCCAGTTGAGTTACATCGGCGGCCTGAGTTTTGTCATCTTCTATACGCTGATGGGCATACCCATCGGCCGCATGGTCGATATGTTCAACCGCAAGATCATCCTTTTCGTCGGTATCCTCATCTGGACCAGCGCCACTGCTGTTTGCAGTCTTGCCGGCACATACTGGCATCTCCTGTTTCTCAGAATGGGCGTCGGTATCGGTGAAGCCACCCTGGCTCCCTGTTCCTTTTCCATCCTCGCCGATGTCTTTCCGCGAAAACGTCTGGCCACCGCCATCGGCATCTGCACCACCGGTGCCGCAATCGGCCTCGGTCTCGCGTATCTGGGCGGTGCCCTGGTACTGGACTGGACCGCCACCTATCTGGCCAATGATGACGGCACAGTCAGCATACCGCTGCTGGGAGACCTGGCTCCCTGGCGATTTGTTCTGCTGGTGGTCGGCGTCCCCGGCATGCTTCTCGCGTTTTTGATATTTACCTTCAAGGAACCGGCCCGGAAAAACCTGGTCGCGCCGACAACGCCCGGCGCCGTTTCCGAAAACCAAATCCCGAGCATCAAGGAAGTATTGATATACGCCCGCTCCCACTGGCGTGCCTATTTGTACATCTATCTGGCCACCGGTTTTGTTTCCCTGTCCGTATACGCCGGCGGCTTCTGGGATATTGTCATGATGGACAGGGTTTTCGACTGGCCGCCGGCACAGGCCGGCATCTATTACGGGCTGCTTACCATCGTCGGACAAATGATGGGGAATCTGGGCGGCGGTTATTTTGCCGACTATCTTTCCATCAAACGGGGCAAGGACTCGAAGATCGTGGTTGTCACCCTCGGCGCCTTCGCCTGCATATGGTTCTGTCTCTTTTATCCACTGATGCCCAACGAGCACCTGTCCCTGGCTCTGATCATACCCGCCGTATTACTCAAATCGGTACCGTATGGTGTCATCGGCGCCGCCATACAGGTTATGTCGCCGGCCCGCATGCGTGGCCAGATGACGGCCCTGTATTATCTGGTGATCAGTCTTATCGGAATGGCCATCGGCCCCACGGCGGTTGCCTTCATGACGGAACAGGTGTTCGAGAATCTTTATATGGTGGGCTTTTCAATTGCCATCATCGGTGCGGTTGCACAATTGCTGGCCTTCATTTTCTATTTCATGGCCCTGAAACCTTATCAGCTGGCCATTGCCGCGATTAGCGAAACGGAAAGAGGTGAGTAAGGTGTGAGGGGTAAGGAGTCTATTCCGGCGAAACCGGAATGCAGTTCATCTTGTCGGCTCGTTACTTTCTGGCTGCGAAGATTGTTTCGATTTTATGCGTGAGGAGTTTTTACTTCTCACTCTTTACTCCTTACGCCTCACTCCCTTAGGCAACAATCTTTTTCATCTTCGGTTTTTCGAATTCGCCTTTTTCCCTGAGAAAATTGGCCGTGTTGACGATATCATTGGTTACCGCTTCGGCGATGGCATCCTCATCACCTTTTTTCAGGGCATCGATAATATCAATATGATATTTTGCGTCCCACAGATCCTTGGGAGAAAGGAGTGAATAATAGGTAAATGCCCCGGCCTGCAGCCACAGGCTTTCTATCATGGGAAGCAGAATCGAGGAATCGGAAGCCGTGTATATGGCAAAGTGAAATTTGTAGTTCTGACTCAAGAGGGATTTACGGTCACCACCGTCCTTGCCTGTCTTGATCATATCGCGGTTGATCGCTTCGACTTCCTTGATCAGCTTACTGGTGCGGTTTCTTGCCGCCCGGCGAGCGGCATCCGATTCCAGTTGCACGCGCCAGTAGGTGATTTCATCAAACTTTTCCCGGGTCATGGCCGGAATAACGATCCAGCGATTGGGCAGAACATCGAACGCACCTTCCGCTATTAATCGGTTAACAGCGCCCCTGACCGGTGTCAGGCTGGTACCGACTTCCTCCGAAAGGCTTCGGAGGCTGACTTTCTGGCCGGGTGTGAAACGCCCCATCATCAGGCTCTGCCTGATTTCCGAATAGACCATGTCAACGATGGCGCTTTTGTTTTTACTGGATTTGGTGTTTGTCATACCCTTTGACTCTGTATATGTAATCGTAATGTATGTGACCTGTACGCAACCCCCGTGAAACATCAGAAAAATCGCTTAACTGACTGATTTTGCTAAATATTAAAATCATATTATATATATTGTGGGGAATCGGTCCCCCATAATCAAGCCGCCGGACTGAATCGGGTCGGCCGATATGGCATCAATTGCGGCTGATCGATTCCCGACGTGATTTCCCCGGCTATCAATCGCCCGGCCAGCGGCGCCAGAGTAATACCACTGTGCATCAACGCCAGGTACAAACCGCCTGTAGAAGCGAATTCACCTATCACCGGCAACCCGTCTCCAGGCAAAAGTCTCCGCCCGATCATGACCTCGACGACCTCAAGCGGTTCGGAGAACGCAACAAGGCGATTGGCCCTGTCGATCAACTCCACGGCCAGATCATTCGGCCTGTCCGCAAGACGACTGCCGTCAAAATCATCGCAGGTCAGAATACTGCCGTCCGCGGCCTGCCACAGGCGAACGCCCGGAGCCGCTATCACTCGCCTGACAACCTCACCGACCTGCTGCGTTTTCACCAGCAGGGCTTCGGACTTTGTCACAGGCAGCTCGAAACCAACCTGTCGGCAGAGTGTTTCCGCGCCATGACCGGCGGCCACAACGACAGTATCACACCGGACAGAACCTTTATCGGTTTCTACACCAGTCACCCGGGAATTGCGTATGTTGATCCCGGTAACACGGCTGGGAAACCGGAATTCCGCGCCCAGTCGAATCGCGGCATCCATCAGGGAACGGGTGGCCGAGACCGGATCGACACTGCCCTCTTCGGCAGCATAAAAAGCCCTGGACGGCCGCGTGGCCAGGCCGGGCTCAAGCTGCCCGGCCCTGTTTTCATCAACAATCTCAACAGGGTATCCCCAGACCTGTAAGCGCTCAACCAGACCGTTTGACTCCGTGTCTCCATCCAGCCAGACAAGACTGCCGTTCCAGTTGATGTCGATGGACGAATCCAGTTCTTCAACCAGCGACTTGTACTCAGCCATGCTCCGGCGACGGAAATCGAAATACGCCCGGTCCCCGGCATTGTAGGCGTTCAGCCAGCCGAATGATGCACCGGTTATCCCTGCCGCGGGACCGTCTTTGTCAATTAATACCGGCCGGTCCCCGTTTTTTGCCAGATTATACGCTACAACGGCCCCGATGATTCCGGCCCCGACGATCACTGTATTGGTGTCTGTGATCGTCATAAGGAGGCTCAGTGATCGAGCAGCCTTTTTTTATAGGCATCCGGATTCATGTCCACGATATCGACGGACAGGCTGTATACATCGGGGAGCAATTCCGAGAGATAACCGCGTATTTCCGTGGACAATCGTACCTTTTCTTCACTTGTTCGTCCTTCGAGGAGCCGGCAGGTGACGTGAACGAAATCCCCGTCCTGACGGGCCAGCCGGTAATGTGAATAGGGCAACGCCCTGACCTTGATATCATCCGGATTCATGACTTGCGCGGCCACGGCGGCTTGATAGGTCCGCTCCATCAGGGATTCCATGCTGACTTTTCCCTCAATACCTTTGGAATATTCTATAACCAGGTGCGGCATACGGCTCAGTCCGACCAGGGCATTGTTTTATCATATTCCGGCCAGGGATACGGTTCCTCGCCCTCCTCCAGAGGAAGTTCACCCTCGTTCTGAAGACGTCCCACGCGACCGTCGACATACTCCTTTAATGTAATAATCTTCCCGTCCTGCACCCGGCCGATAGCCACTGTTCCCGCGGCCGTCCTCTTGCCGGTTGCCTTCTCCGTGGTGGCAAACTGGTACTCGGCGGCAAACCGATCTCCATCCACCAGTATCCAGTGAATATACACTTTCGTATCCTCGTAGTGTTCATTCCAGTAGCGCAGGACACGAAGCGCGCCTTGCGCATCGGTCCGGGTGGTCGGGAAAGAGAATTCCATGTCCGGATGCGCCGTGGAAAGAAGCAGTTCCTCACTACCTGTCTCCCATGCCTGTAAAGAGTTTTTTACCAGGGTCCTGATTTCCTCGCTCGTAGCTTTTTCATCGCCGCTTGCCGGGACGGATTGTCCCGCAAGCAGAAACGTCATCAACAACAGATAGTTAAAACAGACTTTCAAATCAGATATATTTTTCATTATTTATCCCGCTCAGCCATGTATTCCAGGTATGCAATCAATTGATCAAGTTCCGTATCGGAGAGGGCTCCCTCCCCGAAACCGATCATTTTACTGCCGGGGTACAATCTTACGGACTGCGGCTGCCGTATAAATTGTCTCAGAACACCGTCCCTGAAATACTCCACGGGACTCATGGGGTAATTCAGATCCGGTCCTATGATTCCGCTGCCTACCCTGTTCAGTTTATGACATGCCATACAGTTTTTCATGAAAACCCGGAATCCCCGGGCGACGGGATGTTCTTCACCGAAACTCTCCGGCGGAACGATTCCCGCATAACGTTCCCTGACCGACTTGTTTATACTGATTGTATCTACTTTATACGGCCACTCTTCCCGGCTGATACCGGACAGTTCAGGATTAATCCAGAACAGATAAAAAGGACCGGACGTTCCCTTCCCCGATCTGTGCGGCGGCCATTGGTTGTCCGGATCCTCAATGGCGAGATAGGCTATGGAGTTGTCCTCATCGGAATTCATTACAAGCGCCGCATCCATGGGCGATGTAAATCCGTCCGTTGCCATGAATTCCATAGTAGCCTCCGGGGAGACCCGGAAATCTTCCATAAGCCGGTGAAACCGGATTGCCTTGACCGTTAACTTGTCTTTCGGATAAGCCGGAGTATTCGCGATGACGACATTTTCCACATCCGGTCTTGCAAGCAGTTCTTCCGCAGGAAATTCATGTTCCCGGCCATCCTCGGTGACAATGGTCAAAATATGTTCCGGCTTGTCATTCCCCCCGGCAACGGCGGCCGACAAAAAGCAGGCGCATAAAATAGTCAGAAGGTTTTTCATAGCCTGGATTCGGTTCTGAATGTATTGTGAAGTTGCATGGTTAATATCAGGTGTAATCTTTACCGGTTATTCCTTTTTCCCCGCCGTTACCTAACCGCGCATATAAGAAAGCCGGATAATGCAGAATACATTATCCGGCCCGTGAAGTTGACAATGAACCGGGGGGAGGTTTATTGCCAACTGTACCTTACTGATCCTCCAACCCAACGCGGCTTTCCGTAAACATCGGTCGCGAAGCCCAGGAATGCCAGGTCGAATGCATAGGTCCTGTATTCCGTATCGGTTATGTTGTTGGCAAAGACGGCAACCTCCCAGTTGTCATTCGCACTGGTCCAGGTAAGTCTGGCATTACCCACGGCATAACCGCCTTCCAGGTGGCTGGGACTGTTGAAGGCATCAAAATACTGCTTGGATTTGTAATTCACACTGCCCTGTAGTGCCATTTCCCCGCCCCAAGGCACCGGCCAGTAGTAGCGTGCCAGCAGACTGAGATCCCAGTCCGGCGCCAGCGGCATCACAGTGTCGACGGGCGGCAGACCCGTGAACAACGGTCCCGGACGTTCCACGTCTTTTAGTGTGGCGTCCAGATAGGTGGCCGTGAACATCAGATCGAGTCTTTCCGTCGGGCTGGCAGTGACCTCCAGCTCGGCTCCGTAGACTTCCGCATCGCGATTGAAGGCGGTAGCACTGAGCGTGCGGCCGTCGAACTGGAAGGCCTGCGAGTCATCGTAATCATAATAAAAGGCGGCGCCGTTGACACGCCACAGACCCTGCATCAACGTCGACTTGAAGCCGACTTCATAGCTGGTCAATTGCTCCGCCTCCACGGGGATGGCATCGAAAGCAATGGGCGTGAAACCGACATTGAACGTCCCCGACTTGTGGCCGCGGGAAACACCCCCGTAGAACAGCAGATCCTCGGTCGGTGTATAGTTCAACCGGGCATTGAAACTGATGTTGTCATCATCCAGCCGGGCCTGATCACCCACGGTCGCCGGTGAAAATTCGATACCGAAATCCTGGTTATCCAGCAGATATTCCTTGTCCTCCTGGGTATAACGCAGCCCCGCGGTTACGCTCCATTGCGGCGCCAGTTCCACGTCCACGTTGCCGAAGAAGGCCCATGATTCCGTCTGCAGGTCATAGATGACCGGCGCCCGTTGTACGTCACAGGTTGCCGGCGTACAGCGAGACTGGAAACCGTCCACGTCATAGTCAATGTAATAGAAGCCGCCCAGCCATTCGACAGGGCCTGCCTGCCCGGAGAGACGCAACTCCTGGGAGAACTGCTCACCATTGGGATGCGCCTCGGTGCCGCGGGTAAAGGGCGTGCCGTCACTGTCGAAGGCCGCATCCTTGGAGGTTTTCTCGTAACCGGTTATGGAGACGACATCAATGCCGTTGACATTCCATTCAATCCGGCCGATTCCGGTGTACTGCTCGGTCCTGAGATAGATATCCCGGTTGGCATTGGTATCGCGCGGGTCGTTCGGGGTCGGCTCGATGTAACCGGCAAAGCCGGGACCACCGGGATTATCAACGGCAAGACCCGTGACCGGATCCTGTACCACGGCCACATGGGGAAACATATTGCCGGCATCGTTATCGTTGGCGTTGCGTTGCAAGAGAACCGAAACCGATAAGTCCTCCGTCGGTGTGAACAACAACTGTCCGCGCACGGAAGTGGAATCCAGTGCATTGCCATCGGCGTTGCCCGGGAAGATATTTTCCGTATAACCGTCGTGTTGATGGTGTTGCACAGATAACCGGCCGGACAGGTTCTGAGTCAGGGGACCGCCTACGGCACCCTCGAACTTGTAGGTGTCGTACTCGCCCACTTCGAACTCGCCGTATCCCTCGAAAGTTTCCGTGGGTTTACGGGTGACGTAGTGAATCAGTCCGCCCGTGGCGTTCCGGCCGTACAGCGTACCCTGCGGCCCGCGCAGAACTTCGACGCGATCCATATCGAAGATCTGCTGATCCAGGCCCATAAGGTTGGCCTTGTAGAATTCATCGATGTAGACGGCAGACGGACTCTCGTTGGTATCGGCGAAATCACGCAGAGTGACACCGCGCAGGGAAATGAAGGGAAAGTCCCCTTCTCCGGAGTTCTGGCCGATGGACATGCCCGGGGTAAACGCCGCCAGGTCAATGGTACTGTTGAAACCCAGGCTGCGGATATCACGGCCGCTGAAAGCGGTCACGCTGATGGGTACATCCTGCAACGACTGTTCCCGCTTCTGGGCGGTCACCACCACTTCCTCCAGAATATTCTGTCCAACGGCACTGCCACTCAGGCCGAAGCCGAGTAATAAAAGGATCGTACGACTGGAAATTTTCATTTGTTTCTCCTCATAGCAAGCACAATATCCCCCGATTTCGCATTACCGCACACCGTACCTGCAGCCATCGGAAACCACCGCATGATCACTCTGGGAAAATTTGGTTTCAAAATGAAATCCAAATATGTGATCATAATTAGTGATCATAATAAATTTTTCCGATATGTCAATGATATTGTGCACTGCAAAACCGCGCTGGCAACCACCTGCAGTTCATATGCGATAATCCGGTTACATCAGGATCGCAAGCCATGAATGAATGGATCGGCGATTTCGAACACCCCGCAAATCAAGAGAGTAGAAAAAAGTGACGTTGACCACATCCCTGCGACCACACCGTCCCCTTCCACTGGCATTATCACTGGTGCTACTGCTGCTGTGCTCGGCCGCCCGGGCATCGGATCCACCGCCAGACCCGTCCGCGGAACGCATGCTGCAGCCCGGAGAACGAGTGGCCGATCTGAACCGCCTCACCTATCAGCAGGATTACGTCATCCAGCGCCTGACGGAAAAGACCTACTGGGTCTCGGTGCGCGGCTACTCGATCCTGTTTCATGTCGGCGAAAACGGCGTTGTCCTGTTCGACAGCCCCGGGGACGGTCGCAGCAGGGCTATTCTGGACGCCATCGCCTCCGTGACGGAATGGCCGGTCACCACCTTGATTTACTCCCACAGTCACCTGGACCATATCGGCGGAGCGAAGACGATTGCCCGGCATGCCCGGGACCGGGGCCGGGACCTGGAGATCGTGGCAACGAGCAAGGTGATCGAGGAAATTGGCCGCTTTTCACTGGATGTTCCCGCCCCGACGCTCGTGGCCTCCGTGCCCGAGGATCGCCTGTCCCTGCAAGGCCTGGATATACGGATTCATACTCCCGAAGCCTATGCCCATCGCCCCGATACCTCGCTGTATTATTTGCCGGAAGAACGCGTTATCCAGGCGGTGGACCTGATTACCCCGGGGCAGTTGCCCTATTTCAGCTTCAACTGGGCCATGGATCCGAAAGCATTCCGGGACAACCTGGAACTGATGCGCTCCCTGGATTGGGATTTCCTCGACGCGGGCCACGGCAATGTCGGTAACCGTTCGGATATCCGCCTGAGCCTGGACTATTACGATGACCTTGCAAATGCAATCCGCACTGCTTCAAAAACGGTCGATAAAGGGGAATTCTACGGTCCCGGCTTTCATCCTTACGAAAGTTACAGGAATTTCATGGCGGCGCTGGCCGATAAGGTATACGAGAAGATGAAAGACAAGTACGGCCGCTATGGCGGCTTGCGGGAGATCATCAACGGCCATGTTGAAATGCTGCGTATCCAGCAGGTCCTGCATGGTCAGTGACGATGCGCCACGCGGCCTGTCAGTGATACAGCTGTTGCGGCTCCAAGTTCACTCCCGAGACATATGAGCGGACCGTATGCGGCATGGACGCCGCATTCGAGCTACAGAGCCTGCCCCGAACCCCGGCTAACAACCTGCCGGGGCAGGCTTGATCGCTGTCTCTTCTACACAAATGAATGGATACCGGATGGCGCTGGACGGCGCGCCTCCGGCATGACGGCCTCGGGTTGCCGTCATGCCGGTCAAGCGTCGCGTGCGAGTCCGGTCCCGGCCGAAGAGCCGGGAGCCGGTATCCAAAGTTCATTTCAGTTCAACCGGATAAATCGTTACCTCCTTCCCGGACTTCATTAAATGTGTAGAAGAGTCAGGACTTGATCCGGGGAAAGTATTTACAGCGTGTCCGCGTTATGTCTCGGGAGTGAACTTGGAGCCGCAACACATACTTTAACGGCCCAGATAGTCATGGAAACGCCCGTCCGGGTCGTACTGGCGCCGCAATGCAGCCAACTTATTCATTGCGTCATCCGAAAAAGCCATGTCGATCTTTTCCGGGTAGCGTTGTGTTTCCAGTTCATTGATGTAATGCCCGACGGCGTATTTCCGCAATCTTTGACTGGCCTCGTCGAGCCAGCGGTAATTGGCTTCATCATCGGCGGGTTGATCCCATACCAGATAATTGGCCAGGTAACTCCCGCCGATACGGGAAAAACAGGCATCGTCACGCAATTCCGGTTCCGTGCCATAGGAAAACAATACCCTGGAACGGGATGATGGCACCGTCCGGTAAAGATCTGCCATGTCGAGCAGGGCATCCATGCTGTTCGTCCAGATATTATCGGCCGCGCCGCGCGTCCGCACGGAGCCGTCACCGCCCGCATTGAACAGTTTCTCGAACGAGTTGGGTTGTTCCTCGTAACTGAAAAGACTCAACTCCGCCAGTTTGCTGCCGGTATAGGGAGCCAGTAACGCGGAGGCTTCCTGCGAATCACGGGCAAAGGCACTCATGGCGATCATGCAAACCTTGCTCGCTGCACTGCTATCGTCGGATTCGCCGCGCGGATTGCGCATCAACATCAACATGAGGGAGACCCGTTCATCCTTGTCGGCCTGGCGCTCTTCCAGTATCCCGAGTACATTTTCGAGATTGTCCAGGGAACAGAAATACGTGTTGCTAAGTATGGCCCCCGGTGCGTCATACAGGGACAATTCATAACGGGTGACAAGACCAAAGAAACCCGGTCCGGCGCCGCGCACCGCCCAGAACAGGTCCGTATGATGCTGTTGATTCGCGGTTATTTTACGTCCGTCGGCCAGAATGATATCCGCGCTTTTTACGGAATAGCAGGCCACGTCACCCCAGGCGGCCTTGTTCCAGCCCATGCCCCCGCCGAGGAGATAACCGCCCATGGCAACACCGGGACAGGTGGCGACGGGAAACGCCAGCTTCTGCTCAAGACAGTGTCCCATGAGTTCATGAGCGGTCACAGCCGGCTGAATGGAGGCGGACCCGTTAGCCGCGTCGATCCTCGTTTCCCTGAACAATGACAGATCCATCAGCAACCCTCCGTCCCGCATCGCGGCACCGGCCGTGTTATGGCCACTGCAGCGACACGCCACCTTGAGATCATTGTCTGCCGCAAAACGTATTGCCTGAATGACTTCTTCCTCGGAACGTGGCTGAACGATGACATCCGGATAACGATTCGGAAGAGACGTCTTCCAGAGCATGGACTGCCGCCATAAACCGTAATCCGGATCACCACGCCGGACCACCAGTCCCTGCAGGCGTTCCTTCAGTCCGGGCAGTTGATTGATATAACCACTGGCCGCCGCCAGACCCGGCTTGACGACACCGAACAGTCCAGCGCCGATGGTTGCCAGTGTTTGCTTCAGAAAGTTTCGCCGTAACTGCATGTCTTTAATGTTCCTGTGAGATTGATGTTCAGAGTCCGGTACCGCTGGAATAGACAAGCTCACCGTTCAGATAGGTTCTCAGGACCCGGGTATCCTTAAGATCCTCAATTTCGCAACTCAGTATGTCCCGATCGAGAACGATCATGTCGGCGGCCTTGCCCGGCTCCAGTGAACCGGTCTCCTCCTCCAGGAAAAGCAGATGGGCGTTATTCGCGGTATACAGCCGAATTGCCTGTTCCCGGTTCAGTGCCTGTTCGGGGTGGACTTGTTCCGGGTAATCCCTTGCATTCCGCGTAATGGCGATCCACATGCCCAGGAACGGGTTGTAGGGATTGGTGGAACGCAGGGATCCGATTTTTTGCCAGTGATCGGAGCCGCCGCCCGCGATAATCCCCTTGTTGAACACTGTTTTCAGAGGCTGAAAATATTCCAGCCGCTTATAGTCAAAGTGATCAATCAGTGTCGGCGCATCCAGATACAGCCAGGCGGGCTGAAAGTCGGCCACGATGTCCAGTCGGGCCATGCGCTCAAGCGCTTTTACCGTCATGAAGTTGCAATGGGCGATACACGGCCGCGTGGCGGCGATGGGCATGTCCTCGGCCACGCTTGCGTAGGTCTCCACAAGGGTATTCACGGCGCCGTCGCCGACAGCATGACCGACAAACTGCATGCCTTCTTCAATAGTCGCCCTGACAATCGGCAGTAATCGTTCCGGCGGCAACCGGTAGAAACCGCGGTATTCCGGATCATCGATGGCATAGAGCTCACTTTTGCCCCAGGGCTCCTTCATGTAGGCGGTTCCGGTCAGCATGCCGCCGTCCACCAGTCCCTTGACGCCGATAATCCGCAGCATGGGATCGCCCCGCCGCAACGGATGCGCGGCGATGTCGCGTATATCCGCGACAATTTCATCCACGGAACGCTGTTTGCCGGTATCGATACCGTGGGATATCGCCATGCGAACCGAAAGCGCATCTTTCTCCAGCATGCGCCGGTAACGTTCCACCTCGGATCGGTCGGCGTTGCGATCGGCGATGGTCGTCAGGCCCACGGAGTTGTAATCATGAAACAGTTTGCCCAGGCGCTGTTCAATATCGGCCTCGTCCGGTCCCGTCCCGTTTGAACACGCCGTGGCAGGGATATATTCCGTGTGATTATGGACAATACCGGTGAGCTTCCCCGTCCCGGAATCGACTTCAAAATCTTCATGATTTCCCGCCCCGATATTCAGTGCTTTCAAAGCGGCGCTGTTCAGTGAGGCGGCCGGGGCGCTGGGAAACGTCGCGAAGACAACCGGGTGCTCCGGCGCGACCGTATCCAGCTCTTTCCTGCTCGGGAAACGGCGTTCCCTGAGACGGGTAATGAATACCTGATCCACGCAAATCCATTCACCTTCCGGCACAGCCCGGGAACGCTGCTTCACGTAATCCAGCACGTCGGCCACGGAATGCATGGCCGGAACCGCGTGATCAAATTCGAACAGGGCAGCATCCGTCGGATGGGTATGGGAGTCGATCAATCCCGGCATCATGACTCTGCCGTGGAGATCTACCATATCCGTGTCCCCGCCGCGATGCCGGAAAACAGAGCCCCGATCACCGACAGCAATGATGCGGCCGTCTTTCACGGCCAGCGAGTCGGCCATGGAAAATTCCTTATCAACGGTAATGATTTCGCCGTTGTGGAAAATACGATCGGCATGCATCGTGGCCGAGTCATCATTACGGCATGCCTGTATAAACATTACCCCCGTAACGAGGCAGGTGACGACGAACAGCCTGAAGAGTATCCCGTGGCCGCTTTCAGTGCGATTCATGTGCGTCATCCGGCTAATCCATCCTCATAGAAAAAACAGGCGGGTGTTTAAACCCGCCTTCAACGCTACTACAGTAATAATATTTGTTTTTATTATTATAGCCATATCAACATCTCCCGCTAAAACATCACTACACATCTCCCGCTGATACACCTGTGCCCGAATATCGGCAGTATCGTCAGTTATCCTCCTGAACGAGATAGATCAATATCATTGTGTAAATAATCGTGAACCTGGCCGCCGCCTCCTGGGCGTTCCAGGTATCGGATTGCCACATGAGGAACCATTCTCCACCGACGGCGATAAATCCGCCGAACCAGAGCAGGATACCGATGGATAGCGACCATACCGCCGGAACTTTGGCCTGTCTGAATGCAACGGCATCGGCTCGCGTGCGCCACATGCGCCAGACGGCAATCCAGCCAAGCAGAGCAATAGCGAATTCGGTGAGGATGATGAACACGTAGGCGAAATGATGCAGCAGAGGAGATTCTATGCGGCGCCACATGCCGTTGTTGTCCGGGAAGGTGGTATCCATGCTCAGGACATGGCGTACGAATTCAAAATTGGAGTCATAATCCGTTACGTTATTGAAAACCACGAGAGTGGCGAACAAAGCCGCGCAGGCCACCAGTAAAATTTTGCTTAATCGAGTTTGCATCTATCTCATCCCGCAGAGACCCCGGTTAATCGAACTTGTCTCCATCTCCTTACTCCTGAATCAAAGATTCTCGAAGTATTCCCGCTGTTCCCAATCCGTCACTTCCTCGGACAGGAAGCGGTTCAGTTCAAACTCTTTCAGGGTGGCGTAATAATCCACGAATGCATCGCCCCAGCCTGCCCGGAACAGGGCGCTGGTCCGGAAATGCCCGATGGCCTCGTACAGGTTCCGCGGCAGCCGTTCCCAGCGATCGCTGTAAGGCGTATCCACCGCCTCCGGCAAGGGCGTCTGTTTCTCGATGCCATCCAGTCCGCACAGGACCTGGGCGGCAAAATACAGATACGGGTTTGCGGCCGGTTCCCCGACCCGGTTCTCGATATGGGTCGAGGCCGACCCGGGCAACCCCACCACCCGCAGCATGGCACCGCGGTTGTCCCGGCCCCAGACGATGTGGTTGGGCGCCAGGGTAAACGGCCGGTAGCGTTTGTAGCCGTTGAGGGTCGGCGTGGCCGGCAGACACGCCTCTTTGGCGTGCGCCAGTAGTCCGGCCAGATAGTGGCCGCCCTCGGGCGAGAGCGGCGCCTGACCGTCCGCCGAGACAAACCGGTTGGCCCCCGTCTTCGCGTCCAGCAGCGACTGGTGCAGATGCCAGCCGCTGGAGAAAGCGTTCGCCAGCGCCGGCCGGCACATGAAGGTGGCCAGGTAACCGTGCCGCCGCGCGATCTGTTTGATGGCGCTGCGCGCCAGCACGGCATGGTCCGCGCCGGCCAGCCCCGCCTCCGGGTCGAAGGTCAGTTCCACCTGGCTGGGACCGAACTCCGCTTCCAGCGTCCGCAGCGGCAGGCCCAGCGCCAGCAGGTCCCGGCGCAGGATCTCCAGGATCGGTTCCAGTTCGTCGAAACGGGTTTCGGTCAGGTACTGGAAGCCGTGCGCCAGCGGACTCACCAATGGCGGTGTCCCCGGCTGACCGCAGTCGGCGTGGGTGAGACGTGCATCGTTAATGCGGTAGAGATTGCATTCCAGTTCCATCCCCGACAGAAAGGCGTACCCTTGCTCCTGCAACCGCGACAGCGCGGACTGGTACAGCGACCGCGTCGAAAACGGCACCGGTGTCCCGTCCGGGAAGTAGCAATCGCTCAGCACCCAGCCGGTCTTCTCGACCCACGGCAACACCCGGAAGGTGGCCGGATCCGGCAGCATGAGAAAATCACTCGCTCCGGTCAGTTCCGCACGGTCGAAGCCGCCGCCGCTTTCCCACACCGGGTAGACAGTCTTGTGCGCCACATCCTTGAGCAAAAGCGTCGTCGTGATCCCGCAGCCGTTGTACAGGATCTCTTCAAAGGCCCGCACCGTAATGGTCTTGCCGCGCAGGACGCCGTGCTGATCGCAAAAGGATACGCGGATCGTCGTCAGATCCGCCTCGCGGATCTGTTTCAGAACTTCCCCGGCCGCCGTTGCCTGCGCCTCGCTCCACAGGCCGTGACGGGCTACAAAGCTGTCACTCGCCATGCGCGGACTCAGTGCTCGTCCAGGGATCCGGTGCCCAGTCGCTCGCCCCGCGCCGCTCCCGGTCGTAGGTCTTCCAGCAGTCCGGCTCCTCCGGCGGGCCCAGGGCGTCCACCGCCACCGGGCCGCGCTGGTTCAGGACCCGGCCGTTGTCCGGGCGAAACGGCAATGCTGTGGCCGACCCGGCCTCCATGGCCTCTTTCAACAGGCGACGGTAGAGCTTGATCCCCACGTCCGACTGGCCCAGATGCTCGTCGGTGCGATCCTGGATGGGGCCCAGGGATTCCACCGCCCATTGGTCGTGCACGTTGATGTCCATGCCCATCCCCGTATAGGTCTGGTTTTTTTGCTCTTGCGGGTCGAAACCGTAGTAATTGTGCTTGTTCTTCACCGGCCGGTATTCCGGCAGGGTGTGCTCCTTCAGGCGCTGCTCACGCATGGTGGCCTTGTCCACCGGGCCGCCGAAGCTGGTGAAGATGGAGTACCAGTAGCAGGTCTCGTTATCGATGGGCACGTGCCACTGGGTGATGGTCATGTCCCGGCTCATGGGAATCGTGATGGCGTTGGGAAACACCAGGTTGGTAATGCGGTAATGCACCGTCTTCTCATCGATATCGCGCGTTGTGATCAGACGAAAGCCGTAATCGGTCTCCTCCGTCTGAATATCGGGGCGTTCGTACTCGCGCAGGATTTTTGTCAGCGGGATGTCCGTGTCCGCGGCCGCGCCGCGGAACTGCTTGCCGTAGGACTCACTGGTGTCCTCATCCTCGAAAAACCGGTGCAGAAACGAGGCGTGCGCCGGATCGATGCCCACTTCCAGCGCCTGCAGCCAGTTGCATTCCCATAAGCCCTTAAATGCAAACGTATGGCTGTCCGGCGCCGTCAAACAATCGAACTCCGGCAGCGGCGGTGGCTCCCCCTCGCCCAGGTAGGCAAAGACAATACCGCTGCGCACCTCGCAGGGATAGGAACGGTGCCGCAACTTCTCATGAAAGCGGCTGCCCTTGGGTTCCGCCGGCTGCTCCAGGCAACGACCGGCCACATCGAACAGCCAGCCGTGAAAGGCGCAACGCAGACCGCCGTCCTCGAGCCGCCCGTAGCACAGGTCCGCGCCCCGGTGCGGGCAGTGCCGCCCCACCAGGCCGTAACGGCCCTGCTCATCCCGAAACAGCGCCAGTTCCTCGCCGAACAGCCGCACCGGCACCACCGGCCGGGTCTCGGTCAACTCCTCCACCAGCGCCGCCGGCTGCCAGTAATTGCGCAGCACCCCCGCCGCCGGGCTGTCTCCAAGAATATCCGTCAGTAAGCGGTTCTCTTTGGCGCTGATCATTAGTATAAAACTCCTGTTATTCAGGTCATGTGTTACGAAAGCATCGTGCCCGCGCGAATACGGTTGAGACAAGACACACTGGAAAACCGGAACAAAATGGATTGAAATCCATGCTATATTGTGATCATATTTTGTGATCTCATTAGTGTCAAGATAATGAGTACCGGTTCCCGAACCAGCTATAAAACTGCATTCATACAGCAATCGGTCAAATCACCAGCCGATTGCCTGGAAACCCTTCAAATCTGATTTGAAGATAACCGGGACTTAAACTCGAAAATACTTGTGGGAACATTTTTATGATCACATAATTAGATTACAATATATGATTGCAATGGTGTTGTTCAAAAGATACATTGCGAGACTATTGGCTTAAAGGGGTTATTATTCAACGCCTGTTGCATTTATAAAACAGCTACTTGTGGTTGAATAATACAAACCAATCATAATATTCCTAAAGAGAGACCAATCTATGATGATAATCTCAACATTCCGACTCCGGCATCTGATCCCGCTTTCGACGATCATTTGCCTGTTCCAACCATTTACGACTCTGGCACAGACCAGCGCCTCCCAGGCCCGTCTGGAAGAAGTCGTCGTTACCGCCCAGAAGAAGGAAGAAAGCCTGCAGGATATTTCCCTGTCTGTTTCAGCTGTCCGGGAACAGGATCTTGAGGTCAAGAATGTTGTCTCCGTGATCGACCTGACCAGCGTCGCGCCCGGTTTTAATGCCACCCGCAACGAGGGCTTCAGAACGATTGTCTCCATCCGGGGCATCGGCCAGGAAGCCAACCAGAACGGTTCCGCCACACCCGGTGTCTCCTATCACGTGGATGGCGTCTATATCGCAGCGCCCTTCTCCATGGATACGGGATTTCTCGACGTCGAACGCATTGAGGTCCTGCGTGGTCCCCAGGGGACGGTGTACGGCCAGAATTCCATCGGCGGTTCCATCAACGTTATTACCAAGGACCCTGAGTTTGACGAAGTCAAGGGCGAGGTCGGTTTTTCCTATGGCAATTACGACACGGTCCAGGCTGATGCCGTCCTGAACGTACCGTTAACCGATAACCTGGCCTGGCGCGGTGCCTTCAGGCATTACGCTCATGACGGCTTTACGAAAAATGTTTCCAACGGCCAGGATCTGGATGATGCCGACGATATCATGGGACGCACGAAGCTGCTGTGGGAACCGACCGATAATCTGAGCATTACCATCGGCGGCGATTATTATCACGGCCGCGCCAACGGCGCCGCGGCAAAGAGCATCGTCGACCCGACCCCGGGGCCGAGACGGGTCGCCCAGGACAGGCGTTCACTCTATGCACTGGATACCTGGTCCGTTCACGGCACTATCGAGTGGGAGCTTCCCGTTGCGACATTCAAATCTATTACAAGTTATCAGTGGGAAGATCAGGACATAGAACGCGACAATGACAGGACCGACCCCGCCGTGGTGGGTCCCTCTGTCCAGGATAACGCCGATAACGCCCAGCTTCGCAAGACCGTGACCCAAGAGATCAACCTTATCTCCAATGAACGGTTATTCGGCAAGGTCGACTGGCTGGCGGGATTTTTCTATCTGAATCATGAAACCGAGCAGGATTTCATCGAATTTCTCGATTTCCCGCCGAATACCGGCGCCTTTAACGTCCTGTCGTTCCAGGCCGCGTCCCTGCAGGAACGACGCTCCTGGTCTGTCTATGGTCAGGGTACGTTTCATTTTAACGACAGACTCCGCCTGATTGGCGGTATCCGTTATACCGACGATACGCTGGAGCGAATCAGAGGTGTCGTATTCTTCAATCCCGCATCCCTTTTCAAAACGGAGGATACGGCCGTGACTGGCAGAGCCGGACTGGAATGGGATCTGAGCAGGGATATCATGACTTACTTTACCTGGTCGCGCGGCTTTCGGCCCGGCGGTATCAACCTGACCTTTGGCGACGACACCGACGGCATACCGGCCATTGTGCAGCCCACCTTTGAATCCGAGACGGTCAATGCCTATGAGATCGGTATGAAGGGAGATTTTCTTGACGGCCGTCTGCGCGCCAATGTCGCGGCCTTCTTTTACCAGTTCGATAATGCCCAGCTGATGGGCACGGACCCGGACCCCTTCTCCGGGGGCGTCACCAACCTGCCCGAATCCGAGTCAATCGGGCTGGAAGGCGAATTCACGGCGTTCCTGACGGATAATCTCCGCCTCGAAATACTTGCCTCTTACCTGGATACGGAGATTACCGCCGACGCGTTCCAGCTTGATAACGTGGCCGCGCAATCCGCCGGCACATTCAATGAGCCGGGCCGGGCGGCGCAGATTCAGAATCTGAAGGGCAACGAACTGGCCAAGTCCCCCGATGTGACGCTGGATATCACGTTACGGCATGCGCTGGCACTGGGAAAATACGGTACTCTGAATTCAGCCTTCCAGTTCAAGCACCGGGGTGAGTTCTTCCACCGTTACTTCAATGACCCGGTCATCGACAAGGTACCGTCTTACAGCATCTTCAATCTGTACCTGCAGTATGAACCGGCCAACCAGCCCTGGGAAGCCAGCCTGTCCGTATACAACCTGACGGACAACGACGATGCGATACAGGGGCAATTCACCGACGCCTTTGGCATCGGCGCGACAGTTCAGAGTTTCGTGCCGCCCAGGCAGGTGATCGGACGTGTGAAATACCGTTTCTGATTTAACGGAAACGGAGAGCAGTCCATGATGGCTGCATGGTCTTTGCCATGCAGCCATTTTTTTAATTGCCCGAGTCGTAAAGGGTGGTGGTCACCGGGACATTGCCCTCATCAAGACCGGCACGCCTGACCGTTTCCGCGGCCAGCCTGCGCGCCTGTCGGCGGATATCCCGTTCATCCAGATTATTCACCTGCCCGTTCTCGTACAGGGGCATCCCATTGACCCAGGTTTCTTCAATGGTGCTACTGGATGCCGAAAACACCAGAGCCTGTAACGGATCATGGTATGGCGTCCATTCGATGTTATCCAGATCGAAGAGAATGAAATCCGCTTTCTTGCCAATCTCCAGGGAACCGATTTCGTCGTCCCACATCAGAGCCCGGGCGCCTTCGATCGTGGCTGCCCGCAATGCCTGGCGAGCCAGAAAGATGTCCGGCTGGACGCGGGCATCCTTGAACATCCCCGCCACCAGGAACATCTGGCGCATGAGGTTGAGATTACCGGCCGCGGAAACACCGTCGGTGCCAAGACCGACAGTGACACCGGCCTGAACCATTTCCGGGTATTTACCGATTGAGGTGGCACCCTTGCCCAATTTGAAAGAAGAAGACGGGCAAAACGCCACCTTGGTTTGATAATCGGCCAGCGTATTGATCTCCTCGTCCCTGACCGCGGCACCATGAGCGATCACCAGGTTATTACCCAGGCCGCCGGCCTGTTCGATACGTGTAATGGGCCACACGCCATGCTTTTTCTCGCAGACGTGGGCCTCTTCGATACTGGTGGCCAGATGGTAGGTCGTGCCGACCCCCAGCTTCTCCGCCAGATCGCGCGCCCCCACATGGAGTTCCAGCGTGCATGGCTCCTTGCCTTCAATATTGACCCAGCAGCGTACCCGTCCATCAAGGGCACCGTGGTATTTTTCAACACAGGATTCCAGTTCCTTGAGGGCGGTGCGGGCGTCACGGAAAAAATGATGCCTGACCATATCCTCGTCCCAACCCCTGGGCAGTACTTCGGGGGGATTATCCGCCGCATGCCTTCCGGTAATTCCGCGCATACCGGTTTTTTCCATGGCCTTGACGGTAATGCCGGGATCGTATTGAGACCCCATGTCCAGGAAACAGGTGGTGCCGGCCCGAAGCATTTCAGTGATACCCAGCAACGCCCCCCAGTATTCATCTTCCTCGGTGATATGAGCATAGAAGGGTTTTGCCCAGTGAAAGACCCAGGCACGGGTATTGAGGTTATCCGGGAAAACCGCCCTGGAAAGGGTCTCTGACAAGTGCACGTGGGAATCGATGAATCCAGGGCACATGCCCTTGAGGGTGCCGTCTTTTGTCGTCGCAAAACTGTCCCTGTCATGTCTCGCCAGAACGTCTCTCGTCGGCCCGAGGTCGATAATCCTGTCATCCTCCACAACAACGGCGGCGTCATGGAGGAGGGTATCCTCTTTGTCGACGGTGAATATAAAATCAAGATGCTCGATTAGTGTCTTCATAGTGATTTACATTGCATGATTTTGAATGTGTTGGAACCCTGACCGGCAAGCGCCCGGCCGTTCATGGCCGTATTGGCTGCATGTCGCGACGACAGAAACCCGGGAATCTTCATGGCAAGCGGAATACAGGTATCAATCCGGGACGAATTGATTGACTGCGCCGAGTCCGGCCCGAAGCAGTATAATGTGAATTACGTCCATAATTTATGATTACATTCTGTGATCATAGTGGCAATCTGTCAATCTGTTGCGTTACGCGGAATCCACGCGCATGAGAGACAAAATCGACAATACCTATCCGACGGTCATTATAGTTGAATGGCTGTAAACGAAAGGAGTATTCCCGTTGAATCCATTGAAAAACTCGGATGCGTTACGGATATTTGAACTGGAACGCATTGAACAAAATATTTTCCGCGGCAGCAGCTATGACCTGGGACTGCCCAACCTGTTCGGCGGACAGGTACTGGGACAGGCTCTGATGGCTGCCTCGAATACCGTGGAAACGGACCGCATCGCCCATTCCTGCCATGCCTATTTCCTGCGGCCCGGTGACGCCTCGGCACCGGTGGTCTACCAGGTTAACCGCATCCGTGACGGCGGCAGCTTCACCACGCGTCATATACTGGCCATTCAGCACGGCCGTCCCATATTCGACATGTCGGCATCCTTCCAGGTCCCGGAAGAAGGATTCGACCATCAGGATCCCTTCCCCGCCGATGTTCCCGGACCGGAGGAACTCAAGAATCAGCAGGAGCTCAATAAAGGCCGGGATGCCCGGCTGCCGGAAGCGCTGGTGGTTTCACGGCCGGTGGAGATTCGCCCCATTCCCTTCCAACGCGACGATGCAACAGAAACTGAGGCAATCAGCCGGAACTGGTTCCAATCAACCATCCCGCTGCCGGATGACAACAGGATCCATCAGGCCCTGCTCGCCTATACTTCCGATTTCGAACTGCTGGTCACGGCCCTGCGGCCCCACGGTATCACCAATCCGCGCCACGAGGTGTTCGGTGCCAGCCTGGATCATGCCCTGTGGTTTCACCGCCCGTTCAGGATGGATGAATGGCTGCTTTACGATATTCAGAGCCCCAACGCTAACAATGCCCGCGGGTTGAGCTGGGGAAAGATCTATTCACGTGACGGGCGGCTGGTGGCTTCGGTGGCGCAGGAAGGGCTGTTGCGGAAACGGCGGAGCTAACCCGCATATTGCACGAGGTCGCGCGAAGTGGAGGTAAAAAATCGGGCTAAATCAACTCGCCTTTCTTTTTCAATTCCTCCAGCAACTCGCGTTCAATGATATTTTCACTGTCTCCGCCACTGAAATTCAGTAACCCCGACGAATAGGTTTCTCCGTAGGTCCGGGCGATATTGACTACCTGACCGAGACCGGAAAGAAACTCCTCGTCGGTTAATGATGACAGTGGATGCACAAAACTGCTCCAAAGCACACCCTGAGCGATGGCGTAGCGGGCATCAAGGGTGGTATCGAAGTTGGCCTGGGACAGGCGGTACAGGTCGTCTCTGGAGAGATCATCGGTCTCGCGTATGGGGATTAAAATCCGCATGCGGTCATTCTTCGGATCCGTGACAATGCGGACACCGATACCCGCAACCTGCAGTTGCCACAGCCCGGGGCGTCCGGTGAATTCGGGATCGACTCGCCGGATGAGCCGCTGCAACCGCTCATTATCCATTGCACGAGTTTCCTTCTTTTCCATTTCTGACGCATTATCCGGCGGCGCCCCTTCATCCGACAGTGCTGCCGACGGCCACAATACGACAGGCAGAAGTATGTATATGATTCTTCGAATTACAGGCTGCATACTCTCCTCCCCGAAATACAATCGTAATTACCGACTCGAATACCTTTTCCAACCAGTTTTTCAGGATGAATCGGAATGTTATTACAACTGTGATGCCGGAAAAGACATTGCGTTACAAGCAGAAGGCACGGGATACGGGTTTTTCCTTCGGTATTCCATCAACAAATACAAAAAGGGGCGCAAGGCCCCTGTTTGTATTTGGCGGAGAGGGAGGGATTCGAACCCTCGATGGGCTTTTGACCCATACACACTTTCCAGGCGTGCGCCTTCGACCGCTCGGCCACCTCTCCAATACTGCAGTTACAAGTTACAAGTCACAAGTTACAAGCCACTAACCACCAGCCACGAGTACTATTGATAATACCAGCGGGCCAGTCTGCCGACGATTGTAACCTGCGGCGGGGATGCCGGAAAGGCGCGAAGGTTATACAAAACGGCCATAATATGCAAACGTATGGCAATCGGTTCCGGCCTGCGGTATAGCGGTTGCACTGCCCTCTTGAAACCGGACAATACCGGGCATGGATATGACTTCCATTGAAAGGCTGGCGGAGATGCTGGGCAATAACGGTCCCGCTCTGGTTCTGACCGGCGCCGGCTGCAGCACCCGCTCCGGCATACCGGATTACCGGGACGAGAACGGCGACTGGAAGCAACGGCAGCCGGTCATGTTCGGGGATTTCGTCAAGCAGGCTCATGTGCGCCGGCGCTACTGGGCCGGGAGCATGAACGGCTGGCATCGTATCGAGACGGCCCGGCCCAATCCTGCCCATCAAAGCCTGGCCAGGCTGGAACACAGCGGTCATGTCCATACCCTCATAACCCAGAACGTGGACGGCCTGCATCGTAAGGCGGGCAGTCGCAATTTAATCGAACTGCACGGCAATCTGGAAAAGGTCATCTGTCTGCAATGCGGAGTACTGTATTCACGGTCCCGTATTCAGGAATGGCTGCTGGAGACAAACCATGACTTTCTGCAGGAAAGAACCGCCGTTGCACCGGACGGAGACGCATTGCTCGGAGAGCGGGATTATTCGGAATTTAATGTACCCGCCTGCATGCAGTGCGGCGGCATCCTGAAACCCGACGTGGTCTTCTTCGGAGAAAATATTCCCTCTGAACGCCGTGCTGGCTGCCACGAGGTTCTGAAAAAAGCCGGCTGCCTGCTGGTGGCAGGTTCGTCACTCATGGTATTTTCCGGTTATCGTTACTGCCGTGAAGCGGCAAGACGCGGCATACCCGTAGCGGCGATCAATTTCGGCCGAACGCGTGGCGATGATCTGTACGATCTCAAGATCAATGACGAATGCGGCAGAGTGTTGAGTATCCTGGAGGAATACCTGCGAATACCGCACCTGGATCATCAAAGCATTGTATAATTTATCCGCAGCAATTTTTTATATTGCCTGGATTATCAGGCACTGATTCAACAGTACGGAAATACGGCTCCATGTCACAAGACGGTCTGAAACATATACTCCTCATCGACGATGACGCGGACTTCCGCAATCTTCTGAAGACGCATCTCGGCACACAGTTCGAAGGGGTTGAACTGGAGGAATACGATCCGGCGGCACGGGGCATCCCGGGAGACGATTTCGACTGGTCCCGATATGACGTACTGTTGCTGGATTATTATCTCTCTCCCCATGGAGTAACCGGGCTCGACATTCTCCAGGCCAATCGCAAGAACCTGCTGTTTCCCGCCACCATCATGCTTACCGGTGCAGGCAATGAGGAAGTGGCCGTTCGTGCTCTCAAGGCCGGTGTCCATGATTATCTGCGCAAGGAAAAACTGGACAAGGACAAATTGCGCCTCGCGATTATCGAAGCATTCGAAAAGAAAAAATCCGAGCGCGAAAGAATCAACGAACTCACCATACAAAACCGTGCCTTCAACAAGGCACTGTTCTACCAGGAGCTGGAACAACAACAGAAAGCCAGGGAAGGCCCGGACAGAGTGCTGCTTTTGATCAACCTGGATAACAATAAGCTCATTGAGGAACAGGCGGGACCCATTATCCGGGACAACATCGTTCGTCATATCGCCAGGCAGAGTTACGATATTTTTCAACTGGGCAACTGCAATCCCTATGTCACCCGGTTCAGTGACATATCCGTGGCGCTCCTTATTGATGATCCCGGCTCCGACAAGACCCTGAATTTTAATCTGCAGGGCTTATGCAATCATCTCAAGAAGCGGCCGTACAAATACGAAGACAGGAAATTCCGGTTTTCCGTCAGTATCGGTGTGGTTCAACTGGATGATCGATTCGACGGCGCCGAAAGTGTCATCCGTACGGCACGCGTCGGCAGCGCCCGGGCGGGGGAACAAAGCGGTAACAGCTACCATATCTTCAGGGGGCCACCGGAACCAGCCGGGCAGGCGGGAGAACAATCAAGACAAGAGAGCGGCGAAGCCGGCCCGGACAAAACCGCACCGGCCGCCGGGACGGAAGTGCCCGCGGCAACCGGGCCCGAAACTGTAACACCGGTACCCGCCACGGAATCCCCGTCGGAATCGGCGGACAAGCCGGCGCCTGAAACACCAAAAACGGAAGAGCAGACCGGCAGCGAGGGGAACACCTCCACCCCGCTGGAAGAAAGTGCGGGAAAGCCGCCGACGGAACAGGAACAGGATGAGCCGGTGAAACCGGACCATGAAGAGGAAGCCCGGCGGATAAAGCTTGCCTTCGATGAACAGCGAATCACCCAGACATTCCAGCCGATCATTTCACTGCTGAGTTCTGAAGAAGCAGAAAGCGGCGATACTTATTATGTTTCCCTGCAAATGCTGAACAAGGACGGCACCATCACCGGCGCGGACGAAATCATCCCGGCAACGGGCAGTTCCGATATCCGGCAGCACATCGACCGCTGGATGCTGCGCGAAATCATGGGCCGCGTTGTCAACAGCGACGGCAGCCATCTCTTCCTGATCCATCTCAGCAGGGACTCCCTGGCGGACGCTTCCCTGTTCAACTGGCTTCGCAATCTTTTGTCGGGGTTTGATCAGGCCAGGCCGGGACGATCCATCGCCCTGGAAATCGACGCCGCCGACTTCGCCGCGTTGCAAAAACCCGCCGGCGCCCTCATGTCGTACCTGGAAAAAAATCACGGTTTCCGGTTTGTGCTGAACGGCCTCGGCAAGGAGGAAGACGCAACCTCCCTGTGTTCCCAAGGCCGATTCAGCTTCCTCAGGCTGGACCACCGACTCCTGAATGAAGCGGAAGACCCCTCCCCGGAACAGGAGGCCGCGGCCGGTTTCCCGATTGAATCCGTGAAAGCCCAGGGGATTCAAATAATTGCCGATAATATTGAAGATGCCATGTCACTAACGGCGACCATCGGCACGGGAGCCGAATACGCCATGGGACCGTTTATAGGCGAGCCGGTCGATCAACTCGACGATCAGACGAATATCGAATCGTTCGAAATTGTCTGAAAAACGAATTACAATCAAACATACTTTCTTTATTCACATTATCCCGAACCTGCACGCCTGAATGATGATGACTGCAAAACGACTGGGTGACTATCTCGTCTGTTCTCCGGGCGTTCTGCAGAATGCCGTTAAAAAACAGGGCCAGTTGCTGAAACGACGTCTGCCGCTGAAGCATATCGGTGAAATCCTGCTGGAAGATGGCGTTATCAGTCAGGAAGAACTGGACAGCGCCCTGCGCAGACAGCGGGCCGAACGCCTTAAAGCCAGTCCTGTCTTCAGCATGCTGTCCGATTCGGAACTGGCCGCTATCGGCAACCGTTTCACCGAGGTGATCGTCGATACCGGTGATCAGTTTATCTTCCAGGACGAACCCGATCCGACCCTGTATATCCTCTGCAGCGGCAAGGTCGAGGTCTATCGTACCAATCTTGACGGCAGCCATATTCATATTGCCTACGTGGAACCGCCGGAACCCATCGGTGAAATGGGTTACTTCCAGGGCGGTATCCGCACCGCATCGGTCCGGGCGATCGAGGCTTCGATACTGCTGCGGGCTGATTATAATGCCCTCACCCATTACTTCGAGCATGTCCCCCGGGTGGCCCACGAATTCATGCGCATCGTCGAGCAGCGTCGTAATGCCACGGAAGAGATTATGCAGGAGGCAAGCTGACCGCGTTCCTCGTGGCTCGGGGCTCGGGGCTCGGGGCTCGTTCCAACATCACCTCCCCGATCCCCGAGTCCCGATCCCCACATAGTTACGCCTCGCTTTTCAAACGTAAGCCTCTTGGCAGCATATAACGTTCCAGTAACTCAAAGAATCCCTGAACGAGCAGCGCCAGTACGGCGGCGGGCACGGCCCCTTCCATTATCAGTTTGATGTCGTCCAGTCGTATCCCGGTGAGTATCGGCTGGCCGTAGCCGCCGGCGCCAATCAACGCACCCAGGGTGGCGGTGCCGATATTGATCACCGCGGAAATCTTGATGCCCGTAAGGATAGAGCGCATGGCCAGCGGCAGTTCCACCATACGCAATCTTGCCAGAGGCGGCAGTCCCAAAACAACGGCCGAGTCCCGCAGGGACGCGGGGATGTCCTGCAGGCCGCTGCAGGTGTTGCGTATGATCGGCAGCAGGCTGTAAAGAAACAGCGCCGCGATGGCCGGTTCGGCGCCAATACCGAACAACGGAATCATGAAAACCAGCAACGCCAGTGCCGGAATCGTCTGGATAATGCCGGCACCGCCCAGTATCACCTGGCCAAGGCGCCGGTACCGTGCCGCGGCGATACCCAGCGGTATGGCAATGACAACAGCGGCCAGCAACGAAACGGCCACCATAAAGAGATGGTCGACGGTATTGGTCAGGAAGCGATCCAGGCGCGAGGAGGTCGGTACACGGGTTTCCTGCCCGAAATTCTCCCAGATAAAATCCGCGGCGACGCTGCCTTCGGGCTGGTGCTGGACCTTGACCCGGGCGTTGAGGATACTCATGTGGTGCTCGTCCAGGCTGCCCTCAAGCTTGCGCAGACGTTGAAAGTTCTCCGGATACTGCCGCGCCGCCTCCAGCCGGTAGAGAAAAACGGCATGGTAATCGGGGAAAAAATCCCGGTCATCGACCAGCGGCCGGATATCATAGTACTGGATCTCCGCATCCGTAGAGTAGAGATCGACCACGTCCAGGCGATCAGCGGCGAGTCCGCGATAGGCCAGATCATGATCGAGACCGCGCACACCCTCATGGGGCAGACCGTAGTGTTCGCGCAAAGCCGGCCAGCCGTCCTCCCGATCCATGAATTCATCACTGAGCCCGAATCGCAACTTCGGATAACGCTTCAAATCCGAGATACGGGTAATGTTCAGGCGTTCGGCCCGGTTCCAGACCATACCGAGAACATAGGTGTTGTTGAAACCCAGCGATTCGGTCATACCGATGCCGTGTTGTTCGAGAACGCGCCGCAGTTCCTCCATGTCGGAGATACCCTCCCCGGCGAATATCTCGTTCTTCAGCGTTCCCGTGTATTCCGGATAGACGTCGATATCCCCCCGTACCAGGGCACTCCAGAGAATGCGCGTCCCGCCCAGTTCGCGCCGATGCCGCACTTCCATGTCGTCCCTCTCCAGCATCTGCCTCGCCATCTCGCCTAGGATGACGCCTTCCGTGAACTTTTTCGACGCCACGGTCAACGCCTGTGATTCCGGTGAAAGACACGCTGATACCAGTACAAACAGAAGAACAGCAAACGAGCGCGATCGTTTCATGGCCCTCCCCCGTTCCCCGCTTCGGGCGGGCGCTGAGCGCGGAGGAACCGTCGCACGAATTCATCCACGGGCCGGTCTGCCAGATCCCGGTAACCGCCCTTCTGCACGACACGGCCGTCGCGCATCAGTACGATGCTATCGCCCAGCCAGGCGGCTTCATTCATGTCATGAGTCACGAACAACACGGTTTTGTTCAGGCGGCGGAATATGTCTTTCATATCCGCCTGCAGTTCAAAACGGATCAGGGGATCGAGCGCGGTGAAGGGTTCGTCCAGCAGCAGGATTTCCGGATCCAGCATCAGGCTGCGCATGAGACTGACGCGCTGGCGCTGGCCGCCGGATAATTCCGCAGGATAGCGATCCAGTATTTCATCATTCAGTTTTACCAGTTCGGCCAGCTCCACGAGGCGTTCGGCCATGGTGGAATCGAGCCAGTCCAGATAACGCGCAATGATGGTTACGTTATCCCGTGCTGTCAGATGGGGAAACAAACCGCCGTCCTGGATAACGTAACCGATATGCCGGCGAAAGGATTCCATATCTTTCCTTTCCAGTGGCTGCCCCTGGAACAGAACCCGGCCCTGGTCGGCACGGATCAGGCCTGTAACAAGCCGCAGTATGGTGGATTTGCCGCAGCCGCTGGGACCAATGAGGACGGTGGTCTCGCCTTCCGCGATTGGCAGCGACAGTCCGTCAACGGCTGAAGTATTGTCGAATCGCTTGGTAATGTTTTCCAATGAAAGTATATCGTTCATTACGTGCAGATATCCGGCATGGCTGTCGATATGCATAAGTGCATGTTACACGAGTTGGTTGATACGGTAACGGATACGACGGTTGGCGATGGCCCTTTCCGCCACCGGATGCCGCCTGAGTCGCTCGCGCAAATAGCGGCTGTTCACCTGCCGTCCGATAAAGACACCGACGTTATTATCAAGCAGCGGGGTTGTCATCCGGAACATGGAGGGAAAGCGATGATGGAACCTGGATTGTCGGACAATAGCCGATGCCGTCAGTTCCTCCCCGGAAGCGAAATTGATCGTCAGCAGGCCGCCTTTCTTCAAATTCCGGATCAATAATTGCGACCATTCCCGGTTCACTTTTACCGCTCGTACCGGCTCATTGCCACAATCCATGAAAAGATCGTCGATGATCATATCAAACGGCTCGCCATTATAATTCGCCAGCCAGCCCCGGGCATCCACTTCGATTATTTCACTGCACGAGTTTTCGATATCGAAAAACTTTCGGGCCAGACGCAAATGGACTGGGTCGCGTTCAATACCCAGGATGAGTTCCGGTTCCAGCAGATGCTCCAGCTGCAGGACATTGGAACCACCGCCGACACCCAGAACCAGGATACGCCGAATGTCGGATGCGGAATAAAACCAGGCCGGCAATATCAAAAGATCCCAGATACTGCCGCTGAAGATATGGAAAGGGTTGAATTCGCTGTGGCAGACACCATTGGTATACAACCGTCGCGTCCTTCCGGCGGAACGGATTTCATAATGTTGACCACGGATGGTTTTCTGCCACAGGATTGCCATGAGAAGGGAGCACCTTACAAGAAAAATACCCTGGATAAAGCCGCCTCTAATTGACCCTGAACCGGATTTTCCCCTGTCAACTCCGGGCGGCGAATGCTATAGTACCAGAACCTGCGCGTGCATACCTGTAGATATATTCCGGTTCGCCACACAATGGTCCCGGTGTATTCGATACGGTTTTCTTTTGGCCTGTCGGGCGCCTGTAACCCGGAACGCGGCGCATCGGACAGAACAACAGGTATTTTTCCGCCGCTGATGTTCCTTCACTATCAAGGGAGGCAGTATATGCCAAGACAAAGCAGAGCACTGATTTTTATTTCACTAATCCTGTTGTCTTTTCTGTATACCGGTTCCCGTGCAGCGGAAGCAGTTGTCAGTCAGGGACGTACAGTGACAATCGAATACTCCCTAGCGCTGGATGACGGTACCGTGGTTGATTCCAATGTCGGTGAGGACGCCATGACATTCAAACAGGGCGAAGGCAGCATACTGCCGGCGCTTGAAAAGGCTCTGGAAGGTACCGAAGCGGGCGAGACAAGGGAAATCACGCTGGCGCCGGAAGACGGATTCGGGAATCCGGATCCCGAGGCGATTCAGGAAATTGACCTGGGAAAATTGCCCGAAGATGCAAGACAGGAAGGAGCCATTTTGATCATCAGCAATGAAGAAGGCCGGCAACAAACCATCAGCGTTCGTAAAATCGAAGAGGACAAGGCGGTAATTGATATGAACCATCCCCTTTCAGGCCAGACCCTGCATTACAAGGTTACGGTCTTGTCCGTGAAATAAATTAATAATTCAGGAAACCACATTAATGTCTCAAAATAAAATCTATGTCGGCAATATGCCTTTCAATTTCTCGGAAGACGATCTCAAGTCCACCTTTGCCGATTACGGTGATATCGACAACATTAACATGATTACCGATCGTCTCACCGGTGACTCGCGCGGCTTCGCCTTTATCACGTTCGTCAAACAACACAGCGCCGAAACGGCCCTGAAGATGAACGGCACGGAGATCAACGGCCGCAAGCTCAGCGTCAGCATGGCCAAGGAAAAGGAACCAAGGCGCCATGGCCGTGGATTCCGAAGGTAAGTGAGGCGTGAAGGGTAAGGGGTGAGGAATAACACAGACCAGGTTTAAACTTGCGACACCTCACGCCTCCCGTCTCGCTCCTCACTGCTTGCCGTATCAAGTTTCAATGGTTCTAATGAAGTTTGAGAAGCCTCTCATCGAAGGGACGCTGATAAAGCGCTACAAACGCTTCCTCGCCGATGTGGAACTGGAGAACGGCGAAATGATTACCGCGCATACGCCCAATACCGGCTCCATGCTCGGCTGCTGTACTCCCGGCTCCAGGGTATGGCTGAGTGATTCCGGCAACCCGAAACGCAAATACCGGCTCGGCTGGGAAATGGTCGAGACCGAACCGGGCGTTCTTGTCGGCATTAATACCTCACTGGCCAATACCCTGGTTTGCGAAGCCATAGAAAACGGGGTGATAAGCGAACTCCGGAACTACCTTTCCCTGCGGCGCGAAGTTCGATACGGTGAGGAAAACAGCCGCATCGACCTGCTGCTGGATTCGGATCCGGACTGTTATGTGGAGGTCAAGAACGTTACCCTGGCTGATAACGGTATTGCACGGTTTCCCGATGCCGTAAGCCAGCGCGGTACGCGGCATCTGCGGGAACTGGAACGCGTTGTACGGGACGGGAAACGCGGCATTATCGTCTTCTGCGTGCAACGCATGGATACCGATGAATTCCGCCCGGCGGACGACATCGACGCCGAATACGGCCGCACCCTCAGGCAGGTCATGAACAACGGCGTTGAAGCACTTGCCTATCGGGCCAGTATCAATCCGCAATCCATCGAACTGGATACACCACTACCTGTGGTCACCTCCTGAGTATAAATCGCCGTCATCATGGCAGAAGACACCGTCAAACCCATACGAATCGGTATCAGCAGCTGCCTGCTGGGAGAAAATGTGCGTTACAACGGCGATCACAAACGTGACCGCTACATCACCGACACGCTGTCCCGGTATTTCGAATTCGTCCCCTGCTGTCCCGAAGTGGCCATCGGTCTGGGCGTGCCGCGCCCCACCATCCGCCTGGAAGGGAAACCGGATCAACCCAGAGCCGTCGTCCAGGATGACAATCGCAGGGATGTAACAGAACCGTTGCGGGAATACGGCCGCAATATCGCCGCGGCCGCAACCGATATCAGCGGTTATATCCTGAAATCGCGTTCTCCCAGTTGCGGCATGGAAAGGGTCAAGATCTACGATCACAACAACGTGCCATCGGCTTCGGCCAACGGCATCTTCGCCCGTGCCCTCATGGAAAACCGGCCGCTGTTACCCGTGGAGGAAGAAGGCCGGCTCAACGATCCCGATCTGCGCGATAATTTCCTCGAACGGGTGTTTATCTATTCCCGCTGGCAGAATCTGGTCGCGGAATCAGAGCGTGTGCGGGATCTGGTTGCTTTCCATACGGCGCACAAGTTTCTCATCATGGCACATGACCAGAATGCCATGCGCGCCATGGGACGGATGGTGGCGCGTGCCGCCGAGGATCCGGCGCGGGTCATGGAAGAATATTTCATCTTGTTGATGCAGACTGTAAAAAAGCCGGTCCGGCGCAGCAACCAGATAAATACGCTGCAGCACATCGCCGGATTTTTCAAGAACGACCTGGACGAGAATGACCGCCGCGAACTGGGCGAAGCCATAGAGGGTTACCGGACCGGAGAACTGCCCGTTATCGTGGCGCTGACGCTGATCCGCCACCACCTGCGGCGCAATCCCGACGGTTATCTGGAAAACCAGCGCTTCCTCGAATCGCTGCCGGCAAATCTCATTGCTAAACCTCGTTGAATATTAAGGCTCTTTGGCAAAATTTGTAGGTATCTGGCAGAGTAGTGGCGGATCTCGCCAAGATCGCCAAGCACGCAAAGGAATCATAGACTTTTATCCTTTGCGAACTTTGCGCGCTTGGCGAGATTAACAATTTTCTGAGACCCTGCGATCAAACACAATTCCCGACCATTCTCTGTGACCTCTGAATATTGTTTTATGATTCATGTGCCGAATCGGCCTTGTCCGATTCCGTGACTCCGGTGAACTCACCGCATCGGAATTCGTAACACATCATATCCCGGAAGGTATCCTCGACCATCCTGTCGTAATCATCGAATACATGCTCTTCCAGGTGTTGCAGTTGCTCATGCCGGGAACGCGTCCTGGGATTCTGTCCGATCAGGGCACAGCAATCCTTGTAGGGCTGAATAGAAATGTCGTAGGTACCGATGGAGCGTGCCTGAGCGATGATCTCCTGCTTGTTCATGCCGATCAGGGGCCGCATAACGGGTATCTGAATATGCTGTGACGCGGCAGTCAGGTTTTCCATGGTCTGCGATGCAACCTGGCCGAGACTGTCGCCGGTTACCAGGGCGCCGGCACCGATACGCCGGGCCAGTTGTTCCGCCATGCTCATAAGAAAACGACGGAATAACACCAACTCGTAACCGCTCTTGCGATCCTGCAATGCCAGATCAAAATACGTATAGGGAGCGGTGTACAATCGTGTACGCAGGCTGAAGCGGCTGATTTCCCGGGCCAGCCGGAAAACCACCGATTCCTCCATGCGGGAACCCGCCAGATGTGAAGCGGTCATATGAAACAAATCGATGCTGCAGCCCCGCTTGGCCATCATGAACGCGGCCACCGGCGAATCGATTCCGCCGGACAGTAAAGCCAGCAGACGGCCGCCGGTACCCACGGGCAAACCGCCGATACCGGGACGCTTGTCGGAATAGAGATACAGGCCGTCCGGGTAGGCGTCGATGTAAAACGTCCGATCCGGGTTTTTCAGGTTGACATCATCCCAGTCCGTCCTTTCGCGTATCACTCTTCCCAGGCGGGCCTCCATGTCCTGGCTGCGCCCCGGCAGGGATTTGTCGACACGATTGACGCGTACCGAGAAGCTGCGTCCGGATTGATAGGTCTCCGCCGCCATCTCCACCATGGCGTCTTCGATCAACGGCCAGTTGAGTTCATTGCCGCTGCTCCATAAACGCGCGGGCTGCAGCCAGACAGCCGCCGCCATGGAGGTGATACCGGCCGTGTCCGCCATGGCATTGAGAACCGTCCGGATGGTTTCGCGATCGCGGCCGCCGCTATCGATGTAGACCCGGCCGCGGGCGGAATAGACCGGCCAGTCCATGCCCAGACCGTGTAACCGCCGGCGGATGTTTTCCACCAGTTGATGCTGAAAGACGTCCTGGTTTTTTCCCTTGAGTGTAATGTCGGGACAGTGCATGACTATCCTGGAAGGCCGGGCTGTTTCCTCCGGCACCTCTTTTATATTCCAGGGAGATCTTTGTCTCGGCGTAACCATTACGGAATAAACATGACAGATTAAAAATTCATTCTATCATATCAGTAATCTCGATTAACCCGACCGTATGACAGCTGTGACTTTACGGACATTACATGGTAGCCTGTCCGCATGAACCAGAGCCGCCCCGAAGATGTAAAAATCATCCAGTCCGTCGCCGTACTGGTGGACGGCAATAACATCGAACGCAGCATCCACGAAGTGACCGGTGATCCTCATACCATGCTGAACTTCGATACCCTCATCCCGAAACTGCTCGACAATCGCGGTCTGAACCGCATGGTCTATTTCCGGGAGGGCAAGAATATCTCTTCGAAACTGGAAGAACGGCTGCACCAGAATTACCATGGGTCCGTGCGCCCCTGTCACAAGAGCGCCGACATCCCGCTGACCATCAAGGCCATGCAACTGGCCAGCAAGGTGGATACCATCATTATCATGTCCGGCGATTCCGATTACATCGAACTGGTCCGCCATCTGAAATCGGAAGGCGTCAGAGTCGAGCTCGCATCAATCCCCAGTACTACATCGCATCTTCTGGTAGAAGAAGCCGATTACACCCACGAGATCACACCGGAATACTGGTTTACCCTGCAGCCCCGGAAACCCGCCAAACGCAGCGGCCAGAAAAAAACCTCGAATCCCTCCTGATATTCGCCTTACCCCAGGTAATCACTCAACCGGTTTACGGCTTCCTTCAGGATTTCCGGCTTCTTGCAGAAACAGAACCGGATCAGGTTACGCGGCGCCGAAGCAGCACCGGACTGGTAGAAGGCACTCAGCGGAATGGCGGCAACGCCCGCTTCCATGGTGATGGTTCGGCAGAAGGCCTCGTCGCTGCGCGAGTCATCCAGACGTGAGTAATCCACCACTAAAAAATACGTACCCTGGCAAGGCAGCAGTGTAAAACCGATTTTCTCGAGTCCCTGCGCCAGGATGTCCCTGCGCGATTGCATATCCGCGGCCAGGTCATGAAAATAGCCGTCGTCGCTGTCCAGCCCCAGGGTGACGGCATGCTGCAGGGCCGGCGCGGTGGTAAAGGTAAGAAACTGATGGGCACGGGCGATGGTATCGGCCAGTTCACGGCCGGCGCATATATACCCCACCTTCCAGCCGGTCAGGGAAAAGGTCTTGCCCGCCGAACCGATACGCATGCAACGATCCCGCATACCGGGAAACGTGATCAATGGTATATGCCTGCAGCGATCAAACGTGAGATGTTCATAAACCTCGTCACAAATGACATAGAGATCGTGCCGACAGGCCAGTTCCGCGATTAACGACAGTTCCTGTTCGGTAAAAACCTTGCCGGCGGGGTTCATGGGTGAATTGAGCATGATCGCCCCGGTCCGCTCGTTAATCGCGGCTGCCAATGCTTCCATATCGAGGTGCCAGTCGGGAGTTTGCAACTGCAGGAAACGCGGCACACCGCCGGCGGCGCGGATAATGGGAGCATAGGAATCATAGGCCGGTTCCAGGACGATCACCTCGTCGCCTTCCCCGACAACCGAAAACAGGCATGCGGCCAGCGCCTCGGTAGCACCGGAAGTCACGATCACTTCCTCCCGCCAGTCGAAATCAATTCCATAAAAGCGGCGGTCGTGTTCCGCCACGGCGCGGCGCAGTTCCGCGGTGCCCCGGCTCTGGGGATACTGATTGGGACCATCGATGATCGCCCGGGCCGCCGCCCGGCGCAGCCTTTCCGGTCCGTCCGTGTCGGGAAAGCCCTGGCCCAGGTTGATCGCCTCGTATTCATTGGCCAGATCCGACATGACGGTAAAGATGGTGGTCGGCAGGCCGGAGAAGACAGGATTAAGCGGTTTATTCATGGGACGGGACAAAAATGTGTTCGGATTGTTATGATTACCATGGCATGGTTATTAACTCCTTGGCAATTTTTGATTATCCCATTATGTCACGCTGGCGGCCACCTTCACCACGTTCCTCCCCCCATATCACGCCCGGGGGATACAAACGCCTGGAAGAAGAACTGAAACAGTTATGGGAACGGCGCGCCGGGGTCACCCGTGCCCTGGCCGCGGCGGCGGCCGAAGGCGACCGCTCGGAAAACGCCGAATACATCTATCGCAAAAAGGAACTGCGCGGAATCGACGGCCGTATCCGCTACCTGCAGAAACGCATGCCATCACTTAAGGTGGTGGATCAGGTCAGCGACAATACGCGGGTGTTCTTCGGCGCCCGCGTCACCCTGGAAGACGAGGACGGCAATGAATGTCGTTATCGCATTGTCGGCGCCGACGAGCTGGATCACGATGCCGGCCATATCAGCATCGACGCGCCGCTTACCCGTGCCATCCTGGGGAAATGCGTGGATGACGAGGTCAGCGTAAATACGCCCGAAGGGCGGCGCGAATACGTGGTGGTCGCCATCGACTACTCCTGAAATTCCCGATAAGTGTTCCAGATCCGTGTTCAATCCCGCCGAACGGGTCAGCGGGGAGCGATGAAAAGCCCGTAGGCACGGCTGCCTTCATCCGTCTCAATCTCGTCGATTGTCTTCAGGGTTGTCGTATCAATAACGGAGACCATGCCGTCGAACCAGTTGGCAACGTAAAGACGATTACCGTCCGGGTGCAGAGACAGTCCTTCCGGGTATTCACCGGTAATTACCGTCGCGATTACATTACGTTCATCGAGATCAATCACCGAGACGGAACCGTCACGCTGATTGGTTACGTAGATCCGCGATCGCGGTTCGTCATAGGCTATGGCATAAGGGAAAAGGCCGACCTTGACCGTCGCTTCGAGCCGGCGCTGATCCAGGTCAATGATACTGACATCACCGCTGCGGACATTGGCCGTGTAAAGTTCGCGCCGGTTCGGGGCCAGGGTAATGCCGAAAGGCGCCGTCCCCACCCCGATGGTTGCCATCACTTCGCGCGACTCCAGATCCACCAGCATGACATTGTTATCGTCACGATTGGCGACATAGAGAATACGCCCGTCGGGACCGACGGCCAGTCCCGAGGGGGAACGGCCGACTTTAATGGCATCCACAATCTTCATGCTTTTCGCATCCAGTATCGACACCACATGCCGGTACCAGTCGGCAATATAGACATAACGGTCATGGGGCCCGATGGCGATGGCCAGCGGGCCGTCACCGACGGCAACGGTGGCTATCAGGTCCCTGTTACGGCCATTGAGCACGGAAACGTCCCGGCTTTCCGGATTGGTGACGTAAACGCGGCTGCCATCGGAGGCAACGGCGACACCTGCCGGCCGGTGCCCCACCGCAACGGTATCCAGGACTTTATTATCGGCCGTATCGATAACGGAAACATTATCCGCGCCCTGATTGGTGATCCAGGCCAGGGGCCCGGCAACCGTGTTGCCGCTGAAGACAACCGGAATCAGTATGCCGGACAACAGGAAGAAAGAGCGAAGCATGGCGGACTGTTTATTGCTCCGCCAGTTGTTTCAGGTTCTCCAGTCCGCTGCGATAAAAGGCCGTTATCTTCTCCCGCCCGGCTTCATCGGACAGTTCCGGTGGCGGATTTGGTCCCGGGAAGGCGCGGTAGAAGGCCCCTTTCCATTCGACGACGGCACCGCCCTCTGCACCTTCCTTGACGATAATGCCGGTGCCATGAGTATTAATGGGAAAGGCCTCGGGACTGGGCTCGATCATCATGTACTGCAAGCGGCGGCGATCGGGGAAATGCCTGGCCAGCTTTTCTTTTACGGCGGCACCGTTTTCCAGGGTAATGACGCGTACGGAATCCACCGCGGTGCCCTTGTCGCTCTCACAGGCCGTCACCATGGGATGCCAGTCCTTGATGGAGCAGAATTCACTCACTATTGCCCATACCTTGTCCGGTGATGCGCTGATTTCGATTTCCTCCACCACTTTCTGTCTGGAAGGCCCGTGAGCCGTTACCAGAGCGGGAGCCAGAAGCAGCAGGATCATCGTCAACTGTATCATTCGGTTCATTACTTTATCTCCAGTGTTTTTGTTTTGACTCGCCGGCAGCCGCCAAACGCGCCGGTCATAGTAATCGGCATCCCCGGCCGGCGCCAGCCCCGGGGCGTCCCGCGCCGATCAAAGCGGATATCCCGGCCATCGGTTGCTGTCGCCGGTACCATGGGCTAGACTGGGAAAACAGTGATAAACAAGGTGTATTTTTATGAAAATCAGTTCAGGCGCAGTTGTCTCCATCCATTACACACTGACCGATGACCAGGGCGAGGTCATCGACAGTTCCCAGGGCCAGGATCCCCTGCAGTATGAACACGGCTCCGGGAACATCATTCCGGGCCTGGAAAAGGCGCTGGACGGCCATGCGAGCGGCGATAATGTCCAGGTCACCGTGGAACCGGAGGAAGCCTACGGTCAGCGTAATGACGAAATGATCCAGACTGTATCGAGGGAGACGTTTGCCAACGTGGACAAGGTCGAACCGGGCATGCAGTTTCGGGTGGAAACCGAAAAGGGCCCCATGGTGGTGCAGGTAAAAGAGGTCATGGATGAATCCGTCATCCTGGATTTCAATCATCCCCTGGCCGGCGAGCGCCTGCATTTCGAGGTTGATGTTATGGACGTTAACGAAAACGAGGGCGAAGAAGACGCCCCGAGAATCATCACCTGATTACCGTCCTGGGTTCCCGGAAATCAGCCCGCATACCGATGCCGGGATATCCGTTGCAACGCCGCCTGGACTGCATTCCTTCTGTGCGTGCCGGCCTATCACCTTTCCATGCATCCGGAAACATGGGGCCGGCACAATGCAGACCGGCGGCTGTATACGCATCAATGCAAATCCTTTCGCCGTTTTTATACAATCACAATTCATGCCAGACCGGAATTCCCGGCGAGGCTGATATTTCACTGCAACGAGTACCCATTTCATAATTTCTCGGTTAAACTGGCGGGGTTGCAAATAGGTATGGTGATTGTCAGTAGCGTCCTTACCGGTGCCTTCTGTACAACCTTTATCTGATCTGCAATTCAACATTCATTTTTTCAGAGGTTAGTTACATGGCTACTGGTACAGTAAAGTGGTTTAATGAGTCCAAAGGTTATGGCTTTATTTCACCTTCGGACGGAGGTGATGATGTCTTCGTTCATTTTTCCGCTATCGAGGGTGAAGGATTCAAGACCCTGGCAGAGGGTCAGCAGGTCGAATTCGAGGTTCAGGACAGCCCCAAGGGGCCTCAGGCGGCGCGCGTTTCCATAAAGAATTAAACGAGAACAATACGTACAGAAAACCTGCTTCAAGCCCCGCTCAATGCGGGGTTTTCTTTTGCAGCGGCCTCGTGCAATATGCGGGCTAATGATGATCCTCAGAGGCCGTATTCGGCACGGTATTGCTTGCCGAGCTTGTCCGCCTCGATTACCTGCATGTAGTTCAGCCTTTCCCGCACCTTGTTGAGGGCCCGCAGGGCCGTGATGTGATTGGTCTCCGCCGCCACGTATAACCAGGCATAGGAACGTACCAGATCCTTGGGAACACCCCATCCCTGCCGATACAGAACGCCGAGACGGTACTGGGCGGGCTGGTAGCCCTGCTCGGCCGCTTTCAGATAATATTGCCAGGCGGTTTCGTAATCCTGTTCCACACCCTCGCCGCTGAAATACAGATTCCCGAGCCGGTACTGGGCGCGGTCAAAATTGTGATCCGCCGCCTTATGGTACCAATCGGCCGCCTCTCCGGGATCGGCTTCCACTCCCAGGCCTTCCTCATACATGCGACCTATCTGGTAATTGGCCTTGGGGTAATTATTCAAGCTTGCCTTTAAAAACCACTCCATGGCAATGTCGTAATCCTGCTCCACGCCCCGGCCGGACAAATACAGCAATCCCAGATCGTACTGGGCCCGCTGATACCCTTGTTCCGCCGCCAGCGCATACCATCTGGCGGCCTCGTGTAAATCCTTGGGAACCCCGTTACCACGGGCATACATACGACCCAGATTGTACTGGCCCTTGGCATAATCCTGTTCGGCCGCGCGACGGAAGCATTCCACCGCCTCGATATCATCACGTTTCGTGCCGATACCCATGGCGTAAAAAAGACCCAGATTCACCTGGGACTTTTTATGGCCCTGCCCGGCCGCCAGCCGATACCAGTACAAGGCCTCTTCATGATCCTTTTCCGTACCCAGGCCGTTGGCGGCCATATAACCGAGATTGTAGCGGGAAGGCGCATGACCCAGTTGCGCGGCCCGCTGGTAATGCTCGAAGGCCTTGACCAGATCCCGTTTTACGCCCAGGCCGTTCTGAAAACTCCAGGCAATATCGGCGACGGCGTCGGCATTCCCCGCCGCGGCGGCTTTTTCCAGCCACTGAAACGCCAGCTCAAAGTCCTGGTCGACACCGACCCCCTTTAAATAGCGCCTGCCGATCGCGGCCTGGGCTTCGACCGAACCGCGTCTCGCCGCCTCCAGATACCACTGCGCGGCCAGCCCCATGTCCTTGGCAATACCATAACCATAGTCGTACAGGCCGGCCAGGGTCAGCTGGGCCGAAACGTCCCCCTTTTCAGCCTCGCTGATAAGAAAGGTCACATCTTCTCTGGTATCATTCATGGATCGGCATCGGTATCAATAACCTGCCGATAATAGTAAAGAAACTCAAAGGATTATCAATGATTTATAAGGGAGGGGGTAAGGAGCAAACCTTGAAATACCGATTCGGAGCGATTTCACGGCTCGCCGCTGAATGTGTGTTACCAGTAATCATCAGAAGAATCTGTGGGCGTTATCCTGCTCGCCATGGGCGCCAACTTTATGATAGACAGGATTTTTTTGCGTCCGTCTCACGCGAAATCGACCCCGGTCTTCCGGGCAGATTTTTCAAAAGGATCTCGCCAAGCGCGCAAAGTTCGCAAAGAGGTAAACATCAATATTTACTTTGCGGGCTTGGCGATCCCCGGAACAAGTCCGGGGCAGGCTTGGCGAGATCCACTATTACCTTTCCGGATACCCACACATTTTGCTGAAAACCAAAAAAAGATGAGACAGATCGTATAGCCGCTCTCAGGCGGTACTGGCATCGGCGGAGGCATCCCCGCCGGAATTATTGAAATAGGCCCGTTGCTTGGCCGACTTCGCTCCGGTACTGGCGTCCCATTCCCAGAACATGGCCAGTTCACCGTTGACCAGGGCACGTCCCATATCCTCCACCTGACGGCGGTAATTCTCCACCTGCGGGTATTTCCGGCACAGCTCCCGGATGCTGTCCTCATTGCCGGAATCGACAGGCAGCAGGGCGATCAGATTATTTTTCAGTTCAATCACCTGCATGGCGTTGCTGCGGAAACCGATGACGGTTATCAGGCCCGCCAACCCCATTATCACACCTATGACGGGGAAAATACTGAACGCTATGGCTGCGTACTTGAAGCTGGCCGTGGACCAGTAAACGACCATGGCTACCACGCCGCTGGTAAGCAGGATCAAAACGAACGTAATCAGCGTATCCCGTGTTTTTATCCGCCTGGCGGCGTTGTTGAGCCGCTGCTGTTCCGCGAGTATTTCTTCGCTTGTCGGCGGCTTCCGATCAATGGTGAACTCCATAATTCCCCCTCTAAGAGCTGCAACGCGTATCGAGTATTCCTCGTTCAATATGCAAACTATAGCCTATTCGCCGGAAAAACCGTGATCTTCTTCCCAGAAACGGGATTTATTAAGAGGGTTATAAGTATCCCGACACTCCTCTGTGGGACTGTCGGCCCGCATAGCCTGTCCCGGACCCCGGCTCGTTGACCGGGGCAGGCTTGATCCGGGAGATGCGGCCGTCGAGCGTACAGAGCCTGCCCTGGACCCCGGCTCGTTGGCCGGGACAGGCTTGATCCAGGGGACGTATTCACAGCGTGTCCCACAGAGGAGTGTCGGGATACTTCCGGTCTCATTAATAATTGCGAAACCAGCCGTACTCAGCGGTCCGTGACGTCGATTTCAACCCCGTTTCGGTCGGCCCGGCTTTTCGCGGTACAATCATCCCCCCATGAAAATGAGTTTGTTTTAGACAGTTGTTATGTCCCTGCTGACCCTGACCGATATCTCCCTGGCCTACGGCCACCAACCCCTGCTTCAGAATGTCAATTTCAGTATAGATCGGGGCGAGCGCGTCTGCCTGGTCGGCCGCAACGGCACGGGCAAATCCACCCTGTTCCGCGTGATCAGCGGTATGGCGGCGGCGGACACCGGCGAAGTCTGGCACCGGGATACCTTGCGTATTTCCTATCTGCTCCAGGATATTCCGCCGGAAACGGAGGAAACCGTATACCAGGTGGTGGCTTCCGGGCTGGGTACGCCCGGCCGGCTTCTGGCCGAATACCACCAGGCCGTTAATAGCCTGCCGGAAGAAAATGACAGCACTGATCTCAAACGCCTGAATGAGCTGCAGCAGCAAATCGACGTGGAAAACGGCTGGAATATCGATCACAAGGTGGAAGCCGTTCTCAGCCGTCTGTCCCTGCCTCCGGACCAGCCTCTCGCAACCTGTTCCGGCGGAATCCGCAGGCGCGTCATGCTGGCCCGGGCCCTGGTCAGCGATCCCGATTTGCTGCTCCTGGACGAACCCACCAACCATATGGACATTGCCTCCATTCACTGGCTGGAAGAGTTCCTGCTTGCCTTCACCGGCGCCCTGATGTTCATCAGTCATGACCGCACGCTGGTTCGCAACCTGTCGACCCGGATTATCGAACTGGATCGCGGCATCCTGACGTCCTTCCCGGGAAATTATGAAAAGTTCCTGGAGAAAAAAGACGAACTGCTGGCCGCCGAGGAAAAAGCCAATGCCCGTTTCGACAGAAAACTCGCCGAGGAAGAAGCCTGGATACGCAAGGGCATCAAGGCGCGCCGGACGCGCAACGAGGGCCGCGTACGGAAACTGGAACAGATGCGCCGTGAAAAACAGCAACGCATGGAGCGCAGTGGCGCTGTAAATCTGAGTGTAAACGACGATATGGCATCCGGAAAACTGGTCGCGGACCTGCGCCATGTCAGCTTCAGCTACGGCGATCACTGCATAGTCCGGGACTTTTCCACGCGTCTCATGCGCGGCGACCGCGTCGGCATCATCGGGCCCAACGGCTCCGGCAAGAGCACGCTGCTGAAACTGCTGCTGGGTGAAATCAAACCGGACAGCGGCGAGGTCATTCACGGCACGCGACTGCAAATCGCCTATTTCGACCAGCAACGCGCCCGGCTGCAGCCCGGTAAAACAGTCCGGGAGAATATATCCGAAGGCAGTGATTACGTTACTGTCCGCGGCCGCTCACGTCATGTCATCGGCTACATGAAGGATTTCCTTTTTCCGCCGGAACGCATCGATTCGCCCGTCAAAAGCCTCTCCGGCGGTGAACGTAATCGGTTGCTGCTGGCCCGTATCTTTACGCAACCGGCAAACATGCTGGTGCTGGACGAACCCACCAACGACCTGGACGTGGAGACAATGGAACTGCTCGAGGACTTGCTCATGGATTTTGACGGCACCCTGCTGCTGGTCAGCCATGACCGTACCTTCCTGGATAACGTCGTTACCAGCACCATCGCCTTTGAGGGCGGCGGCTGCGTCCGGGAATACGTCGGCGGCTATGAAGACTGGCTGCGGCAACGGCCGGTTGATACGCACAAGAAAGCCCGACAAGACAATCCCGGTCCCGGTACGGAAAAAAATCCGGCGTCACGCGGCAAAACCAAACTCAGTTATCACGAGCAAAGGGAACTGGTTGATCTCCCCGACCGCATCGAGGAACTGGAGCAAGAACAGACTGCACTGGAAAAACAGATCAGCGACAGTGAATTCTATAAACAGGACAAGGCCGCCATTACCGAAACGTTGTCGGAACTGGAACGCATACGCCGGGATCTGGAACAGGCCTATGAACGCTGGGAGGAATTGGAGTAGCTCGTGGCTCGTGGCTCGTGGCTCGTGGCTCGTGGCTCGTGGCTCGTGGCTCGTAAATGGTACGATATGGGAATTACGAGCTACAAGCCATGAATCACGCCTGACCATGCATATTGATCTGCACACTCACACCACCGCATCCGATGGCATGCTTGAGCCGATGCAACTGGTGCAAAAGGCGCGTGAATGCGGGGTCCGGGTGCTCTCCATTACCGATCACGACACCATGGCCGCCTATGAGGATCTTGTCGATAGGGACACCGGCCTGCGGTTGATCCCCGGCATTGAATGGTCGACGCGCTGGCAAAAACTGGAAATCCATATCGTCGGCCTGAACGTGCGGCCGGAGAATGCCGACCTCCGGGACGGCATCCGGCAACAACAGCACTCGCGCATGGACAGGGCCGATCGTATCGCGGCGAAACTCGAGAAACTGGGTGTCGATACGCCCCTGGCCGGCGCCGAGCGCCTGGCGCAAAACCGCCACATCGGCCGTCCCCATTTCGCACGCCACATGGTCGATTGCGGCTTTGTCCGTAATGAAAGCCAGGCCTTTGACAAGTACCTGTCCGCGGGCAAGGCGGCGTATTGCCGCACCGAGTGGGCGCCGATGGAACAGGTTATTGAATGGACGCACTCTGCCGGCGGTCTGGCCGTCCTGGCTCACCCGGCGGCGTACAAACTGACCCGGAGCAAACTGACATCACTGATTGCCGGTTTCAAGGCCGCCGGCGGCGACGCCATGGAAGTGGTCTCGGGCCGGCAGACGCGGGACATGACCTCAACCCTGGCCAATCTGTGCCGGAAACAGGGTTTACTGGCCTCCTGCGGTTCGGATTATCACCGCAGTGCGCCCGGTTTCGCCGAGCCCGGCGGATTCGAGACCCTGCCGTCGGCATGCCGGCCGGTTTGGGAATCGGGATTCGGGGATCGAGGATCGGGACTCGTACGGTGAGTACTGATTAGTGATCGATCTCAAATACCGAGCCACGAGCCACGAGCCACGAGCCACTAACTATTAAAATTATGCTCGGCAAAATCCCAGTTCATCAGTTCCCGGAAATTTTCCACATAAGACGCCTTGTCATTACGGTAATCGATGTAGAACGCATGTTCCCAGACATCGCAGGTCAGCAACGGCGTGCTGCCGGCGCGCAGGGGATTGTCGGCATCGTGGGTTGAAACGACTTCCACGGATCCTTCCTTGTTCTTTACCAGCCAGGCCCAGCCGGAGCCGAAATGGCCGGCCGCCGCCTGGGTAAAGGCGTCCCTGAATTTGTCGAAGTCACCGAAGGCGGCCTTGATGGCATCGGCCACCTTGCCGTGTGGTTCGGTCTTCTCCGGCGACATGCTGTGCCAGTAAAAGGTATGGTTCCAGACCTGCGCGGCATTGTTGAACAGGCCGCCGGGTTCGGCGTTGAGTATGATCTCCTCCAGCGATTTGCCGTCGAATCCGGAACCGTCGATTGCCGCGTTCAATTTGGTCACATAGGCGGCATGATGCTTGCCGTAATGATACTGCAGGGTTTCCCCGGAAATACGGGGTTCCAGCGCATTCTGCGCATACGGCAATTCAGGCAATGTAAAAGACATCTAAGGGCTCCTTGAAATTGAAAAATAAATCATCGGGATACTGTTTCACTGCTGAAGCGATGTTTACATCATCGACCACCGCTATGACAGGCACCGTACTCCGGCATTTGAGGATAAGACAACGGTAATGAAACCGGGGGATCAACGGGACAAACCGACCGGGGGAATCAACAACTCCGGGCACATCTAACTGTTTGAGTATTGTACAGATATTGCTGTTTCATTCAAGCAATGACCGGCCCTGTCTCAGGTCAGCTCTCCGATATAAACCAATGCACCCTTGCAATAACGACAGATGTATTTCATGCGCTGATGCTGAACACGACGATGCCGTACCGTGGTTAATTCATGGCTGCGGCAGGAACAGGCATAGTCAAAACGCCGTTGTCTCCTGACCGGTATACCCTCCAGATCATAGTTTCCGCAGGCGCGTGGTTCGGCACTGAAAAGCTGCATGATACTTCGCCATTCAGGACCGTGCGGGCGAATTGAATGAATACCGTATAGGATATCGGCAATATAATGGGCCGCCTCGTGCGGAACGGTGGTGCGGAGACTGTCTTCAAAATAACGTGCAAACAACCAGGGATTGTAGCGGATGACGCGATTGTCCCCGTGGACGCAATACATGCCCGCAGAGCGCCCCGAAAGGTCAAAGGAGACCGTAATAGTCGCGAAGTCCCTGCCCAGTTCCCGTCCGGCATATTCCAGATATTCCTGCGTACGGGCATCGACCTGCCTGCGCTGTTCGATACCGATAGGGGTGATCACCTCACCGGGCACGGTTTTCCTGTTTACATTTGTGGACATATCCGGAATTTTCTCTGATGGACAAGAATACAAACGGCAATTACGGCGCCGATTATTGACTTCATATTCAAGATAAATGAATATCAGTCTGCATGAAAATATTGCCATGCCTGTTGCTGATCGTCTTCTCCCTCGCTCGTGCCGATGAATCCGTAACCCGGGCACCTGCGTCCGACAGTCATGCCGTCCTGAATGCCGTACACAGCAGCGAATTGCGTACCATCATGGCCCGCCTCAACCGCCTGTCCTATGAACGCGAATACCCCGAACTGGAACTGGATCGCATGCGGGCCGAACAGATCCGGGCGCTAGTGGACGCGGCCCTGGAACTGGACCGGAGCGCGGAGCGACTGCCGGATATCACCGAAGGGATGGAACCGGAATCCGAGGAAAGCATCACCTTCAGGGCCCTGTCCCGGCAATTGTATCAGGAGACGGTAAACCTGGAGAAACATCTCGATGACGCCGATCACAGCGCACTCAAGGCGGGCTATCGGCGCTTGCAGCATACCTGTAATGCCTGCCATAAACTGTTTCGGCGGCAATGATCCTATTTCCGGCCATTCCCTTATCACTGCCGGCCCGATCCGGCAACCGGCCGCCACGGATTCAGCGAAGGGGTATCCCCGCGTATACGGTTCTTTTTGCGCTGATTGTGACCGCAAGCCCGTTGCCGGCAGAGGAGGACGGGGAAATATCGGCGATACAGCGTGAAGTCGGCGACCTGCGCCGGCGCCTGGAAGAACTGGAGGCCCGTCTGCAGTTTTTACTGGAAAAAAAGGAAGCAGCGGCAGAGGCCGGGACCGTGCCCGGTGAAACCGGAACAGACGACCGGATGGCGGCAACAGAGAAGCCGGCAACGAATAACGAGCGTATCGAGGTCGTCAATACGGAGCCACCGCCCGGCCCGGATATTTCCGCCGGTGGCCGGATCTACTTTGACGCCATTTACAACAGCCGCAGCGGCGGCGGCGGAAGCAACCGGGCCGATCAGGCGTTCAATCCCGCGGCCATACCGGTGGAAGGCAGCGGTGAAGACCATCAAACCGCCTACAGCGCCCGTGATTCGCGCCTCTGGGTCAAGGCTCATTCCCCCACCGCCATCGGCGATCTGGCCGGATATATAGAAATCGACTTTGTCGGCGGCGGAGGTAATGAAAGGGTCAGCAATTCCTATAATCCCCGCCTGCGCCACGCCTATGCGGTTTATAAAGGCCTCACCCTCGGGCAAACCTATACCGGCTTTCTGAATCTCTCCGCCTATCCCGAAACCAATGACAGCAACGGTCCTGCGGGTATACTCAATATCCGCCAGCCCCTGTTGCGTTATCAACACCCTTTTCATTGGGGAGATCTGACACTGGGCCTGGAACAGCCGGAAACCACACTGACCACCGCAGGCGGAAGCCTGGCCGTGGACGATGATCGTGTTCCGGACATCGTCACCCGGCTGGATTTCAGCGGTGATTGGGGCAACTGGTCCCTGGCCGGCCTCATTCGGCAGATCCGCCACGATAGTGCGGAGGCTTTCGTCGCCGCGGACAGCCAATGGGGCGGTGCCGTAAGCGCATCGGGACGTATTTACATCGGTGACCGGGACAATCTGCGTTTCTCCCTGGCATACGGCAATGCCCTGGGTCGCTACCTTTCCTTCAACAGTTTTGACGACGGCGTTCTGGATGGCCGCGGCAATATCACCCTTACCGATGTACTGGGCGGCTTCCTTTCCTACCAGCACTGGTGGGATGAAACACTGCGCTCCTCCCTTACCGTCGGCTATGCCCGCGCCGATCATGATTTACTGATTGCCCCGGCAGAAATAAACAAGTCATTCTATTCCGCTCACATCAACCTGCTCTGGAGCCCGACCCTGAATACTTCCATCGGCATCGAATGGCTCTACGGCCATCGCAAGCTGGAAGACGGCCGGGACGGTGAACTGAACCGGTTCCAGTTCACCTCATCCTATAAATTCTGAATCCTGAGTAATGACCATCCCGTGATGTTATGAAACAAGACAGCATGTCATAATATTCCGGATACACATCCCGATCATTCCAGCACTACTGCCAATGTCATACTCTCGAACACTGACTGCGTTATTGATCCTGTTTCTGACCGGCGCCTGTCAGCGTATACCGGAGGACGGGGTACCCGACGCCGCTGAATATCCGAAGGGTGATGCAGCCATGCACGCCGTTCACAGCGAGGAACTGCTCGATACCATGCAGCGCCTGAACATACTGATGCGCAACCGCGAGGCCCCCGTGCGCGAATCCGACGAATGGCGGACCGAGTATTTACAAAGCCTGATTGATCTGGCGGGCGAAGTGGTTGTTTCAGCCGAAGCCCTGGGCAAATCAGGAGCCGGTGATGAAATGGACAGAAACGAACAGGCGGTTTTTCATACCATGGCGGACAGGCTCTATGTCGAAGCGGCCAACATTGAAATACAGGCAAGAAACAGCAATTTCATGGAGCTGCGAGACGCCTATCGCCGACTGGACGAGACCTGCAGCGCCTGTCACAGTTTGTTCCGTGAGCGATGAGCCTTTATTTTTGCACTAACTGAAACCTGATCCGGAAAGACGCGATGAATTACCGAAAATTCCTCTTCATTCCGCTGTTATTCGGCCTGACAGGACTGTCGTCGTTACACGCGCAAGGCCCCGATGAAAAAACACAGGCCCTGATCGAGAAACTGAGACTCGAGGAAGCGGATGAACCGGTCCGCAATTCCCCGCTTTGGAGGAAGCCGGACAAGGTCTACATCGCCCTGCCGACGCCGGATCCGGAGCAACAGGAGAAACTCCTGACCGAGGCCCGGCAGGTGGCCGGCGATGTGGAACTGGTGCCGTTCACCCAGCAATTCGGCCAGCCAATGGACAGGGAAATCATCGAGAGCGCGGAAGTGTTACTGGGTTTTTGTTCCGTCGAATTGTTGAAGAATTCGAACAAACTCCGCTGGCTGCAGCATTACGGCAGCGGTATTAACCATTGCATGTATCCCGGGATTGAAGAGAAAGATTTTATTTTTACCAATAATCAGCACTCGGCCTCGCCACCCATTGCCGAACACGTTATTGCCATGATGATGGCCCTGGCGCGTGCGCTGCCCCGGTTTCACGGCAACCAGGCCGAAGGTAAATGGCAAAGTCGCAACAGCATTGATTTCCCCATGATCGAGGTGAGCGGCAAAACCATGCTGGTAGCGGGTCTCGGCGGCATCGGCACGGAAGTCGCCAAACGGGCCAACGCCCTGGGCATGCGGGTGCTTGCGACGCGTCATTCCAGCCGCGAAGGACCGGACTTCGTCGAATACGTCGGCCTGTCCCATGAACTCCTGAAACTGGCGAAACAGGCGGATGTGGTGGTCAACGCCCTGCCCCTGACCGATGAGACCACCGATCTCTTCGACGAGGAATTCTTCAATAACGTCAGGCCCCGCGCCTTTTTCATCTCCATCGGCCGCGGCGGCAGCACCGTTACGGAAGCTCTGATGGCGGCGCTCAAGGACGGCCGGCTGGCCGGCGCCGGCCTTGACGTCACGGACCCGGAACCCTTACCGCCGGACCACGAACTGTGGAGCCTGTCCAATGTGATTATCACACCGCATGTGGCCAGTATTACTGATCGCGGTTTCGAACGTGGCTGGCTCATCATCCGGGAGAACCTGCGCCGCTACATCAACGGTGAGAAGCTGCTGAACGTGGTCGATACCGAGAAAGGTTACTGATCAACCGGCGGGATGCTGACCGGCTTGTAATCGGTAATTTCCGCCCCATATACAGGTCATGTCCGAACCAATTCACGCCACCTGTGGCCATTGCGGCACGGTCAATCGTATTCCCCGGGAAAAACTGGACCGTTCACCGCGTTGCGGCAAATGCAAGGAAGCGGTCTTTACCGGCAAGCCGCTGGAACTGACCCGCAGCAACGTGGAACAGGTACTGCAAAAGAACGACCTGCCGGTTCTGGTGGATTGTTGGGCGCCGTGGTGCGGTCCCTGCCGCAGCTTCGCCCCGCAGTTCGAAAAGGCCGCCGCCGCATGGGAACCGCGGTTGCGTTTCGCCAAATTGAACACCGATGACGAACCGGATATAGGCGGACGCTGGCAGATACGCAGCATACCGACATTGATATTGTTTCGCTGCGGCCGCGAAGTACAGCGCACCAGCGGTGCCCTGCCCCTGCCGCAACTGCAGCAATGGCTGCAACAAGCCGGCGTTGAGTGAGGCGTGAGGAGAAAGGAGTGAGGTGAATTTCGGTATTCTACTCCTTGCTCCTTGCTCCTTGCCCCTTGCGCCTTGTACCTTGCACCTTGTACCTGATCCCTGACTCACCCGCCGCCGGCCGCTTCCAGATCCTTAAGCACCCGCTCCAGTTCCTCCTCGGTAACGCGGGCGATTTCCATGAGCGTGTCACGATTCTCCAGCTGGATCGCCTGATCCTCCATGTCCGTTTCCAGGCCGCTTTCCAGATCGGCGCGGATACGTTCCAGTCGATCCAGCAACTCATCCCGTTTTTCGATTAATGTCTGCACGTCCTGCTGATTCGTCATATCGTCACCTCCCGGCCCGCTATCAATAATGTATCCGATACTTCATATACAAAGTGTAGTATTTCAGAGTTTATTGAACAGTTTCAATCATCCTGATTCAATACTTCCCGCCGGAATTCCCGCAGCAGGAATTCCTCTTCCGAGGGGGTTAAATCAAATCGCAGGCCGGCATCGTTAATTGTCGCCGATGTTACCGGGGCGTGTTCCGAGAGCCAGCGCACCGCCCGCCGCAGATTCTCACCTTCCGGCAGTGTAGAATGGTTGCTATTCACAGGCTCTCCACTTGCATAGTCCCATAATCTGATTCGGTCCGAGATCGGCCACCCTACTTTTAACTTCGGCCCGTCAGTAGAATCTGCGGGTGATATCCTGCTCGCCATGCCTGCCCCGGACTTGTTCCGGGGACCGCCAACTCCATGACAAGCAGTCATATTTTTGAGGCTGCAGAGTGAGAAATCATGTCCAGTTTTCAGGGCTGGTTTTTCAAAAGGATCTCGCAGAGCGCGCCAAGGTCGCAAAGAGGTAAAAATCCATCATTCCTTCGCGTGCTTTGCGCTCTTGGCGAGATCCACCATTACCTTTCCAGATATCCACAAATTCTCCCAAAGAGCCTTAACTTTTTACTTTTCATTGGCGGCAGACCTTCAAGTCTGCCAGCTTTCGGCAATCATTTTATGGGACAGGCAGCGCGCCTCGAAATCATGGGTGATGCTCACGATCATGAGTTCGTCGGCGCCGAACCGCTCGGCCAGATCCTCCAGTCCGGCCCTGACCTGATCCGGATCGCCGATAACGGAATGCCGCATGCGCGCTTTCAGAAATGTCCGGTCCTGTTCCGTATAAGGATACGACTCCGCCTCCTCGACATCGGGGAAAGGCACTTCGCGATGGCCGGTGGCCAGTTTCAGAAACCAGAGATCACGGCTGCTCCTGAGCCGCATTGCCTCCGCTTCGGTATCGGCGCAGATGGCGAATACCGTCAGGCAGGTATGCGGCTTGTCCAGCGACTTGCCCGGCTGAAAGCGATCACGGTAAATGCGAAAGATATCCTCGCGGATTTCGGGATTAATAAACAACGCAAAGCTGTACGGCAGGCCCATCTGCGCCGCCAGCACGGCACTGTCCTCGCTGGATCCCAGCAGCCAGAGTTCCGGAATATGTTCCGTCTTCGGCCGGGCGCGCACTTTTTCCATGCCCTGGGTCAGGGGCGGTTCGTCACGCAACAGGGCTTCCAGGTCGACCAGCTTTTGCGGGAAATACTCGCCCCCGGCGGTGGGCGATCCATAGGCCAGGGCGGCGGCGATGTACTGACTGGTGCCCGGTGCCCGCCCGACGCCCAGATCGATCCGGCCCGGATACAGGGTCTCCAGGATCTTGAAATTCTCCGCCACCTTGAGAGGGCTGTAATGGGGCAACATGACGCCGCCGGAACCGATGCGTATCCGTTTCGTATCCGCGCCCAGTCGCGCCAGCAGTACTTCGGGCGAACAGCCCGCCAGGGAACTGGAGGCATGATGCTCCGCCAGCCAGTATCGATGATAGCCCAGGGCATCGCACAAGCGCGCCAGATGCAGGGTTTCTCCCAGGGCATCGGCGGCGCTGCCGCCGCTGCGAATGGGAGATTGATCCAGTACGGACAGGGGTATACGTTTTTTTTTCTTGCTCATGAGGACCATCTTGACTGTTACAGCATGTCCCGTATTCCGGTTATCAAGCGGAACTGTTAAAGAAATGAACCAGCATCACAACAAGACCATCGGTAACTGTCAACTGGCGATTCCGCCGTACAAACACATTCTTCTGGTATTAGTATTTCTATTTATCTTTAGCTGGATGCCGGATAGCGCACACAACGCGCTTCCGGCATGACGTAACTTCTATACCCCTTACTCCTTACTCCTAACTCCTTACTCCTCACTCCTCACTCCTCACCGTCATCAGCCGCTGACTTCAGGCAAGCGGTTTATATAAAGCGCGGAGAACAGGGCAACAATGCCCAGCAGACCGATGACGGAGGACGTGTCCAGAATATCCGCCAGGATCCCGATGCCCCCGCCGATGAGCATGGCGGCGCCGATCACCGTATTGCTGACGGCAACATAGGTGGCCCGTGTGTCACTGCCGGACATGTCGACAATATAAACCTTCCGGCCCAGGCGCACGCCGTTATGCCAGGCAGAGATGAGAAAAAACAGGCCGGTCCATGTCCAGACGGAAGACAGGAACGGCACGCCCAGGACCTCGAACAACCAGACCGCCATACCGGTAATACCGGCGGCGACGGCGGCAATGACCATGGTCAGGCGGCTGGAATAATCGCCGATACGGCCCCAGACCGGGGAACTGACCGATGCCGCCAGTCCGCCGGCGATGATCATCAACCCCAGACCGGCGGCATTGTCGCTGTACTCCTGTGCCAGCAGCACGTAGAACGGGATGACCAGAGCGACGCTGAGCAGAAGCGTCCGTGCAATAACGAAGTGACGGAAAACCGGATCCGTGCGCAGCACGGCGAGACTCTTCAGTGCCACGGCAATGGCATTACCGCCGCCCTCCGTACTTCCGACCTCCTCCCGGATCAGCATGAAGACTACGATGGCGCACAAATAAATAATCCCGGCGGCGATGAAGAACCAGAAGAACAGGTCGGTGCTTTGCTGATACACCGCAACGTATTCCACGTACAGGCCGATGCCCAGGGTGGCGCCGCCGGCGATTCCGGCACTGTAGCCCATGAGGACGCCGCGGCGGGTCTTGGACACGGTCTTGCCGAGGACATCCTTGGCCGAGACGGAACAAATTCCCTTGGCCAGACTGAACAGGGTGATCAATCCCAGCACGATCCAGCCGGCCTGCGGGCCTGAGATCCGTGGAATCGAAAATGCCAGCGCCAGCATGGCCAGGGCACACAGCCCCGTGCCCAGTATCCATACCCCGCGACGCAAGGCCAGGCGCCGGATCCAGGCGGCCACCAGCAATTGTGGTAACAGGACTCCGGCCTCGCGAATCGGCACCAGGAAACCGACAAAGGCCGCCGGCGCGCCCAGTACGCCCAGCAGCCAGGGCAGGATCAGACGCGCACTGGCCAATTCATCGGCAATCTTGGTGAAGGTATTGGAGACCAGGTAGGCGAAAAAATTGATCGGCTGATGGCGGCAGGCACTGTCTGGAATATCCTTGCAGACACGCGCGTCTTCATCACCGGTGACATGGTCGTAGATACGGCCCAGTACGGAAAACGAATCCTCGCCCGCCGCCGACGCCGCGGATTGTTTTACACTCATGGAGTAATGGACACCTTCAGAACACCGTCCCGTTGATTGGCAAACAGGTCGTAGGCTTCCACAATATCGTCCAGTTTATAATGGTGTGTCACCAGCGGTTCCAGGCTGACGCGTCCCGAATCAATGGCCGTCATCAGGCGCCGCATGCGCTCCTTGCCACCGGGGCAGAGCGACGTGACGATGACGTTATCACCCAGCCCCGCGGTGAAGGCCTGCAGAGGTATGGTCAGATCGCTGGAATACACGCCCAGACTCGACAACGTGCCGCCGGGGCGCAGCGTTCGCAAACAGGCCTCGAATGTCTGTTGCAGTCCCAGTGCCTCAATGGCCACATCCACACCGCGTCCCTCGGTGATCTTCATCACTTCATCGACCGGATCCGTCTTGCTGAAATCGATCACGTGATCGGCGCCCATGCGTTTCGCCATTTCCAGCCGTTCGGTCACCCGATCCACGGCAATAATGGTTGTCGCGCCCTTCAGTTTCGCGCCGGCCGTCGCGCACAGACCGATGGGTCCCTGCGCGAATACCACCACGGAGTCACCGATGCGGATATTACCGCTTTCCGCGCCGGCGAATCCCGTGGACATGATATCGGGACACATCAGCACCTGATCATCCGTCAGGCCCTCCGGCACGGGTGCCAGGTTGGCCATGGCGTCCGGCACGCACAGGAATTCGGCCTGTGCCCCGTCAATGGTATTGCCGAACCGCCAGCCGCCGGCGGGCTTGAAACCGTGAGCTTCCATCTGTCCGTCCTGGGAGCTTTGCCCGCAGAAACAGGCATTGGAATACCCGGACGGGGTAATGGCGCCGGCGATGACCCGCTGACCTTCTTCGTAACCCTGCACGGCACTGCCCAGCTTCTCGATAATACCCACGGGCTCATGCCCGATGGTCAATCCACTCTCGACGGGGTACTCACCCTTGAGAATATGCACATCCGTTCCGCAGATTGTGGTGGTGGTTACGCGAATCAACGCATCGTTCGGTCCCACGTCGGGGATCGGCTTCTCTCTCAGTTCAACACGGTCTTTTTCCACAAAAACCAGTGCACGCATTTTTTCAGACATAGTTTATCTCCTTGTTCTGAAATTACATACTTGGAAATGTACCCTATCAGCCACGGTTTCGATTTGACCCGTATCAATGAATACCCGCCTATTACCCGAGACCCGCGGGTTTCCGCAGCCGGCACGAGCAAAATTCCGCCGGGGGATACCGGAATAATCCCTCACAACAACGATTTCATGGTTGAAAGGCAGGTCTCGTAATAACTTCGCCCGAACAGATTCAGGTGATTGAGTTCATGATAGAGCCGGTACAGGGTGATGCGATCGTCGGCGCCGGGCGGCAACGGCCATACTTCCTGATAGGCGGTCTCACAGCGTGGACCAAAGCCCCCGAACAGACGCATCATGCCGATTTCCGCTTCCCGGTGCCCGAAGTAGCTGGCCGGATCAAAAATAATCGGTATGCCGCGTTCATCCGCGCTCGCGTTGCCGGACCAGAGATCGCCGTGCAGCAGTACCGCGCGTTCATCCACATCACCGAGGAATTCATCCAGTTTCGCAAGCAGGCGATCACCCATGGCCAGAAGCGGATCGCCGGTGTCGGTCCGACGCGCGAACAGATCCAGTTGCCAGCCCAGCCGTTGCTCGCGCCAGAACGTCACCCAGTCATCGGACCAGTCGTTGGGCTGCCGGGTGGTGCCAAGATAATTGTCGCGTTCGAATCCAAAACGATCCGACTGCGTGGCCAAGTGCAATTCCGCAAGCTGCCGGCCCATGCGTTCATGCCAGTCATCCGCCGGGCGTCCTTCGCGAAAGGCTTCAATAACAATGAATTCCTCCTCGAAAATAACAGGACGGGGCACACGGATAACACCGGGCTCACCCAGCAATGACAGGGCGACAAATTCAGCCTCGAAAAAACCCGGATAAAGCACCTCGCCGCCACCGGTCTTGATAAAAAATTCACGCCCGTCCCGCAGGGTAACAATCCGGCTGTCATTGATGCAGCCGCCGGCCGCGATGCGCGCCTGATCGAATTCCGCCTTCTCGCATGTAGCCGCGGTTATGGCGTCTTCGATGCGCTTCTGCAACTTCATCGCTGCTTTTCGCGCATCAATTCCAGGCAGTGCTCCAGTATCGCCGGACAGGCCGATTCGATCATATCCAGAACCTCGTCGAAACCGGACGGCCCGCCGTAATAGGGATCCGGCACCGGCGGCGCGGTCTCGTTGCTGTCCTGGCCGTCCAGATACGACCCCAGCATGCGGATGTGCGGCCGCGAACCACCGGCAAGATTATGCAGATCCATAAGATTGTCATGATCCATGCTGATAATGAGATCGAACCCTTCGATATCCTCCGCTCGCACCTGTCGCGCTCGGGAGTCGAGCATATAGCCGCGCCGCGATGCCGCCTCGCTCATGCGGATATCCGGCGGATTACCGGCGTGAAACCCGATGGTGCCGGCCGAATCGATATGAATGAGCGGTTCGTGCCCGGCCTGCATGACATAATGACGAAAGACGCCTTCCCCGGTCGGCGAACGGCATATATTTCCCATGCAGACGAACAGGACCCGGATTGGCTGTATTGATTCGTTCATCGGTTAAAGACTCTGGTTCGTGGTTCGTGGCTCGTGGCTCGTGGCTCGTAGTTCGTGGTTCTCGGATGGAAAAGCATAGAAAATGCATATATTCCCAACCAGTCACGAGTAACGAATAACCGGCAATCGCTTTCACTCCTTACCCCTTACTCCTCATAGATCGTCATCGGTTCCAGATATATTGTCCGATTTCATCGGCACTCAAATGGATCAGTTCCTTGCTGAACGAGCGGGTTTCGAGTCGATCCAGCGGCGACGGCAGTCCCTCACGCAATAGACCAAGGAAACGGGGCGCGGCAATCAAAATCAGTTCGTCAAACTTGTCATGATTGTACAATTCCTTGACATGTTTCCCCAGTTGCCGCGCAAAGGCATGTTCTTCGTTATCCCTGGTGGATGACCGTGACATGGTGGATTGCTGGTCGCCCGTCCGTCCGGCGGAATCCGAATCCAGTTCACGATTACGACGGCGTGATTCCATATGAATGAAATCCTCTTGCTCCTCCAGGTTTTTCAGGCCCTTTCTGGTTCTGAATATACGCGCATGCACGGCGTCGGCAACAACGATCAAGGCATTCATCTGCTTCTCCTCAAAAATCAATATTCAAAATTAATCGCTGGTCTCCAGTGTTCTTTCCACATCCTGTTCAATGGCGGTACCCCTTTTCTCTCGCGGATAACTTCGCCGATATTGCCGAACCTGGTCCAGAACCGCCTCAATCCTGGCCCTGGTGTTATCGGAAACTCTGAATTCCTCATAGTAATCCGGCGACAGGGACACAATATCCCTGTCCAGCTGTGCTTCCAGTTGTTCAATCGCCGCGGCGGTTTCGCTGTTTCTCAGCTGTCCAAGGATCAGCACGTGGGACTGGGCGTAGTGGGTCTGACTATTGACCCAGTTATTGACAATCGCGCTGGACGCGAGATGCGCGCCGATATAACCGCCCGCGATCAGGCTGAGCACACAGAACAGGGCGAAAACCAGGAAAGTATACCAGCGGGCGCGTGTTTTCTCGGACATGCTGTTTCTCCGTCGTTTATTTGCCGGCCTGAAGGAAGCGAGCATCAACGTATCTCTGGCTCTCATCCCCTTCTTTTAATTTTTCACTTTTTACTTCTGATTATTGCCTTTCCGATCGTACTGGTATCGGTCCCGAACAAATTCACCTGTGCCGGAGCATGATAATACATATGGCGTATGGATCCGGCATCGCTGGGTATTGTTGTACTGCTGATAAATGTTTCACTGTTTGGGTGGCAAAGTAAATGTTCGGGATTGACTAGTCGAGGCAACGGACAAAGCGGACCGGTGACTTGTTGAATACCTTTCGATAAAAACCGTCGCAGCGCCTGTTCAGCCGCTTCATACGTTGTTCGATGAGCTTGCCCAAAACGGGCGCGGCTCCGACGCATGCCTCCGTGTCTGCAAGCTTCGCCAGCCTGTGCCGTAGTATGTCGAGATCGTGGATACGTCCCAGCTTGTCGCCCAGTTCATCGAGCCGCCTGCTCGACTTGCGGAATTTCTCCGTGTCGATGTCCCTGATAAACCGGACCTGGTAGTAAAGATACTTCACCCATTTACGCAATTGATGCAGATCATCGACAGTGCCTTCACGCGAAAATGCCCGGCCGCCGCGCTTGTCGGCTCGCCTGTAAGTGCGTTTCAATCCTTCCTTTATCATTCCCGGATTATCCAGTCTGCCGACCTGTTCACGCAGGTCGTCCATTTCCAGCGACAGGGCCTGCTTCATAGCGGGCCAGTCGATGTCGTAGCGTCCCGGTTCAAAACGGATATGGGAACGGATCTTATCGATGGCCTGCCTTTGCGTATCATCACACGCCTTCTTTTCCAGCCAGGTCAGGGTGTCCAGGGTCACCTGGACGTCGCGCCTGCGGGACAAGCTCCGGGCCAGGTCGCGCAGGCGCCTATCCCGGCCGCGCCAGTCAAAGTCTTCACCGCTGCAGCGGGCAAGACGCAGCCAGGCGCGCAGGCGCTTGATGTCGACGCGGATGCGATGGACGGCTTTCTTTTCCTCGGGATCCTGCAGTTGCCGCATCAGATCATCGATCACGGCGACAACGGCCTGACCAATGCCCGGGGCTGCTTGCCGGGTGGCGATCCGGGGCTGGCTCATACGGTTTCCGTCCTTACCTCGTATACGAGGAATACTTTATAACTATTTGAAATTCATTATTAACTCGCCATACAACCTGGGAATCTGCCAACGGGGCAGGGCCAGATGTCATACTATGACCCAATACCGGTACGTTGCTCAACAATTCCGTACCACCCGTGCCAGATAATACCGGGACCGGTTGACGGCGATCAAAACATTGCCAATTTATTCGATTACACTTCGATTAACCTGACAAATGCGGGAGCTTGCCAATGTATAAAAGACTATTGTTGGTTGTTCTGTTGCCTCTTCTGTTGCTCATCGGTGCTCCCGGTAACGCACGACAACCTGATAATGACGCCGATCCCGCCGAAATCATACGCATGCATTCGGTTAACAGCGCCAAACTGCGCGAGATTATGGGTAATATCCGGGAATGGCGCGAAGAAAATCCCGCCGACGAACTGAAGCAGCCGGGCATGGACCAGGAATTGCTCGACGATCTGGTGGAGCAGGTGGAAGAACTCCTTTACCACGCCGAGCTCATGTCCATAGGCATGCCGGTCACCAATCTGACCAGGACGGAAATGGTTGTCTTCAAGGCGCTGGGGAGTGAGTTGTACACAGGGGCCCTGCATCTGCAGCAACTGGTAAACAACCAACAAGTCCGGCAACTGGATGAGGCCTACCGGCAACTGGACAGGACCTGCCAGGCCTGCCATGAGATGTTCCGGGGGGACTGACCCGTCATTGAATAATTGCGCTGAGACAGGTTTCACAGGTTTCAATTGTCCGGGGACTGTTATGGAAACACACTTACAGGGAGTCAGTATTACTGTTTCCCCGCCTGATTCGATATCTCGGTCGTTTGATGCGATTGTGGAGGAACAGGACACCGCGCTGGTGCTGGATATCGAGCCGGTCATTCGACAACCGGAGGAGAATTATTCAGCCCTGGTCGATGAGATGATTGAGCAGCAACCGCTTATACCCGGCGATGTTATCGTTCGAACAGGCAGACCCCTGCGCTTTCTGGCTGTGATCCATGACCTGGACCAGGATCCGAGTTGCAATGCCGGCTCCATTGCCGTTGCCCTTGAAAACCTGCTGAGGAAACTCACTGAATACAGGGTACATTCCGTCGCCATGCCGTTACTTGGCACGGTCCACGGCCGTTTCGACGATGAAATATTCATGACATTACTCTACAACGCCATGCTGAACGAACCGCTGCAATATACCGAACATCTATGGCTGATTACCGCGGCCGAAAATTGCGAACGTATACTCCGGCATATCCATAAAGGCCGGTAATCATGGAGACGACATCAATACTCCGGAAATGCACTGCAGCCGCATCCGGCGAGACGATTACATTGAAACTGCACTTACATTCTTCGTTGCATTGAACTCCAGCAACAACTTGTACAGATTATGGGCGTCGTCGCTGCCGGCCAGTTCCCTGATGGAATGCATGGCAAAGGTGGGTACGCCCACGTCAACCGTGCGCACGCCCAGTTCCGTCGCCGTCAGTGGACCGATGGTACTGCCGCAGGCCATGTCGGCGCGGGAGACAAACGCCTGCAGGCTCACTTCGGCACGATCCGCTACATGCCGCAGAAGACCCGCGGTCTCACTGTTGGAGGCGTAGGCCTGATTGCTGTTGACCTTGACCGCCGGACCGGCATTGAGCAGCGGGCCGTGTTTCTCGTCATGCTTGTCGGTGAAATTGGGATGCAGGCCATGGGCGTTATCGGTGGAAACCAGCATGGAGCGGGCCGTCATGCGGGCATAGTTTTCATCGCCGCCGCTGATGCGTTCCAACACGCTGCGCAGAAAATTCCCGCGCGCGCCGGCGGCGGAACCGCTGCCCACTTCCTCGTGATCGTTGCAAACGAGCAATTGCCCGGTCCCGGCCTCATTGTCCAGTAACGACCGCAGTCCGGCGTAACAGCTGAGCAGATTATCCAGTCGCGCCCCGGCGATGAATTCCCGTTTCAGACCTGTGTAGCCGGCCGGTTGGATGTCATACAGCGACAGTTCAAAATCCAGCAGTTCGGCCTTGTCCAGTTCGGGTTCGGATTGCCCCAGGCGTTCTTTCAGAACCGCTTTCAGATCAAGGGGCTGATCGCCGCTCAGTGCCAGTACCGGCGGCAGCATGGTTTGTTTATTGATGCTGCGGTTCTCGTTCACCTCGCGATCAAGATGAATGGCCAGGCTGGGAATGATCGCGACGGGTTCCCTGAAATCAACAAGACGATTGATCAACTTGCCATCGCCGTCACGCAAGGTTAACCGGCCCGCCAACGACAGATCCCGATCAAACCATGGATTCAGCAACACACCGCCGTAGACCTCGACGCCCAGTTTGACGTAACCGTTCGCCTCCACTACCGGATTGGGCTTGAGTTTCAGGCAGGGGCTGTCCGTGTGCGCGCCGACCAGGCGGAATCCACTCTCCTCCGGCGGCGAGTCGCCCATGCGAAACGCAATAATGGACGAGTCGTTGCGGGTAACGAAATAACGGCCGTTCGTTTGTAAATTCCAGACATCGCCTTCCTGCAGTTTCTGAAATCCCGCCTCCAGCAATTGAGCACACATATTGTCCACCGCGTGAAACGGCGTCGGCGAGGCATTGATAAAATCCAGTAACCCCTTGTTGAAGGTTTCTTTAGACATGAATGGACTCGTTCAGTATTTCAAGTTGGTTCGTTATGACGTTCAGGTGCAACCGGTGAGGAGTAAGGAGTAAGGGGTGAGGAGTATAAATGAACTCGACGCCTCACTCCTCACGCCTCACTCCTCACTCGCTTTCAGTGCTTCATCAATCAGGAACAAGTCGGTCAACAGGGCGCGCAGATGGCTGGAGGCGTTAAGGTTGTCGACCAACTGTGAGCTGATATCGTCCCGGCTCAGGACCAGGCGAACGGCCGCCCGGGCCTTGCGGGCGTCCGCATCCAGGGCGTCGAGAAACCCGCGATACTCTGTCACGCTCTCGCCGTCCACCTGTTCGGCACAGGCCAGGGCCAGTTCACCCAGTCCGTTCAGGGCTTCATCCATATCAGCGAGATAGCGGCGGACTTCACCGCCGGCACCGGCATGACGATCACTCTCATGTCCCTGGGCCGCGTAAGCCAGCAGGAATTCATAACCGGCCTCGACAGCCTCAATGCAGCGATCCAGATCCCGGCGGGAAGCGTCCGGCATCAGGCGTCCCCCGGCCAGCGTTGCGGATCATGATCCGCCAGGGCTTCCTCACGACGCATCCAGCCGCGGATCATGGCGCGCAGGTATGGCCGCTTTTCCGGCCGCAGGACAAAGTATATATGCACCATCACCACACTCAGCAGGCACAGCGCCGCCAGGCCGTGCAAAACATAAATCATGCCCCAGGTACCGGTTTCCAGCCAGTAGGGATCCCGTTCCCAGAACGGCGTGTCCACCTTGACCATCATGGGCAACCCCGTCGCCACGGTGACAAGGACCAGCACCGCAACCACATGATGCATGAGTTTCTGTGCTGCGGAGTATTTGCCTGCCTGGGGCGCTCCGCCTCGACGGCCGAACAGACCGGCCACGGCGGCAAGGCCTTCGCGCATATCGCGCGGGCCGATCCCCATGTGACGCAGGCGCCGCAGGGACAGGGAACGCAGTATGTGAAAAACCACCGCCAGGGTCAGCACCACACCGGCGACCCAGTGCGCGGTCACCCAGGGAAACTTGAGGCCGATAATGGGCAGGAACGCCGTGCCCAGCAGCACCAGCACGGCCACCGCCGTGACCCAGTGAAAAACGCGATCGCTCAGAGCGTGTCGAAGAATATTTTCGGACATTAGACGACTATATTATCGGTTCCGAATCCGTGTGCAATCCGGAAACCTGTAAGCAGACCGTATGCGGCAGGGATGCCGCATTCGAGCTACATGGATGTATTCACCGCGTGTCTGCGTCAGGCTTCCGGATTGCACACGGATTCTAATCTTTGCGGCCAAGAAAATGTGCCAGCAACGCGTGCCCGACGATGAAGACCACGGCCAGGCCGACGAACACCGGCAGCAGATCCCAGGACACCCCTTCCAGGGTGCGCTGGCCCCAGGCATTGCTGCTGTAACGTAGAAGTTCTATAAATTCTGACATTAGGGTGCTTCTAAAAATTAAACGCTGCGGATGGCCCGCTTGACCAGGTTTTCCATGAGCGGGATCTTGAAGTGATTGTAATTAAGGGGAGAGGCACCGCGGATGGCCCCCTGCCCGGCCAGGGTGGCGGCCTCCTCGTCCGGGGCCCCGCCCTTGACCACGTCCTCGACCACCTTCAATCGCCGGGGCACGCAGGCCACGCCGCCGCAGACCACGCGCACGTCTTTGATTTTGCCGCCCTCCTCGATCATGGCCGAGGCGATGTTGACCAGGGCAAAATCCCAGGCCTTGCGGTCGGCGACCTTTTCAAAATAAAAGCGCGCACCCGCAAAGGTGCCGGGGATGCGGACGCTTTTCAGGATCTCGCCCGGTTTCAGCACCGTCATGCGGGTGATGTCCACCTTCGGGCCGATGAAGAAGTTTTCGGCTTTCACCACACGTTCCTTGCCGCCCGGCGCCACGATCACCATCTCGCCGTCCAGGGCCACCACCGCCGGCGCCGTGTCCGACGGCGTCACGGCGACACAGCGATCCGCATCGAACAGGCAGTGCTCCCGGTTCATGCCCTCCGGCGTGTCGGCGTAGCAGGTGTTGCCGCCGGCACGGTAACAGTCCAGCCCCGAGCGGTAATACCAGCAGCGCGTGTCCTGGCAGAGATTCCCGCCAATGGTGCCGGAGTGGCGGATCTGCGGACTGGCGACCCGGGACGCCGCCTCGGCCAGCAACGAGAACTTGTCCCGGATGATTGTGTTCCCGCTGACTTCCGTCAGCGTGGTCAGGGCGCCGATCTCGATGCCGTCGGTCGTTTCGGTGACGCCCTGCAGCTCCTTCACACCGCCCAGATCAATCACCGCTTTCGGATTTTTCACCCGGTCCTTGAACCAGTCCAGGCTGTCGTTACCGCCGGCCATGAGCCAGCCGTCGTCTCCGAACCGCTTTGCCAGTTCCAGGGCGTTAGCCAGGTCCGCCGGCTGGTACAGCTCGAAGGACCGCATCATGTCTTTCATCATCGCAGACGCTCCCTAATACGTATTCACTTGCAGCGGTTTATGGGACTGGGGCCGGCCGGCGGCGGCGTTGACGATCATGTCCGGCGTCACCGGTATGCGGTTGAAGAGATGCCCGCCCAGGGCGTCGGAAATGGCACACAACAAGGCCGCCGAGGCCGCGCCCATGGGCGGCTCGCCGATCCCCCGCGACCCAACCGGGTTGTAGGGATCCGGCTGATCCACCGCCCCCCAGCGCGTCACCGAGGGCACATCCAGATACGTCGGCGGCTTGCAGGTATACAGGCCGACGTTGGCCGGCAGACCGTTCTGCGGATCGTAAACATGGCGCTCGTAGGCGGCCATGCCGAAGCCCATCACCGCCCCGCCCTTGATCTGCGTTGCCAGGCTCTGCGGATGCAACACCCGCCCGCAGTCGGCGATACTGACGTAATCTACGATGTCATAGACGCCGGTCTCCAGGTCCAGTTCGATCTGGATGAAGCCCACGGCGAAGGCCGGCGGCGTGCCCTCGCTCTCCAGCGTGTCCTTGGCCACACCGATAAGCCCGCTGCCCGCCAGGGCGTTCACCGACCGCTTGGTCATGTCGTTCAGGTTATCCGGCATCTCGCCGCCGCTGTAACGGCCGCCCAGTTCAATCGCCCACTGCGCCGCCTCGGCGTAGGTCAGGCTTTTGGAACGGTCGTTTTTCAAGAACACTTTCTCGTTACCGATGTCGTAGTCCCCGGCCTCGCCGCCTAGCGCCTCGGCCGCGATGGCCTTGAGTTTGGCCACCGCGTCCATGGCCGCGACATAATTGGTACGGCTCATGGTGTAGGAAGTATTGCTGCCGAACTGGGCCAGATTCCACGGCAGGTGTTTACGCGAATCGCCCCGTTCGATGACGCAGTGGTCCCAGTTCATCTTCAGGATCTCCGCCGCCACCCGGGATGTGGCACTGTGAGAGTATGTCCCCAGGTTGCCGACACCGGTATGAATGTGCAGCTTGCCGTCCGGGGTGATCACCACCAGACCGTCAAAACCGGTGGCACCGGCGGAATGATAGGCCTGACCGATACCGATGCCGGTCACCTTCGTGCCGTTCTTGCGGCCGCTGAGCTGTTTCTTGTTGTCCCAGTCGAAATCCTTCATGCCCATGGCAATGGCCTCTTCCATATAGGAAGACGTCACCGGTTTTTGCTTCGCGCCAAAACCGGCCTTGAACGCCGGTGCATTGATTTTACGAATGGTGACACGATCGATGCCCAGCTCCCGCGCCGCCTGGTCCAGCAACGGCTCCACCGCACTGGCGATCTGGTTCTGGCCGGGGCCTCGCTGGGCCCGCCGCGGCGGCGTGTTGGTCTGCACCGGGATACCGCGAAAGCGCATGGCCTCGGGCTGGTAGACCAGGGACACCGCCTCGCCCGCGGCATGGTAGTCATTGAAGCCGATATAGGAACCGTTTTCGTGAACGATGTACAGGTCCACCGCCAGCAGCCGGCCGTCCCGGCGAAAACCCATCTTGATGCGGCCCTGGAATCCGGCGCGTGCGTGGCCGATGAAATATTCCTCGTGCCGGGACACGCGCATCATCACCGGCCGCTGCACCTTCTTCGCCATATGCGCCGGAATGGACATGGCCGGGTAGGCCGAACCTTTCGAACCGAATCCGCCGCCGCAGAACTCGGCGATGAAGACCAGATCCTCGGGCTTGATGCCGATGTAACGCGCCAGACCGGGTACCGGAAAACTCTGGCTCTGGCTGGAACCGTGGACATGACACTTGCCGTTCTCCCAGTACGCCATACAGGAACGCGGCTCCATGGAATGATGCGCGGTATTGGCCGTGACGAAGCTCTCCTCAAGCACATAATCGGCAGTGTCAAAGCCGCCCGCCACGTCGCCGTAGGACCAGTCCTCCACCGCCTCGCCCATGGGCAACTCGCCCTCCTTCGCCCTGGCGAAATCCCGCGCGTCCCATTTGATCGTCTTCAGGAAGGGCTCGACGTAGTTAACGGTCCCGGCGACGTTGCCGTCACTGCGTGCATCCGGCCCGCCCGGGTACAGGCTCTCCAGCGGGTCCAGCGTGAACGGCAGCGGTTCGATATCGACCCTGATTTTTTCCAGGGCGTCCTGCGCCAGGGTCTCGCTCTCCGCCGCCACCGCCAGGATGGGATCGCCGACACATTTTGGCTCGTTGGTCAGTATGGGCTGCTCCGGTGCCGGGAACGACGGCACATCATCCGCCGTCAGCACCGCGTGCACGCCCTTCATCTTCAGCGCCTCACGGGCATCGATGTTTTTCACCTTGCCGTGCGGCATGGGACTCAGGTACAGACGGCAGAACAGCATGTTGTCCCGGCGAAAGTCCTCGGCGTATTTGGCCTTGCCGGTGACCTTGCCCACCACGTCCGGCGGCACGAAGTTCTTGCCCAGCAGGGTATAGGTCTCGTCGGCCATGTCAGGACACCTCCGCGGCGCGCATCACGGAATTGAGGTAGTGATCGTAGGCCCCGCAACGGCACAGGTTGCCGGACATAGCCAGACGGGCTTCCTCCCGGGTCGGTTTGGGATTGGCCTTCAGCAGGCCCACCGCCGACATCACCTGGCCCGGCGTGCAGAAACCGCATTGCGGGCCCAGTTCATCGACAAAGGCCTGCTGCACCGGATGCAAGGTGCCGTCGGCCGCCTGCAGACCCTCGACGGTGGTCACCTTGCGGCCGCGCACCGAGTGGGTCAGCGTCGAGCAGGCGTAGAGGGGAATATCGTCAACCAAGACGGTACAGGCGCCGCACTCACCCCGGTCGCAGCCCAGCTTGGTGCCGGTCAAACCGAGGCGATAACGCAGGGTCATGGCCAGCGTCTCCTGGGGCAGCACATCCACCCGCCGCTTTTTACCGTTGATGTTCAGGGAAAGGAGCCGTTCCACCCCGCCCGGCGCCGGACCCTCGGAGGAACAGCCGCTCAAACCGCCCAGCATCAACCCGCCGGACACCGTTGCGCCCGCCGCCACAATGCCCTTGATAAAGTTACGGCGGGACAGCTTCGCCGAGGCAACCGCAGCCTCTCCACTCGGCCCCGATACAGACCAGTTTTCAACCTTCATCGCTACCTCACGATTCATGCACGGATACGGGTATGATACCCGTGTTTGCAACCCGGATCATATCCCCTTGTATATTAGGAGTCAGGAGTACAAATTATTGTTGAGGCCGGAAGTATCCCGACATTCCTCTGTGGGACCGTCGGCCGCATGGATGCGGCCGTCGAG
>JBBDSH010000072.1:0-24223 GCA_040905045.1 Gammaproteobacteria bacterium | reverse complement strand
CGCATGGATGCGGCCGTCGAGCGTACAGAGCCTGCCCTGGACTTGATCCAGGGGACGTATTTACAGCGTGTCTCACAGAGGAATGTCGGGATACTTCCGGTCTCATTAATAAAACAACTTCAATGCAGGGGGTAATTCATGACACATTTCGTTCTCATTCACGGCGCCTGGCACGGTGCCTGGTGCTGGTACAAGATTATTCCGCGTCTGCGGCAACACGGGCATCAGGTCACAGCACCGGATCTGCCGGGCCACGGCATCGACCGAACACCCACCAACCGTGTGTCAATGCGGAGTTACACCGACCGGGTGTGTCAGGCACTGGATGAGAGCGACGAGCCGGCCATTCTGGTGGGTCACAGCATGGGGGGTACCGTCATTACACAGACGGCGGAATACCGGCCAGAAAAGATCAGCAAGCTGGTCTACGTGGCCGCCTTCCTGATGCCGAACGGGCGTTCCCTGTTTGACGAAGCCCATACCCATGACGCCAGTCTGGTGCCGCCCAACATGGTCTTCGACGAAGACGACCCCACCTACGTCGGGTTCCGGCGCGAGGCGGCGAAAGAGACGTTTTACGCGGACTGCTCCGATGAAGATCTCACTCTGGCGCTGAGCCTGCTGACGCCGCAACCGCAATCACCGCTGATGGCGCCCATGGAAACCACGGGCGCCAACTTCGGCCGCGTACCGCGTGTTTATATCGAGGCGCTGCAGGACCATGCCATAACTCCGGATGTACAGAAACGAATGCACACCGAACTGCCGTGTGAGCAGGTCATCAGCATAGATGCCAGCCATTCACCGTTCTTTTCTCAACCTCAGGTGCTGGCCGATCAACTTTTGTCATTGATATAGAAACAAGGGACAAGGCGAAAGGCTCAAGGTTCAAGGTTCAAGGCACAAGGGGAAATGGTGGCAGGGTTCACTTGTACCTTGAACCTTGAACCTTGTCCCTTTCACCTTTCACCTTCTCCCTTGTCCCCGTTTTCCAGGTCGAAGAGTTGGTTGAGCTTCTCCCTTGAAGCCTCTTCCTCGGACAGGATCTCCCCGGCCAGGGAATTAATATCGCCGCTGCCGGCCGAATCGAGACCGAACAATTCATTCAGTTTTCCCCTGGAGGCTTCGGTTTCAGTGGTTTCGTTTTCCGTAAACGCGGCAGGATTGGGTTCGAAGTAATCACAAAAATTGGCCCGCTCCTTGTCGACCACACGCTCGGCCATGGGCTCCCTGCATTGGTTGTTTTTCGAGGTGTCATAGAAACGGCACTGGCGGCAGGCGTGGAGGTCGGCGTTGCAATGCCTGCATTTGGAACGGCGGGACAGGGGCAGCGGCGTACCGGCCGAAAGACGCGTACCGCATTTCCAGCAGGTAATCTCTTCCGCTTTCATCAACACTGCCCCGCTCTGTTCAGAATACCAGCAGCTTAATGATGAACCCCGTAAGGACGATATTCAACAGGATACGGATGGCACGCTCTCCTTTTTGAATGGATACGTGCGCGCCCAGCCAGCCGCCGATGGCGGTTCCGGCGGCCAGACACAGGCCCAGCAGCCACAGGATCTCCACCTGCGAGGCGAAGATGATCAGGGCGACGATGGTATAGATGCCTATGATAAAAACCTTGTGCATGTTGACGCGTACCAGGTCCAGACCCAGTACCCGGTGCAGCACCGGCATGATGAGAAAACCGACACCGATCTGGATCAGCCCGCCGTAGAAACCCACCCCCGCCATCAGCAGATAACCGAGAAACATCCGTTTCGCTGAAGGACGAACGGGGGCTTCCCGCAGCGCGGGCTTGTCCTTGCCAAATGCCATTAACAGCATGACGGCCAACATGGTTGCAGCAAGCAGCCACTCGAACCATTGCCCGTCCAGGCGTGTACCGGCAAACGCCCCGATCACGGCCCCGGGCAGGGTGGCGGCGGCCAGGCTCAAACTGAGGCGAAAATCGGAAAAGCCCTTGCGGAAGAACGTGGTTACGGCGGAGATGTTCTGTACCAGGATGGCGATGCGGTTGGTGCCGTTGGCCACCGGCGCGGGAATGCCCAGGAATACCATCACGGGCAGGCTGATGAGGGAACCGCCGCCGGCCATGACGTTGAGGAATCCGGAGACAATCCCGACTCCGAACAACAACAACCCTTGCCAGATTTCCATGCCGAATGTATCCCCGGTCAGTCCGTCGCGAAGACGCGGCCCGCATCGGCGAAGGCCTTGAACTCCAGGGCATTGCCGCTGGGATCCCGGATAAACAGCGTGGCCTGTTCGCCGGGCCGGCCCCGAAAGCGGACAGTGGGTTCAATCAGAAAGTCCGCGTCCTGCTCCTCGAGTCTTCGGACCAGTTGTTGCCAGCCGTCCATATCCAGAATAATGCCGAAGTGCCGGGACGGAACCTGTTCGTCATCCACAGGGTTGGCTAGCGCGGTTTCGCTGCCACCCTCAACAAGATGAGCGGTGATCTGGTGACCGAAGAAATTAAAATCGATCCAGCGTTCATCGGTACGGCCGACGGCACAGCCCAGTACCGATGCATAAAAATGCCGCGCCGCTTCCAGGTCGTGCACCGGGAAGGCGAGGTGAAACGGTTGCAGCGTTTCCCGCATCAGGAATCCTGCCTGCCGTAGGTGCGGAATTTTTCCAGGTTGACCGCCATCTCCTTATGGTCCAGCAATACGGGGCCGCCAAGCTGGCAACTGAGGTGGTATTGCCGCGCCAGTTCCTCCACCTGCACAGCCAGATGGAAAGCTTCCGGCACCGATGCGCCCAGCGCAATCATACCGTGGTTGGCCAGCAAACAGGCGCGACGATCGGCGAGAGCGCTTACCGCATTCCGGGCCAGCTCTTCCGTACCGAAAGTGGCATAGTCGGCGCAGCGGATATCATCGCCGCCGGCCATGGCGATCATATAATGAAAGGCCGGTATGCCCTGGCGGGTGCAGGCCAGGGACGTGGCATAAGGGGAATGCACGTGAACGACGGCATTGACTTCGGGGCGGTCGTCATAGACGGCGTGGTGGAAATGCCATTCGCTGGACGGTTTCAGTTTGCCGTCAATGATCCCGCCGTTCAAATCCAGTTCCACCAGTGAGTCCGGTTCCAGATCGGCGTAATCGACACCACTGGGCGTAATGAGAAAGCCTTTATCGGTACGGGCACTGAGATTGCCCGATGTACCGACACTCAGGCCTGTACGGCCGAAGGCCCGGGCCGTCTCAATGATCTCATTATACAGGGCGCCGTTTTTCATTTGTTCATTGTAGCCCGGATGAAGCACAGCGTAAGCCGGGGAAGCAAAAAAACAGGTACAAGGCTCAAGGGAAAATGGTGGCGGGGTTCACTTGTACCTTGAACCTTGTACTTTGTACCTGTATTAAACGTTAAACCGGAACAGCATGACGTCACCGTCCCGGACAAGGTATTCCTTGCCTTCCAGGCGCCATTTGCCCGCCTCTTTGGCGCCCTGTTCACCGTTATATTTGATAAAGTCCTCGTAGGCCACCACTTCGGCACGGATGAAACCGCGTTCGAAATCCGTATGAATCACGGCCGCGGCGCGCGGTGCGGTTGCACCCTTGCGCACGGTCCAGGCGCGTACCTCCTTGGGACCGGCGGTAAAAAACGTCTGCAGTCCCAGCAGTTCATAGCCGGCGCGGATAATCCGGTTCAGGCCGGGCTCTTCCTGACCCAGATCCTCCAGAAACTCTTTCTTTTCATCTTCAGCCAGTTCGGCAATCTCGGCCTCAATGGCGGCGCATACAGGGATCACCTCGGCCCCCTCCTGTTCGGCCAGATCACGCAGGGCCGTCAACCGGGGGTTGTCCGCCGGGGCGCCCTCCTCGACGTTGGCGATGTACAGGATCGGCTTGGCGGTAAGCAGATGCAGGTCGGCGATTTGCCCTTTTTCCTCCTCGTTCAGGTCCAGGGACCGCACCGGCCGTCCCTGATCCACATGGGCGTAGACCCTTTCCAGCAGTGCCTGCTGCTGACGGGCATCCTTGTCGCCGCTTCGGGTGGCTTTCTGAACCTTCTGCAGGGCCCGTTCCAGTGTTTCCTGATCGGCCAGGCAAAGTTCGGTATTAATAACCTCAATGTCCGAAACCGGATCCACCCGGCCGGAAACATGGACGATGTTTTCATCCTCGAAACAGCGCACCACCTGGGCGATGGCATGGGTTTCCCGGATATGCGCCAGGAACTGATTGCCCAGCCCTTCTCCCTTTGATGCCCCCGCCACCAGTCCGGCGATATCGACAAACTCCATGTGTGCGGGGATAACCTGCTTTGGCTTGACGATGTCGGCGATCTTCCACAAGCGCGGATCAGGCACCGGCACAACGCCGACATTGGGATCGATAGTACAGAAGGGATAGTTCTCGGCGGCGATGCCGGAACTGGTCAGCGCATTAAAGAGCGTGGATTTGCCCACATTGGGCAGGCCGACGATGCCGCATTTGAAACCCATAACTTCAGTTACAAGTTATAAGTCACAAGTAACAAGTAAAACCAGAGAAATACCTTTCAATGATCTCCACCTTGTGACTTGTGACTTGTGACTTGTGACTTTGAGTGCAGTTGTGTCATCGCCTTTTCCATCTCACCGCCGAACACATACGGCATGACCGCGAGGGCGTCTTCAACAGCCGATTCGATGGCTTTCTGTTCGCTGCCGCCCGCACGCTTGAGAACGTAGTCGATGACGTCATCCTTGTGTCCCGGATGACCGACACCGATGCGCAGGCGGTAAAAATCCTTGCTGCCAATGGCGGAGATAATATCGCGCAGACCGTTGTGGCCGCCGTGGCCGCCGCCCCTTTTCAGTCGCGCGATCCCCGGTTCCAGGTCGATTTCGTCATGGGCCACCAGCACCTGTTCCGGCGTAATGCTGTAGTAATCAAGGAAAGCCGATACCGCACGTCCGCTGTGATTCATGAATGTATCCGGTTTCAACAGCCGGCAGTCGATACGACCGCTCTGGATCCGTGACACTTCTCCATGGAATTTCGCCTGGCGGGAAAAAGCACAATGCTCATCCGCCGCCAGGCGATCAATAAACCAGAACCCGGCATTATGCCGGGTTTCCTGGTATTTCGCGCCGGGGTTGCCGAGGCCGACGATCAGTTTCAGAGATGTAGTGCTCGACACAGGGCGCGATCAGTCTTCGTCTTCCTCTTTCCCGGACTTCTCTTCCGCTTCGGCCTTTTCACCCTTCTCTTCCGCTTCCTCGGCTTCAGCGGCTTCCGCCTCTTCCTCGGTCTCCTCGGTCTCGACACGCGGCATGTGTACGTTGACCACGGGCTGATCCGGATCACCCTCATGCTCCAGGGCGGTCAGGATCACACCTTCCGGCAGTGTCAGTTCGCCCAGGTGTATGGTGTCGTTCAGGTGCATGCCGCTCATATCCACTTCAATATATTCGGGCAGATCCTTCGGCAGACAGGTAACTTCCACTTCCGTCATGACGTGGCTGATAACGCCGCCTTCGGTCTTGATGCCGGGGCATTTTTCCTCGTTCATGAAGTGAAGCGGTACCCGCATGGTCAGGGCTTCATTCTCGCGCACACGCTGGAAATCCACATGGATAATGATGCGCTTGTACGGATGCCGCTGCAGATCCTTGAGCACGACGCTTTCACTCTTGCCGTCCACCTTGACGGTAAGAATATGGGAGAAAAAGGCTTCGTAATCGAGCCGGGTTACCAGATCATCATGGCTGAAAGACACCATGGTGACATCGGTTCCGGATCCGTAGAGGATCCCGGGCACGCGTCCGGCACGACGCAGGCGGCGGCTCGCACCTTTCCCCACGTCCGTACGCGGTTCTGCATTGATTTCAAATGACTGCATTTCAATAACTCCTCAAGTTATAAGTGACAAGTCACAAGTCATAAGTGAAAGCCTCGCGACCAGGCTTTACTTGTTGCTTGTAACTTGTGACTTACGCCTTGTAACTTATTACTTGTGACTTGTTACTTGATTAATCGACGAACATGGAACTCAGCGATTCGCCTTCCGATACGCGGCGGATGCTTTCCGCCAGCATGGCGGCGACACTCAGTTGTCGAATCTTGTCACAACCCGCCGCGGCCTCGCTCAGCGGGATGGTATCGGTAACCACCAGCTCGTCCAGTTGCGACTTGCTGATGTTCTCGATGGCCTTGCCCGACAGTACCGGATGGGTACAGTACGCCGCCACCATCTCCGCCCCGTGCTCTTTCAGGGCATTGGCGGCATTACATAACGTACCGGCCGTGTCCACCAGATCGTCCACGATGACACAGGAACGCCCCTTCACATCACCGATAATATTCATGACTTCGGACTCGTTCGCCCGCGAGCGGCGCTTGTCGATAATCGCCAGCTCCGCATCCTCCAGGCGTTTGGCTATGGCCCGGGCCCGGACCACGCCGCCCACGTCGGGCGAGACCACAATCTGGCGGGGATACTTGTGTTTCCATATATCACCCAGCAACACCGGTGAGGCATACACATTATCCAGAGGCATGTTGAAAAAACCCTGGATCTGATCGGCATGCAGATCCACCGTCAGTACCCGGTCGATACCGACAGCCCCGATCATATTGGCGACTACCTTGGCCGTTATCGGCACCCGGGCCGAACGCGGCCGCCGGTCCTGCCGGGTATAACCCATGTACGGGATCACCGCCGTCACCTTGGTTGCCGAGGCCCGGCACAGGGCATCGGCCATCACCAGCAGTTCCATCAGGTTGTCATTGGTAGGCGGGCACAGGGACTGCAGAATATAGACTTCACGCCCGCGCACATTTTGCTCTATCTCCACCATGACCTCGCCGTCACTGAAACGGCCGACTTCGATCTTGCCCAGTGACATATTCAGGTAACCGGCAATATCCGCCGCCAGGCCCGGGTTGGAATTGCCGCTGAAAAGCAAAACGTTATTCAGAGACGATGATGATACGATTTCCTCGGCCATGGTGGATAATCTCTATATCTAAAGGCAGTTACTTAAATGGCTGGGGTGCCAGGATTCGAACCTGGGATCCGGGGATCAAAACCCCGTGCCTTAACCAACTTGGCCACACCCCAGTGGATCTGCAACCGTTACTCCCCAGGTTCTCATCCTGGTCTCCGTTTCCATGCGATAAAAAACATCGCATGAAACCGCCAGGATGACTCCGATTCTTTACTCTGCCGCCAGTCTGTCCAGCAACGGCGAACGGTTTCTGCCGCGAGCGACAAAACCCTGATAGCCATTCGGTAGATCACGTGCGACGGCTTCCGCTTCCTCCCGGGATGGAAAGCGGGCGAACAGGCAGGCCCCCGTCCCGGTCATTCTGACATCCGGCGCGAATCGCCCGAGCCACCGGGCCGCTTCGGCAACTTGCGGAAATGCCTCGAAAACCACGGGTTCACAGTCATTGTGTCCGGCACCGTCAAGAAAGTCGCGTATTGTGATGGGCGGCGTATTGCGTGTCAAATCAGGGGCGTTAAAAACCCGGCCCGTGGGCACATGGCAGCCCGGGTGCACGACCAGGAACCAGTCTTCCGGCAGTTCCACCGGCTGCAGCCGTTCGCCCACTCCCTCGGCCCAGGCCGCCCGGCCGCGCACGAATACCGGCACATCCGCCCCCAGCTCAAGACCTATACGAGCCAGCTCATCTTCGGGCAATTCCAGTGCCCAGAGCCGGTTCAACGCCACCAGGGTGGTGGCGGCGTCGGAACTGCCGCCGCCCAGGCCGCCGCCCGCCGGGATACGTTTATCGATGCGCATGCGCACCCCGGCATCGGTTCCGGTTGCCTCCTGCAAGGCCCGCGCCGCACGCACGGTCAGATCCTCCTCTTCCGCGACCCCGTACCCCTCTCCATCACGGCGGACCAAACCGTCATCAGTCAACATAAACCGGAGTTCATCGGCGTAATCAAGGAACTGAAACACGGTCTGCAATTCATGGTAACCGTCCCCGCGCCGGCCGGTCACATGCAGGAACAGATTGATCTTGGCCGGCGCCGGCCAGGCACGATTGCTCATGTTATATCGCCCAGCTATGGATCAGGAGCCGCAGCCTCAGGCCGGGCCGCTCGATGGTCAGTTTCTCCGGCAAGGCAATACCGCCGGAAAACAGGCCGTAGTGATCATATAGCACCCGCCAGCCGTCCTGTTGCAGTTCCTGCAGCCGGCCCCGCTTGTCCAGTTTCAGCGTGTCAGGCGTATTATCCGGAGCGGGCAGCCCGCGCACCCACCAGACCAGCCCTTCCACCGGCAGCTGCCAGCCCAGATTGTCCCGCAACAGTGTCTGCGCGTCCTGCGCGTACAACACCCGGTTGTCCGGCATGCGCAGTTGCACGGTGGAGGCATTGCCGCGCAGTTCGTATCTCCCCTGGCCCATGGGTGCGAGGATGCGGATAACATAGGCGGCCTCCTCCTGCCGCCAGTGCAGACTGGCCGTCCAGCCCTCCTCTTCCACGCGAAGAGCAATGCGCCCCTTCAATTCCCATTGCGTCAGTCCGGCGATGCGATCGCTGTGCCGTTGCCATGCCCGGTTTTGTTCACCTTCGGGCACCGGCGGCCGCGTGGCGCAGGCGCTCAAAAGGCATAGCAATACCAGCGGTATATAACAACGACTCGGGAAATGAGGCTTGGCCATGTTCAAATCAGGCGGATTCGGTCCGCGGCGTGCCGGCTACCGGTCAACGCCGTGATGGTTCAGGGATTGAACCGCTGTATGACATCCAGCAGTTTGCTGTCCTCCGGGGTCTCCTGCAAGGCGGTATCCCAGACCTCGCGCGCGCCTTCCTTGTCACCCTTGACCCACAATACCTCGCCCAGGTGGGCGGCGATTTCCGGATCCCTGCGGATCTCCAGGGCCCGGCGCAGGTAGTCAACAGCTTCATCCAGCTTGCCCTGCCGGTAAAGTACCCAGCCCATGCTGTCGAGGATGTAGTAGTCGCCGGGACTGAGTTCCAGGGCCTTTTTAATCAGGTCGTAGGCTTCCTGGTAGCGATCGGTGCGATCCGCCAGAGTATACCCCAGTGCATTCAGGGCCTGGGCGTTTTCCGGCTCCCTTTCCAGAATGCGCCGGAGGTCGTCCTCCAGGAGCTCCAGCCGATCCATTTTCTCCGCCAGCATGGCGCGCGAATAAAGGAGTTCGGAATTGAACCCCTGCTTTTCCAGTGCCCTGGTATAGACCTCCATGGCATCCTCGTAGCGTTCTTCCTCGATCAGCAATTCCGCCTCGGCCTGTACCAGCATGGTCTGCTGCTGTTTACTCTCGGTGCTGATACTCCCAAGATGCCGGCGCGCCTCTTCTATCTTGCCTTGGCGGGACAGGATCAGGGACATCCTCACCTGGGCATCGAAATAATTGTCGCCGCCGTGTACCGCCTGGTAATGAATGCCGGCCTTTTTGTGGTTGTCGCGTTCCTCCTGGATACGACCCAGATAATAGTGTGCATCGTCATCATTATCGCTGTGTTTGGCCAGCCGCTTGAAGGAACGCTCGGCATCGTCCAGACGGTTGGCCTGCAGATACAGCAGGCCCAGCGCATACAGCACATCGGTATTATTGGGCGCCTGCACGGCCAGGATCTCGAACTGCCGCCGGGCGTCATCGTAGCGGCGGACATCGGTAAGCAACCGCGCGTAGGCCAAGCGCATGTTGAAATCATCCTCGCCGTTGCGCTGTCTGATGGCCTGCTCCAGCCATGCGACGGCTTCCTTGAGACGATCCTGCCGCTGCAGCATGGAGATATAGCTCATGACGGCGCTGTCGTTATCCGGCGCCAGCTCCAGGGTGCGCTCCAGCAACTCCGTCGCCCGTTTCACTTCACCCAGGCGGGCCGCCACATGCGCAAAGGCGTACAGGGCTTCCGGCTCATCCCGGTGCGATTCGATCAGACGTTCCATGACCGTCATGATCAGCTTCTGGTCCTTCTCCCGGCTGAGCAGGTTGGCGATCATCCACAGTTTCTGATCCAGTTCGCCGTGGGAATACTCCAGTATGCTTTGAAAGTGTTCCAGGGCGGCTTCCACGCGGCCCTCGCGCAGGGCCATGACGGCCAGCACCTGATGGGGATCGGAGTTCAGCGGATCCAGTTCTATCCAGAGTTCGGCCGCCTCTCTGGCCACCTTGTTGTCGCGGGCGTAGACGGCGATACGGGTCGCCCGCTCGACAACCTTGTGATCGCGGGTACTGCGGGCCAGTTCCAGATAGGTCTCCAGGGAAACGTCCAGACGACCGCGCTGGCCGGCGAACTCCGCCAGCAGGATCTTGTAAAGAATGTCGCCGGTCAGTTCGATGTTCGGCCGCACCGGCTCGATATCCACGACTTCCGGCGTACCCTCCACCATGCTCTCCATGGCAACGCCCTCCGGCTCCGTGGCGGTTTCCGTCACGGCCTTGTCCGGAGACGTGGAACAGGCAGCCAGCAACGCCGGAACCGCGAACAGGAGCGCGCGCAGGAAGGCGGTGACGGGAAGCGGGGCGGTGCGCCGCTGCGTGCTGTATAACATCATCATGTAAGGATAATTCCTGTGTCGAGGTACTAGACTCGCTGTATAATTATAGGTTCATAAATACATTCAGGCGGCGGTCGATATAGTATAGAGGGAGCCGGGATCCTTCGGCAAAGCATCCGGAACGGCTGCCCTGCCTGCCGCACAACAAACTGAAATATAAGCGTTTTACGCTTGTATTCATAGCGTGCCTGGCGGAAAATTCCGGCATTGTCCACCGCGACCGACACTATGACGATATTCACATTCGGCCTCAATCATACTACCGCACCGCTGGAGGTAAGGGAAAAGGTTACCTTCAACGGCGAGCTGTTGCCGAAGGCATTGCTGGAGCTCAGGGATCAGGAGGGCGTCGACGAGGCCGCCATTCTATCCACCTGCAACCGCACCGAGATCTATTGCAGCCTCGACCTGGGCAATCATCAGGGTCCCATCGACTGGTTCTCCGCCTACCATGGCTTCAGCTACGACGAACTGCGGCCGTTCATGTACAGCCACCCGGACATCAACGCCGTCAAGCATATGCTGCGCGTCGCCAGCGGCCTTGATTCCATGGTCCTGGGCGAGCCCCAGGTGCTGGGCCAGCTGAAATCGGCCTACCACACGGCCCGCACCACCGGCAGCGTCGGGCATCTGCTGGGCCGCCTGTTTCAGCACTCCTTTCATGTGGCCAAGGAGATCCGCAGTAATACCGAGATCGGCAACCACCCCGTTTCCATCGCCTTTGCCGCCGTCAGCCTGAGCCGCCAGATCTTCGGCGACCTGTCCGACAAGACCGTGCTGCTCATCGGCGCCGGCGAGACCATAGAACTGGCGGCGCGGCATCTGCGCGAGTCCGGCCTGCAGCGAATGATCGTCGCCAACCGCACCCTGCAGGGCTCGCGGCGGCTGGCACACGAGTACGCCGGCTACGCCATCACCCTGGAAGACATTCCCGAACATCTCTACGAGGCGGACATTGTCATTGCCTCCACCGCCGCCAGCACGCATATATTGAAAAAGGACGACGTCGAGGCGGCGGTGCGCAAACGCAAGCACCGACCCATGTTCATGGTGGACATTGCCGTGCCCCGGGATGTCGAACCGGCCGCGGGTGAACTGGATGATGTCTATCTTTACACAGTCGATGATCTGCAGGACGTTATCGAAGAAAACATCCGCAATCGCCGCGAGGCGGCGAAACAGGCCGAGGAGATCATCGATACCCAGGTGATGCATTTTATGGACTGGATGAATTCCCTCAATGCCGTCGACACCATCGTCGCCATGCGGGGAAAAGCGGATCACCTGCGCCGGGAAACCCTGGACTCGGCCCTGCGCAGGCTGCGCGCCGGTGCCGATCCGGAAACCGTCGTTCAGGAACTGGCCCGCGGCCTGACAAACAAACTGATCCATGATCCCAGCGTCCGCCTGCGCAACGCCGACGACGACCGCCGTGAAACTCTCTTAAGCGCAGTCCAGGAACTCTTCAATCTGGAAAGCAGGGGCAAGGAACAAGGTGAAAGGTGCAAGGGGGCCACGGGGCAAAAGAAATCTCAAAGCTAGCCTTTGCAGTTCCTTGAACCTTGAACCTGATGTCCTTGTCCCTTTCACCTTGCACCTTTCACCTTGCACCTTGCACCTTGAGCCTTGCCCCTTGAGCCTCGCTGACGAATGTTGAAAGAAAGTTTACAAAACAAACTCGACAAACTGGTCGAGCGCCGCGAGGAGATCCACGGGCTGCTGTCGGATCCGTCGGTAATCGGTGATCAGAACCGCTTCCGGGAACTGAGCAAGGAAGTGGCGGAGATCAACCCGGTCATCGAGGCCTACGCGCACTACCGGGAAAACCTGCGGCGCATGGAAAGCGCCCGCGAGATGATTGAGGACGGCGACCACGAGATACGCGATCTGGCCTGGCAGGAACTGCACGAGACCGAAGAGGAAGACGAGATGCTGTCGCGGCAACTGCAAACCCTGCTGCTGGCCAGGGACCCGGCGGACGACAGCAACATCTTCCTGGAAATCCGCGCCGGCACCGGCGGCGAGGAATCGGCTCTGTTCGCGGCGGACCTGCTGCGCATGTACATGCGCTACGCGGAACTGCGCGGCTGGAAGGTGGAGATCATCAGCGCCTCCTACAGCGACCTGGAAGGTTACAAGGAAGTGATCCTGCGCATTATCGGCCACGGCGCCTACTCACGCTTGAAGTTCGAATCCGGCGTCCATCGCGTGCAGCGCGTGCCGGAAACCGAATCCCAGGGCCGCATCCATACCTCGGCTTGTACCGTGGCGGTCCTGCCGGAAGTGGACGAGGTCAGCGAGATCGAGGTCAATCCCAACGATTTGCGCGTGGACACCTTCCGCGCCTCCGGCGCCGGCGGCCAGCACGTCAATAAAACCGATTCCGCCATCCGCATCACCCACCTGCCTACGGGCATCGTGGTGGAATGCCAGGAGGAACGTTCCCAGCACAAGAACCGCGCCAAGGCCCTGGCCTTCCTGCAGGCCAAACTCACCAACGCCGAGCGAGACAGGCAGGCCGAGGCAGTCGCCGAAAACCGCCGCAACCTGGTGGGATCCGGGGATCGCTCCGAGCGTATCCGCACGTATAATTTTCCTCAGGGACGCGTCACCGATCACCGCATCAATCTGACATTATATAAACTGGATGAATTCATGCAGGGCCACCTGGACATGGTCATCGACGTGCTGGTCAATGAATACCAGGCGGATCAACTGGCGGCCCTGGGAGTAGAATGAAGTCATGATAACGGCAACGGCAGCAACGACAATCACCATCGGCCAGGCGCTGGAAGAGGCGCGGGCCCGGCTGGCGCACCTGGAAAGCGCCCGTCTCGACGCGGATATCCTGCTGGCCGCCGTGCTTGACTGCCGCCGCGAGGATTTCTACGCCCGCCCGGAACGGGAACTGCCGGCAAATAGGGCCGTGGATTTTCATGCCCTCATCGAGCGCCGCAGCGAGGGTTACCCGGTGGCCTATCTCACCGGGCGGCGCGAATTCTGGTCGCTGCAATGCCAGGTCAATAGCCATACACTGATCCCGCGCCCGGAAACGGAAACCCTGGTGGAGGCGGCCCTGGCGCGCATTCCCGAAGAAACCGCCCTGGACATCCTCGACCTGGGCACCGGCAGCGGCGCCATTGCCCTGGCCCTTGCCGGTGAACGGCCCGCCTGCCGAATCACCGCCACGGACATCAGCCGCGAGGCGCTGGCCGTGGCGTACGAGAATGCCAACGCAGCCGGTTTGAGCAATATCGCCTTTATGGAATCGGACTGGTTTTCCGAACTGGAACGGCAACGCTATCACCTTATCGTCAGCAATCCGCCCTACGTGGAATCGAATTACGGCGGTTTCGCAACAGGTGAAATCCGCTTCGAACCGCGACTGGCCCTGGACGGCGGCCCCGCCGGTCTGGACGCCATACGCCGTATCATTCCTGCGGCACGGCGGCGCCTGCACCCCGGCGGCTGGCTGCTGCTCGAGCACGGCCATCAACAGGCGGAGGACACGCGCGGCCTGTTACTGGCCGCGCGTTATTCCGATCCGCAAACCCTGCAGGACATGGCCGGGCTGGATCGCGTCACCCTAGCGTACGCCTCATGACGGGGACGGGATCGGAGAACCGGCACAGGATTGTCCTGCTGCCGGAAACCGTCAGCGAAGCAGAACGGCGGCGCCTGCGGGATCGCCTGCTGGAACTGGACGCGGTGGAGGGCGTTACAATCGACGGGCGTCAGTGCCGGATCACGTATGCCTTTCCGGATATCACTTTCGCCGCCATCCGATCCAGGCTGCAGAAAGAAATCCACTCGCCGTTTCCCCTCTTCAACCGGCTGCGCTGCGATGTCGTCGCCGTCATGGAAGAGAATGAACGCGATTACCGGCTGCAACCCTGCGGCTGGCATTATTACCTGCAACATATTCATGCCCGCCGCTTCGATCCGCGCCACACGGGCGGCCGCGATAACCGCAAACAGCAATGGCAGCAGTACAGCGGCCGGAAACGCGGGGCAACGGCAAACAACGGACCGGTACAATCCGGATCATGAGCATGAACGACGACGACCTCCTGCGCTACAGCCGCCAGATCATGCTGCCCGAAATCGATGCCGGCGGGCAGATGAAGCTGGCCGACGCCACGGTCCTGATCATCGGTCTCGGCGGCCTGGGCTCGGCGGCCTCCATCTATCTCGCCGCCGGCGGCGTGGGGCGACTGATACTGGTGGATTTCGACACGGTGGATCTGTCCAACCTACAACGCCAAATCCTGCATACCACGGCCAACATCGGCAAAGCGAAAACCGAATCCGCAGGCGAACATCTGCAGCAACTGAATCCGAACGTGGAACTGGAGTTGATCCATCACGAACTCAAGACAGGGGAACTGGATGATTATGTTGCCCGCGCAGACGTCGTCATCGACGCCACCGACAATTTCCGCAGCCGTTTCGCCCTGAACGAAGCCTGCGTCCGCAAGCGCACGCCGCTGGTCTCCGCCGCCGCCATCCGCTTCGAGGGTCAGATCAGTGTCTTCGATGCGGGCAATCCCGACTCCCCCTGTTACCGCTGCCTCTACGGTGAAGACAGCGGCATCGAGGAGACCTGCACCGCGAACGGCGTGCTGGCGCCGCTGCTGGGGATTATGGGCAGCATTCAGGCCGCCGAGTGCATGAAACTGATCATGGGCATCGGCAAGCCCCTCATCGGCGAACTCCTGCTGCTGGATATCCTCCATATGGAATGGCACCGGGCGCGGCTGCCGAAGGATCCCGGCTGTCCCGTCTGCGGTACTCCGGACAAGCAGGATCGATAACGAATACGAACTGTATGCAACTTCGGCTATCTAATGCTATTGCGACCGCCCTGCTGAAACAGGCGCGGCTTTCCCCGCGCCATGAAGTCTGCGGTCTGCTGGGCGGCCGGAATACGACGGCCGAACATTATTACCCTGTTGCCAATATCGCCGGCAAGCCGGCACTGGAATACCTGATGGACCCGCAGCAGCAGATCGACGCCATGCGTCACATGCGTGAGCGGGAAGAGGATTTACTGGGCATATTCCATTCGCACCCGGACTCGCCGGCGCAGCCATCGGACACCGATTTGGCGCGGGCGGCGTATCCCGATACCATTTACATCATCGCCGGCCCGGTGGGGGACGACATGACACTGAACGCTTTTTACTATAACGGCCAGGGCTTCGCCCCCATCGAAATGGAAATAACCAATGACAAATAACGAAGAACGAGCCACAACCACTGTATAGCTGTTCCGAATCCGTGTTCAATCCGGGAATATATAAGCGGACCGTATGCGGCAGGGAGGCCGCATTCGAGCTACAGGGACGACATACATGGACGTATTAGTGTCGCGGGAGGACAGGAGTCCGGAGCGACCGTATTTACCGCGTGTCCGCGTTATGTTCCCGGATTGAACACGGATTCGAAACACTTATTTAGCCACGAACCCGAGATATACCCATGCAAAAAAGATTGTTCAGATTACTGGCCGTCATCCCGCTTCTATTCGCTGCGATACCGGCACCGGCCCAGGATGTCTCCGAGGAATTCATCAAAACCTACCGCGCCTATGATCGCGCCTACCGCCAGGGCAACCTGGAACGGGCCTCGGAACTGGCCGAGAAAACCCTGCGTATCGCCGTGGACGAACTGGGCCCGGATCATGAAAAGATCCCGGTGCTGCTCATTAATCTGGGCCATGTCAGGCTTCTCAACGGCAATATCGATGATGCCGAGAAATACCTGACCGAGGCAAAAGGCCTGATCAAGGACGAGCACGACGATGCCCGCGGCAACCGCATTACCATTCACGAAGACATGGCCCGAATCCATGCAAGCCGGGATGAACTTGAGAAATCGCGTGCGGAACTGGACAAGGCCATCGATCTGCGCAGTCGTGAAAACGGCGACGACGATCCGGCCATCGCCGATCTCCTCGATATGAAAGCCAGGCTGGAAATCGCCCGGCAGGAGTTCGACTCCGCCGAAAGCCTGTTGAATCAGGGTATGAAAATCATCGAGAAAAATTACGGCAAGGACAGCAACCGTATCGCCGGCTTCCTTTCGTCGCTGGGCGATCTGGCCGTACTCCGCGATCAACTGGACAAGGCGGAGAAGCTCTATCTGCAGGGGCTTGCCATACTGAATAAAAATCTGCTTGCGGACGATCCCAACGTCCTGGGCATGCACCAGAAGCTGGCCAATCTCTATATCGCCATGGGCAGCGACAAGTTCATGAGTCACGCCGATACTTTCATTGCCGAATCCGATCTCAAGGAAGGCGCGGCGCTGCCCTATTTTGTCATCAAACCGGACAAGCCCGGTGGCGCGAACATCGATTCCGGCTGGGTATTGCTGGAAATGACGGTTACAGAAACAGGCCACGTACAGAATCCCAGAGTGATTGAATCCAGACCCCCCGGCGTCCTGGATAGCGTCACCCTCAACGCCGCCCGTAAATGGCGCTTCAAACCCAAGATCGAAGACGGCGAACGCCTGGCCCAGCCAAAAACCCGCGCCCGAATTGTCTTCCAGGGCGACAAGGTGGAAGTCCATCTGGGGGAGATGGGTTAAACCCGGGCACAAGGGTCAAGGTTCAAGGTTCAAGGTTCAAGGGACAAGGCTCAAGGGAGGATAGAGCGGGTTTGTTCTGTACCGGGCCTTGCCGCTTATAGCAAGTATCATATTTTCATTCTGGAACTTCTAATTCTCGATTGGAAAACATGGCACGTTTTGAAGACCTGGATGTCTGGAAAAAGTCCGCCCGTCTGAGCGGAAATATTTACAAATCGTTGTCCGGCCTGAAGGACTATGGGTTTCGCGATCAGATTACTCGCTCAGGTCTCTCCATTCCGTCGAATATCGCCGAAGGCTATGAGCGTGGAACCAACAAGGAGATCGCGAATTTTCTCAACTATGCCAAAGGCTCCGCCGGTGAACTCCGGGCACAGATTCGTATCGGTATGGATATCGGCTATATCAACGGGCCGCAAGGGGAACAATGGTTAACCGAAGTCGAAGAAGTATCAAGGATGCTTCACAGCCTTATAAAGGCGATCAGGAAGCGGAGTTCGTAAAAAATACAAGGGACAAAGCTCAAGAAACAAGGCGAAGCTCATCCCTTGCCCCTTTCACCTTGAACCTTGAACCTTGAGCCTTGAGCCTTGCTCCTTTCACCTTTCACCTTTCACCTTGTCCCTTGCCCCTTACCCCTTTCCCCTTGCATCATTCTGTAACAATAAGTACATTTTCAATATGATAATAAAAACCGTCAGCTGCAGGTAATCGCCCCGGTATGACCGTCAAACTGTTTTCCTCCCGCCGCCGCCCCATGCATCTGGGTCCGTACCCGCTGGAACGGCTGGCGCGTGCCCAGACACCTGCGCACGGCCATATCTCCGGTGCGGCGGAGTCGTTGCAACTGTCGGATCCGGAAAATCCACTGTCTCTGGCCAATTCCATGCAACCGTACATGGATGTGGTCGACAACATGCGCACCGGCACGTCGGCCAAAGACGAAGCGCCCATCCCCACCGATGCGGAAGAGCGCGCCAGGCACATGAAAGCAGCCTGTTATTTTCTTGACGCCGGCATGGCCGCCGTTTGCCGGATCGACGGGTCCATGCACCTGGCAACGCCGGTGGAGAATGCCTCCCTGCAACAGAGCCGGGCCGATACTGATCAAGGGAAGCGGGCGGGACCGGAACAGTCCGTCTTTACCACACAGCATACCGATATGCAGGTGGATAAAACCACGGAACTCGCCGGTCACAGCCATGCCCTGATCATCCTGGTGGAATACAGCCGCGATCCCGAACCCGGCGAACCCGGCTATGAGTGGCTGAGGAATACCCAGGCACAGCGCGCCGCCGTCCTCGCCGCAGAGATAGCCGGCGTCATGACCTGCTACCTGCGGTTCCTGGGCTTTGACGCCCGCACCCATACCGCCACCGCCCGGGAACTGGATTTTGACCGCCTGCTGCTGGCCTCGGGCCTGGCCGAATCCGGGGGCAACGGCGCCGGCGGGATCAGTAATCCCTATCTGGGTACGGGCTTCGGCACGGCCGCCGTCTCCACCACGCTAACCCTGGCCGCGGACAAACCGCTGACTTCCCGCGGATTGCGGGATCAATGGCGCGCCCACGGCCCCGGCTGGTGGTTCGGCTTCAACGGCAGCCGGCCCGGTTACGCCGGCCGGCCGTATAAAAACCGCTCCTTCCACCTGGGCCCGTTTCCCATGGAGAAACTGAAACGTGTCGAGTCCACCACCACCCTCATCGACGCGGACAACATCCCGCGTGTGCCGAAGCGGCATAACATGTTCCTGCGCGCCGCCAAAGGCGACCTGGGTGAAAAAACGCAATATCAGGTCAGGCGCTTTGTCCCCAAATCCCCCTTCAGCCATGCCACCGCGCCCCTGATGAGCGCCAGGGTACCGTTGCAGTCGGGCACCCCGGCGGGACAAACCGCGCCCGGCACCGATGATCCCGGGAAAAACGCCGACGCCATCAAGGCCGCCCTTTATTATCTCGGTGCGGATATGGTCGGCATCTGTGAACTGAAGAACTACGCCTGGTATTCCCATGACTCGGACGGCAGTCCCATCACGCCTTATCACAAATACGGCATCGCCATCCTCATCGACCAGGGTTACGAGACCATGGAAGGCGCTTCCGGCGACGACTGGATCAGCGGCGCCCAGAGCATGCGCGGTTATCTCCGGGCACAGCTCACGGGCGGCATCGTCAGTTCACACATTCGCAGCCTGGGCTACCCGGCACGCTGCCATTCCTCCATGGATCAGGATGTACTGCATATCCCCATTATCCTGGAAGCCGGCCTGGGCGAGCTGAGCCGCATCGGCGAGCTGGTGCTCAATCCCTTCGTCGGACCGCGCTTCAAGTCCGGCGTCATTACCACGGACATGCCCCTGGAACCGGACAAGCCGGTGGACTTCGGCCTGCAGGACTTCTGCAACCAGTGCAACAAGTGCGCGCGGGAATGCCCCTGCTCCGCCATTCCCTTCGGCGACAAGATCATGTTCAACGGTTACGAGATGTGGAAACCGGACGTGGAGAAGTGTGCCCGCTACCGCATCACCAATCCCGGAGGATCGGCCTGCGGCCGCTGCATGAAGACCTGTCCCTGGAACATCGAAGGCGTGCTGAAGGAACGCCCTTTCCTCTGGGCGGCCATGCACCTGCCGTTTACCCGCAAATGGATTGCAAAGCTGGACGATAAAATCGGCAACGGCCGTATCAACCCGGTGAAAAAATGGTGGTGGGATCTGGATACCGACGACAACGGCAAAGTCATACCGGCAAAACGCAGTAACGCCCGGCAACTGGTCTTCCGCCAACCCATAAAACCGGAAGAACAGAAACTGGCCTGCTATCCGCCCGATTTGGCGCCGGCGCCGGACAGCGATATCTCGGGGCCGGATCGCAACCGCGGAGTCGAGGCCTATCGCAAGGCCATCAAACCGGAAATATACCGGCAGGGGAAAGCGACTCGTCACTAGCTACAAGAATCCGATGGGCTTCTTTACACTCCGATGCCAAACCCTGCTTGTGGGGGAAGTGGTGCATAGCCTGTCCCGGACTTGATCCGGGAGATGCACCGTTTACGGAGCGAAGGATGCAATGCCGACCCCGTCGCGAATTGTCGAACCATTATATTCGGCGCGGGGGCGCGCCTCCTACAGGCTCCGTTTCACTCCGCTGCCAAACCTCGCAGCTAATACATCCCCTGTAACATTAAAGCCGTCCTTGAATCCAACAAGTTTTGATTCCAACAAGGGGCAGACTCCGTGGAAGAAATGACCTTTCATCAACACCTGATGTCGCAACCAACATGGGTGGTCATCTGGGTATTCTGGCTGGTGTTCCTGAACATCGCCAGCGCCGCCGTCTTTGCCTGGCGCCACGTGGAAGCGCGTTGGGTCCTGGCCGCCATGCTCGCCAACATGCCGTTCATGAATCTGCTGTTCAGCTATTTCGATTACACCCGCATCCTGGGACTGTCACATATAATTTTATGGACACCGCTGCTTATCTATCTCTGGCAACGACGACAAAAAATTCAGCTGAAAACACCGTTCGGGATCTACATTCATGCGCTGTTTATCAGTAATTTTATCTCCCTGATTATCGATTATATCGATGTGATCCGTTACCTGCTTGGCGATATCGGAATAGTCGGATCCTAGCCCGCATACGGTTCGTGGGAGAAACCGGCTCACAGCTTTCGCTCCCTGGCGTTCCAGTATTTCTCCAGGTTCTGGATCAACTGCGGACTCAGGTGGCACCAAGCCTGGATCTCGGCGAAATTGGCCATATAGCGGCGGTAGAGTTCCAGGTTCTCCTGGCCGATGCGAAGAACTTTGCGATTGCCGGCGGCGCTGACCATGCCCGAGTCCAGCGCATTTCCAATAAATTCCTCGATAGCCGCATCCATGTCACCCGGCGCGACCACCCGGTTGATCCGGCCGGCCGCTTCCGGGCTCTCAGCATCAAATTGTTTGTCAAACAGGATTCCCTCCCGCGCCGCGCTCTCACCGACGAAACGGGCAAGCCGCAGATTGGCAACGCCGGGAATTATGCCTTCCTTACGGGCCGGCAGACTGAAGTACGAACCGGCTTCAGCCAGAACATAGTCCATTACCAGAAGAAGCTGGCAGCCGCCGCCGATGGCGAAGGTTTCCACAGCGGCCAGCCACGGCTTCTCCAGCGTGTTGTGGGGATCGTCCTCGTTCCAGGTATCGCCGGCCAGACCGTAATAAAGCTTGTTCAACGGCGCGATGTCACGAGTCAGGAACATCAGATAGGGCAGTTTTCCCTGGTAGATCTTGGTCAGGTTAACACCGGAACCGAATACCCGCCGGCCGTGGTACTTGGGATGATCAATCGGTCCGCCGCGCAGGACACCGATATCGATATGCGGATGCAGTAACACAAGGTCCACCGCGGTTTCCAGATCGGCACTGGTGAGATCATCCTCGGCATTGAGGTAACGTGGATTGCTTAAATAGACATAACCGGCCTTGCCCTTGACCTCTACGGTTACGTAGTCCAGCTTGATACCGCCCTGTTCTATAAATGTGTCAAGCAGCGCCTCGGATTCCGGCTTCGGCCGCAGCATGGCATGCAGATGATGGATTCCGGCTTGCGGATCCATGAACAACTGTGAAAAAAATATACCCTGATTCAGTTCCAGTCCGTCCTTGTCTTTCTGCATTGTCCCGGACTCGGCTTCCAGTTCCGCCCGACTCGGCAACAGGCCGGGCCAGCGTGCCGCCGCCTCGAACACCAGTTCTTCAGTGCGGATGAAACGACGAAAATCTTTCGTTAGCAATGCATACATGGTGCTGCGGTGTACCCGGCAGACATCACGGCATAAGGTCGTAACAAGTCGTACAATGAGATCACCGGCGGCACGTTCCGCATCGCTGCGTTGTGACCTGGGCGGCAGGGCCGCGCAGAATGCCCAGCCACGGTTGATCAAAGTGCCCGCCGCACGGGCATCCGACTCAAGGCTGTCCGCATTGGAAACGCCGGCAATCTGCAGGGATGCCATTTCGGTCAGCCACGTGTTAACGGCCTCTTCGGGCAGGCCGGCGGCCAGCAGTCGCGGGCGGTATTGATCCGGTTGCAGTGAGTTGTTATGGGACATCGGTACTCCGGCGTTTGCATTATTAGAGGATGGCTTTACAGTATAGTTTTTCATGTTTCTGTACCTTAACATCTGTGGAGCCGCAATGACCGTATCAAGAATTCCGGGACATGACACCAGGCGGACCGCCTCTCTGCTTCTGTTCTTCAGCTTCCTGCTTCCGGGTCCAGTGTCAGTTCATGCAGGGGATAACACGGCGCGCGCCACGATCCTGGAGTATCTGGAATACATGCGCGAGACGCAGCGCGGTATGATGAACATCGCGCCCGCCGAAGGTACTTACCTGGAGGATTTGATCCGCGACATGGATGCCCGGCGCGTCCTGGAAATCGGCACCTCCAACGGTTATTCCGCCATCTGGATGGGACTGGGACTGCGCGAAACCGGCGGCAATCTCCTCACCCTGGAGATCGATGATGAACGTTATCAACTTGCACGGAAGAACATCGGTGAAATCGGCATGGAGGCGATCATCGACGTGCGGCCGGGCGACGCCGTGGAAGAAATTCCCCGACTGGAAGGTCCCTTCGACCTGGTCTTCATCGACGCCTGGAAACCCGATTACGTCCGCTACCTGGAACTGGTGCTGCCGCTGGTGCGATCCGGCGGCATTATCGCCGCGCATAACGTTTTCCATACGCGCATGGACGGCATCCGCGAATATCGCCGTGTTATAGACAACCACCCGCAACTGGAGACCCGTTACGTGCGCGAGGGCAACGCGGGAATTTCCGTCAGCAATAAGAAGTAAACGCGCCGTTCAGGTCTCGCCGCGTTCCAGCCAGCGTTTGCTGATCGGACTCTGCCAGGTATTCATGGCGTCCAGCAACGGACCGGGTTCGCTACCCGTGAGGAGCAGTTCCCGGTGCTGCGGCCGCATGAATCCCTCATCGACAACCCGGTCCAGGAATTCCAGCAGGGTGTTGTAATAGCCCGCGGCGTTGAGCAGCGCCACGGGCCGGGCGTGAAACCCGAGCTGAGCCCAGGTTAGCATCTCGAACAGCTCCTCCAATGTTCCCAGGCCGCCGGGCAGGGCGATGACGCCGTCGGAAAGATCCGACATCAGCGCCTTGCGCTCGTGCATGGAATGGACCACCTTCAGTTCGGTAATGGAATAATCCGCCACTTCCCGCAGCTTCAGTGCTTCCGGGATGACACCGATGACCCGTCCTCCCCCTTCCATGACCGACTGCGCCAGTACGCCCATGAGGCCGACATTGCCGCCGCCGTAGACCAGCGTGTAATCACGCGTGACCAGTTCGCGTGCCAGTTTCCGTGCGCCTTCGGCGTACTCCTCGCTGCGTCCGATACTGGAGCCGGCAAAAACACAAACGGAATTCACGGGCGACACCGAGAGCCGTACATAACAAACATGACACCCATCACGCGCTCAACTCAGCATCAGCCCGGCGCGTGCTCGAATGCGGGCACACCCTCGGGGATATGATGGAAGCCCTGCTTGTCGACGGTAAAGATAACCATTTCCGGCTGGCCGAAATCCGCCGGATTGTCCAGTGTGCCCACCTTGAGCAGTACGACGCCCGGCACCGCCGGCGCCCGCGCCAGGATCTGGCTGCCGCAACGGGGACAGAACTCGCGCGTGATCCCATTGTCGATATCCGTGCGCTTGAATTCCCGCGGTTTGCCGGCGGTATATTGAAAACCGCCCTCGGGCATGCCGATGGTATAGTTGGGGCCACCGCCCGACGTGTACTGGCATTCCCGGCAGCAGCACTGAACCTTGAGTACGGGATCGCCGTTCGCCTCGTATTGAACATCACCGCAATAACAATGACCCGTCAGCTTCATCGTCTCTCTCCTCTTACTGTTTGTGACATACACTCATGTATTCAGCATGCCAGAACCCCGCCCTGTCTGTCACGTTTACAGCTATCAGGTACAAGGTTCAAGGCTCAAGGCTCAAGAAGTAAGGTAAGTCATTTTTATCCTTTACCCTTAGCACCTTGAACCTTGCACCTTGTGCCTTGTGCCTTGTGCCTTGTGCCTTGTGCCTTCAATAAATCCTACCTC
>JBBDSH010000071.1:59309-98776 GCA_040905045.1 Gammaproteobacteria bacterium | reverse complement strand
TCCTGTGTCGAGGTACTGGTCCTGTGTCGAGGTGCTGGCCCTGTATCGAGGTGCCGGCTGCCGTCAGCGGTAATGACAGACCCGGTTGACACGAAAAATCAGTCTACGGCAGGGCCGGGCGGCCCACAAGCCGCTGCCGGCCCTGATTTTGTGACTCAGGCCGCGGAAGCGGCCTTGTCGGAGGTGAATATCAGACGATCGCCGTCCACATCGACGGTGATCCTGTCGCCTGGACCGGCGCTACCACTGAGGATTTCCTTCGCCAATGGGGTTTCCAGGTGAATCTGGACCGATCGTTTCAGGGGCCGGGCGCCGTAGACCGGGTCGAAGCCAACCCGCGCCATGAAATCCTTGGCCGCCGTGGTGACCTCGATGTGGATATCCTGATCGCGCAGGCGCTCGGCCACGCGCTCGATCTGGATATCCGCGATGGCACGGATCTGCCCGGCCTGCAGTGCATGGAAGACAACCACATCATCAATGCGGTTGATGAATTCGGGACGGAAATGAGCCGATACCACTTCCATGACCATGGTTTTCATCTGTTCGTAATCGCTGTCGTCGGACATGTCCTGGATGCGATCGGAACCCAGGTTGGAGGTCATGACAATGATGGTGTTGCGAAAATCCACGGTACGACCCTGGCTGTCGGTGAGACGGCCGTCGTCCAGGACCTGTAACAGAATATTGAACACATCCGGATGGGCCTTCTCCACCTCGTCCAGGAGAATCACGCTGTAAGGGCGCCGGCGGATGGCCTCGGTCAGATAGCCGCCTTCCTCGTAACCGACATACCCGGGCGGCGCGCCGATGAGACGGGCCACGGCGTGCTTCTCCATGTACTCGGACATGTCGATGCGGATTATGGCCTCTTCAGTGTCGAACAGGAATTCCGCCAGGGATTTGCACAGTTCAGTCTTGCCGACGCCGGTGGGGCCGAGGAACAGGAACGAACCATTGGGCCGGTTGGGATCGGACAGGCCCGCCCGGGAACGGCGGATGGCGTCGGCGACGGCGGCCACCGCCTCATCCTGACCCACCACGCGGTTGTGCAGGGCTTCTTCCATGCGCAGCAGTTTGTCCTTCTCGCCTTCCAGCATCTTGGAAACGGGGATGCCGGTCCAGCGGGAGACCACTTCCGCGATCTCGTTGTCGGTGACCTTGTTGCGCAGGAGCTTGGTTTCGCCCGTTTCCGCCTGTTCGTCCGCGGTTTGCAGTTGTTTTTCCAGTTCCGGAATAATGCCGTACTGCAGTTCCGACATACGGTTCAGGTCTCCGGCGCGGCGCGCGGTCTCCAGGTCCAGTCGCGCCTGCTCCAGCTTTTCCTTGATGTTGTGGCTGCCCTGCAGGGCGGCTTTCTCCGCCAGCCAGACCTCTTCCAGGTCCTTGTATTCCTTCTCTACCGTGTTGATTTCGTCCTCCAGCTTCTGCAGGCGTTTCTTCGAGGCCTCGTCGGATTCCTTCTTCAGCGCCTGGCGCTCGATTTTCATCTGGATCAGGCGCCGTTCCAGCCGGTCCATGGTTTCCGGTTTGGAGTCGATCTCGATACTGATGCGGCTGGCGGCCTCGTCGATGAGATCAATGGCCTTGTCCGGCAACTGTCGATCGGTGATGTAGCGCTGTGACAGGGTGGCGGCCGAGACAATGGCCGGATCCGTTATCTGGACGTTATGATGGACTTCGTAGCGTTCCTTCAGGCCGCGCAGAATGGCGATGGTGTCTTCGATACTGGGCTCGTTGACCAGTACCTTCTGGAAACGGCGCTCCAGGGCCGCGTCCTTTTCGATGTTCTCGCGGTATTCGTTCAGTGTGGTAGCGCCAATACAGTGCAGTTCACCGCGGGCCAGGGCCGGTTTCAGCATATTGCCGGCGTCCATGGCGCCCTCCGCCTTGCCGGCGCCGACCATGGTATGAACCTCGTCGATGAACAGGATAATCTGACCTTCCTGCTGCGCCAGTTCCTTTAGCACAGCCTTGAGACGTTCCTCGAAATCACCGCGGTATTTGGCACCGGCGATAAGCAGACCCATGTCCAGCATGAGAACGCGTTTGCCCTTGAGCGCGTCCGGCACCTCGCCGTCGACAATGCGCTGGGCCAGCCCCTCGACGATAGCGGTCTTGCCGACGCCGGGTTCGCCGATGAGAACCGGGTTGTTCTTGGTGCGCCGCTGCAACACCTGGATGGTGCGCCGGATCTCCTCGTCACGGCCGATGACCGGATCCAGTTTGCCCTGCTCGGCCCGCTCAGTCAGGTCAATGGTGTATTTGGAAAGTGCCTGGCGCTGATCCTCGCTGGCGGGATCATCGACGCTCTGGCCGCCGCGCACCTGCTCGATGGCGGCCTCGAGCTTGTCTTTCGTGGCGCCGGCGTTGCGCAGGATTTCGGCCAGGGAATCCTTGCCTTCCAGAGCGGCGAGGACGAAAAGTTCACTGGATATGTACTGATCGCCGCGCTGCTGGGCGAGTTTGTCGGTGAGATTCAGCAGCCGTTCCAGGTCGCGGGAAATATGCACCTCGCCGCCGCTGCCCTCGACGCTGGGCAGGCGGTCCAGGGCCTCGCCCAGGCGGGAACTGATCTGGTTGACATTGATACCGGCCGTGTCCAGCAGGGGCCGCACACTGCCGCCCTCCTGCCGGAGCATGGCCTGCATGACGTGCAGGGGTTCAATAAACTGGTGATCGCGACCCAGCGCCTGGCTCTGTGCCTCGGCCAGGGCCTGCTGGAATTTGCTGGTTAGTTTGTCGGGGCGCATGCGGGGAAACTCCGTAAGTCTTCGATTACTATTAAAGTATGGGCGATATCTCGGGTTTCAAGCCCAAAGTGTCTGGTGGCTCGTGGCTCGTGGTTTGTGGCTCGAGGGTCCAGTGTTTCGCTACAGAGATAACAATAATCGGAGTGCGAGTCACGCCTTAAGGCGCTTGAACATGATCGAGATCAAAGGTAATCCTGCGGTTGTGAGCCACGAGCCACGAGCCACGAGCCACGAGCCACGAGCCACGAGCCACGAGCCACGAGCAAGCCCTGACTCGGTTCATGGGCGGTTCTTCTGCTGCCAGGACGAAGCTTCAGTAAACTCCGATGTCGAAATACGACCGCGCGATCTTGTTGACCGCCACGACATAGGCGGCCGTACGGAAATCCTTGATCTGATCATGGAGTTCCCGGGTCTGGCTGAGTTCCTGATAGGCATTGCGCATGGTGTCGTCCAGACCGGATCGGACCAGGTCCAGTTCGTCCGCGCCGCGTACTATCTCGGCCCGCATCCAGTCGGGGATATGTTTATCGGTCAGGGACTGGATGGCTGTAATCAGATGCTGGCCGCGCATTTCATCGAAGCGGCGTTCCATGCGGCCGAAGCGGATGTGGGACAGGTTGCGGATCCACTCAAAATAGGAAACCGTGACGCCGCCGGCGTTGACATAGGCATCCGGCAGTATGGTAATGCCGCGTTTCAGCAGGATTTCATCGGCCTCGAAGGTGACAGGGCCGTTGGCGGCTTCCACGATTAACCTGGTCTTGATGCGATCGGCATTCTCATCCGTGATCTGCGCCTCCATGGCGGCGGGCAGAAGGATATCGCATTCCATTTCCAGGACGACCTTGCCGTTTTCTGTAAATGATGCATCCGGAAAACCCTGAATAGTCTTGTTGGCGTTGATGTATTGGCGCACATGTTCGATGGACAGGCCGTTTTCATTGATGAGGGCGCCGTCTTTCTCAATAATCGCGATAATCAGCGCCTCATCTTCTTCCTGCAGCAGCTTGCCGGCGTGATAGCCGACATTGCCCAGGCCCTGGAGGACGATGCGTTTGCCGGGCAGGCCACCGTCCAGTCCGGCCGCCTTGACGTCGGCGGCATGGCGGAAGAATTCGCGCATGGCATAGACCACGCCGCGGCCGGTGGCCTCGGTGCGGCCGCGGATGCCGCCGTGGTGGACCGGCTTGCCGGTGACGCAGGCGGCGTAATTGATGTTTTCCGGATGCAGCTGCTTGTAGGTATCGGCAATCCAGGCCATTTCCCGCTCGCCGGTGCCCATATCCGGGGCCGGCACATTGGTGGCCGGGCTGAGGAAGTCCTTGCGGATCAACTCGCGGGCAAAGCGCCGGGTGATCAACTGCATGTCATCACGAGTGTATTTAGACGGGTCGATGAGCAGACCGCCCTTGGAACCGCCGAAGGGGACATCAACGATGGCGCATTTGTAGGTCATGAGCGCGGCCAGGGCCTCCACTTCGTCCTGGTTGACGATAGGGGCGAAACGGATGCCGCCCTTGACCGGCAGCCGGTGGTTGCTGTGCACGGCACGCCAGCCGCTGAACACCTCCAGTTTGCCCTTGATATTGACCGGAAAATTCAATTGTATCACCGCACTGCAGGCCTTCATGGCGTTGGCGATGCCCGGATCCATATTCAGTACCTTGAAGGCCCGATCGGCCATGTGATTGACGCTTTCGCTGAAAGACATTGCTTTTTTCTTTTTATTAGCCATATTCCCCCCTTAGGGATCGGAGTTTGATCCGTGTCGAGATACTAAATAAGTGTTCTGAATTCGTGTTCAATCCAGGAACCTAACGCAGACACGCGGTAAATACGGTCGCTCCGGACTCCTGTCCTCCCGCGACACTAATAAGTCCATGTATGTCGTCCATGTAGCTCGAATGCGGCATCCCTGCCGCATACGGTCCACTTATAGGTTCCTGGATTGAACACGAATTCAGAACGGCTATATAGAACCTGTCTCATAATACTGTAGACTAAATCGACGTGTTATCCATCCAGATCAGGCTCGCCATGCGGCCGGTGTTTTTCTGTCTGCGATAGGAATAAAACCGGTCCGGTTCACCGAAGGAACAATGCCCGGAAGCGGTAACGGCGATGCCGTGTTGCTCCAGGAGGCCCGAGACAAGGGTTGCCAGTGAGCACTGCCAGCGGCCGCGCGTATTGCACCGGAAGGCCGCGTCCGAGCCCGGGAAGCGCTCCAGGCAGGCATCGCGGACTTCGCCCCCGACTTCATAGTGTTCCGCGCAAATATGCGGTCCCAGCCAGGCCAGCAGGGAATGTTCTGATGGCCGCAGGCAATCCAGCGCGTTCTCGACGATCCCGGCAGACAACCCCCGCCAGCCCACATGAACCGCGGCTATCCGGGTGCCGGCCCGATCACAGAGGAGCAACGGGACGCAATCGGCGGTCAGTACGGCGCATACGATTCCGGCGGAGCGGGTCCAGGCGGCGTCGGCGGCGACGGATTCGGCTGCATCCGCCTCGATAATATGGCTGCTGTGGGTTTGCGTCAGCCAGAGGGGCTCCGCGGGGAGGGAGCACATTTGCCGCAGTTGTCTTCGGTTTTGCCTTACCGCTTCCGGGTCGTCATCAACGTGCTGCGCCAGATTCAGACTGTCGAACGGAGGCCGGCTGACGCCGCCCAGGCGCGTTGTCGTTCCCGCCCGGACCCGGTGCGGGGCGTCCCAGTCCGCCGCCAGCCAGCTATCCGTCACGGTTTTCCTCCGCATCCAGCGCGGTCAAAAGAGACCGTATATCCTCGGGTAAAGGCGATTCCCAACTCATGGTAGCGCCGCTGTCCGGATGCGCCAGTTCCAGTCGTGAGGCATGCAGGGCCTGACGGGGGAATGTGGCCAGTATTTCCCGCAGTTCCTCGCTGACCTGACGGGGAAAACGCGGCCGCCCGCCATAGACCGGATCGCCGATGACGGGATGGCGGATATGCGCCATGTGCACCCGGATCTGATGCGTCCGCCCGGTTTCCAGACGACAGAGTATGTGGCTATGTACCGGGTATCTTTTTATCACCCGGTAATGGGTCACGGCCGCCCGCCCGCCCGCTATCACCGCCATTTGCTTGCGGTTCACCGGATGCCGGCCTACCGGGGCGTCCACCGTACCCCCCGCGGTCAGCCGGCCGGCCACGACGGCCTGATATTCCCGTGTAATGGCCCGTTGCCGCATCTGTTCCACCAGCGCGGTATGGGCCTCCGGTGTCCGTGCGATGACCATCAGGCCCGAGGTGTCCTTGTCCAGGCGCTGGAAGATACCGGCCCGGGGAACGTTTTCCAGTTCCGGATAATGATAGAGCAGGGCATTGAGCAGGGTATGATCGGGGTTGCCGGCGCCGGGGTGTACCACCAGTCCCGCCGGTTTGTTGATGATCAACAGTGATTCGTCGGCGTGCAGGATATCCAGCGGCAACGCATCGCGACTCCAACTCGCCTCACTGGTATCATGTTCGACGTTGACGGTGATGATCTCGCCGCCCTGAAGAATATCGCGCTGGCGCAGATTGCGGCCGTCGACGCTGATCCGGCCGGCCCGGATCCATGTCTGCAGCCGTGCGCGCGAATGCTGTGGGCACAGAATCGACACCACCTGGTCCAGGCGCTTGCCGCCGAGATCGGCCGGGACATTGAGGGTGAGGGTTTCCCTGTTCATGATTCTTGAGATAGGTTCTAAAATACTATTTTGCGCTACTTTTACGATTGAGATAACCTGCCTGCGATGTATTGTTATAAATATCTGTTATTACCGGTTCTTCTGCTGAGCCTGAGCGGCTGCGCCTTCTTCAGCAAGGACGAGGACGATTCCGCCAGGAACTGGACCGTGGAACGGCTTTACGCGGAGGCCAAGGGCGCCATGGAGAGCGGCTACTACAGTCGTGCCGTGGAATATTTCGAGTATCTGGAAACCCGTTTCCCGTTTGGCGTCTACGGCCAGCAGTCCCTGCTGGATCTGGCCTATGTCTACTACAAGACGGAGGATTACGAAGGCTCCATTTCCGCCTGTGATCGGTTCATTCGCCTGTACCCGCAGAATCCCTACATTGATTATGCCTACTACCTGAAGGGACTGGTCAATTTCAACCGCGGCAAGGGCTTTATGGAACGCATCGTGCCTGTAGACATCTCGCAACGCGAGACGACCCATGCCATGACGGCATTCCGGGATTTCAAGCAATTGGTGGAGCAGTTTCCCGACAGCCGTTATGCCGAAGACGCCCGGGAACGTATGGTTTTCCTGCGTAATCTGCTGGCCCGGCACGAGGTCAATGTAGCCCATTATTACATGCGGCGCGGTGCCTATGTGGCCGCCGCCAACCGCGCGCGTTATGCCGTCGAGAATTACCGGCGTACTCCGGCCATTCCGGATGCCCTGGTTGTTCTGGCCCGGGCCTACAAGGTGCTGGAGATGGATGAGCTGTCACGGGATACGCTGCGAGTCCTGGAGATGAATTATCCCAATCATCCGGGGATTGGTGAGGTACGGCGGGTCAGCGTCAATGACTAGTGAGGTGTGAGGGGTAAGGAGTAAGGAGTAAGGTATCGATAATAGAAACATTGCCTCACTCCTTACTTCTTACTCTTCGCGATAACCGGAGGTTATCGGGTAGCGCCGGTCCCTGCCGAAGGCGCGTTTGCTGATTTTGATGCCCGGCGCCGCCTGCCGCCGCTTGTATTCATTACGATCCACCATGCGCGTTACTTTCAGAACCGTCTCCCGGTCATAACCGGCCTCAATGATTTCCCCGGGGCTCTGGTCCAGTTCGATGTAACGCTCCAGTACGGGATCGAGGATATCGTACGGGGGCAGGGAGTCCTCGTCCTTCTGATCCGGCGCCAGTTCGGCGCTGGGCGGTCGCTCGATAATACGCCGCGGTATCACGGCGGTTTGCTGATTGCGCCACTCGCAGAGTCGCGTGACCATGGTCTTGGAGAGGTCTTTCAGGGGGGCGAAGCCGCCGGCCATGTCGCCGTACAGGGTGGCGTAGCCCACCGACAGTTCGCTCTTGTTGCCCGTGGCCAGCACCAGTTTGCCCATCTTGTTGGACACGGCCATAAGCAGGATGCCGCGACAGCGGGCCTGGATATTTTCCTCGGTCACGTCCACCGGTCGATCCCCGAAGACGGGGGCCAGAGCCTCCAGGAAGGCATCGAATGGTTTTTCAATGGGGATGACGTCGTAATGGACGCCCAGATCCCCGGATAACTCAATGGAGTCTTCCATGCTCATGTCCGAGGTATAGCGCGAGGGCATGAGCAGCGCCTCCACCACATCCGAACCCAGGGCGTCGGCCGCCAGGCACAGAGTCAGGGCGGAATCGATGCCGCCGGAGAGGCCGATGACGGCGCCATGGAAACCGTTTTTACGAGCGTAATCCTGTATCCCCAGAATCAGACATCGGTAGATACTCTCCTCCTGTGACAGATCCGGTTCAATCAAAAGGGGTGACGGGAAAGCGATCCTGTCGCCTTCGTAATCAATGTCCAGGCAATACAGTCCCTCTTCATACTGTGGTGCCTGCAAAATCGTTTCGCCGCCGGCGTCCACAACCATGGAACCGCCGTCGAAGACCAGTTCATCCTGCCCGCCGACCATGTTGACGTAGACCATGGCCTTGCCGGTTTCCCTTGCCCGCCGCTTCAATAATTCCCGGCGTTCATCCAGTTTGCCGAAATGGTAGGGTGACGCGTTGAGGTTGATGACCATACCTGCGTCCACATCGCGTAACTGCTCCGCATAGGCATCCGACCAGATGTCTTCACAGATACTGATGGCCGTGGGTATGCCCTGAATATGCACCAGGCCGGGCCCGGTTCCGGGGATGAAATATCTGGCCTCGTCAAAAACACCGTAATTGGGCAGATACTGCTTGCGATAGGTGAGAACGGTGTTGCCGTTCCTTATATAGTCGCAGGCATTATACAAGCCTTCCGGTTGCCGATCCGGGTAGCCGAGTATGATCCCTGTGTCACTGCTGCGGGCAGTGAGATATTCCATTGCCTCGCTGACCTGGCGTGCCAGGCCCGGGCGCAGAAGCAGATCCTCGGGCGGGTAACCGGTAAGGACGAGTTCCGGGAAAACGATCAGGTCAATATCCTGATCCTGTCGGGCCTTTACCATGTAATCGAGGATTTTATCCCGGTTGGCCTTGATGTTCCCGACGAGGGTGTTGATCTGGGCGATGGCGATTTTCATTTTTTTGCCGCAGAGAGCCTGTCCCGGACTTGATCCGGGAATACAGAGTTACACAAGGAATGGCAACGGCTTTTCATCTTTCAACTCTGCATGTTCCTGTTTCCACTCTGACATGAACCTAACTTGGGTTTTATAAAGCCACAGAGGACACAGAGTTTAAAAACGCTGAATGCGTTATATCCGGCTAAATTGCAAGCGCATACGCCGAAACGATATCTTAGTCTGAAAGATAGCAACTTCGAATCTCTGTGGTTCTCTGTGTCCCCGGATCGTGGTCCGGGGCAGGCCTCTGTGGCTATATTAAAGGTTTCCTACAACAGGCCGGCCAGGGTCTCGCCCAGTTTGGCCGGGGATTTGGTGATTTTCACCCCGGCCGATTCCAGTGCGGCGAATTTGTCGTCCGCCGTGCCCTTGCCGCCGGAGATGATGGCACCGGCATGGCCCATACGTTTGCCGGGCGGTGCGGTGACGCCGGCGATATAACCAACGACGGGTTTGCTGACGTTATCACGGATAAACGCGGCCGCTTCCTCCTCGGCGGTGCCGCCGATCTCGCCCACCATGATAATGCCCCGGGTGTCGGGGTCCTGTTCGAACAGGGCGAGGCAATCGATAAAATTCATGCCGTGGATAGGGTCGCCGCCGATGCCGACACAGGTGCTCTGGCCCAGTCCGGCCATGGTGGTCTGGCGAACCGCTTCGTAGGTCAGAGTACCGGAACGGGAAACGATACCGATACTGCCGGGCGTGTGGATATTGCCCGGCATGATGCCGATCTTGCACTGACCCGGCGTGATGATGCCGGGGCAGTTGGGACCGATCAGACGGGTTTCCGGGCGGCGTTCCAGGCTGGCGCGGACCTTGAGCATGTCCAGAACCGGGATCCCTTCCGTGATACAGACGATTAATTTAATGCCGGCTTCGGCCGCCTCGGAAATGGCCTCCGCGGCAAAGGCGGCCGGCACCATAATCATACTGGCGTCGGCGCCGGTTTCCTCAACCGCCTCGATGACGGTATTGAAAACCGGTCTTTCCAGATGTTTCTGACCGCCTCTTCCAGGCGTGACGCCGCCGACAATCTGCGTGCCGTATTCAATGGCCTGTTCGGCATGGAAGGTGCCCTGTCGGCCTGTGAAGCCCTGGACGATGACTTTGGTGTTCTTGTCTATGAGTATGGCCATCAGCCCTGACCTCCTTTCGCGGCGGCCACGACCTTATCCGCGGCATCGGTCAGGTCGTCGGCGGAAATGATTTTGAGTCCGCTTTCATCGAGCATTTTCTTGCCCTCTTCCACATTGGTCCCTTCGAGTCGCACCACCACAGGCAGGCTGATGCCGACTTCCTTGACGGCCGTGATGATACCTTCGGCGATGAGGTCACAACGGACAATGCCGCCGAATATGTTCACCAGAATGGCTTCCACGTTGGGATCCGCGGTAATGATTTTGAAGGCCTCGGAGACACGCTCTGTCGTGGCGCCGCCGCCCACGTCGAGGAAATTGGCCGGTTCGCCGCCGTGCAGCTTGATAATGTCCATGGTGGCCATGGCCAGGCCGGCTCCGTTGACCATGCAGGCGATGTTGCCGTCCAGGGCAACATAATTCAGATCGTATTGCTTGGCCCGGTTTTCCTTTTCATCCTCCTGGGAAGGATCCCGCCATTCCTCCAGGGCGGCCTGACGGTAAAGTGCGTTGTCATCGATACCGACCTTGGCATCCAGTGCCTCCAGATCCCCTTCCCTGGTGATAATGAGCGGGTTGATTTCCACCAGGCTCAGGTCTTTTTCGGTAAAAAGGCGGTAGAGGCCGCGTACTATCTTGATCAGTTGCTTGCGCTGCCGATCATCCAGTTCCAGGGAGAATCCCAGATTCTGTGCCTGATAACTCTGAAAGCCCATGACCGGGTCAATCATGAAGGTATGGATCTGTTCCGGCGTGGTGGCGGCCACCACCTCGATGTCCACGCCGCCGGCACGCGAAGCCATGACGATAATCCGGCGGCTACCCCGATCCACCAGCATGCCCAGATAGAGCTCCGAGGCAATATCGGAAATACCCTGGACCAGCACGCAGTTGACAGGCTTGCCGTCGGGACCGGATTGCCCCGTGACCAGATTCCTGCCCAGCATACCCTTGACGGCCTCTTCCAGTTCCTCCCGGCTGTGCACCAGTTTGACGCCGCCGGCCTTGCCGCGGCCGCCGGCATGGACCTGGGCCTTGACGACCCAGCCGTCGCCGCCCAGGCTGCCGGCGTGCTTTATCGCCTCATTGACCGAATGTGCATGCTTGCCGGGAGGAACGGGGATGCCGTAGTCCTCGAAGAGAATTTTGGCCTGATATTCATGTAAATTCATGATTAAACCTTGATAAAAGTCGACGAAAATAAAACGCTTACTGAACGTTCGCGGCCGATCAGTCTGTTATTATAGTTACTAAGGAGTGAATAAGTAACCCGACATCATTCTATGGAACCGTCGGCCGTATGGATGCGGCCGTCGAGCGTACATGGAGGTATTCATAGCGTGTTCCATAGAATGATGTCGGGTTACTGACAATCATAATCAGATTAGTAAATGAGTAAAATTATAATTATAACAGAATCATAAAGGATCCATTAATCCATGTACAACGAGATGCCCGGAAAGGGAAAATGATCAGGATCGTTGTTGTTTTACTGATTGTATTTCTGCTGGTTGCCATTGCCAGAAAACTGGTCACGCCGGCCGCTAAAGGAAAGGCTATGGGCGGAGAGAAACTGGTTCAGTGCCGTTATTGCGGTGTTTATATCACCGAGGCGTCGGCGGTTTCCGCAGGCGGAAACTATTTTTGCTCCACTGACCATCAGCATCGTCTGGAGGAGTCATAAAAGAATGCTGTTCGAGCGATACACCAAATCTCCGGATGAAACTTCCTGGCAGGCACTGACCTATTTCAATTTCTACCGCTTCCTGCTGGCGTTTCTTTTCGTCTCATTGTATTGGGTCGGGCAATTGCCGCCGCCCCTGGGGACACATGATCGTGTTTTGTTCGCATTATCCTCGCACACGTATCTGTTGCTCAGTATTATCTTCATTTTCTTTATTCAACTGAAAAAACCGCGTTACCGGCTGCAGGTCGCTGTACAGATTTTCACTGATATTCTGATTATCATATCTCTGATGTACGCCAGCGCAGGACTCAACAGCGGTTTCGGCATGTTGCTGATCATAGCCGTGGCCGGCGGAACGCTTTTGAGTCCGGGCAGACTCGGCATTCTTTTCGCGGCTGTTGCCTCTTTGTCGGTTCTGGGTCATGAAGGCTATGCACATTTGTTGCCGGAGTTTCCCGCGGCCAACTATACGCACGCGGGTTTTCTCGGCATTACCTTTTTTGTAACGGCGATAATTTTTCTGGAACTTTCCAGGCGCGTCGATGAATCCAGGGCCCTGGCAAAGCGCCAGGCGGCTGATATCGAAAATCTGTCCCAATTGAATGAAAACATCGTACAAAGAATGCGTTCGGGTATTATCGTTGTGGATGACGCCTGCGGAATCCGGCTGGCAAACAGTGCGGCAAAAAACCTCCTGGCCTTGAAAGATGAATACCCGGATGCATCGCTGGAGACTGTTTCGCCCGAGTTATACAGGGGTTTAAAGTCGTGGCTTAATGGTAACGGCGAGGGGACGACTGTCTTCAGTCATCCTCAGGGATATGGCGACATACAGGCGTCATTCAGCCGCCTCAGTATTGAAGGAAATTATCAGTTATTGATTTTCCTGGAAGACATGTCGTCGCTGGTGCAGCGCGCCCAGCAAATCAAGCTGGCGTCTCTGGGCAGACTGACCGCCAGCATCGCCCATGAAATCCGCAATCCCCTGGCCGCCATCAGCCATGCCGGCCAACTGTTGTCCGAGTCCGACAGCTTGAACAGTGGAGACAGGCGTTTGACGAGTATTATCGATGAACATTCGCACCGGGTGAACAGGATCGTTGAAAATGTAATGAGTATAAGCCGGCGCAACCGGGCCCTGCCGGTATCGATAGAGTTGCAGGAATGGCTGCAATCGATTGTCGATGAATTCATACAAACGAATCAGCTCCAGCCATCGGACATCCGCGTTCATGCCCCGGCACACGGGGTCCATGCCCGGCTTGATCCGGAACAGATGCGCCAGGTTTTGTTGAATTTGCTGGAAAACGGCATACGATACAGCAGGGAGCATCCGCTGGTGGAGATAACTGTTTCAAAAACCGATGAATCGGAAAGGCCGTTAATCGATATTGTTGATCATGGCAATGGCATAGAGCCCGGGGATGCGGAACAACTCTTTGAGCCCTTTTTCACCACCAGCGACAAGGGCAGCGGCCTGGGTTTATATATTGCCAGGGAACTGTGTGAGTCGAATCAGGCGACTCTGACATTGCATGAGAATACCGGTTCCGGGTGTTGTTTCCGTATCACGTTTTCACATCCTGAAAAACAACATAGCCTGAACTGATGAACGAGAACTTCGCACTGATCATTGATGACGAGCCGGATATCAGGGAGCTTCTCGATATCACTCTGAGCCGTATGAATATCCGGTGTACCTCCGCTTCCAATCTGGAAAGCGCCAAATCCTGTCTCAGGGAACAGGATTTCGATGTTTGCCTGACGGACATGCGCCTGCCGGATGGTGATGGAGTTGAGTTTGTCTCCTATGTGCAGAAGCATTATCCGGACATGCCCGTCGCCGTCATTACCGCACATGGGAATATGGAGACCGCGATAACAGCATTGAAATCGGGCGCCTTTGATTTTGTAACAAAACCCGTCGATTTGGAGGTCCTGAGAAAGCTTGTGAATACGGCGCTGAACCTGGCCAATCGGAATCTCGTTACGGATAACAGGTTGATCGGAAAGAGCCAGGCTATGGATGATATACGGGTTACTATCGCCAAGCTGGCCCGCAGCCAGGCCCCCGTTTATATCAGCGGTGAATCAGGTGTCGGTAAGGAGCTGGCCGCCCGCTTGATCCATGAGCAGGGCCCCCGGGCGGGGGCTCCGTTTGTGCCTGTCAACTGCGGAGCCATTCCGCAGGAACTGATGGAGAGTGAGTTTTTCGGCCACAAGAAGGGGAGTTTTACCGGTGCCGATACGGATAAGGAAGGTCTGTTTCAGGCCGCCAACGGCGGCACATTATTCCTGGATGAAATAGCGGAGTTGCCCGCCCACATGCAGGTTAAGTTGCTTCGGGTCATTCAGGAGAAGAAAGTGCGCTCCATTGGGGCGAATTCAGAGATGCCGGTGGATGTCCGTATCCTCAGTGCCACGCACAAGGATCTGACGCGGCTGGTCGAGGAAGGCCATTTCAGGCAGGACCTGTTTTACAGAATCAACGTTATTGAACTGGCTATCCCGCCGCTGCGCGAACGGACCGAGGATATACCGGTAATGGTTGAACACATACTCTCGTCCCAGCGGTATGATAACCATGAGACGGAACCAACCCTTTCGCAGCAGGCTATGGATGCCCTGCTTGACTATTCCTTCCCGGGCAACATCAGGGAACTGGAAAACATACTGCAGCGGGCGGTGACCCTGTCCGAGAACGGCCGGATTGATGTTGAGGACCTGAAACTTCCCTCGGCGGAGACGAACACAAAGGAAAATGCGAGGCATGGAAAGAAGATGAACCTGGATGAATATCTCGAGCAGGTGGAAAAAGACGTCATCCTGGATGCCTTGCAGAAAACGAAATGGAACAAAACCGCCGCGGCACGCCTTCTGGGGATGAGCTTCCGGGCGCTGCGCTATCGCCTGCAGAAACTGGATCTGGAATAGCCTGCCGGCTGTTTACCGGGGCCGCAAGGTGACGTAATTCGTCACTTTCTGACGAAGATCCTGATGATCCTCGGTTACGAATGCGCTACCGTGTATTGACAAATACGACTTGGAACATCTATAACTATCTGAAAATCAAGGGCATGATAAGTAAAAAGGCCGAGTCCGGATGTTTGGCACGATAGTTGATTATACAAATAGCAATCCCGGTTTCCGCTTTATCGCCGGGTGTGGTAAAAAAATCCAGTTAAAGCAATCTACTAAGGAGTTGATTCAAATGAAAAATATGCAACAGGGTTTTACCCTCATCGAACTGATGATCGTGGTGGCCATTATCGGCATTTTGGCCGCGGTCGCCATTCCTTCCTATCAGGACTACACCGCCCGTGCCCAGGTCTCGGAAGGTATTTCCCTGACTTCCCAGTTCAAGACATCTCTGGCGGAATACTATGCTTCCGGGAATGATTTCAGCGGCGTTACGCCGACCCTTATGGGTGGTACCACGGCCGGCAAGTACGTTAGCGGCATCTCGTTTACAAACGGCGGTGGCGGCACCATTCAGGTCATAGCCACCTTCGGTAACAACGCAGCTGCGGCAATCGACGCAAAAACATTTGCTATTGAAACCGAAGACGGCGGTAATACCTGGGCTTGTGGTAATGACGCAGGTGCGGCAGGCGCCATAGCCAATCAGATAGAAGCCAAATACATGCCGGGTTCCTGCAAGTAATATCCTGGTCTGTTTTGACGGTTGTGAAAAGGCCACCTGCATGGTGGCCTTTTTTTTAGCTGTATATCAATACACAATAATAATTATATGACCCGTTTATTGAATAGAGCCGGGCCTTTTGTTCAGTTATCCATTCTGCTGGGATTGACGGTACTGGTTTATCATCAAGCCTTGGACAGCCGGTTTCTCCTGGATGATTATGTTAATTTTTCGGACCTGGGGCTCGTTGAAGAATTCGGTCATGGCTATTTTATTTTCAGCGGAGCCACCGGTAATGCTGGCAGACCGTTATCGTTATTGACGTTTGCCCTGCAGTATGAAGCCTGGCCCGATAATCCCGCCGCCTTCAAGATCGTCAACCTGTTAATTCATCTGGCCAATGGCCTCCTTGTCTATCTGCTGGCACGGTTTTTGACTTCAAGGATGTCACTCACAAAATCCAGGGCGGGACTCTACAGTCTCTTCATCGCCGGCTTATGGCTGTTGCATCCCATCCAGACCTCGACCGTCCTCTACGCAATCCAGCGTATGAATATGCTGGCAACCTTTTTCGTTCTATCGGGTATTCTGGGTTATCTGTATTTTAGAACCAGGTACGGTGACGGGCGGAGCAACAGGGGACTCCTGGGTATGGGCCTGAGTGTCGGTATGGCCTTGATATTAGGAGTGCTGAGCAAGGAAAACGCCATACTTCTGCCGCTTTTTATATTGCTCATCGAGGTTTTTATTCATCCCTCTATCTTCAAGGATGCTAAATGGCGGTGCTGGGCGTGGATATTTCTCGCTCTTCCTCTGATTCTGCTTGCTTTTTATTTCTCATATAAGTTGGGACATACCCTGGAGTCTTATGATAAACGACCATTCTCAATGGGAGAAAGGCTGCTTACACAAGCGGTGGTACTGGTCGATTATCTCGGAAAGATTCTTATCCCCAAGCTGGGAGCGTACGGTCTGTACAATGATGATTTTGTGGCATCCAGGCACTTCTTCTCACCCCCTGCCACGGCCCTGGCTGTGGTATTCGTATCAGCAATAATCGCCGCAAGCCTCTATGCAAGGAAGAGCTTCCCCCTCATCGCTTTCGGTTTTTTGTGGTTTTTTGCAGGGCATATACTGGAAGCCAGCCATTTGCCGCTTGAATTATATTTTGAACACAGGAATTATCTGCCTCTGTTCGGCTTGTGCTTTGTAGTTGTGGGATTTGTCGAGATCTTTTCAAAATATCTGAATCGCAGAATGGCAGGACTTTTTGCAGCGGGATATCTGTCATTGGCCTTGATTATTACTTATCTGGAAGCCGATCTCTGGTCGAAACCGGTAATTCAGGCAGAAATATGGGCAAAAAAGCATCCACAGTCGCATCGGGCTGTTGAAAATCTGGCTAACGCATATATGAGGCTGGAACAATATGATAAGGCAAAAGATACATACAGGCGGATAAAGGACTTTTCACCCAATGATATATATCCGGATATCCAGTTGATGACTATCGATCATTGCCTGGAAAATAATATCTATACCGATGAAGAATGGAAAGAGCTATACGGAAAAGCCGAAAAGGCCGAACCGGAGGGGTTAGCCTCCCTGGTTGGACTGGATACGCTTGTTACGCAGAAGAGGAAGGGTCGATGCCCTGATATTGACATTCGTAATCTGATGAGACTCATTTTAATATTGGCGCATAATCCTGAATTCATCAGTCATAGACCTCTGCTACATGAAGTGGCGACCGTGCTTGCGATTGAATACGGCGATCCGCGGTCAGCGCTTGCGAATATCAATGAGGCCATCAGAAATAATCCTCAGCCGAATATGTATATACTGAAGTTGAAAATCCTTATAGCATTAGAGAGAGTAGAGGAGTCGGAAGAGACCCTAATGACTCTAAAAGATATAATAAAAAGAGACCCGATGGATTATGTTGCCTTTACAAACCAGATTAATGATCTGGAGGAAAGAATTAATAAATTAAAACGATAAGCATCGAATACACCCCTAACTGCAATATTGACATGTCGATAAGTATTATTATCCCTGCAAAGAATGAACAGGAAGGGCTTCAACGCCTCTTGCCCGAGCTGGTTCAAAGATACAGTGATGCAGAAATTATCGTTGTTAATGACGGTTCGGATGATGACACGGTGAAAGTTGCGGAAGAAAATAACACGGATGTCATGATATCCCATCCTTACAGCATGGGAAACGGCGCGGCAGTGAAAACAGGCGCCAGGACGGCCTCCGGAGATATACTGGTGTTCATGGATGCGGATGGGCAACATTCGCCGAAAGATATCCAAAAATTACTGGACAAGATTGAAGAAGGATACGACATGGTCGTTGGATCGAGGGATAACAGTGGTCAGGCTAACCTTGGCAGGCTGTTTGCAAACCGGCTTTATAACTTCCTGGCCACCAGGATTTCCGGGCATTCCATCATGGATCTGACTTCGGGGTTCAGGGCTGTAAGAGCTGATGTTTTCAGGCAGTTTCTCTACCTTCTTCCAAACGGATTCTCCTATCCAACCAGTATAACCATGGCTTTCTTTCGTGCAGGTTACAGTGTTACTTACGTTCCTATAGACGTAAAAATCCGAATCGGAAAGAGTCATCTCCGTCCAATTCGTGACGGCATCAGGTTTCTCCTTATTATATTCAAGATTGGAACGTTGTATTCACCATTGAAGATTTTTGTGCCCGTCAGTTTTTTATTCTTCGTAACGGGCCTCAGTTATTATGCCTACACATACATAACTATGTCACGATTCACCAATATGAGCGCGCTGTTGTTTATCAGCTCAATACTTGTGTTTATGATCGGTCTTGTATCGGAACAAGTAACAACTTTGATGTACAGCAATATAGACAAAAGGGATGATGATAGCTGATGAGTTTTCAAATGCATGCCCGATAGGTCCATACTTCAGGAAATACATGGAAAGGTATTCCCCGATTCGATCTGATTTGATCAACCCTGTAGATTTCATGCTATGCGCGTAATATTGACCGGAACATACAGTTCCAGGAACAAGGGTGATGCCGCCATGCAACAAACCATGGTGACATTATTGCGGGAAACTTGGCCGGGCATGGAAGTTATGATTGCCAGTCCATTCCCTTCCATAGACAGGTCGTATTACAGGGATGCCGTCGTTTTGAAATGTTACAGGCGCAATCTCCCACTGGCGGTGATACAGCTTATTGTTCTGCTATTGTTGCGTCTGACGGGTTTAAGTCCCCGCATCTGTCCTGTCAGCCGGGAGGTCGAGGCTATGATCGATTCGGATATGGTGATTGATCTTAGCGGTGATATGTTGACTGAAGACTATGGTCCGCTAGTCTGCTTATCGCACTTTTTGCCTCTGCTACAGGCTCAGATTCTGAAACGACCAAATATTATTTGTGCCCAGTCTATCGGTCCTTTCAGGAGACTGACACGGCTGGCCACCCGGGTTCTATCACGGGCGGATATGGTCACTGTCAGGGAAGGTATTAGTGAGAAATACGTGAAAGCACTTAGTCCATGCAGTCCACTTGTAAGAACGGCAGATATTGCTTTCCTGATGAAATCATCCCCGCCGAACCGAGCCAGGGAAATTCTTGAATTAGAGGTTGTGCCGGAACCCGATGGCGAACTTCGGCTAGGTGTTTCTCTCAGCGCCCTGTTAATCAATAACATTAACAGGCATATTCGTAACGATGCAGGCACGGACAGTGTAGCCGAAATTTCAAGGGCTCTGGACAGGGTTTCCTCTGAATTGAATGTCCAGATTCTCTTCCTTCCCCATGTCTTTGGGCCCCGCTCCGGTGCCGATGACAGGAGTGCTATCCAGGCCGTTATGAAATTAATGAACACAAGGCCGGCCTCGATCAAGAATGAATACAGGGCGGAGGAGCTTAAGGCCATAATCGCTACCTGTGACGCCTTCCTCGGTAGCCGGATGCATGCAAATATTGCTGCTCTTGACAGCCTCATCCCCGTACTCGCGATAGGCTACAGTCACAAGACCGAGGGTATTCTGAGGGAATTGGATCTACAACAATGGGTTCTCAGCAACGCGGATATGACCGCTGACGGGTTATTTTCCGCCCTGGTCAGATTGCTGCATGATCTGTCGGATTATCGTGCGCATCTGCAAGATCGTCTCCCAGCGGTCCGGGAACGAGCCTGGAAAAACATTGATATAATAAAGCATATAGTTGAGCCGGAACGGACACATCCGGTGCAGGGGGAGGTATGAACAGGGTGGCGGGACTGGCCGGAAGCCAACGGCCGGAAGCAGAAAGGGAATTTATGCTGAAGAGAAGCCTCTCCCGAAATGGTGGGCAGATATCGGTCGTGCACCCGTCAAAATTCGTGAGCCTGGCTTGGTCTTGTGAGGACAGGCTTGTTTCATACAGGGAAAAGGATCATATGTTCGTCCTGTTATTCGGCGCCGCATACAAGGTCGGAGAACCTGATTGCATCGATCTGGATGACTGGACACGAGAGATACTGAATGCCCGAAAGATATCCGATCATGGCATGAACCGTCCTGCAGGATCCTATCTTCTTATTACCGGCATTCAGGAGGGCGGTATTAGTGTGACCGGAGATCCGGCAGGCAATCGTCAGCCGTTCTATATGGATCACAAAGGCGAGATTGCCTTTGCAACTCATCCCCTGGTCTGTGCCCGAATACTGGGGAAACCTCACCTGGATCGCACACTCGAGGATTTTCTCCTGATATATGGATTCCTCCCTGATGGCCGTACACTTTTTGATGGAGTAACTCAACTGCAGGCCGGAAGAAAAATAATTCTGGACGACCGGGGAAACGCGCAGGTTGGGGAGCAAAAAAAAGATTCTTCCGGCAATCACAGGAGGAATGCCTCCTCTCGGGATCATGTGCTGAATGGACTTTATGAGGTATTACTCAATTGTATGCGTGATCAGTTGCCGCGCGATGATGATGTGGGTGTTCTGCTGGGGGGCTTCGACTCTGCACTGGTTGCCGCATTGCTGAAGCGGCTTGGAAAAAATGTTCATACTTATTCATTCCGCTACCAGGATACACAATACAATCAACCTCATGTGGACAACATGGCTCATACTCTTGAGTTCAGGCACAATTGGGTGGATATAACTCCCGATATTATTGCTGCAGGGCTGGATAATTATGCAGAGGAATATGTACAGCCCACGAACTGGCCGAACTATGTCATCCAGACGACACACGTATGCCGGGTTATGCGAGATGACGGTATAACTGTAGCCTTTTCAGGGGATGGCTGTGACGCTCTCTTTCTTGGTTACCCGGGGACATACCTGCGAACACGGTTGTTTTCACGCTTGCCCAAAATCCCCGACACTATAGAGTCGTTACTGATAGCTGTATTGGGAAACGCCGTTCTGGACCGGAGCATAGGCCATCCTTACCGGGTAGCTATGGGTATATTGAGAGCAATGAACCATGATATGCCTGTCCGCGCATTCCTGACATTCAGGGCAATGGATATGGTAACGTTATCGGCACTACGGAACGGGGATAATCCACCGCAGGCTGAGGACGCGGATTCTATAGTGCAACGACTGGCATGGGAACATGTCGACAAACCCATTCAGCGACTCGGCTATATTTCCAAGAGTCTTGTTTCTCCCAACAAGGCCAAGCTGTTGGCGGCAATGGACGTGGCAGGCGTCAACATCCAGTCGCCTTATAATCATCCCGACCTGCGGGAATTTACAACGACCATACCGGAATCCATGTTGCGGGAGGAAGCACAGGATAGTCTCGCTGACACGGGTAAACTATGCCTCATGCAAATGGCCGAGAGATTCGAACTTCTTCCTGCTGAAGTGATTTATCAGCCGAAGTTGGCCGCTATCGACAGTCCTATGGATGATTGGCTTGAGAACGAATTGGCACCGGCTCTGGGGCGGGCACTGACAGGACTGCCTTTTGAACCGAACAGACGTCAACTTGAGGCCATGAAAGAAAGAACCTGGGCGGAACGTTTCTATAAACGCTATATTGGCTCCACTCGTGTTATCAGCGATGCTATCTCTCTGCTGGCGACCTATGGTGCCATATGTGGCGCAATAGCCAGGCAGTAGGGTGAAATGAAATGTTGAAGGAAATCCCGGCATGGATGGTGACGCTTTCGCAGGTTCTGGTTTCGCTGCTGCTGCTATTACTATGCTTGTACGTCGTGGATTTCGAAAAGCTGTTTATAACGTTGAACCAGATTCATCCTGGATTGTTTTTATTGGCTTTTCTGATCAATGTCTGTGGCACCGTCTTTGTAAGGGCATGGATAGCTTATTTAACCACACATGCTTCGGGATTGCAGCTAGGTTACCCGGAACTGCTTCGGATCAATCTGATCGCACGCTTCTATACTATCGCGCTTCCGCGAGGTGCGGCCGCGGCTGTCCGCTGGCATCACTATAAGATTGGTGGTTCAGGCCATGCTGCGGCGGCTCTCCTTGTATTCGAAAACCTCATCTCCATACTAACCTTGTTCATCAGCGCTGGGCTTATACTCCTGTACGAGTCCGACAAAACGGGTGGACCGGCGGGTATATTACTACCGGTTTCATGGGGCGGCGCAATAGCCTCTACTGTTATGCTATTACCTTTTTTGCATAAAGCCTCTGCTGTTTTTCTTGAGAATATTTTGCGGCCTTTGTCCAGGAGACACGGTTATATGAAATCGCTTATCGAAAAGCTTTTTCAGGCTGTGAATGATTACCAGAATATCTCCGGCGCGAAAATCCTCGGCATCTGTGTCTTCAGCCTTTTTGGTTACGCACTATTTATTCTTAGCGCCTGGATACTGGCTGAGGGCATGGGGCTGGGTCTCGGTCTTTTGGCTATTGCCTGGATACGTTCGCTAACATTACTGGTTTCCCTGTTGCCAATCACAGTGGCCGGTGTCGGGCTGCGAGAAGGGACGATAATCCTGTTAATGCAGGGATACGGGGTCGACGCTTCGGTTGCCTTCGCCTATGCCCTGGCATCATTTGCCATACAGCTTCTCATTGGTCTCATGGGGGCGATCGCCGAGGCCTTCCGTGTCTTTGGCCCGATCAGGACTCAGGTTGGCAAACAAGGCAGGGGGCGGTCATGAGACTACGAGCGCAACCAGTGGTTGGATTGAACCGTCGACGTAAGGCCAGAATGATAGAGGCTTTCCTCAAGCATGCCTTGGGTAGTGCTCCGAGTGGTTGCCGGATCCTGGATATTGGTTATGGTAATGGAGATATCAGTGCGTACTTCTTCCGAGAAAATTTCGTTGTCAGTATTGATATACAAGACAGTTGCAGAGAGGAAAACCGCTATTTACGTCGATGTCTTGGTATATCAGAATCCCTGCCGTTTCCGAACGGGAGTTTCGATGTAGTTCTGTCCCACCATGTCATAGAACATGTCAGTGATCATGATCGACATGTTTCCGAGATACGCAGGGTGCTGACTGAACAAGGAATATGTTATTTGGGTACACCCAATCTGACATCGCCTTTTATGCGTGGACACGTCGGCAATCCCATGGTACTGCATTACGCAGAGATGCGTCCGTTGTTCGAGAAGCATGGCTTCAGTGTGGAAGAGTATTACCTCAGATGGCTGCACCAACCGGAGCGCTACCATTGTGAGGTCGGCTATTTCAAATATTTTCCAGTCTGGTTGTTATATGCCCTAAGGCGATGGTTCCCCAGTCAGTGTTTTCTGCTACGGCCTGCCAGTTACGATAGTAGCTCACAATAAAGATCAGCATGACGTTCCGCCACTACTTCCCAGGACATCGGCCGTACCCGTTGTAATTGTGTTTGCCTGGCCATAATCAAGGCTGCAGGGTTTGTAAGGAAGCTTTCCAAGGCTGCAGCCAGAGCTCCGGCATTTCCCGGTTCCACCAGCCAGTTTTCATTGATGGCAAGTTCGGGCAGACCGCCGATATTGCTGGCTAGTACCGGGCAACCCAAACCTGCAGCTCGGCAGGCCGCTCCGGATTGGCTTGAGAAATGGCTATAGGGAAAGACAGCGATTTCGGACAGGCGCAAAAGTGTATCCAATTTCTCATCTGGCTGAAAGCCTTCCCACAAGTGCACTCGACCGGATAAAACGGGTTGTGACAGTGCTTTCTGGATCAAGTCTTCCTGGCTGTGGCTACCCAGTAGTCGTGCCATGATCCTGGCGGGGCCGGACTTGCCGGACCAGAGACGTCCGGCGATGACCAGATCGACATCGTCAATTTGCCCGACCAAACTGGTCCATGCCTTAAGCAGGATATCAATCCCCTTGTAGCCACGCAGGTTACCGAACATACAGATATAACGCCGTGATGGATCCAGCCCGAGGCGGGCATGATCACCCGGTTCTGGTGCAGGCGGTTGCTTCCGGACCGTAATACCGTGTGGGATGATCTCAATAAGTTTGTCATCAAACGCACATCCCATTCGTTTTTTGAGTATCTTCATTCCCTGCCTGTCATGGACAATCAGGCGGTCGGCCTGTTTAAGGAATAGATTGTCCAGCGGCAGGGATGTGGCGGATTCGTGTGCTTCAGGGTTATGAACAGTAATGACAATCTTTTTCCCCGCCCTCCGGGCCAATCTTGCAAGTGGTGTCAGGTAGATGGCCATGGGGCTCAGCCAGTGCTGGAAATGAACAATTGCCCCCGGCATGTGGGCGGCACGGTTCCAGCTCTGCGGCTTCGCCCAGTGAATTTGTCCTTGTTCATATTTATTATGAGCCCCCCCGGGATGCAGCCAGCCCGGATATGGGGCAGCATAATCGACCGGCAGCACGCGAAACCGTTCGTTGAGTCGAAGTGCCTCAATCAGGGCGTCGCCATAAGGACTGAGTCCCCGGACCGGCAGACCAAACTGGCAGATCATCAATATTATATTCTTATCAGCCATGCACAACCCATATTTGTATGCATGCTGTTATTCCGGATGAATAGACGGATCGATTAGTTGTCCGGCGGTCACTGCCTTGAACATTCCCCCGAATATTTTCGGTGTGCCCGTAAGTATATCGCCACTTTCAAGGTGACGGGAGCCGCCATGCAGATCTCCGACCAACCCCCCCGCCTCTTCAACGAGCAGGACACCCGCTGCGATATCCCAGACGTTGAGATTATATTCCCAGAACCCGTCCAGTCGGCCGCAGGCAACATACGCCAGATCAAGGGATGCAGCGCCCGCGCGTCTAATGCCGGATGTCATGGGGAATATGGCCCTGAAGGATTCAATGAATTCCTCCAGTCTGTCGCTGTCCCCGAACGGGAAGCCGGTTCCCAGCAACGCGCCGTCCAGGGATTTCCGCTGGCTCACCCGTATTCTGCGGTTATTGAGAAATGCACCGGAACCCCGGCTGGCGGTAAACAATTCCTGCTTCAGCGGATCGTAGATGACAGCCTGACTGAGTTCGCCGCGGACTCTCAATGCAATGGAAACCGCAAAGTGGGGGAACGCATGCAGATAGTTGGTGGTGCCGTCCAGCGGATCGATAATCCACTGGTAGTCGCCGTTACCCTGTTCGCCGCTTTCTTCGGCCAGTATACTGTGGTCCGGATAGGACTTGAGGATAGTGTCAATAATGACCGATTCAGCATGCCTGTCCACTTCCGAAACAAAGTCGTTGCGGCCCTTGTTGTGGACGGGCAGATCCTGAACACGATCCATATAGCGTATGATCTGATCGCCGGCGGCGCGGGCGGCACGTATGCCGATATTCAGCATTGGATTCATCTTGGACTCCGTCGACTTGATAAATGATATTGTACGGGCCGCCCGACAGTCAGTGAAGCCGGACTACAGGTAAATATGGAACAATCGATTATAAGCCATATCCGGATTATTCTCGCCGGAACCACGCACCCGGGTAATATCGGCGCTGCGGCCCGGGCCATGAAGACCATGGGCCTGAGAAATCTGTATCTGGTTGTGCCAAAGGTATTCCCCTCGGCCGAGGCGACGGCCAGGGCGGCCGGCGCTGACGACATTCTTGAAAACGCGGTACTGTGCGACAGTCTGTTCGATGCGGTCCGTGATTGCACGCTTGTCTTCGGAACCAGCGCCCGGGAACGCAGCATATCGTGGCCGGTTGTTGAACCCGGGGAAGCGGCGGAGCAGGCAATCGCCTGCGCTTCGGGCTCTGAAAACACCGCATTCGTCTTCGGACGGGAAAGCATCGGTCTGACCAATGAGGAACTGAATGCCTGTAATCGAATTATCTCTATTCCCTGTAATCCCGATTTTTCATCACTGAATCTCGCATCCGCCGTACAGGTTATTTGTTATGAACTGCGCAAATCCATGCAGACTTCCGAACCGGCATCCTCCAGGAACGAAGACTATCAACCCGTAACCACGGAAGAGATGGCGCTTTTTTATGAGCACCTCGAACGAACCCTTGTCGACATCGAGTTTCTGGATCCGGACAAACCCAGGCGCCTGATGCGGCGCCTGAGACGGTTGTTCAACCGGGCGGAACTAGACAGGAATGAATACAACATTCTGCGCGGCATATTGTCGGCCGTGCAGCAGTTATCGGGAAGGAAGGAGAAATAAACGATTGAGCCCGCATATTGCAAGAGGGCGCGCGAAGTGGAGGTAAAAAAGCGTGCTTAATCATAAAGTTTGGTCTCAATCCGGCGTAAGGCATTGAAGTACAATTCGTCCCCCTCCACTTCGCGCTATCGCGGCGCTCGCTGGCTCTCGCGCGCCCGGCTTGCTCTTCACTCAAGTCGTAGTCCCTGCTACGATTTTCACTCCAGAGCGGCGCCGGATCACGCTGCGAGCTGCGCGAGCATCCGCGATCCCTCGTGCAATATGCGGGCTAGACACCGGAGAGCACGAGCGCTGGTTGATCGGCCGCACGGGTTTCAATCCGGCCCAGCAGCCAGGCATGTTCCCCCTGTTCATTTAATCCGCCGATCAGATTATCGGCTTCATCGGCTGCCACGATCAGGACATAACCCGCGCCGCAGTTGAATGTCCGGTACATCTCGATGTCATCAATATTTCCGGCATCGCGCAGCCACTGAAATATCGCCGGCCATTGCCAGGTATGACAGTCGATGTTGGCCATAACAGTATCGGGCAACACTCTGGGAATATTCTCAATCAGGCCGCCGCCCGTGATATGCGCCATGCCTTTCACCGGTATGTTTTTCAGAATTTCCAGAACCGGTTTGACGTATATCCGTGTCGGCTCCATCAACAAATCAATAATCCCGGTATCTCCGAGTTTGCTGTCGATGGTTGTCTCGGTATCCTGCAGTAGTTTTCTTATCAGTGAATAGCCGTTGGAATGGAAGCCGCTGGAGGCCATTGCGATCAACACGTCCCCGGAAACAATCGTGCTGCCATCAATAATATTTTCCTTTTCAACTATGCCGACACAAAAACCGGCCAGATCATAATCGGCACCCTGGTACATTCCCGGCATCTCGGCTGTTTCACCGCCGGTCAGGGCGCAGCCGGCAATCCGGCAGCCTTCGGCAATGCCTTTGACAACGGATTCGGCCACATCCACATCCAGGCTGCCGCAGGCATAGTAATCCAGGAAAAAAAGCGGTTCCGCCCCCTGAACCAGCAGATCGTTGACACACATGGCCACCAGGTCAATGCCGATAGTGTCATGCCGGTTATATTCGATTGCCAGTTTCAGTTTGGTGCCGACACCGTCGGTACCGGAGACCAGGACGGGGTTGCTGTAGCCGAGACTGCCGATATCGAACAACCCGCCAAAGCCGCCGATATTGCCCAGTGTGCCGGGCCTCTCCGTGGATCTGACATGGGGCTTGATCCGCTCGACTAACCGGTTGCCGCGATCAATACTGACGCCTGCATCTGTATAGGTATAAGTTTTACCGTTTTTCATGATGAGCAATAGTATAGAGCGGAGCCTGCCGCGGCAATCCTTGACTTGTTATCGTCACTTGCATAGCTTGATATTTATGAAAAAACTGCTTTTTTTGCTGTTTCTGTTACCTCTGGCCGCGCCGGCGTACGCATATAGAATGACCGCTCTGTATGAGGCGGATGTGGATGTTGAGAATCAACTGGCCGAAGACAGAATGGCGGCGGTTCGTACCGCCATGCGTGCCGTCCTGACCAAGGTCACCGGTGACAGATTTGCTTCACAGCGAACTTCACTCCTGCCTGTCATTGAAAATGCCGAAGACTATCTGCAGCAATATCGCTATACCAGGGACACCGGTAATAATACCGGTAATGGGGAAACCCCGGTTACCGGCGGTTTGACGCTCCGGGTAAAATTCGATGAAGCCACGCTCAATGAAGCGCTGCGGAATCTGGGTGTGCCGGTCTGGGGCAAGGAAAGGCCGATGACCCTGGTTTGGGTTGCCGTTCAGGACGAATCGGGGCGGCGGCTGATAAGCATGGAGCAGGATCCCGAGTACATCCGTATCCTGGACCAACGGGCGCGCCGGCGCGGTATCGCGTTGATTTTCCCTCTCATGGATCTGCAGGATACCTCGGGTCTCGGTGTCAGCGATATCTGGGGCGGCTTCCGTCAACCGGTCATGGAGGCATCAAGGCGATATCAGGCCGATGCCGTCCTCGTCGGCAAGGTTATCTCATCACCATCGGATATCTGGGAGGCACAGTGGACCAGCTACATTGACGGCACAGCCTCGAGCTGGACCACGGAAGGCAGCCTGCGGGATATGGTGATGGATGAGGGCGTGGACGGGCAGGCCGACCTGCTGGCTTCGCGATTCCTGGGATCTGATACGTCGGACCGGACCGCCACAATCTCCGTTGAGGTGAATGACATTACCGCCGCCGGCCAATACGCCAGGGTACTGGACTATCTGCGTTCCCTCAGTTCAGTCACCGATGTCCAGGTGGAACAGGCCGAGGCTGGCCGTGTCCGATTTGCGGTCACGGCCCACGGTGGTCAGTTTGCAATCAGGCAGGCCATTGCCCTGGGACGTCTTATGGAGCCGGTTCAGGACGTTAGCGGCAACAGTTACCGTTTGCTGCCTTGAATCATGTTGACTGACGCCCAGAAATGGCTGTTGCTGGCGGTTCTGTTACTGACCGGCTGGCTGCTCTATCTGTTGGCACCGGTACTGACGCCGTTTCTTGTAGCCGCCACCCTGGCTTACCTGGGCGATCCCGTGGTTGACCGGCTGGAGAAATACAGAATTACAAGAACCCTGGCCGTCGTTATCGTGTTCCTGATCATGATTATGCTCGCCCTGCTGTTGCTGTTGATCCTGATCCCTCTGTTGCAGGATCAACTGCTGACCCTGATGAAGCGTGTCCCCGCCGCCATCGACTGGATACAATCGAAATTCCTGCCCCTGCTGTCGGAGCGGTTCGGTCTGGAACTGGCGGCGATCAATCTGCAAGCGGCGCGCGAAACCCTGCAGGACAACTGGCGCAATGTGGGCGATATCCTCGGGTATATTCTCGGCGGCCTGGGTTCTTCCGGCCAATGGCTGCTGGCATGGCTGAGTTATCTGGTGCTGGTCCCGGTGGTGACTTTCTACCTCCTGCGCGACTGGGACAAGTTGGTCGCCACTGTCCGGGTATTGATCCCGCAAGCCTACCGCGCCGGTATTACCCGGGTAGTATCGGAATGCGACAGCATGCTGGCGGAGTTCATGCGCGGGCAGTTGACGGTCATGTTGTCTCTCGGGTTGATTTATTCCATCGGCCTCTGGCTGGCGGGCCTGGATTTTGCGCTTCTAATCGGCCTGGGCGCGGGCCTGATCAGCTTTATTCCTTATCTGGGCAGTATCGTGGGCATCACAGTCGCCGGCATTGTAGCCCTGATTCAGTTTCAGGAAATCCTGCCGCTGATCTATGTGGGACTGGTCTTCGGTATCGGTCAGGCCATTGAAGGTATGCTGTTGTCGCCCTGGCTGGTGGGCGAGCGTATCGGCCTGCACCCGGTGGCGGTGATCTTCGCCGTCATGGCCGGCGGCCAGTTATTCGGCTTCCTCGGGGTGCTGCTGGCATTGCCGCTTGCCGCCGTTATCACGGTATTGCTGCGGCATGTCCATGCCCGTTATATCAACAGTGATTTTTATACGCCGTAATGGAAAAAAGCGCAGTCCAGATCCCGCTGTCCTTCCAGCATTTTGATCACCATGAGCTGAAACATTACCGGCCGGGCGAAAACCGGCATGTGCTGGAGCACCTGGATGAATTCGTCACTGCAGGCAGGCCGACCGTAACCTATCTGTGGGGAGAACGCGGCACCGGCAAGAGTCATTTACTGCAGGCCCTGTGCACCCGTGTTGCCGCGGACGGCGGCCGCGGTGCCTATATTCCCCTCGGGCAGCGGGAAAACCTGGCGCCGGAACTGCTGGAAGGACTGGAGCAACTGGATCTGGTCTGTATCGACGATCTCGAGGAGGTGGCCGGCGATGACGGCTGGGAACGGGCGTTATTCAATCTTTTCAACCGCATAAGGGACAATGATCGATCATTGATCCTGACCGCGGCCATGAGTCCGAAGGGGCTGCCTGTGATACTGCCGGATCTGCAATCGCGGCTGCAATCGGCGATCATTTTTCATCTGCAGCCGCTGGATGAAGAGGAACGTGTGGCGGCGCTGAAACAACGCGCGAGTTTGCGCGGTATTGATTTGAGCGACGAAGTCATCGCCTACATCGTCCGCCGCGTTCCGCGGGATATGCACAGTCTGTTTCAACTCCTGGAACGTCTCGATCAGGCCAGCCTTGCCGCGAAGAAGAAAATCACCGTCCCTTTTGTCCGTGAATTCCTGGAAAGTGAGGGGTGAGGAGTGAGGGGTCAGGTGTAATAGAGCATTCAGATTTTAAGCCCTGATAATACTCCTCACACCTCACGCCTTACTCCTCACGGGCAAGCGCGACGGCGGTTTCCGCCAGGCGTCGGCCAAGGGCCTGGCAGAGTTTCTTTTCCTCTTCCGTCAACGGGGTATCGCTTTGCGGGCCGGCTACATGGCTGGCGCCGTAAGGGGTGCCACCGCTGCGGGTGGCGGCCAGTGCCGGTTCCGAATACGGCAGCCCCAGAATCAGCATGCCGTGATGCAGCAGCGGCAGCATCATGGACAACAGCGTCGATTCCTGGCCGCCGTGCATGCTGGCCGTGGATGTGAAGACAGCAGCGGGTTTGCCGATAAGACTGCCGGAAGCCCACAATGCCGCCGTACCGTCGAGAAAATACTTCATGGGTGCGGCCATGTTGCCGAAGCGTGTGGGGCTGCCCAGGGCCAGGCCGATGCATTCCTTCAGATCGTCGACCGTGGCGTAGGGCGGCCCCGATTCGGGGATGTCGCTTATGCCGGCTTTGGTGTCCGGTGATACCGGCGGTACGGTGCGCAGGCGGGCGCTGCAGGTGCCGCCGGATTCCACGCCCCGCGCGACATGATGAGCCATAGCCGCCACGTTGCCGTGACGGCTGTAGTAAAGCACCAGTATCTCCGGCATTACAGGATCTCCAGAACGTTTTCCGGCGGCCGGCCGATGGCCGCCCTGCCGTTGGCAAGGACAATCGGCCGTTCGATTAGGACGGGATTATCAATCATGGCTTCGATCAGGTCATCATTGCCGAGACTGTCGTCATCCAGTGCCAGTTCCTTGTAGACGGCTTCCTTGCGTCTCATCAGTTGCCGAGGTTCAAGATCAAGAAGCGACAGGATTGTTTTCAGGGTCGCCTTGTCGGGCGGCGTTTTCAGGTACTCGATGATTTCGGGCTCGAAGCCCCGTTCCTGCAGCAGCGCCAGTGCTTGCCGCGACTTGGAACAGCGGGGGTTGTGGTAAATCGTGATACTCATGTCTTACCTCCTGTGCTCACCAAGTGCTATTCTTGCCGGAATCATCTCAATATCCCGGGACCTGTTTCTATGAATAACCGCTACCTGAAATGGATAAAACGGCAATGTGAGTGGCTATTCTACTTCACCCGTTATTTTTTTCGCCAATTCTACGAACAGCGGGGCATGCAGATCGCGTCCTCGCTGGCCTATGCAACCCTGTTGTCGCTGGTTCCGCTGGTTACCGTCGCCTTGGCGTTTCTCCAGGGACTGCCGCTGTTCGAGAAGGTCGGAGAGACAGTTCAGACGTTCATCTTCAGTAACTTTGTCCCTACATTCGGCGACACCATCCAGGAATATCTGCAAACGTTTTCCAGCAAGGCTTCCCAGCTGACAGTAACCGGTCTGACGGTACTGCTGGTCATAGCGCTTATGCTCATGAGCACTATCGATAACGCCTTCAATACCATTTGGCATGTTCGTGCGCGTCGCAGTGCCGTCGCCCGTTTTCTGGTGTACTGGGCGATAATCACTCTGGGCCCCCTGCTTCTGGGTGTTGGGCTGCTGACTTCTTCCTATCTGTTGTCGTTGCCTTTATTCAGCGATGTGGCCGGCGTTCAGGGCTTGCAACAGGTAATGCTGTCCTGGTTTCCGTTTATGACCACGACAGCCGCCTTTACCTTGATGTACATTCTTGTCCCCAACTGTTTCGTACTCCGGCGGCACGCCCTCGCCGGAGGAATCGTTGCTGCGGTACTGTTCGAACTGGCAAAGTACGCTTTCGGCATCTATGTCAGGACCGTCCCCACTCATGAGACTATTTACGGCGCACTGGCGGTGATCCCAATCTTCCTGATCTGGATCTACACATCCTGGGTTGTTTTGCTGCTCGGTGCGCATATTACTTTTTGTCTGTCCTCCTTCAGGTTCGTTGTCGAAAAGACCGGGCGGCAGGAGGGAGACTGGGGATTCGAGGATGCCTATCGTGTCATCGCCCTGTTGTGGGAGGCGCAAAAGCAGGGTCGGGCCATCGGATTCCCTGATATGGTTAAACAGGGCATGCGAATACCCCAGCATCGACTGAATGACATCATGGAATGCCTGCACGCCGCCGACTGGGTTCAGAAAAACAGTAATGGTGACTGGCTGTTATCCAGGGACATGGACGACGTTACCGTTCTGGATCTGCATCGAATAGTACCGAAACAATTACCGTTACCGTATCAGGAAGCGGGCGGGTCAACGGACGACAAGCTGGCATCCCTTTACACCCTGTTGGCCGAATATAAGGAAAACCTCAAACACACACTCTCCGTTCCTCTCAGCCAGGTTCTGGAAAACAAGGTTTCTATTCCGGAATAAAATGCTCGAAGGCCACGCTGGCTTCTATCAACTCTCCGGCATGGATATGCCGGTGTTTGCCGGCGGCCACGATTTCCATTTCCCGCTGTCTGATATACAGGCCCTTGGCCACGATCACCGATGCCGGTTGTTTGTTTGATTCGTCCATGACAAGCAGGCACTGGCGGTAACGCCGGTCCAGTTCGCTGCCGCTGCCGGCGCGGATGGCAGCGGGCTGCACGGAATCGGACAGAATCTCCAGGCCGATCTTGTGCGTGCCGTCCCGCTGTGCCATCAACCAGCGGATAATGCCGGCGGACCAGGTTGAACGATCCCGTGCGGGCATGATGGCGACCAGTTCCCCCACGCGAATGGAGATGGCCGGCTTGTCTTCTCTGCCAAGGGCTATCCCGCCCGTTCCCTGGTCAACCAGTGCCCATGTGTCGACCTTGTGATTATGGTCGGGCGTGATGTCCTGGTCTTCATCGTAAACCGGCTCTCCAGCGATGATCTCCTCCGATTCCGCCCTGACCGGTGGACGAAAACCCTGTTCGTTATTGAAGAAGAAGTGGGCCGCATTAACGCCGTAAGCGATACTCACGCTGCCGCTGCTCTGGTGGCGCGGTAACAGCCGTTTGGGAGGCAGGTGCCAGGCACGGGACAGGTGTTTGAGGATCAACTCCGCGTAATAGGGTGACAGTGAAGACAGATCGCCGGGCGGTTTACCGCTCCAGGCCGCGAGCCTGTCATGCACAAGGCGTGTCAGGGCCGTTGCATCCAGCAGGAGATAACGCTCCTTGCCTTTATCCTGATTGAACTTGTTGCAGGGAATGGGCGGCTTGTCACTGTCCGGATTGATGACAAAATGACCGGCGGGATCCGGGACCCTGGAAAAAGGCCGGATGCTGGTGAGATCCGTCCAGGAAAACAGTTGTTCATGGATCTCCCAGATGGCCCCGAAGGGCAGGTGGTAGGGATCCGCCAGCGTGGCAAGCAATATACGCTTGTAGGCCTGGGAAATTGACATGCTTTTGTGTCGCGTGTCTCCGGCGGGCAGGGCCAGGCTGGCATTTTCCTGGGCCAGATCGGCGGCGAAGTCATAGATGAAATGAAGTTCTTTCCAGACGTTCTTCGGCGCCGGTGTGTATTCCTGGAAACTGAATACAAGTGCATGGGAGAGATAGTTCATGTTAAAGAGCATGGCCTGCAGCGGCGGCCTGGATTTGCGCCAGAGTGATTTCTGTTTCAACGCTTCTTCCGTGGCGAGTCTGGCGGCATAGGCCAGATTGACGGCAATACGTTTAAGCACGTCAATCTGCGCCTGCATGGTTTCAATGGAATGCAGGGTATGCTGGGCACCGGTACGGATCTGGGAATCCACATAGTACAGGTAGGGCCGGCTGTAGAGTTCCACCAGCTCCAGGCGCACGTCCGGTTTTAGTGCTTCCAGATTGGTGGCCCGGGTCGCTTCTTCCAGGATACGGCTGGTTTTGTTGAAATCGATGTAGGGCAGGGAATCCAGCCATTCCTCCACATGGAGCGGCCGGGTTTCCATCTTCTGCCCGGCCCGCGTTTTTCTCAGGGGCAGGTCTTGTTTGTTTTCCGTCATGGCAATGGATACCTTGGTTATTATTTCGAATTTTGAACATCATCCATGGCGTTAATGCGGAAGAAGTTGCAATTCCTGTTCCAAGGCACTGGTTTTTATCGATAAAATCTGTGATGCAATGGGCAAAAACGGATGATTGCCGGGCTGGATCGTCTGCGGCGGGAATCCGGTAACAATAAAAGGCACTATAAAACAACCTATTATATTTATAAAAACCGGTTTCGTGGCGTAATTCAGATTACATTCAGAGTGATCGTTCCGAAAATCCCGATGCGGAACGGCCGGTCTGTCTTTAAACGACGACAAACGGGCGGGTGAGCAACATTATGCAGCGAACATTCTCCTTTCAGGTCAGCGGGCGCGTGCAGGGTGTGTCATTTCGTATGGCAACCAAACAACAGGCGGATCTGCACGGTCTCAGCGGCTGGGTGCGCAATCGCCCGGACGGCGACGTCGAGGGCGTGGTGACGGGCGACGAGGCGGTTCTGGAAGAGTTCCGCAACTGGCTGCAGCGAGGACCGACGCTGGCGAAGGTCCTGAAGCTGGACTGGCAGGAAGTGCCGTTGGAGGAGTTCAATGGTTTTGAAATCAGGTAGATAGATTCTCGCAAAGCCGCTAAGGCCGCTAAGATACGCAAAGAAAAAAGATCTTGGCGTCTTTGCGCCTTTGCGAGATCAATCTATTAACTATCTTTATTCATCATGGAGTAGTTCTTTTATGAAAACGACGGCCTCTGTGAGGGGAATGTCCCTGCTGTCACTGTCACTTCGTCCCTTGTATTCCAGAGTGCTCGCATCGAGGCCCTTTTCACTGAACACCAGCCGGTGCGGGATGCCGATCAATTCCGTATCCGCAAACATGACCCCCGGTCGCTCACGCCGGTCGTCCAGCAGCACATCGATGCCGGCCTTGATAAATTGCTCATAAAGCTCCTCCACCGCCCGCTGCAGGCGCTGTGATTTATGCATATTGATGGGGGTCAGGGCCAGCTGAAACGGGGCGATGGCCTGCGGCCAGGTAATGCCGCGTTCGTCGTGATTCTGCTCAATGGCGGCGGCGGCGATGCGCGTGACGCCGATACCGTAACAGCCCATGGTCAGGGTTACGGCATTGCCGTTTTCATCCAGGCAGGTGGCCTTCATGGATTCGCTGTACTTGGTGCCCAACTGAAAGATGTGTCCCACCTCGATACCGCGGCGGATAACCAGGTGGCCCTTGCCATCCGGGCTGTGTTCGCCTTCCAGAACGTTGCGCAGATCCGCTACCCGCGGTAGCGGTACATCCCGTTCCCAGTTGATGCCGAAGTAATGCTTGTCGTCCACGTTGGCGCCGGCGCCGAAATCCCCCATCACAGCCACGGCCTGGTCGATGAGGCAGGGAATGGGCAGATTCACCGGTCCCAGTGAGCCGGGTCCGGCACCGACGGCGGCCCGGATCTCGGTTTCGCCGACGAACTGAAGCGGTGTCGCCACTTCCGGCTGCCCGGCCGCCTTGACGGCATTGAGTTCGTGATCGCCGCGCACCAGCAGGGCTACCAGGCCGCCGTCCTTGCCGTGGACGATGAGGGTCTTGACGGTTTTTTCCACGGGCAGGCCGTAATCATTGACCAGGTCGGCAATGGTCCGCGCGCCGGGTGTATCCACTTGCCGCATGTCCTCTTTCGGGGCGGGACGGTCGACGGCCGGAGGGGCGGCGGGAGCCAGTTCCACATTGGCGGCGTAATCGCTTGCGTCACTGAAGGCGATGGCGTCCTCGCCCGATTCGGCCAGGACGTGAAATTCATGGGAAGCCTGCCCGCCCATGGCGCCGGTATCCGCCTCGACGGCACGATAATTCAGACCCAGACGGTCGAAGATGCGGCTGTAGGCGGCGTACATCCGCTCATAGGTCTCCTGCAGGGAATCCTCCGTCAGATGGAAGGAATAGGCGTCCTTCATGATGAATTCCCGCGCCCGCATGATGCCGAAACGCGGCCGGATCTCGTCCCGGAACTTGGTCTGGATTTGATAAAAGCTGGCGGGCAGTTGTTTGTAACTGCGGACCTCATGCCTTACCAGATCGGTGATGATCTCCTCATGAGTGGGACCGAGACAGAAATCCCGCTCGTGCCGGTCCTTCAGGCGCAGCAGTTCCGGGCCGTACTCCTCCCAGCGGCCGGATTCCTGCCATAACTCGGCCGGCTGTACGCCGGACATGAGGACCTCCTGGGCACCGGTGCGATCCATTTCCTCGCGAATGATATTTTCTATCCTGCGCACAACGCGCAGGCCCAGCGGCAGCCAGGTATAGATCCCCGCCGCCAGCCGGCGGATCATACCGGCCCGGATCATGAGCTGGTGACTGACGATTTCGGCGTCGGCGGGCGCTTCCCGCAGCGTGGCCAGGAGCAGATTGGATGTGCGCATGGGTGTTGTTTTCGGTTAAGGATTGAAAGGCGCGTATGTTAACCCATGATGCCGCCGAGTGTGGAAAATCCGGGCCGGATACCTGAAGTCGTGCTCCGAAATCGTATCCAGGCCGGTTTCCGCCAGGGCTGTGACAGACACGCTGTAAATACGTCCTTGTACGCTCGAGTGCCGCTATCCCTGCGGCACACGGTCTGTCACAGCCCTGGCGGAAACCGGCTTTAAACTGGTCGAGAATCTTGAGACAGGTTCTGGAAGAGCGAAGTCGGACTCGTTGTGCAAAGCACAACTTGACCTGAGTCAGGAAAATCAGTACTTTCCCGAGGTTTAGTCAGACATTAACAGGCGGAATCACGGGTGGGTCAATCCAGAGAAAAACTGCGTGGTGCGGAGATATTTGTCCGGTCGTTGCAAGACGAGGGGGTGAAACACCTTTTCGGCTATCCCGGCGGCGCAGTCCTGCACATTTACGACGAATTGTTCAAGCAGGACAAGGTTCAGCATATCCTGGTCCGCCACGAGCAGGGCGCGACCCATGCCGCCGACGGTTATGCCCGGGCCACGGGCAAACCCGGCTGCGTCCTGGTGACTTCCGGACCCGGCGTTACCAATGCCATTACCGGCATCGCCACCGCCTACATGGACTCCATTCCCCTGGTTGTCTTCAGCGGCCAGGTGGCCACGCACCTGATCGGCAATGACGCCTTCCAGGAAGTGGACGCCATCGGCATCTCGCGGCCCTGCGTCAAGCATAATTTCCTGGTCAAGGATGTGCGCGACCTGGCGAGCACCATCAAGAAGGCCTTCTATGTCGCCATGAGCGGCCGCCCAGGCCCGGTGCTGGTGGACATCCCCAAGGATGTCACCGCCGATGTCTGTGAATACGAATACCCGGAGCAAGTGGAGATGCGTTCCTACCGGCCGGTGGTCAAGGGCCACCCGGGCCAGATCAAGCGCGCGGCCCAACTGATACTGTCCGCCAAACGGCCGATGATCTATAGCGGCGGCGGCGTCATCCTCGGCAATGCCCATGAGGAACTGACCGACATGACCCGCATGCTGGGTTACCCCATCACCAATACTCTCATGGGACTGGGCGCCTATCCGGCCACGGACAAACAATTTGTCGGCATGCTGGGCATGCACGGCACCTACGAGGCCAACATGGCCATGCATCACTGTGATGTGCTTGTCGCCATCGGCGCGCGTTTCGATGATCGTGTTACCGGCGATCTGCAGAAGTTCTGTCCCTACGCCAGGATCGTGCATATCGACGTGGATCCGTCTTCCATCTCCAAGAACGTGCGCGTGGACATCCCCATCGTCGGCGACGTCAGGCATGTTCTTGCCGATTTGATCGAGCAATTAAAGGCACGCAAGGAAAAACCCGACGCCGCGGCGCTGGAGACCTGGTGGGAACAGATCCGCGAATGGCAGGGCATTGACTGCCTGGGCTATGACCGCAAGTCGAAGATCATCAAGCCGCAGTATGTGATCGAGAAACTCTACGAACTGACCGGCGGTGATGCCTATGTGACCTCGGATGTCGGCCAGCATCAGATGTGGGCGGCCCAGTATTATCATTTCGACAAGCCGCGGCGCTGGATTAACTCCGGCGGTCTGGGCACCATGGGCTTCGGCCTGCCGGCGGCCATGGGCGTCAAGGCCGCGTTTCCGGAGGAGACAGTTGCCTGCATCACCGGCGAGGCTTCGCTGGTCATGTGCATTCAGGAATTGTCCACCTGCCTGCAGTACGACCTGCCGGTCAAGGTGGTTATGCTGAATAATCGTTACATGGGCATGGTGCGCCAGTGGCAGGAATTCTTCTATGAGAAGCGCTATTCCCATTCCTACATGGAAGCGCTGCCGGATTTTGTCAAGCTGGCGGAAAGCTTCGGCCACGTCGGTGTTCAGATAGACAAGTCGGGGGATGTGGAAGGCGCCATCAAGGAGGCGCTGGCCATGAAAGACCGCCTTGTGTTGATGGACTTTATTACCGATCAGACCGAAAACGTCTATCCCATGATCGCCGCCGGCAAGGGCCAGAACGAGATGCATCTGGCCACGGACCGGGAACTGGCCTGACACATGCGCCATATACTTTCACTGCTCGTGGAAAACGAAGCCGGTGCGCTGTCGCGGATTGCCGGTCTGTTTTCCGCACGGGCGTTCAATATCGAATCACTGACCGTGGCGCCGACGGAAGACGAGTCGGTGTCGAGAATGACCATCGTCACCACGGGTTCCGACGAGATCATTGAACAGATCAACAAGCAGTTGAACAAGCTGGTGGATGTTATCAAGGTGGTCGATCTCAGCGAAAGTACGCACATCGAACGCGAACTGATGCTGATCAAGGTCAACGCCAAGGGGCCCGCTCGGGAAGAACTGAAACGCCTGGTGGACATCTTCCGCGGCCGCATCATCGATGTGACGGAGAATACCTACACCATGGAGATCACCGGCAACGGCGACAAGCTGGATGCGTTCATTCAGGCCATGGACAACCGACTGATACTCGAAGTTGTGCGTACGGGAGTATCGGGCATCTCCCGCGGCGATAAGGCGATTCGGGCGTAATTCGTGGCTCGGGGGTTGGGATTCGTCAGCAGCAGGAAGAAATTTTTATAGCCACAGAGGACACAGAGGGTCACAGAGTTGAGAAGGCAACCCGCCGGAGTTTTTAACTCTGTGATCTCTGTGCCCCTCTGTGGCGGATCTCAGTCAATATAAGAATAAGGATAAACCGAAAGCTAAATTAAAGGTGAAGAAAAGGCGTATGAATATTTACTATGACAAAGATGCAGATTTATCCCTGATCCAGGC
>JBBDSH010000071.1:51644-59209 GCA_040905045.1 Gammaproteobacteria bacterium | reverse complement strand
AAAGGCGTATGAATATTTACTATGACAAAGATGCAGATTTATCCCTGATCCAGGCGAAGAAAGTGGCCATCATCGGCTACGGTTCGCAAGGGCATGCCCATGCCAACAATCTCAATGATTCCGGCGTCGAGGTTTGTGTCGGCCTGCGCAAGGGCTCGGCTTCCGCGGCCAAGGCGGAAAAGGCCGGCCTGACGGTAAAATCCATCGAAGACGCCGTGGCCTGGGCCGACGTGGTCATGGTACTGGCGCCGGACGAGCACCAGGCCGCCCTGTATGAAAACCAGATCGAACCCAACATCAAGAGGGGCGCCGCACTGGCCTTTGCCCATGGCTTCAATATCCATTTCCGGCAGATCGAGCCGCGCGCCGATCTGGACGTGTTCATGATTGCGCCGAAGGGGCCCGGTCACCTGGTCCGTTCCACCTACACCCAGGGCGGCGGCGTGCCGTCCCTCATCGCGGTGTTCCAGGATCCGTCCGGTCAAAGCAAGGAACTGGCCCTGGCTTATGCCAGCGCCAACGGCGGCGGCCGTGCCGGTGTTATCGAAACCAGCTTTCAGGAAGAGACGGAAACCGACCTGTTCGGCGAACAGACCGTCCTCTGCGGCGGCATTTCCGCCCTGATTGAGGCCGGTTTCGAGACCCTGGTGGAGGCGGGCTATGCGCCGGAGATGGCCTACTTCGAATGCCTGCATGAAACCAAGCTGATCGTCGATCTGCTTTATGAAGGCGGCATGGCCGATATGCGTTATTCCGTTTCCAATACTGCCGAGTACGGCGACTACACCCGCGGCCCCCGGGTTATCAATGAGGAATCGCGCCGGGCCATGAAGGAGATCCTCGCCGAAATCCGGGACGGCCGTTTCGCGCGGGAGTTCATTATGGAAAACCGCACCGGCAATGCCGTCATGAAGGCGCAGAGACGGTTGAGCCGCGAACACCAGATCGAGCAGGTGGGTTCAAAACTGCGCTCCATGATGCCGTGGATCAGTGCCAACAAACTTGTGGATCAGGACAAAAACTGAATAACTATCCTTGCCTGATGTATTTCGGTCGTTCAGTTGTACAGACGTAGCCCGATTGCCTGATTATGTCGACCAACGGTAATCCTGTTATCGCGCGTCAGGGCTGGCCGCTTATCGCGGCTTTGCTGGCCCTGATTGTCGCCGCCAAGGTCTTTGTCGGCTGGCTGCCTGCCGCCGTGCTGGTGTTAATCACGCTGGCGGTGGTGTTCGTATTCCGGGACCCCAGGCGTGAAGTGCCGCCGGTTCCCCTGGCCGTTGTCAGTCCCGCCAGCGGAACGGTAGCATCTGTTGAAAAGGTGACCGATCCCTGGCTGGAGAGGGAGGCGCACAGATGCCGGATCCATATGTCCCTGCTGGATGTTCATTCCCTGCGCAGCCCCATTGAGGGCAAGGTAATGAACCAGTGGTCTTCAAAGCCGCAGGAGCCCGGTATCCGGAGGCGCTATACCTACCACATCCGCACGGATGAGGGCGAGGATGTGACCCTGTCGCTGGGAATGGCAATGACCGGACTCATGGTCAGACTGACCCTGCAGTGTGGTGACCGTATCGGCCAGGGCCAGCCTTGCGGATTCCTGTTTCTTGCCGGTGTGATCGATGTCTATATGCCCGAATCCACGCGGATGGAGGCAAAGCAGGGAGATCACATCGATTCCGGCACGGGCATCATCGGCAAGCTGGTGCATAAACGTGCGAACGGTGCCGCAAAGCCCTGATTCCACTTTCCTAGTACCTCGACACAGGGATTATGATGAATTCAGTCAATCCAAAAGCAGCCAGTGCCTTTTCCGCTGCGTTGTGCCGGCTTGACAGAGGGCCCACTCTGCCGGCGCCGCCGCGCCTTGCGGGAAAGGCCCTGGTCCGGCGCTGAATTCATCATAATTCCTGTGTCGAGGTACTAGTGTGGCGGTGAATGCGGCTTTCCTGCTACTGTAATCGCCCGGTTCATGCTGAATGAGATAAAATGACCAGTCCACGCCGTCGCGGTATCTACCTGCTGCCGAATCTGTTTACCACCTCGGCCCTGTTTGCCGGTTTTTATGCCATCGTGGCCGGCATCAACGGCGATTTCGAGGCGGCCGCCATCGCTATCTTCGTCGCCATGATCCTGGACGGCATGGACGGGCGTATCGCCCGCATGACCAATACCCAGAGCGATTTCGGCGTCCAGTACGACAGTCTTTCCGACCTTATTTCCTTCGGTCTGGCGCCGGCGCTGGTGGCCTATGAATGGTCCCTGTCCGGTCTGGGCAAGATTGGCTGGTCCGCGGCCTTTATCTATGCAGCGGCGGCGGCACTGCGCCTGGCGCGCTTCAACACCCAGGCGGCCAGCGCCGACAAGCGCTTTTTCCAGGGGCTGCCCAGCCCGGCGGCAGCCGCCCTGATAGCCGGCATGATCTGGCTGGGTGACAGCCAGGGCTTCCCCGGCCGGGAAGGCGGCATGGTCGCCTTTGCCCTGCCGCTGACGGTGATTGCCGGCGTACTCATGGTCAGCAATATCCGCTATCACAGTTTCAAACAGTTCGATTTGCGCGGCCGGGTGCCGTTCGTCACGGTATCTGTTATCGTCCTGGTGTTTGTCTTTATCGCCGTCAATCCGCCCATGACGCTGTTTCTCATCGCCTTGAGTTATGCCGTATCCGGCCCCATATTCACGCTGGTGATGCTGCGGCGGCACCGCGCTCAGCGCAAGGGGGCGGAAAGCGATTCAAGCGGCGATGAAACATAAATATTGGCAAACCGGCCCGGATAGCGTTATAGTTTGAAATATGATTACCAAGACGACAGCGATGAATACCTTCCCGGTTGCCGGCCCTGCTCCGGCGATCCGCGCTCGTCTGCTCGGCCTGCTGCTCCTGCCCGTCCAGGGCAGATAATCTACTTCCACATCCTCTGTAGTATTCCGTGAATTTTGTGTCGCCAGGCGGCACGATTTCAGTTTATCTTTATACTTATGTTTAAGAACCCGTCTCAGAATTCCAAGACAGGTTCTTGGGAGCGCCTGACATGAAAGACAAGTTATACATATTCGATACCACATTGCGGGACGGCGAGCAGAGTCCCGGCGCCAGCATGAACCGCGAAGAAAAGGTGCAGGTGGCCAAGGCGCTGGAAAAACTGCGTGTCGACGTCATTGAGGCCGGTTTTCCGGTGGCCAGCCGCGGCGATTTCGAGGCTGTAAAGGCTGTGGCTGAAGCGGTCAGGGACAGCACCGTCTGCGGCCTGGCCCGCACCGGCGAACAGGATATTGATGCCGCCGCCGAGGCACTGAAGCCGGCCGCGTCCTCGCGTATTCACACCTTTATCGCCACATCGCCCATCCATATGGAACACAAGCTGCGCATGAGCCCCGACGAGGTGGTGGAACATGCCGTGCGCGCGGTGAAATACGCGCGGAATCATGTGGATAACGTCGAGTTCTCGCCCGAGGACGCCGGCCGTTCCGAGCTGGATTTTCTCTGTCGTGTTATTGAGGCGGTGATCGATGCCGGCGCCACCACCATCAATATCCCGGACACCGTGGGTTACAGCGTTCCGGCCCAGTTCGGCGAGACCATCCATCAGATCATGGAACGGGTGCCCAATTCGGACAAGGCGGTGTTTTCCGTGCATTGTCACAACGATCTCGGCCTGGCCGTGGCCAATTCCCTGGCCGCCGTATTGAACGGTGCGCGTCAAGTGGAGTGCACAATCAACGGACTGGGCGAGCGGGCCGGCAATGCGGCTCTGGAGGAGATCGTCATGGCGGTGCGTACGCGCCAGGACGTATTCCCCTGCGATACGGAGCTGGACACGCGGGAGATCCTCAACTGTTCGCGTCTGGTCGCCAACATCACCGGTTTTCACGTCCAGCCCAACAAGGCGGTGGTCGGGGCCAATGCCTTCGCCCACGAATCCGGTATTCACCAGGACGGCGTCATCAAGAGCCGCGAGACCTACGAGATCATGCGCGCCCAGGACGTGGGCTGGCATGACAATCGCCTGGTATTGGGCAAGCACTCCGGCCGCAATGCCTTCAAGACCCGGCTCAAGGAACTGGGGTACGAATTCGAAGGTGAGGAGGAACTCAATGAGGCCTTCCAGCGCTTCAAGGATCTGGCGGACAAGAAGTACGAGATTTACGATGAGGATCTGCAGGCCCTGGTTGCGGATACGCTGCAGTCCGGTAATGACCGCATTCGTTTCCTGTCCATGAAGGCGGTGCTGGAAACCGGTGAAACCCCCAGCGCCGAGATTGTCCTTGCCGTTGATGGCGAGGAGAAGACCGGCCACGCCCAGGGTGATGGTCCGGTGGATGCCGTTTTCAAGGCGATAGAATCGGTGGTGAACAGCGGTTGTCTGCTGCAGCTCTATTCCGTCAACAGTATTACCGGCGGTACCGATTCCCAGGGTGAGGTGACGGTGCGGGTGGCGAAGGACGGCCGCATCATCAATGGCCGCGGTTCCGATACCGACATCGTTGCCGCCTCGGCGCGGGCCTATGTCAACGCCGTCAACAGAGCCATGGACACCACCGAACGGGCGCATCCGCAATTATGAACCTGAGCCGCCGGCAACAGGAAACGCTGCGGCTCATGGGCATCAATGTCTGGGTGCATCGGGATACCGTCATGGAAACGCCCGCCGTGGCGCCGGACCCGTTGGCGCCGGGTATCGAGGATGAGGACACCGCCTGGCGCGAGCTGGAAGAACAGGTCATCAACTGTAGCCGTTGCGAGTTGTACAAAACCCGCACGCGGCCGGTGTTCGGCGTCGGCAACCGGCAGGCGGATCTCATGCTCATCGGCGAGGCGCCGGGTGCCGAGGAGGATCGCCAGGGTGAACCCTTCGTCGGCCGGGCCGGCAAGCTGCTGAACGCCATGCTCGAAGCCGTCGGCTTTCAGCGTGAAGATGTCTATATCGCCAATATTCTCAAGAGCCGGCCACCGAAGAATCGTGATCCGAAACCGGAAGAGGTTGCCGCTTGTGAACCCTATCTGAAAAAACAGATTGAACTTGTCAATCCCCGGCTGATAGTTGCCCTGGGTCGAGTTGCCGCGCAAAATTTGTTAAAAGTGGATACGCCCATAGGTAGAATGCGGGGCAAGTGTTATGACTATCCGGAACCCCGGGTACCGGTGGTCGTAACCTATCATCCCGCCTATCTGTTACGTTCGCCGCGGGAGAAACGCAAGTCGTGGCAGGATCTCGGGTTTGCCATGAAAATATTACGGGGACAGTGAATGAGTGCCGTCGTCGAAGAAGCCTTTATCCATATCCGGCCCATGGCTGAAGAGGACCTGACGGATGTACTGGCTATTGAAACCCGGGCCTACGACTTCCCTTGGAGCCGGACGATTTTCCGTGACTGTCTGCGGGTGGGTTATTGCTGTTGGGTGCTGGAAAGGGATGGTGTTCTGGAAGGTTACTGCGTCATGTCCGTAGCGGTGGGCGAGTGTCACATTCTCAATTTGTGTATTCATCCCGATACACACGGTATGGGTCTGGGGCGCCGGTTGCTGGATTATATGCTGGACATTGCCGTTGAACACCGGGCGGATTCCGCTTTCCTCGAGGTGCGTCCGTCCAATGATCCGGCCAAGCAACTGTACCGGAGTTCCGGGTTCGATGATGTGGGCGTGCGGCGCAATTATTATCCGGCCAGTTTCGGGCGCGAGGACGCTATTATCATGGCGCGCAGCCTGATGCCGCAGAACTGAATTCCGAATCACGAGGAGAAACGTCATCAACGGAAAAGACGCCGGTTACTATCCGACTATCGAATCCTGTGTCGGCAATACGCCGTTGGTACGCCTGCAGCGCCTTCCGGGGGATACAACCAATATCCTGCTGGCGAAGCTGGAAGGGGATAATCCCGCCGGTTCCGTCAAGGACCGGCCGGCTGTGAGCATGATCAGGCACGCCGAGGAGCGCGGCGAGATCAAGCCCGGGGATACCCTGATCGAGGCCACCAGCGGCAATACCGGTATCGCCCTGGCCATGGCGGCGGCCATCCGCGGTTATCGCATGGTGCTGATTATGCCCGAGCATATGAGCGTGGAACGTCAGGCGGCCATGCGCGCCTTCGGCGCGGAGATCGTCCCGGTAACCAAACAGGAAGGCATGGAAGGCGCCCGCGACTTGGCCGAAAAGATGGAACGCGACGGCGAGGGCATGGTCCTGGATCAATTCGCCAATCCCGACAACCCCCGCGCCCACTACGAGGGCACCGGCCCGGAGATCTGGCGTGATACCGATGGTGCTGTCACCCACTTCGTCAGTTCCATGGGCACAACCGGTACCATTATGGGCGTGTCCCGTTTCCTCAAGGAAAAGAACCCGGAGATACAAATTGTCGGGGTACAGCCGGAAGGCGATGAAAATATTCCGGGCATCCGCCGCTGGCCGGAGGCCTATCTGCCGAAGATCTATCAGAAGCAAAGGGTGGACCGCATTCTTGACATCACCCCGGCCGAGGCCGAGGACATGACCCGGCGTCTCGCCGCCGAGGAAGGCATCTTTGCCGGGATTTCCTCCGGCGGTGCCATCTCCGCGGCACTGCGCCTGTCACAGGAAGTGGAAAACGCCGTCATCGTCACCATTATCTGCGATCGCGGCGATCGCTATTTATCCACCGGGGTATTTAAGTAGTGAGGAGTAAGGAGTAAGGAGTAAGGAGTGAGGAGTGAGGAGTAAAGTGACGCCATGGTTTGTTTACACTCCTTTCTCCTCGCTCCTTACCGGCCAAGTCCGTCACTGATAATAATAACTATGAACATACTTGTATTTGACATTGAAACCATCCCCGACGTGGAAACAGGCCGGAGGCTGTTTGATCTAGACGGTCTTTCCGACAAGGAAACGGCGGAGGTTATGTTCAGCCGGCGCCGTCAGGAGACCGACGGCAACTCCGACTTTCTGCGCCTGCATCTGCATCGGATCATTGCCGTTTCCGTCCTGTTGAGCACTTCCGACAAACTCAATCTCTGGACCCTGGGCACGACCGAATCGAACGAGGCCGAACTGATAGAACGTTTTTTCGAGGGCATTGAGCGTTATGCGCCGAAACTGGTTTCCTGGAACGGCCGCGGTTTCGATCTGCCGGTTTTGCATTACCGGGCCCTGTTGCACGGTGTTCAGGCACGCCGTTACTGGGAAACCGGCAATGACGATCAAAGCTACCGCTGGAACAATTACATCAACCGCTTCCACGAACGACATACCGATCTCATGGATATTCTGGCGGGCTATGAAAATCGGGCCTTTGCACCGCTGGATCAGATCGCATCCATGCTCGGCTTTCCCGGCAAGATGGGTATGAGCGGCGGGAAGGTCTGGGATCAATACCTTGAGGGCAACATCGATGCCATCCGTGACTATTGCGAAACCGATGTCCTCAACACCTGGCTGGTTTACCTGCGCTTCGATCTCATGCGCGGTTTGCTGACGCCGGAACGCTACAAGGACGAGTGCAGCCGTGTTCGGGAGATGCTGAAAGCCGAGGACAAGCCCCATTTGATCGAATTTCTTCAGGCATGGGATAAGTAGTTACAAGTCAGG
>JBBDSH010000071.1:0-51544 GCA_040905045.1 Gammaproteobacteria bacterium | reverse complement strand
CAAGCCCCATTTGATCGAATTTCTTCAGGCATGGGATAAGTAGTTACAAGTCAGGTGTAAGGGGTGAGGAGTAAGGCGTAAGGCGTAAGGGGTAAGGGGTAAGGCGTAAGGCGTAAGGCGTAAGGGGCAAGGTATGACTACTCAGTGTTTATCAAAGCAGTTATTCTGGTGAAGGCTATACTCCAGTAACATCGTTGCGCAAGGGCACTCTTTACTCCTCACACCTAACTCCTCGCTCCTCACTAATCAAGATGTCACCTAAAACGCAAAAACTCCCTGAACCCGAAGAAGCAACTATAGAATCCCTGAGCCACGAAGGGCGCGGCGTCACCCATATCAATGGCAAAACAGTCTTTGTTGACAACGCATTGCCTGGCGAGACCGTACGCCTCAATTATCTGCGCACGCGCTCAAAGCGGGATGAGGCCGAAGCTGTCGATATCCTGCAGGCCTCGCCGCAGCGCATCGAACCCTTCTGTCCGTATTTCCATGCCTGCGGCGGCTGCAGTCTGCAGCACATGGAGCCCCGTGCACAGATTGAATTCAAGCAACAGGTTCTTGTGGAGCAACTCCGGCATATCGGCGGGGTTGAAGCGGGGGTGTTACTGGAGCCACTCATGGGGCCGGTGCGAGGTTACCGGCACAAGGCCAGGCTGGGCGTGAAGTACGTCTTTAAAAAGCAACGCCTGCTTGTGGGATTCCGGGAGAAACGCAGTTCCTTTGTTGCCGACATCGATGAATGCGGCGTGCTGCATCCGGCAGTCGGCAATCTACTGCCGGCGTTGAAGGAGTTGATTGCCGGCCTGAGCATCTATAACCGTATTCCCCAGATCGAAGTAGCTGTGGGTGACGGGCACCCGGCCCTGGTCATCCGGCATCTGCAACCCCTGAATGAGAGTGACCTGTATAATATGCGGATGTTTGAACGCGAACACGGGGTTACATTGTATCTGCAAGCCGGCGGACCGGACACAGTGGCACCTTTGACTCCCGGTGACGTCGGCAACAGTATGTTCTACCGCTTCGATGAGGAAGATCTGACTCTGTCATTCGGACCACTGGAATTCATACAAATAAACCTTGCCATGAATCGCGTTCTTGTGAAACGGATTCTGTCATTGCTGGAACCCGGAGAGTCCGATTCCATTCTGGATATGTTCTGCGGCCTGGGAAACTTTACCCTGCCGTTATCGCAATATGTTTATCGTGTTACGGGTGTGGAAGGTGATGCTGAACTGGTGGAAAGAGCCGTCCGCAATGCTGAACTAAACAGCGTTAAAAATGCTGATTTTTGCCTGGCCGACCTGTATCAGGAAGAATTGCAGGCATCCTTTCTGCGGCAGGATTACAATAAGGTACTGCTGGACCCGCCGCGCAGCGGTGCGCGGGAGATCCTGCAGCGACTGGACACGAGGAACGTTGAGAAAATCCTCTACGTTTCCTGCAATCCCGCCACCCTGGCACGGGATGCCGGCATCCTCGTGCATGACAAGGGTTTCACACTGGAGAAAGCCGGCGTCATGGACATGTTCCCGCATACCGCCCATGTGGAATCCATTGCATTATTCCGGAAAGGGTGAGGGGTAAGGGGTGAGGAGTAAGGGGTCATGAATTATACCGGCTTTACTCCTCGCTCCTTACTCCTCACACCTCACTGTCTGGTCCTCGGCGTTCTTCTAGTGACGCTGGCAGGCTGTGGCGATAATGGTGATAACAGCGACGAAGCCATTCGCTTCGGTATCAGCACCGAGCCCACGACACTTGATCCCCGCTATGCCACCGATGCTGTCTCCACCCGCATCAACCGGTTGATCTACAGCCGCATGGTGGAGTTCGACGAGCAGTATCGTTTTGTCCCATCATTGACATCCTGGAAGAGGCTGTCGTCACGGCACTATCGCTTCCAATTGAAAAAGGATCGAAATCCGTTTCATCATGGCAGGGCGCTTGCTGCCGGTGATATTAAGGCCACCTACGAATCCGTCCTTACCCGTGATGCCGCTTCGCCGCACAGGACTTCACTCGATATGGTAGGACGCATTGAAGTTATTGATGATAACACCGTGGATTTTCATCTGCTCCGGTCCGATACCCTGTTTCCCGGCCGTCTGACCATTGGTATTCTGCCGGCGGATTTGATAAGGAAAGATCATTCTTTTAACAAGAAACCGGTCGGCAGTGGGCCATTAAGATTTTCTTCCCGGTCTGATGATGGAAATCTTGTATTGACACGCATTGAAGATCATCAGGTTATTCGCTTTGTCACGGTCAGGGATCAGACCGTACGGGTATTGAAATTACTGAGCGGTGAGATCGATCTCACCCAGAACGAGCTGCCCCAGGAATTGATCGATTGGCTGCGGGAAAAGGAATCAGTCCGCATTAAAAAGGTACGCGGAGATACGTTCACCTATATCGGCTTTAATCTACAGGATCTGCTGACCGGGGATCTTCGGGTGCGTCAAGCCATTGCTCATGCCATAAACGTGCGGCCCGTTATCCGGCACCTGTTTCGTAATAGCGCCCGGCCGGCGCGGTCATTATTGCCGCCGGAACATTGGGCCGGGCACGACAGACTCAATGGAGAGGGTTATTCACCGGAACGCGCCCGTAAATTACTGAAACAGGCTGGCTACAGCGCGGACAGGCCGCTCAAACTGACTTTCAAGACTTCCACCAATCCCCGCAGTCTGCGTATCGCCACCATTTTCCAGCAACAGCTGGCCCGTGTGGGTATTGAACTGGTCCTCAGCAGTTATGACTGGGGTACGTTCTATGGCGATATCAAGGCCGGTAAATTCCAGATGTATTCACTTTCCTGGGTCGGGCTGAAGATGCCGGATATCTATCGCACTATTTTTCACAGTGACTCCGTGCCGCCCGCCGGCGCCAATCGCGGCCGACTGGCTGATCCGGATGTAGATCATCTGATTGAAAAAGCGGAAAATATGGAAAATATGCAGGATAAAGCCGGGGTCTACATTCAGCTGCAGGAAAGACTGCATGACATCAAGCCCTATGTTCCTCTGTGGTACGAGGATAATATTCTGATCATGAACAGGCGCCTTGCCGGTTATCAGCCGGCCATGGACGGCAACTACGACGATCTGAATCAGATTCACTGGTCGGATGACAGCAATGAGTGATGACCGGATTACCATCTCCATTCCCGAGCAACGGTTGCGCCTGTACAGAGGTGATTCTCTGTTGCGTGAGTATCCCGTTTCCACCGCCCGTAACGGCCCCGGTGAGAAGGACGGCAGTCTGTGCACGCCCAGGGGCGAACACCTCATTACGGAAAAGATTGGAGCAGGCTGCGAACCGGACACTGTCTTTGTCGGCCGGCGACCCACCGGCGAGATATACCGAGCGCAACTGCGTGATGACTATCCGGATCGGGACTGGATACTGACGAGGATATTACGGCTGCAGGGAACCGAGGAAGGCATCAACCGTGGCGGCAGTGTGGATTCGTATGAACGTTATATTTATATACACGGCGCGCCGGAGGATGCCGCTATGGGACAGCCCGGCTCCCACGGCTGCATTCGCATGCGTAGCAGCGATATTATTGAGCTGTTCGATCTGATCGAGACGGGTACGACGGTTACCATTTGCGCTTGAGAATGAAATACACAACAGCCAGTCTCCTTGTCATCTCTACAGCCTTGATGGGGGAAACACTGATCCCGAAGTTTTCGCAATTACAATTACTGGAGGACAGTGCCTGGCAGCCGCTGGAATTCCGGAATATCGAACAGCATAGCCGTTACAGACTGGAACAGGTTGACGGTGTCACTGTGGTCAGGGCTGAAACCGATAATAGTGCTTCCGGTTTGATCGCGAGGAAGCGGATTGACCCGAATACGGCACCGATCATCGAATGGGGCTGGCGTGTCAGCAATATCTACGAGAAGGGAGATGCGGGTGAAAAATCGGGCGACGACTACCCGGCCAGGATTTATGTGGCGTTTGCCTTCGAGCCGAGCCGGGCCGGTTTCTTCGAGAAAGCCGCACGCGTTGCCGCCAGTGTATTCTACGATGAAGAAATCCCGGGCACGGCACTGAACTACATCTGGGCCAACAAGTTGGAGGTCGATAGTATCGTACCCAACGCCTTTTCAGACAAGACGCGGATGATCGCCGTGGACAGTGGTCCGGAGAAAACCGGACGGTGGGTTTTACAGAAACGCAACATTGTGGATGATTATAAACAGGCCTTCGGCCGTAAGCCGCCGGAAATCGTCGGAATCGGCATCATGTCAGATTCCGATAATACCGGCGAGTCAGCCACGGCCTGGTACGGTGATATCAGCCTGTCGTCCATTCATGTACAATAAAAACATATCCGCTAAGGTTGAGATTACCTTTTGCTGGGAGAGTGTCTGATAAAAATTTACCGGTAAAAACCATCATAGAATTTCAGAAGACCATATATGGCGGAAAATATTAATTCCCGGACAAACCATCAATCCGGAAAGACAACGGCCAGTTCGGCGTCAATCGTCGAAGTTCTGGACAGAACCCAGGGCCATTTGATCCTTAAATGGAATGCCTCCCGCGGCGCCGAGAAACTGCGCAACATCGGCCTGACCTCGTTGTTCTGCCTGATTGCTCTGGTATTTCTTGTTGCATTTTCAATTGAGTCCTATGTCCAGGAGCGGTTTCAGCATACCGCCATTCTGTTGATCTTTGCCGGGCTTGCTGTATGCAGTTATATTTACCTTCGTGTTACCGGGCACAGATATATAACGAACACGTTCCTGTTATTCCTGTTTGCCGCGCTCTGTCTTTTTTTACTTTATACCGGCGGCGCCGAAGGAACGGGGCCTTTATGGTATTTCGTTTTCCCGATATTCGCGCTGTTCGTGCAAAGGTTGTGGGCCGGGGTTATGTCGGTAGTAGTTCTGTTTATAATCACTGCATGGCTGTTGTGGCATCCCGTGGCCGGATTTGAACCGGATCAGTACTCCCAGGCGTTCAAGATACGTTTCCTGGCGGTTTACCTGTCCGTATCCATAATGACTTTTCTTTACGTGTTTTTGCGCACGACTTCCGAACTGGTAATGGACAATCTGAGCCAGCATCTCAAGGAACTGGCCGATACGGATGAGTTGACGGGACTGCCCAACCGGCGGCGCATGCAGGATATTTTGTATCAGGAGATCAGTCGCCTGCGCAGGGGCGGCAAGCTCTTTTGTATCATCCTTATGGATATCGATGAGTTCAAGTCCGTCAATGATACATACGGGCATGATTGCGGTGACAACGTTCTGAAAATATTTTCGAAGGAAGTCAGCACGGCCTTGCGGGCCCAGGATATCTGTGCCCGTTGGGGCGGAGAGGAATTCCTGATCATGCTGCCGGAAACCGGCCTTGAGAATGCTGTAAAAGTGGCCGAACGTGTACGTGATGCAATACAGAACAAGACAATAAAATATGGTGACAGTGAATTCGTTGTAACGGTGAGTATGGGGGTCAGGGAGTTTCAGCCGCTGGAGGATCTTGATCACTGTATTAAGGAGGTGGACAGGAAACTGTTTCAGGCCAAACGGGAAGGCGGAAACCGGATCGTAAGCTAGTATTTGTCTGGAAGAGGTTATGCACCGGACTACATAGTTACCAGGGAGTTAATAAGTAACCCGATATCGTTCTATGGAACACGCTGTGAATACATCCCTGTACGCTCGACGGCCGCATCCATGCGGCCGACGGCTCCATAGAACGATATCGGGTTACTAACAATCAGGTTTGTAATTATCAAACATTTTCCTCGCGTTTTTCCATCCAGCCGGCAAGCTGATCGGCAGGCATGGGGCGGGCAATGAAGTAACCCTGGCCGAAATCACAGCCCATCTCGCCCAGTTGGGTGTAATCCTCTCCCGATTCTATCCCCTCGGAAACAACCTTGAAATCGAGGCTGTGGCCGAGGGCGATGGCCGATTCGATAATATGTCTTGAACTGTTGTTTTTGGCCAGGTCACGGATAAAGGACTGATCGATTTTGATGACCGAGGCGGATATGGTATTCAGGTATTGTAGTGAAGAATAACCCGTGCCGAAATCGTCTATGGCGATGGAGATGCCGGAGTCGGACAGGTTGTTGAGCATTGTCAGCGCCTCTTCCGGGTTATGCATCAGTGAGGTTTCCGTTACTTCCAGTTCCAGGTCCTCATGATGAACGCCGTATTGATCCAGAAGATGCATTACGGTGTTGTCGAAGTTGCTTTGTAAAAGATTGCGGGTTGAGATATTTACCGCTATTTTCAAATCCAGACCCAGGCGTTTCCATTCGGCCAGCTGTTTCAGGGCGGTCTCCAGCACCCATTCTGATAATGGCTGAATAAGACTGCTGTTCTCGGCGTGAGGAATGAACATGCCCGGAGGAATCATCTTTCCGTCCGGGTGGTTCCAGCGCAATAACGCCTCGACGCCGATAAGCCGGTTATTATTCATATCGACCTTGGGCTGATAGTGCAGTTCCAGCTGGCTTTTTTCCATGGCTTTCCTCAGTGAACCCAGCAGAGCGAGGGATCCCGTGCCTTTATTGTCGATACTTTCATCGTAGAAATCATAATCGTGTACTTTTTGTCTGGCTTCACTGAGTGCGTATTCGGCACGATTGATGAGTGAAGTAGGTGAATGTGCCTTATCGGCCATATAGACACAGCCGATGCGGACATCCAGGTGTAACGGTACATTTTCGTATTCGTACGGGTGTTTCATTACTTCCAGTATGTCGTCCATAAAGTCCGTGATTTTCTGCCGGGTTGTCAGTTTGGCAAGAATGGCGATATGCTGGGGATGATGGTGAAAGAAGAGAAAGCTGTCCGGAAAGCGGTCGGATAAATCCCGGACCACATCGCTTACCAGGCGGTCGGCGGATTCGAGACCGAATCCGGCGATTATATTCTGCAGATTCTCGATGGATAATACCATCAGACTCCGGTACATCCGGTCTTCCTTAATCCCCGATTCTTCCAGCGCCTTGATCAGGCTCAGGCGGTTCGGCAGGTTGGTGTTGTAATCGTGATGGGCGAGCCATTCCACATGCTTGATATGGGTGATAAGGGCTGAAACCATGGCTCCCGTGATCAGGCCGACAATAATGAAAAAGAACATCCGGTACAGCCAGTTGAGCAGCTCCTGGGACTCACCGGTGGTAACGTCGATGGGCATGAAAGGTCCCAGGGCAATGCCGCCCAGTATGCCGGCGGCAACACCGCCCCTGGCTCCGAATATGAACCCGGACAGAATGATGGGAATGTACATGGAGTGGGAATAGACGTACTTGATGCCGCCGGTGTAATAAACAAGGAGATAGACGGTACCGATCATGACAAGGATGGCAGGGGCGGCGGCCAGTCGAAAAACATTCGAATGCCGTTCGATAACAGTGATCCAGCTGGAAACACGGTCCATATCACATCTCCCAGGAATTCGTAACAGGGGTGGCCGTGTTCGAGGAACAAGCCTCAAACGGGCACAATGCATCGATTTGCTCAAAATCGGCTAATTCTATCCTGTCGGCGGGGTTTTGTATGTACCTCAAAAGGGTGATACGGACTGGACCCGGATTGCGGGCACACGAGCCCTGATTGCCGCTAAAATTCGGAACGTTCTATGCCATTACGTAGAATGGCCACGAGCCACGAGCCACGAGCCACGAGCCACTAGCCACTAGCCACTAGCCAGTAGCTAGTAGCTTGTCGCTTTAATAGACTGGAAGGATGACGCGCTACATCCTGACCCGATTGCTTGCCGCTGCCGTTGTCATGCTGGGCGTGGCAACGGTCGTATTCCTGCTGATGCATCTGATCCCCGGCGATCCTGTCGACGTCATGCTGGGCGAAGGGGCGAACCCGGCCGACCGGGCGGAGCTGCGGCGGCAACTGGGACTCGACCGGCCGTTATTGGGACAGTGGCTGCATTACCTGGGAAGGCTGCTGTACCTGGACCTGGGTATCGGTATTCATTCGCGGGAGCCGGTTGCGCAACTGCTTATGCAGCGTATTCCGGCTACCCTGGCGCTGGCGGCCGCGGCCTTTTTGGCCTCTCTGTGTATTGCATTCCCGCTCGGCATCCTGGCCGCTGTTTACAGAAACAGTGTGGCAGATCGCATCGCCATGCTGTTTTCCGTCGCCGGTGTTTCGATTCCGAATTTCTGGCTCGGCCCGCTGCTGATCCTGCTGTTTTCCTATTGGCTGGGCTGGTTGCCGGTCAGCGGCATGCAGGGCTGGTCGTCGCTGATACTTCCGGCATTAACCCTGGGTACGGCGCTGGCGGCACTGCAGTCGCGCATGATCCGGGCATCCCTGCTGGAGGTGCTGGGGGAGGATTACATTCGTGCGGCGCGGGCGAGAGGCCTGGGTGAAGCCACTGTGATCCTGCAACACGGCCTGCGTAACGCACTGTTGCCGGTGGTTACGATCCTGGGCATTCAGCTGGGAGCGCTGCTCACCGGCGCCGTGGTGACGGAATTCATCTTTGACTGGCCGGGAGTCGGGCGATTGATCATCGATGCCATTCACAGGCGGGATTATCCCGTGGTACAGGCCTGCGTCCTGTTCATCAGTGCCGTTTACGTCCTGGTCAATCTTGTTACCGATATTCTCAGCACCGGTCTGGATCCGCGTATGCGGCTGGAGGCCTGACATGATCCGTTTCGCCCTGTTGATACTGGGAGTATGGCTGGTAACGGGCGCGGCGGTATCACTGATCAATATTGATATCCGGAGCATTTCCCTGGAACACATTCTGGCTTTGCCGGGAGAGGAAGCCATACTCGGTAACGACGATCTGGGTCGATCCATAGCAGGACGTCTCGCGGCGGGCGCGCAGGTTTCCCTGGCGGTGGCGGTCTCGGTGGTTGGCATATCCTTGTTGATCGGCACAATGATCGGGATTGCGGCAGGCTGGTTCGGTGGTCTCTGGGACCGGTTGTTGGTGATGGTGATCGATATCTTCATGGCATTTCCCGGCCTGTTACTGGCCATCGCCCTGGCCGGACTCCTGGGACCGGGCCTGTCCAATGCGGTGATTGCACTGGCGGCCGTCGGCTGGGTCGGTTTTGCCCGGTTGTCGCGGGTACAGGTGCTGGCCCTGAAGGAACGGGAACACGTTCAGGCGGCCAGGGCGCTGGGCGTGCCCGCCGGCCGGATCCTGTTCCGGCACGTATTGCCGCTCATACTGGCGCCCCTTGTCGTCCAGGCCAGTTTCGAACTGGCCGGGGTGGTCATTGCCGAATCGACACTGTCTTTTCTGGGGATCGGTATACAACCGCCGCAGCCGTCCTGGGGCGGCATGATCCGGGATGGCATGCGTTATATGCTGGTTGCGCCGCATATGGTCCTGGCGCCGGGTCTGGCCATCTTTCTGGTAGTATTGTCCATCAATATTCTGGGCGATCGTCTCAGGGATCACATGGATGTGAAAGACGCGTAAACAAACCGGTGCAGGCGGACAAGGCATGTACAAACCGATGAACAATAAAGGCGGTCGCGGATGAGTCTCGGCCCGATCATGCTGGACCTGCGCGGACCGGTGCTGGAGCCGGATGAACGGGAAATGCTTCAGCATCCACTCGTCGGCGGCGTGATCCTGTTCGCCCGCAATTATCAGGATATCGATCAACTTGTGGCATTAACCGGGCATATCCACACCTTGAGGCGGCCGCCGCTGTTGATCGCGGTGGACCACGAAGGCGGGCGGGTGCAGCGCTTTCGGGAATCCTTTACCCGCCTGCCGCCGTGCCGCAGTTACGGTCATCTGTATGAGCGTGATGCGGAGGAAGCGGGATCGATGGCCGGCAAGGCCGGCTGGCTGATGGCCATGGAGCTGCTCGTCGCGGGCGTGGATTTCAGTTTCGCACCGGTCCTGGACCTGGATATGAATATCAGCCGTGTTATTGGTGATCGCGCTTTTCACGGTGACCCGGAAACCGTAACCGATCTGGGCCGGCATTTCATGCGCGGCATGAAAACCGCCGGCATGGCGGCCGTGGGCAAGCACTTTCCCGGTCACGGCGGTGTCAGGGAGGATTCCCACCTGGATATCCCCGTGGATGATCGCCGTTTCGAGGACATTATGATGCAGGATATGGTGCCGTTTGAGCGGCTAATCGGGAACGGCCTGCCCGGCATCATGCCGGCGCATGTGGTGTATAAACAGGTGGACGGGAAGCCGGCGGGATTTTCCCCCGTCTGGCTGAAACAGATCCTGAGACAGCGACTGGGCTATCAGGGCGTGATCTTCAGTGACGATATCAGCATGGCCGGGGCCGGCGTCGCCGGTGATTATCCGGACCGGGCGATGGCTGCGGTGGAAGCCGGCTGTGATATGGTGCTGGTCTGCAATAATCAGGAAGCCGCGCTGTCGCTTTTGTCCTCGCTGGAGCTGGAACCGGATCCCGTAGCCCAGGTGCGGCTGATGCGCATGCACGGCCGCGATCCCGGCATAACACCGCCGCAACTGCAACAGGATATAGACTGGCGGGCTACCAGCGCCGAACTGGTTGCCATGAACACAACTCCGGAACTGGATCTGGGCGATGATGAAATACAGACATAGATTAACCGCTTTTATCGGCCTGTTTGTCCTGTTGTCGGGCAACCCGGTTGCTGAAACACAGCCACCCGAATGCCGTGACATGCGTACGGTGGAAGTGGAATACACCGGACCGGATCGGTTTGAGGAAGGGATACTGTGGCGGGTTGGAGCGCCCGGCGATGAATCCGGTTATATCTTCGGCACCATTCACGTCGGTGATGAATCAATTGTCGATCTGCCGGAACCCGTGGAAGAGGCCCTGGCCGGGAGCCGGCATTTTGTCATGGAAGCCGTGCCCGATGCGGAACAGGCGATGCAGCTTTCCAGCATGATGTTCTTCAGTGACGGCCGCTATTTAAAGGAACTGGTTTCCGAAGGCATGTTCGACAGGGTGACAACCATCCTGCAGTCCTACCATCTTCCGCAACAGGCGGTTCTTGCCATGAAACCCTGGGCTGCCTTTGTCACCATGAGTTATCCCGCCGATCTGCGCAAGATTCTGGACCTGGTATTGATGGAGACGGCGCTGGATAACGGTGCCAGAGTCCACGGCCTGGAGACCCTGCGGGAACAGGGAGAGATATTTAATCAAATGCCCCTCGACGATCAGCTTCGGTTGCTGGCCGATACGGTATGTCATTATGATACGGTGCAAAAGGATTTCGAGATTATGAAATCCCTGTACCTGCAACGGGACCTCAAGGGATTGTATATTCATGGGCAGAGTCATGCCTTCGATGACAACAGCGCTTATGAGTCATTGACGGAAAGAATCCTGCATAAACGCAATCACACCATGGTCGAGCGCATGCAGGAGTATCTGGAGCAGGGGGCCGCCTTTATCGCCGTCGGCGCCATGCATCTGCCCGGTGAAGACGGGATATTGAACCTGCTCGAGAAGCAGGGTTACCGCATTACAAAAATCTACTGAAACGGGGAAACAGCATGGAGTTCATTGATTACCTCTCGGACATGATCGCCTATCTGCGGGGAGAGTCCTGGATCATTCAGGTCTTTGTGATCATAGTTCTGGCGTTGTTGCTGGACTGGTTGCAGAAGCATGTATTGAAAAAGCTGTATGCCCGCTTCAGAAAAACCAGTACGGACTGGGACGATGCCATGCTGGATGCCATGCGTCTCCCCCTGACCGTCCTGATCTGGCTGGTGGGCATGACTTTTGCCGTGGAGATTGCCAGCCGCAGGACCGAAGCCTTTGTCTTTTCAGCGGCGGTTCCCATCCGGGATGTGGGCCTGATTGTTATTATTGCCTGGTTTTTACTCCGCTTTATCAAGCGGGCGGCGGACAATGTCATCACCCGTAACCTGGTGACGGATCCGACCTATGACCGGACGACCGCCGAGGCTGTGGCCAAACTGTTGCGCATCTCGGTCATTATTACGGCCGGCCTGGTTGTTCTTCAGGCACTGGGCTACAGCATTACCGGTGTACTCGCCTTCGGCGGGGTCGGCGGTATTGCCATCGGCTTTGCCGCCAGGGACATGCTGGCGAATTTCTTCGGCGGCATGGTCGTCTATATGGACCGGCCGTTCTCGGTCGGTGACTGGGTTCGTTCCCCGGATCGCAATATCGAGGGAACCGTGGAGGAAATCGGCTGGCGCGTCACCCGCATCCGTACCTTCGATAAACGGCCGCTGTATGTGCCCAACGCCGTGTTTACCACCATCTCGGTGGAAAATCCCTCGCGCATGATCAACCGGCGCATTTATGAAACCGTCGGCATCCGTTATGACGATGCCGGCAAGATGGCGGATATCGTCGCGGATGTGAAAGAGATGGTCAAAAACCATCCCGATATAGACACCAATCAGAAAATCATCATCAACTTCAATGAGTTTGCCGCCTCGTCGCTGAATTTCTTTGTTTACATTTTCACGAAGACGACGGACTGGGTGGAATATCATCGGATCAAGCAGGATGTCATGCTGAAGATTATCGATATCATAGAAAAACACGGTGCCGAATGCGCCTTCCCCACCACCACCGTCCACATCCCGGATGGTATCGCCATGAATGAGAGTAAGGAGTAAGGAGTAAGAAGTAAGGAGTGAGGGATGAGGGGTGAGGCGTGAGGTCCTGACCTCATAACGGTAGTATCCGAGTTCTACTCCTCACTCCTTACCCCTTACTCCTCACGCGAAGAGCGGGCTAGGCAAGTGCGGTCAGTCGCGGTAATCTGTCCGGCATGGATCTCGAATTCACCAAAATGCATGGTCTCGGCAATGACTTCATTGTCCTGAACGGACTGGACAAGTCCATCCGCCTGACCGGGGACCAGATCCGCTTTCTGTCCGATCGGCATTTCGGCGTCGGCTGTGACCAACTGCTCCTGATCGAACCGGCACGGGATGGCCGATCCGATGTCCGCTATCGTATCTTCAATGCCGACGGTAACGAGGTACAGCAATGCGGCAACGGCGCTCGCTGTATTGCCGAGTTTCTCTACCGTGAAGGGATCATTCGAAAAGACACTGTCAACGCCGAAACGGATGAGGGAGTCATACGGATTTATCGTCGTGAAGACGGTATGTACACTGTGGATATGGGTGTTCCCGGATTCGAACCGGCAAAGATACCCATGCGTGCCGGAGAGCGCGCCGATAGCTATGAATTGCGACTGGACGATATCAGTGTCGAGGTGTACGCCCTGTCCATGGGCAACCCCCATGCGGTATTGCCCGTGGAAGACGTGGACGAGGCTCCGGTTGAGACGCTGGGGCCGCGGATTCAGCAGCATCCGGATTTCCCCGAGGGTGTCAATGCCGGTTTCATGCAGATCATTGACCGGGAGCATATTCGCCTGCGCGTCTACGAACGCGGGGCCGGCGAGACGCTGGCCTGCGGCAGCGGTGCCTGCGCCGCCGTCGTGGCCGGCAGAATGGCCGGCAGACTTGATAAGGAGGTGGTTGTCGGGTTAAAAGGAGGAACATTGGTGATAAGCTGGCAGGGTGAAGGTGAAACGGTCCGGATGAGCGGGCCGGCAACCATGGTATATAAAGGGCGAATCAGCATATGAGTACAGCGGAAAATCCGGAATCCGGCGCGACTGCAATTTCGGCGGAAAGCGTGGCGGAATACCTCCGGGACCATCCCGAATTTTTCAATCAGTATCCGGACCTGCTTTCCGAGATCAGTGTGCCGCACGCCAGCGGCGAAGCGGTATCCCTGGTGGCCAAACAGGTGGCGACGTTACGCGAACAGAACGATGATCTGCGCAAGCGCCTGCATGAGCTTATTGAAATCGCCAGGCAGAATGAGGAACTGGCCCGCCGCATGCATCAACTGGCCCTGACGCTGATGGACGCCGCCGAGCCCAAGGAGATATTTTCAACCCTGTATGAAAACCTGCGCAGGAATTTCCGGGCCGATTATGTTTCGGTACGGCTGTTTGCCAATCCGGCCTTCGTCGACACCTATGCCGGCGACGAATTCGCCGGTCCCGGGATACAGGAGGAATCCCTGTTCCGATCCATTATCGCCAGGCGTCTGCCTATATCCGGGCGTCTGAAACGTCAGCAGCAGGTGTTCCTGTTTGATGACGACGGTGACGACATTGCATCGGCCGTTATTGTGCCGCTGCACGCACCGCAGTGGGGCGGCGTCATGGCCATAGGCAGCAGGGATGCCGAACGCTTCCAGGAGGGTATGGGCGTGGAACTGCTGGCCAATATGGCTGAAGTACTGAGTCTGATTCTCAAGCCCTGGGTGGCGTCGAGATGATACGGGACTCGGGGCTCGGAGTTTGGGATTCGTGATTCATCAGGCAATATGAACAAAGACCAGAAAGCATTGCTGGATGAGTTTTTCGGTACGCTGCACCATCTTTCCGAACATACCCGCAAGGCCTACCGGCGCGATCTCTTCAATCTGGAAGCCTTCTGCCGCGATCATGACATCTCTGCCTGGGCCGATCTGGACGGCCGTCTGCTGCGCGGTTTCGTCGCCGAACGACACCGGCAAGGCGCCGGCGGCCGCAGTCTGCAGAGGAATCTTTCCGCCATCCGCGCCTTTTACCGTTTTCTGCTGGATCGCGGTGAGGTTGCCTCCAATCCGGCCCAGGGTATCGCCACGCCGAAAACACCACGCCGGCTGCCGCGGACGCTGGATGTGGATCAGGTTCAGCAACTGCTGAATAACACGGAAGACACCCCTCTGGCATTGCGTGACCGGGCCATAATGGAATTGATGTACTCTTCCGGCCTGCGCTTGTCGGAACTGACGGGGCTGGACCTGGGCAGTGTGGATTCCGCCGATGCCATGGTAACGGTCACGGGCAAGGGCCGGAAAACGCGCAGTATCCCTGTCGGCCGGCATGCCCTGAAGGCCCTGCGGGAATGGCTCAAAGTCCGCGCAACGCTGGCGGCCGACGGTGAGACGGCGTTATTCGTCAGCCGGAGAGGGACCCGTATCAGCCCCCGCTCCATCCAGCAGCGCCTGCGGCAATGGTCGCTGAAACAGGGTATGGCCAGTCACGTTCATCCGCATATGCTGCGCCATTCCTTTGCCACCCATATCCTGGAATCCAGCAGCGATCTGCGCGCCGTTCAGGAATTGCTGGGCCATGCCGATATCAGTACCACCCAGGTTTATACCCATCTTGATTTTCAGCACCTGGCCCGGGTCTATGACAAGGCCCATCCCAGGGCCAAGAAGAGGGGTCAGGAGTAGGGAAGCGTAAATCGTCGGTCATATAAAAGCTGTTCCGGCTCTGTGTACTCCGGAAACCTGACGCAGACACGCGGTAAATACCTCCCCCGGATCAAGTCCGGGGCAGGCTTTGTAGCTCGAATGCGGTCTCCCTGCCGCATACGGTCCGCTTACAGGTTTCCGGAGTACACAGAGTCGGAACACTGATTCAGTCAACTCCCAGCCCCTAAACCCTGTACTCTCGTGTAAAATAGTTGCTCCTTATTGGCAGGAGATTTCAAGTTGGAGCAATACAGTGGAACAACCATCCTTTCCGTGCGCCGGGAAGGGCATGTGGTCATCGGCGGTGACGGTCAGGTTTCCCTGGGCGACACTGTCATGAAAGGCAACGCTCGCAAGGTGCGCCGTCTTTACCACGACCGGGTACTGGCCGGATTCGCCGGCGGCACGGCGGACGCCTTTACCCTGTTTGAACGATTCGAGGGCAAACTGGAAAAGCACCAGGGCAACCTGACCCGATCGGCGGTGGAACTGGCCAAGGACTGGCGCACCGATCGCCTGCTGCGCCGTCTGGAGGCCATGCTCTGCGTCGCCGATCAAAGCGCCTCCCTGATTATTTCGGGCAACGGCGACGTCATTGAACCGGAGCACGATGTCATGACCATCGGTTCAGGCAGCGGTTTTGCCCAGGCCGCGGCCCGTGCCCTGCTGGAAAATACCGACCTGAATGCGCGCGAGATTGTCGAAAAAGCCCTCGGCATTGCCGCCGATATCTGTATCTATACCAATCATTCACTCGTCATCGAAGAACTGACCCCAGGCAAAGAAGTTTAACAATATGAAGGAACTGACCCCCCGAGAAATCGTATCCGAACTGGACAAACACATCATCGGCCAGCAGGAGGCCAAGAGGGCTGTGGCCATCGCCCTGCGCAACCGCTGGCGCCGCTCGCAGGTGGATGAGATGCTGCGTAACGAGATCACGCCCAAGAACATTCTTATGATCGGTCCCACCGGTGTCGGCAAGACGGAGATCGCACGCCGTCTGGCGAAACTGGCCAATGCGCCGTTCATCAAGGTGGAGGCGAGCAAGTTTACCGAAGTCGGTTATGTGGGACGTGATGTGGAATCCATTATCCGTGATCTGGCGGATGTGGCTGTCAAGATGACGCGCGAGTCGGAAATGGAAAAAGTCCGGCCGCGCGCGGAAGTGGCCGCCGAGGATCGCATCCTGGACATCCTGTTGCCCGCGCCTCGCGACTGGGATGACAGCCGGGAGGAACCATCCCGGGCGACGCGTGAGAAATTCCGCGACAAGTTGCGTTCCGGCGATCTTGATGACAAGGAAGTGGAAATCGAGGTGGAGATGCCGTCGGTGGGTGTGGAGATCATGGCGCCGCCGGGCATGGAGGAGATGACCAGCCAGCTGCAGAACATGTTCCAGAATATGGGCGGTGGTAAAAAAAAGGTCCGTAAACTGCGCGTGCAGGAAGCCATGAAGGTGTTGACGGAGGAAGAAGCGGCCAAGCTGGTGAACGAGGACGATATCAAGATCCGGGCCCTGGAAAACGTTGAGCAGAACGGTCTGGTGTTTCTGGACGAGATCGACAAGGTGACCGGTCGTTCCGAATCCAGCGGCCCGGATGTGTCCCGCGAAGGCGTGCAGCGCGATCTGCTGCCGCTGGTGGAGGGCAGTACGGTGTCGACCAAGTACGGTATGGTCCGGACCGACCATATATTGTTCATTGCTTCGGGGGCCTTTCACCTGGCCAAGCCGGCGGATTTAATCCCGGAACTGCAGGGGCGGCTGCCCATTCGGGTGGAACTGGATGCCCTGGGCGTGGAGGAATTCGTACGCATACTGACCGAACCGGATGCTTCCCTGACGGAACAGTACACAGCCTTGCTGCAGACGGAGAATCTGACGCTGGAATTCATGCAAAGCGGTATCCGGCGCATTGCCGAGATTGCCTGGCAGGTGAACGAAAGTACCGAGAACATCGGAGCACGGCGATTGCATACGGTCATGGAACGTCTGCTGGAAACCATTTCCTACGATGCACCGGAACGGCCCGGACAGAAGGTGAGTGTCGACGATGCCTATGTGGATAAATATCTCAAGGACCTGGCCGGGAATGAAGACCTGAGCCGGTACATTCTTTAAGTCACAAGTACGAGCCACCAGCCACCAGCCACGAGCCACGAGAAAGTGAAACCGCATCCGACGACAATCAATCTCAAGACCCGTTCCCGGGTTCTGCATATCGAGTTCGATGACGGTGCGGTCTTCGATCTGCCGTGCGAGTACCTGCGGGTTTATTCACCATCCGCGGACGTCAAGGGCCACGGTCCCGGACAGGAGGTGCTGCAGACCGGTAAGGAAAACGTCAATATCAGGGATATCGAGCCGGTGGGAAATTATGCTGTCAAGCTGCATTTCGACGATGGACACAATACCGGGCTTTACAGCTGGGATTACCTGTATGAACTCGGCAGCAACCGGGAAAACTACTGGCGGGATTATCTGAACGCGTTGCAAAAAGCCGGCCATCAAAGGCAATCCTGATGCCGGGACAGGATAAAACCGATTTCGGTTTTGAAACGGTATCGCCGGAAGAAAAAAGCCGTCGCGTGTCCCATGTATTCAGTTCCGTCGCCTCGCGTTATGACTTCATGAACGATGTCATGTCACTGGGCGTGCACCGGCTCTGGAAACGTTACGCGGCGCATACGGCCGCACTGAAACCGGGTGCGCGGGTACTGGATGTGGCCGGCGGTACCGGTGATATGGCGGCACTGTTTCATCCGCAACTGGAAGGGAAGGGAAGCATCGTGGTGACAGATATAAACGCCGACATGCTCAATGCCGGTCGTGACCGGCTGCTGGATCGGGGCATGAGCGATGTTGTATTTGTCCAGGCCGACGCCGAAGCGCTGCCGTTCGCAAACAACAGCTTTGACTGCATCAGTATCGCTTTCGGGCTGCGCAACGTCACCGACAAGGAACGCGCATTGCGATCCATGTTTGATTGTCTTCGTTTTGGTGGAAGGCTTTTGATACTCGAGTTTTCACAGGTCGCCCTGCCTGTCCTGAGGAATGTTTATAACGCCTATTCTTTCAGGCTTATTCCCTTGCTGGGCCGTAAACTGGCCGGTGACGAGGACAGCTACCGTTATCTGGTGGAATCGATACGCATGCATCCGAATCAGGAAACCATGAAATCCATGATGGAAGAGGCCGGCTTCTCCCGTGTTACTTACTATAATCTTTCCGGGGGTATCGTCGCACTGCACACCGGTTACAGGCTGTGATCGTGTGTAAACACATATGGAATCCGTAATTCAAAAAAGCAGTGTTTTGATCAACCGTATTCTTGCCATGGATACGGAAACCGCCTCTGCGCTGCAAAAATACAGCGGCCGTACACTCGCCGTGGCGGTTACGGGAACCCGTTATCAATTTTATATCACCATCGTCGATGACGGCGTCGCCGTATCCGATGTTGCAACACTCGAACCGGATGTGACCGTGCGCGGCACGCCGTCGGAATTCATGGCCTTTCTGCGCAGGACGTCCGACGGCGGTTCCGCGGCGGGCACGATAGAGATCGCCGGTGATGTCGGCCTGGCCCAGGAATTACAGGCATTGATTCGGCGCCTGGAGCCGGACTGGGAAGAGTACCTGTCCGGGTGGCTGGGCGATACTCCGGCACGGAAACTCGCCAACCTGGCGCAGCAATCGGCGCGTTTTGTTGTGCAGGCCCGCCGGACAGTGAACGCCGATATCAGTGAGTATCTGCGTTATGAAACGGAAGTTCTGCCTGATCGCGCCGAGCTGGATGAATTCAATGCCGCCGTGGACACCCTGCGTGACGATGTGGAAAGGCTCAGGGTTCGTATTGATCGCCTGGGCTTCCCCGCTAAATCCTCATGAGAATCCTCGGTCCCGCACAGGTTCTGAGATTGCTGTATATCCAGCGTGTCCTGATACGGCATGGCCTGGATGAATTGATCCTGACCATGCATCTGTTCCGTCCCGTACGCTTCCTGATGTATCTCCTGCCGTGGAACTGGTTCCGGAAGGTCCGTGAGCCCAGGGCGGTCCGCCTGCGCATGGCCCTGGAGGAGCTGGGTCCGATTTATGTCAAGTTCGGGCAGTTGCTCTCAACGCGCCGGGATATGTTGCCCGAGGACATCGCCCGGGAATTCGCCCGCCTGCAGGATGCCGTGCCGCCGTTTCCCGGCAACAGGGCCAGACAAATTATCGAGGCCGCGTTTGAACAGTCTGTTGAAGAGATATTTCAGGACTTCAATGAAATTCCCCTGGCCTCGGCCTCCATTGCCCAGGTGCATACCGGAAGACTGAAGGACGGCCGCGAGATGATCATCAAGGTCGTCCGCCCGGGCATTGAAAAAAACATCCGCCAGGATCTGGGCATGATATATATTCTGGCGGAGATGGCGGAAAAATATTCCGCCGATGCCCGCAAACTGAAGCCCACCAATGTCGTTGCCGAGTTCCATAAAACCATAATCAATGAACTGGACATGATGCGGGAGGCGGCCAATGCCTCGCAGCTGCGGCGTAATTTTATCGACTCGGACATCGTCTATGTGCCCCGTGTGGAATGGGACCTGACCCGGCGCAATGTCATGGTCATGGAGCGGATTACCGGTATTGCCATAGGGGATATCGACGGACTCAGGCGCGCCGGAATCGACCTGGGATGGGTGGCAAAGACCGGTGTCGAAGTGTTTTTTACACAGGTTTTTCGCGACAGTTTCTTTCATGCCGACATGCATCCCGGCAACATTTTCATCAAGCCGGAAGAAGGCCGCCATCCCCGGCTGATGCTGGTGGATTTCGGCATTATGAGTTCACTCAGTGAATACGATCAGCGCTATCTGGCCGAGAATTTTCTCGCGTTCCTGAAGAAGGACTACCGGCGGGTCGCGGAATTGCATGTGGAATCAGGCTGGGTGCCGGCGGAAACCCGTATCGACGAGTTTGAATCCGCCATTCGCAGTGTTTGCGAGCCGTTGTTTGACCGGCCCCTGAAGGAGATTTCATTCGGGCTGTTGCTGCTCAGGCTGTTGCAGACGGCAAAACAGTTCAATATGGAGATTCTCCCGCAACTTATTCTGCTTCAGAAAACGCTGGTCAATGTCGAGGGTCTCGGTCGGCAGCTGGATCCGGATCTGAATATCTGGCAGTCGGCAAGACCGTTACTGGATCGCTGGATGAGCGAGCGGGTCGGATTACGCGGTCTTGTCAAGGGCACCAGGGAGCATGTGCCGCACTGGCTGGATCGTCTGCCGGAACTGCCCGGAAAAGTCATTGACCTGGTGGACAGGGCGCGTGAAGGCCGGCTGCAGGTGGAGTCGGACTCACGCGAGATCGAGGCGTTGCGGGAGGATGTGAACCGGAACAGCCGCCGCAACCGTTATGCCGTGATTGGGACCGGATTCCTGGTCGTTTGCTTTCTCACAATCAATGAACCGGTTTTAACGACATTGGCCGGACTGCCGGTCGTTTCCTGGGCTTTGGGAATCATTTCAATTGTCTTTTTCTTACTTTCCCTGCGCGATTAGACAAGGCGTGGCTCGTGGCTCGTAGCTAGTACTTGTAGCCCGGATGGAGGCCGGAATCCGGGAAAGAGGTACGTGTCCAGCTTTCCCCGGATTACGCTCCGCTTCATCAGGGCTACAGGCTTGTAGCTTGTGGCTTTCACGGATGACGGGTCAGCAGGAGCGACGGTTCCATATCCGGTTCCGGGATGATTGATCTCAGACTGACAAGCGCCACGCCTTCCTGTTCCAGTTGTGCGAGGCGTTCCGCCAGAACCGCGATGGTTTCCGGGTGAGGGTGGCCTATGGCGATGGCATGGCCTTGTTCCCTGGAAATACGCAACAATTTGTCGAACTGGGCATGAATGTGTTTTTCCTCGCGCCGGTGGTCCAGAAAGACATCGCGTTGCTGGTAGGGAACCCGGTTTTTCCTGGCGACGGACCGGGTAACGCTCTTATGGATGGTGACACTGTCGATATAGAACATGCCTTGCGCGCGCAGATGTTGCATCAACCATCCCATATGGCCGGCATGACGGGTCAGCAGGCTACCCATGTGGTTGTTGACACCGATGATATTCGGAACAGAATGCAGGTTTTCATAGAGTGTTTTGATGAACTGACTGCGATCCATATCCAGCATCAGCGCGCCGGGGCCCAGGTAACGGTTCTTTTGTTTATCCAGGGCCTCCATGGGCAGATGCAGAATGACGTCCTTGTTGTCTTCACTGGCCAGGCGGGACATCAGTCCGGCATGGGGTGAGTGCGGCATGATGGCGTAGGCCAGCGGCCCCGGCAGCTCCAGCGCCTTGCGATCGTCGATCCAGCGGTAGCCGATATCGTCGATGATTATGCTGATGCCGGGGCCGGCCGCCTCGGATGGTTCACCGGCCGTTGCCGGAGAGAGGAAAAGCGTTAGTATGAAAAAGGCTGGAATGAGAAAGTAATAACAGTATCGTCTTTCGGTCATTGATCCATATCCTCCCCGTGGTCAGATCGGCTGATAATCAGGCCCTTCAGGACATTCAGGGCTTCATAAAGCGCATAATCAGTCTTTACCAACGGGGAGATATTATTTTCCGATTTTTGGTCATCTTCGGTCTCATTATCCTGAGCTTCTTGTTTTTCTGTGTCCGAGTTTGTCAGGTGGCCGCTGAGGTTGGCTTCTTTTATGGAAGCGTTTGTTTCCTCGACGGTCTGAACACTGACCCTGCTGAGCTGTATATCCGGTGTAATGCCTTCGGCCTGAATGGAACGCCCGGATGGAGTGTAATAGCGGGCCGTAGTCAGCTTCAGGGCGGCATCGTTATTCATGGGAAGAATGGTCTGCACGGACCCTTTACCGAAGGTCTTCTCGCCCATGATGATGGCGCGCCGGTGATCCTGCAGTGCGCCTGCGACGATTTCCGAGGCGGAGGCGGAACCGGAATTGACCAGGACAATCATGGGCGCATTTTCGAGGACATCCACCGGTTTGGCCGAGAAGCGGAGCTTGGCATCCTTGACGCGTCCTTCGGTATAGACAATGAGGCCTTCATTGAGGAAGAGGTCGGATACCGAAATGGCGGCACTGAGTATGCCGCCGGGATTATTGCGCAGGTCCAGGATCAGACCCTTGAGGGCGCCGCCGTTATCCTCGATCAGCTCCGTCAGGGCGGTTTGCAGGTCCTCGGCGGTATGCATCTGAAAATGTGAAACCCGCAGGTAACCGACGCCGGGTTCCAGTGTTCTTTTGCGGACGCTCTGGACCTTGATGATGTCGCGGGTGATGGCGATGGTCAGGGGTTTTTCCACACCTTCACGGAGAATGGTCAGCGTGATGGTGGTTCCCGGCTTGCCGCGCATCTCCTGTACCGCCTCGCTCAATGACATGCCCTTGACCGGCGTGTCGTTCAAACGGATGATCAGATCGCCGCTCCGTATGCCGGCACGCTGTGCGGGGGTATCGTCGATTGGGGCGATAACCTTGATGAAACCGTCTTCCATGCCCACTTCGATACCCAGCCCGCCGAATTCGCCGGAAGTGCCTTCCTGCAGTTCCTCGTAGGCGGCTTCATCAAGATAGGCGGAATGGGGATCCAGTCCTTCAAGCATGCCGCGAATGGCGTTTTCGATCAGCTCCCTGTCATCGATGCTTTCGACATAATCATTCTTGATCTTGGTAAATACTTCGGTGAAGGTTCTGAGTTCATCCAGGGGCAGTGCCTGGCCGTCAACGGCCGAGGGCGGATTGTCGTCCGCTTTTTCCTGGGCGGGCAGCGCGGCGGGCAGGGCAAGTGCAAAAAACAAAATCGGGTAGGGGAAGAATCGTCGCGCCGTCTGCATGTTGACTGTCTGTATGATTCTGGCTGTGTTCGTACGAGTGGATCGATTCAGGATGATTCAATCACAATTGATTAATACAAGGATACAGGGGTTCCGGTACAAGTGACAAGCACTACATTGACTGGACCGGGCCCGGTAAAGCCTGTTATCAAAACGTATTATTGGGACTTCCAAAATTCGTGAATCAGCGCCGGCACCACAGGGATGGATTTAACGGGTTTCCCTGGCGCCGTATTTCGAAATACACGCCGGGCTGGTTTTGCCCGCCGGTATCGCCGGCCCTGGCGACAGTGTCACCGGTGGCGACCATATCCCCCGGCTTTTTCAACAGTCTTTCGTTGTTGCCATAGAGGCTCATGAAACCATCGCCGTGATCGATGATCATCAGCAGTCCCATGTTGCGGAACCAGTCGGCAAATACCACCTTGCCGGCACTGACGGCCCGTACCTCCGCACCGCTCTCAGCGGCAATGCGCACGCCATGGGCCCGCAGCTTTCCGCCCTTGCGCGCTTCGCCGAAACGATGGAGGAAGCGGCCGTTGACCGGCCAGGCCAGCTTTCCCCTGAATGACTGGAACGGCGGCAGTTCTTCGTAGGCCTGAATCGCAAGCTGGTCGGATTTGACCCGGTCCAGGAGTGAAGCGAGTTCCTTCTCGTTGTTTTCCAGATGCTGGAGTTGTGCATCCTGTTTGTCGATAAAGGCCTGCAAATCATCAATGGCCTTTTGCCTGGAGTTGCGGTACCGGCGGTGTTCTTCGAGCCTGGCCGTCTGGTCGGATTGCAGACTCTGTAAATCCTCTGTTTCTTCCCTGATGGAGGCCTGCAGATTGCTGATATTGCGCAGTGATTCCTTCACGGCCGCGATTTTTCGCGCCCGGGCGCGGTTGTGGTATTCATGGTAGGTGACCATCCTGCCGACCAGGGCGGGGTCTTCCTGATTAAGGAGCAATTTCAGAAAATCGTGATGGCCGGTCTGATAGGCGATGCGTATCTGTCTGGCCAGATTACTGCGCTGTGACTCCAGCCTCGTTTCCCAGCGAACCTTGTCCTGTTCCAGCCGTTCGAGCCGGGCCGTTTTTGCGGCGATTTCCTTTTCGATATCGCGTAACCGCGCGCTAACCTCGGCTGCGGCCTGTTCCGTCTCCTGAATCTCCTTCAGTAATGCATCACTGTCTGTTTCCGCCGCGTCGATGCGGGAGCGGACGTCACGGATGCGCGATCGAATATTTTCCAGCTCGACTTCCCTGTTTTCCAGCCGGACGGAATCCTCCCGGGCAATGACGGCGGCAGCTGGGATCAACAACAGACATGGAACAAGGCCGGCAGCAAAGGCCGAAAGGAGTGCAGGGATGTTAATCCCCGACAACAGCCCGCGTGGCATAATCGGCAACACGGAACAGGGGGCGGCCGGTCATTTCCGCCGGCTGCTCCAGGCCCATCAGATAAAGCAGCGTCGGAGCGATATCACATAATGCGCCGGTGCCGGGCAGTGCTTCGGCCGGCCGGCCGATATAGAGGAAGGGTACCAGATTGCTGGTATGGGCCGTATGTGCCTGGGCACGAACTTTTTCCGTGATGAAGGATTTCATCTGCTCGGCATTGCCGTGATCAGCGGTAATGAGAACCTCGCCGCCTGCCTTGCGGGTGGCTTCCACGATCCGGCCCAGACACTGGTCAATAGCCTCAATTGCCTCGATAGTGGCGTCGAAATCACCGGTATGACCGACCATGTCGGGATTGGCGTAATTGCAGATAATGGCGTCATAACGACGGCTGTTGATGGCCTCGACCAGTTTGTCGGTGACCTCAAAAGCGCTCATCTCCGGTTTCATGTCGTACGTAGCCACGTCCGGCGACGCAACCAGGATGCGATCCTCGTTTTCGAATACCCGCTCTTCGCCGCCGTTGAAGAAAAAGGTGACATGGGCGTATTTTTCCGTTTCGGCTATGCGCAGCTGGCGTAATTCGAGTCCGGAAATGTATTCGCCAAAGCTGTTGACGATACGCTCCGGTGGAAATGCCGCCGGGCAATCGAATTCAGCCTTGTATTGCGTCATGCTGATAAAGGTACCGAGTTCGGGCACCCGCTCGCGTTCGAAACCGTTGAAATCGGTTTCAATGAAAGCCCGGGTCAGTTGCCGCGCCCTGTCCGCGCGGTAATTGGCAAAGACCACCACATCGCCGTCGTTGACTCGAATCGTCTCCTCGCCTTCCTCGAGAATGACTGTGGGCTTGACGAATTCATCGGTTTCACCCCGTTCATAGGCCATATCCACGGCAATAAAGGGATCGTCGGAACGAAACTCCGCACTGCCGTTGCAAACCAGATTATAAGCAATCCGGGTGCGTTCCCAGTTATGGTTGCGATCCATGGCGAAGTAACGGCCGACGATGCTGGCGAAGCGACCCTTGCCCAGGGCCGTCATTTTCATCTGCACATCGTGCAGGTATTCCTCGGCGCTTTTGGGCGGGGTATCGCGTCCGTCCAGGAAGGCGTGGACATAGATATTCTCCACGTTATAGCGGGCGCCCAGTTCCATCAGGGCGCAGATATGATCCTGGTGGCTGTGTACTCCGCCCGGGGACAGTAATCCGAGGATATGCAGGGCCTTGCCGTCGGCGGCGACCTTTTCGAAGGCGTGGCACAACACGTCATTCTCATAGAAGGAGCCGTCTTCAATGGCCCGGGTAATGCGGGTGAATTCCTGGTCGACGACACGCCCGGAACCGATATTCATATGCCCGACTTCCGAGTTGCCCATCTGGGCATCGGGCAGGCCCACATCCAGACCGGAAGCATTGATCAGCGCGTGCGGGTATTCCTCCCACAGGCGGTCCCAGTTGGGCTTGTTGGCGCTGTGAATGGCATTGAAGTTGGTATTCTCGGAATACCCCCAGCCGTCCAGCACAATGAGTACATAAGGTCTGTGTGTCAGTTGCATGTCGTCCGTTTGTTCCGCAGGTTACCATCTGTCCGGGATCCGCCCGGTTTGGTAGTAAAAACAAATGAAAACCATGAAGTTATTCAATCACTAAGCCAATATCATTTTACCATGAAAAAGCGTGGTTGCCGAGGCCGTGACGGAGCAGGACCGACCTCGCCATCATCTTCCGGGCATTGCCGTCCATGTTTGTAATCGGCGTCATATCACGTATGATTTCCCCGTCTTCAACCACAAGAATCACTCAGCCTGATATCGATCCATGGAACGCCTGATTGAATTTGCCGGTAATCACCCGTTTCTGGTGAGCCTGTTTTTCGCCCTTCTGATACTCCTGCTCTGGAATCTGTTCGGCAGTATAACCGGCGGCCTCGGCCAGCCGGGGCCGACGGAACTGACGCAGTTGATAAACCGCGAGCATGCCCTGGTTGTGGATATTCGCAATGAGGAGGAGTTCAAGTCGGGGCATATTCTCAACGCCGTCAACATCCCCGAACCGGAATTGAACGACAGAAAGAAGGAACTGGAAAAAGCGCGCAACAAGCCCATTGTCCTTTATTGCCAGAACGGAGCCGTTTCGCCGCGAATCGCGAGGCAACTGAAGGCGGAGGGCTTTGAAAACATGAATTGTCTCCACGGCGGATTGACCAGTTGGCGGAGTGCCGGTCTGCCGGTGGTTCGCAACGACAGCTGAGGTATACGAAACATGGCGGACGAAAACGAAGAACTGCGGCACGCTGCCGCGGACAGCGGTTCCCGCGGCAGCTTTGCCATTCACAAGGTCTATATCAAGGATATTTCCTTTGAAACGCCGCATTCACCCGGCATCTTCCAGGAAGAATGGCAGCCGTCCGTGAACATGGATATTTCCAATGAGGTCGAAGCGCTGGACGGTTCCTACTACGAAGTCATTCTGACTGTAACCGTGACCGTAACCAGCAGCCGGAAAACCGTTTACCTTGCGGAAATCCAGCAGGCCGGCATCTTTCATATCGAGGGTTTCCCCGATGAGATCATCAGCCATATGACCGGCACTTCCTGCCCGAATATTCTCTTTCCCTTTGCCCGGGAGATGATCTCGGACCTGGTGGTGCGCGGCGGATTTCCGCAGTTGCTGCTGGCTCCGGTAAACTTCGAGGCCCTGTATATGCAACAGCAACAGAAACAAGCCGGGCAGGATACTGATACAAAGACCAGCCATTAGTGAACAGTGAGGAGTGAGGCGTGAGGAGTGAGGAGTGAGGAGAACAGCTATAAACGTATTCAGGGTCGAAAAAGATGCTTTCGCTTATTGTGTAAAGGATGCCGGATAAGTTCTTTTTATCTTAAGAGTTGAAGTCATGATACTCCTCACCCCTTACCCCTTACTCCTCACCGGCCTGGAGGGTCATTAATGGGTAGCTCTGTGCTCGTCCTCGGCGCCGGATCCTGGGGCACGGCCCTGGCGCTGGTGCTGGCCAGAAACGGCAAGTCTGTTTATCTCTGGGATATCGACAATGAACATATCGATAACCTGCGCCGGGACCGCTGCAACAACCGGCATCTTCAGGGCTTTGGTTTCCCGGACAGTCTGGAACCCGTAAGCGATTTATCGTCCCTGCCCGGTGATGTCCGGGACATCATCGTCGTCGTCCCCTGTGAGGCACTGCATGATGTACTCGGGCGCATCCGTGAAAGCGTAACCGCATCTCCCGGTTTTTCTCTCTGTCTGGCCAGCAAGGGCCTGGATCCGGACACTCTTCTGCTTAATCACGAAGTCGTCGAAAATATCCTGGGTCCGGTGCCGGTGGCGGTCTTGTCGGGCCCGTCCTTTGCAAAGGAAGTGGCGGCCGGCCTGCCCACCGCGGTGACCATTGCGTCGTCAAATCCCGACACGGCCGTTCATTTCGCCGAGCATTTTCACAGCGATGTATTCCGTATTTATACCAACGATGATGTCGTCGGCGTACAGGTTGGCGGCGCCGTCAAGAATGTCATGGCCATTGCCGCCGGCATCGTCGACGGCCTGGGCTTCGGCGCCAATACCCGCGCGGCGTTGATTACGCGCGGCCTGGCGGAGATCATCCGTCTCGGTACCGCCATGGGCGGGCGCCAGGAGACCTTCATGGGTCTGACCGGTCTCGGTGATCTGGTTCTGACCTGTACGGACGATCAGTCCCGTAACCGGCGGTTTGGGATGGCACTGGCGGAAGGTAAATCGGAACAGGAGGCGCGCAGGGTAATCGGACAGGCCGTGGAAGGTATCCGCACATCCGCCGTTGTCCATGACCTTGCCCGCAAATATGCGGTGGACATGCCCATCAGCATCCAGGTACACAGGGTGATTGCCGGAGAAATCGCTCCTCGGGAGGCGGTGCAGGAATTGCTTAACCGGGAACGCAAAATGGAATCTCCGGGCGACGTTCGTTGACACGCACCCGATAGTAATCCGGAACGGGCCCGCAAGTTTTTCGAAACCACCGAAAACACACCCCGTTCGTTTTTGGTATACTACTGTGTCAGCACACATCCGGCATACGCTGCCTGATTCAGGATGTTTTGCCGATACTGCTGGATGGAACGAAAGCCGCCCGCGGCCCTGGAATCACCAACCGTCACGACCCGGAACCTGAATGCCGACACTCAACTGGATAGGTAAAGAGGCCGTCATCAGGCACCACAAGGACGTCCCGTTCCGCCTCCTGGAACCGGTCACCGAACACTCTCATCCCTCACCTACAAACCCTGAATCCGGTGACGACGACGGCAATCTCATCGTCCACGGCGACAACCTGCTGGCCCTCAAGGCCCTGCTGCCGCGCTACGCCGGGAAAGTGAAATGCATCTACATCGATCCGCCCTACAACACCGGCAATGAGGGCTGGGTATACAACGACAACGTCAACAGCCCCGAGATCCGCAAGTGGCTGGGTGAAGTGGTCGGCAAGGAAGGTGAGACACTGGACCGTCACGACCGCTGGCTGTGCATGATGTATCCGCGGCTGGTGCTGTTGAAGCAGTTTCTGCGTGAGGATGGGGCGATCTTTGTTTCCATTGATGATAATGAAGTTGCTAATCTTCGGCTATTGATGGATGAGATATTCGGAGTAAGAAATTTTATTAACACCATTCTTTGGCAAAAGGTTTATTCACCTAAAAATTCGGCTCGTCATTTTTCTGAAGACCATGATTATTTAGTCGTATATGCGGCAAATTCTGAAGAATGGATACCAAATCCACTGAAACGAAGTGAAGAACAGGATGCGGCTTATAAAAACCCTGACAATGATCCACGTGGCCCCTGGAAGACTAGTGATCTTTCTGCTAGAAATCCGTATTCGGCTGGAACATATTCTGTTGTTGCGCCATCTGGAAGAATTATTGACGCCCCGCCTAAAGGCAGATATTGGACGATATCTAAGGAGCTTTTTAAAGAATATGATAAAGATAACCGAATTTGGTGGGGCAAAAAGGGAAATTCTATTCCACAGTTGAAGCGATTTCGTACTGAGGTAAAGGAAGGTCGGGTGCCACAGACAATATGGTTCTATAAAGACGTCGGCCATACCCAGGAAGCCAAGAAAGAACTGATTGAGTTGATCGACTTCGAAACCTCGGCTGATGTTTTCATTACCCCGAAACCGTCGCGTCTGATTCAGCGCATACTTCAAATCGCCACTGACAAGGATTCACTCATCCTCGACTCCTTCGCCGGTTCCGGCACCACCGGTCATGCCGTGCTGAAACAGAACACCGAGGACGGCGGCAGCCGCCGCTTCATTATGGTGGAGATGGACGAGGGCATTGCCCGAGATGTGACCGCCGAGCGCATGCGCCGTGTCTGCGAGGGCTATACCACTGCCAGGGACAAGCAGGTCGAGGGGCTGGGCGGCGGTTTCCGGTTCTGCCGGTTGTCGGACGAGCCGCTGTTCGCCGCCGATGGACAAATCCGGCCGGATGTCGGATTTGATCAACTGGCGGAGTTCGTCTGGTTCCTGGAAACCGGCAGCGGTTTCACCGCCCCGCTTCGATCCGGCAGGCGAAAGGGTAAGGCCGCGTCCTCGCCGCTGCTGGGCGTACACCAGGGCCGGGCCGTGTATCTGCTCTTCAACGGCATTCTGAAGGATCGTTCGGTGGACGGCGGCAACGTATTGACCCGGCCGGTTTATGAGGCATTGCCGCCGCATGACGGGCCCAAGGTCGTCTACGCCGCCGCCTGCCGCGGCAGCACCTGGCTCAAGCGCGAGGGGATCACCTTCAAGCAGACCCCCTACGCCCTCAATGTTTGAAACATGACGTCCGGTCCGCGCGTTATCATCATTGGCGGCCCGAACGGCGCGGGCAAGACGACGTTCGCGGAGGAATTTCTGCCGCATGAGGCGGACTGTCCGGTCTTCGTCAATGCTGATTTGATCGCCGCCGGTCTGGCGCCGCTGGCTCCGTCAAGCGCCGCAATTCGGGCGGGCCGGCTCATGCTGGAAGAGATGGCCCGGCATTTCCGGGCGGGGCACAGTTTTGCCGTGGAATCCACGCTGGCGGGACGCGGTTACTTGCGGCTGATTGAGCGATGGCAACACGGCGGCTACCGGGTTAAGCTGATTTTCCTGCAACTGTTCAGCCCGGACGAGGCCATCGCCCGGGTCAGGCATCGCGTCAGGCAGGGCGGCCATGATGTGCCCGAGGACGTGATTCGGCGCCGATTCGCCGCCGGTCTGAATAATTTCGAGCGGCTCTACGCGCCCCGCGTCGATGCCTGGGTCCGGTACGACAATTCGGGCGAGGAACCGATCGCACTGGAATGGAGCGAAAAACCATGACCAAACCATCCATAGAAGAGGCCCGTGACCCCGATCTGCGCGGTTCACTGGCGGCGCTTCGCCGCGCGGCGCGGCGCGCGCGCGATCTCGCACGCAGGACCGGCACCGGCGTCGTCATCTGGCGCAACAACCGGGTTGAATATCTGCAACCGGAAGACAGTGCGGCTCCGGCGACTGTCCGCGATGAAACGGAACCGTATCGCGGCGAGTGATTGTGATGACCACCGCCTTTGCGCCCAGGAATTATCAGCAGCAGGTACTCGACAGTGTCGAGCAATACTTCCGTACCTGTCATGATTTACAGGACGCCAATACCGCTTTCTACCAGACCACCCTGAAACTCTGGAACCGGGGTCTGGAATTCCGACCGTTGCCGAATTTTGACGAGGCCATGCCGTATTTCTGTCTGCGGGTGCCCACCGGCGGCGGTAAGACATGGCTTGCCGCCAAGGCCGTGCAACTGGTCAATACCCAGTTGTTGCGCACCGAGCACAGTGTGATCCTGTGGCTGGTACCTTCCAATCCCATCCGCGAACAGACCCTGCGCGCGTTGAAGGATCGCAATCACCCTTACCATGCGGCACTGCGCGAGGCCGGGCCGATCAACGTGCTGGATCTGGAGGAAGCGAAGAGCGTGACCCGCGCCACCCTGGATTCCTCGACCACGGTTATCGTCGCCACCCGCCAGGCGTTTCAGGTGGAAAACGAGGAATGCCGCAAGGTCTATGAATCCAACGGCGCGTTGATGCAGCATTTCGAGCACCTCTCCGCGACCCAGCGCGGTGAACTGCTGACTGGTAACGGTGACGGCAGTGTTCCGTATTCGCTTGCCAACGTACTGCGTCTGCGCCGCCCGTTCGTGATCGTTGATGAAGCGCACAATAATCGTACCGAACTCGGCTTCGATACATTGGCCAGGTTCCGGCCCGGCGGCATCATGGAACTGACCGCGACACCGGATCTGGAACGTACCCCCTCGAATGTCCTTCACAGTGTATCGGCGGCGGAACTCAAGGCCGAGGAGATGATCAAGCTGCCGATCCGGCTGGAAACCGAGCCGGATTGGCAGCAATGCCTGACCGATGCCATTGCCCGGCGTTCCGAATTGCAGAACCTGGCCGACAGCGAACGCCGACAGGGCGCTTCGTATCTGCGTCCCGTTGTGCTGATTCAGGCTGAAGCCCGGCGCAGCGGCGTGGAGACACTGGATGTTGAACGCGTAAAACAGGAACTCATTGACAATCATCGCATCCCCGGTGATGAAATCGTCGTTGCCACGGGCGAGGAACGCGGTCTGGAAAAAATCGACAGTGACTATCGTGAAGGCATTGCCGATCCTGACTGTCCGGTGAAGTTCGTGATCACCCAGCGGGCGCTGGCCGAGGGCTGGGACTGCCCTGCGGCCTATATCCTCGTCAGCATGGCGTCGTTGCAGTCGGCCACCGCCGTCGAACAATTGCTGGGCCGGATTCTGCGTCAGCCGCAGGCGCGTCACAGGCAGGCCGAGGCCCTGAACCAGTCCTACGCCTTCGTCGTCTCGCGTAATTTCGCCGAAACGGCCGGCCTGCTGCGGGATCGTCTCGTTGAAGGTGCGGGCTTCGAGCGCCGTGACGCCGCCGAATTCGTCAAGGCGATTGAGGAGGCGCAGGCAGGCCTGGATCTGCAGGGCAATCCGGGACAGGTGGTCTTCAACACCGTTCCGATCAGTCTTAAAAGCAAACCGAACCTGCGCCGCGTACCCAGGGCGATACGCGACAAGGTGGGCTGGGACGCGTCCAGCAATACCCTGACCATCAATCAGCCGTTGGCGGAAGATGAGGCCGAGGCCGTGACGGCGGTGATCAGTGACAGCCATGATCGGCAATCCTTTGTTCAGGCGGCCGAGACCAGCCGTACCACGGCCATTGAATTCTTCCATACGCCGGCCGAACTTGGAGAGGTGCTGCGCGTGCCGCAACTGTCCTTGTATATGCAGGGCGAATTGCAGCTTTTCGACGATCCGGAACTCCTGGATTACCCCTGGGAGCTGAATGTTTATGATGCCGGGCCGAGCAAGGACGATATTTCAGCGCTGAACGCTGCGTGGCGTGCCGGCGAAGGGGGTGAGATCGATGTCACCGAGCAAGGTCATGTGGTAACGCGTTTCATTACCGACTTGCAGCGTGATTTGGGTCTGGTCTACAAACCGGAACACTGGGATGAGGTCAAGCTGGCCGCCTGGTTGTGCCGGAATATCCCCGATCCCAGTGTCACTCATGCAAACAAACAGGCTTTTGTCCTAGGCTGGCTGCAAAAGTTGCTCGACTTGTCCGATTTCAATCTGGCGCGGGCCAATCAGCAGAAATTCCAGCTTCGGGGGCTGATAGAAAAACAAATCCGGGATCTGCACGGCGAGGCGGTACGGCAGGCCTATCAGGAGACGTTGTTTGGCGAGGACAGGGAAGCACGGGTTGCAGTCGACGCTGCTTATGCCTTCGAATTCAACCCGCAGGTCTATGCGCCCGTTCGGGATTATGACGGGCGTTTCGGCCATTATGATTTTCGCGGGCACTACTACGGGCGTATCGGCGACTTCGACAGCGGCGAGGAATTTGAGTGTGCCTGCCGTCTGGACCAGCTCGCCCAACAGGGCCGGATCGATTTCTGGGTACGCAACCTGGTTCGCCGCGAAGGTTGCTCCTTTTACCTGCAAAAGGCCGACGGCCGTTTTTATCCGGATTTCATCTGCCGTCTGCCGGACGGGAAAATCCTGATCGTGGAATACAAAGGCGCCAATGCCTGGGAAAGCGCCAGGGATGATCGTGAGATCGGTGAACTATGGGCTGAACTGTCCGGCGGCCAATGCGATTTTGTCATGATCACGGACAAGCGCTGGGATTGGATGGAATCCCGGTTAACATAGCCGATATGGAATAATCAGCCCTGTCTACTATGGATCACACTGATAGAATGGCCGTATGAAAAGGACAATTTTACTGTTTTTGCTGATGATAACGTCAGCCGCACCGGCTCAGGGCCCTCCCGGTGGCGGCCCACCCGGTGGTGGCGCCCCCCCTATAAAATGTCCTGTCGGCGATCCTTATTTCGATATCGATGAAGACCCGCTGCAGGTGGCGGGCCGTCCCCAGGTTCTTGGTGTCAGGGCATGTTGTGACGATGACGGAGTTTGTGAAGTTATAGAGGAATACGAGGGCAACAAGGCCCTCAAGGCCTGGCTGTCACGCGATGCCGACGATCCGGGCGGCCTGGCGCCGGAAATCAATGGTTCGCAACTCCCTGATGCCCAGCCGGGCGCCAGTAATCTGACCCTGAACTTCGTCGAGGGCATTTCAAATCCGGCTCTGGATACCTTTGATGCAGGTAAATATCAACTGAATCTTCTGGATGACTCGGATACGCGTCCGGCTGCTCCCGATATAACCGGGATCAGTGCTGTGCTGACCGTACGGCCATTTGCCCTTGGTTTCACCGATATTATGGCTGACGGGGTGGCAAACCCAGGGGAGACAACGCCGGATGGCGATATATTTACCGCTACGGGCTCGGCTTTTGAAGCCACCGTGAGCGCTTATTTATGGTCCGCCGCGGACGATACCGATGATGATGGCCTGCCGGACAATGGTGCCGACGTTACCGATAATGGGCAGACACCGGCGTTTGCCTGGAATACCAGTGTGACGGCTCAACTACAGACACCGGCAGCCGGGATCGGTGGAGTCCTTGGTGAATTCAGCGGCGGTAACATTGACGCCGGTGAATACAGCGATGGCGCCACAATGCAGAATGACTTCGCTTATGCCGAGGTTGGCAGTATGTCACTGAATGCGGAAGTGACTGATTATCTCAATAGTCCCGGTGTTAGTGTTTCTGGATCCAGTGGCAATATCGGCCGATTTATCCCGTTCGATTTCGAGGTGACGCAGAATATACCCGAATTCGGCACCGCCTGTACGGCCGGCAGCAACGGCTATACGTATATCGGCGAACCCTTCACCTACAACATCGCGCCGGTCCTGACTGTCACGGCCCGTGCTGCGGGCGGTACGACCACGCAGAATTATACTGGTGACTTTTTCAAATTGACCGAGGCCAAATTGGCCGCGGACGGCGACAAGACCTACGCGCCGGCCAATCTGGATACGGCACTGGTACCGGCCCCCGATCCGACGGTGCAGGATCAGGGAAGCGGGATCGGTACGCTGACCTTCAGTGACGGCGGCGGCCTGACCTTTTTTCGCAATGCCCCTGAAGCGCCCTTCGAAGCCGAAATCAGTCTGACCATCAACGTCATCGATGAAGACGATGTGGTCTACGGTGACGGTGCGGGCAATAGTCTTAACCCGGTGCGCGTTCCCGATAGCGGTGCTATGGATTTTGATGTCTCCCCTGAACAGCGCTGGGGGCGGATGGTTCTTGTTAATGCCGGCGGTTCCGAATTGCTGGACGTTAATGTCCCTCTCCGGGTCGAATACTATGACGGTACCGGTTTCATCCCCAACGCCGACGACAGTTGTACGGCGATAGAAGACCTGGACGGTGACATTCTTCTGACTAATCCGGAAACCTCCGGTGGTACGCCGCAACCCGGAGATTCCGTCATGACCATCGGGGCGGGGACTACACAAATTACTTCGGGGCCGCCGGCCGTGACCTCGGGCGAGGATGACATTACCTTCAGTGCGCCTGGTGACGGCAATACCGGTTTCGTGGATATCGAGATCAAGCTTGATGTGGACAGCGGTTCCGGCGGTTCCGATGACCCCTGGCTGCAATACGACTGGGATGATGACGGCAGTCACGACAACAACCCCGCCGGCCGCGCCAGTTTCGGCATTTACCGCGGCTCGGATGATCTGATTTATACCCGCGAACCCTGGGATTAATACGTAAATTCAATAACATACCGCACCGGCGTGCGGCTTTGTTATACTGCATGATAAATTCCTGTGTCGATGTACCAGCCCGCATATTGCACGAGGGATCGATGCTTGCAAGCTGAGGCATCGCGGTTTCCCGAAACCGGGTTTCCTGAACAGAAAAATTACATTGACATTAATAAGTTAGGATGGAAAACTTAAGTCGGATATAATCCTAGAATCCGGCATATTGTCGCTAATAAACGACAGCTTGGGGGTGGCATGACGTGGCTTAGCGGCACATGGGCAGAGCCCCGGGATGCGGACATTGTTTAAAAAGAAAATATCACAGAATGCCCTGGCGGCTGTTTATCCGGGCCGCGACGGTGTTGCACTGGCCCGGATCCGCCACGACAAGGATCTCCCTCCGGTACTGGAACTGTGCCGCTACCTGTCCCTTGAAGCGGGTCAAAAACAAACCGATCTCCTGGAGGATTTGGCCGACAAATACAGGCTGGATCGGTTTTTCTGTATCAGCCTGGTGGAACTGGGGAGTTACAGTCTGTTGATGGTTGAAGCGCCGGATGTACAGCTCGAGGAACTCAGGGCCGCCGTTCGCTGGCGCATCAAGGACTTGATCGATTTCCATATTGACGATGCCGTCGTCGATGTCTTCGAGGTCCCGGATACCAAGGCCGCCGGCAAAAACAAGATGATGTATGCGGTGGTGGCCCGCTCGGATATTGTCAAGCGCCAGATTGATGACATGGAAAACGCCGGGATTAATCTGAATGTGATCGACATCCCGGAACTGGCTCTCAGGAACATCGCCGCCTTGTTACCGGAAGATGCGGGGGGCGTGGCCCTGATATATATCAGTGAATCATGGGGTCTGATCACGATTACCCGGCAATCGACCCTTTACCTGTCGCGCAGAATCGACAAGGGTACGAACGATCTGCCCGACACGGCCATGCATGATAGTGACCCGGAAGTGATTGAACCCTGGCTGGACAGTATCATCATCGAGATACAACGTTCTCTGGACTATTACGAAAGTCATTTTGCTCAACCGCAGGTAACCAGCCTTGTCCTCACGCCCCTGCCCCGCGAAGTGTCCGGCATCGCCGAATACATTGCAGAGAATCTGGAGATCCCCACCCGCATTCTTGATGTTGAATCCCTGCTGGATACACAGGAAGAGATTGACAGTACCATGCAATCCCGTTGCCTGCTCGCGATAGGCGCCGCCCTGAGACAGGAGAGCAAATCTCTATGAATCAGCAGATCAACCTGTACCAGCCGATGTTCCGGCGCCAGGAAAAGGTATTTTCCGCCGCCATGATGATCCAGACAGTTTCGCTGTTCATTGCCCTGCTGGCCGTTATTTACTTCTACGGGTATTACCAGATTAACCCGCTGGAAGAACAACTGTCGAAAACCGAGTCCGATCTTGTAAAACTGCGTTCACAGGTGGATAAGTATCGGCAAACGGGCGAGACACAGGGTAAGAGCAAGCTTCTCGAGGATCAGGTCAGCCGCCTGCAGCAGGAATTGAATGAAAGACGCAAGGTCCGGGATACGCTTGCCAGCCAGCAGATTGGAACGGGCCCGGAATTTTCGAATCTGATGGAAGCGCTGGCAAGGCAGCATATCGAAGGAACGTGGCTGACGGCTTTCGAGATATCGGCCGGCGGCAAGGCACTGTCCCTGAACGGCAGGACATTGTCTTCCAGCCTGGTGCCCAGATACATGCAGCGTCTGGGAGAGGAGTCCGTCATGGCCGGTATCGCGTTCAATAACGTCGAAATGCAAAGAAGCGCACAGGAAGACAGGCAGGCCGGTGACCGTGAAATGATATTTTATATCAGCACCAACTGATCAAGCATGAAATTTATATCCGATATAATCGCCAGAATCGACGACCTGTCCGTGAGGGAACGGGCGGCGGTTTTTATCGCCATAATCGCGGTGATCTTCTTTATTTGGGACAGCTATCTCATGTCCACTCTGGACAATCGGGAGAGGACATTGAAGGCACAGATACAGCAGAAACAGTCCGAACAGGCGGCACTGAATGCGGAATTGCAGATATTGATCGCCGGCCGCCAGGAGGATCCGAACAGGGAAAACCGGGAAAAGCTGGCATCACTCAGAACAGAGATGGATGAAGTCAAGGCTGAGGTAATGAAATCAACAAAACACCTGATTTCGCCAAACAAGATGGCGGTGGTGCTCGAGAATGTCCTGAACAAAACCCGGGGACTGGAGCTTGTCGAAGTTAAAGGCCTCGGCTCATCGACACTGGTAGCCGCTGACAAAAAGACCGTGAAGGATGCCGGTGGCAACGAATCTTCCGCTAATGCGGATAAAGAAACGGAAGGAAATGGTGAACTTGCCAATGCCTACAAACACGGCCTGAGGGTCGTGTTCAACGGAAGTTTTATGGCAACGCTTGACTACATCAGGGAACTGGAAGCGCTGGATAATGAATTTATCTGGGATAATCTGAAATTCGAGATTATTGAGTACCCTGATGGACAGGTATCCATCACCGTATTCACCCTGAGTCTGGACAGGAACTGGATCGGTGCCTGATGGTGGAAATGCATAAGGCATACCCGACAAGCCTGTTGCTGTCACTGTTTTTTACGGCCGTGCCGGGTGCGGCCACGCTGCCGGATCCGACACGGCCGCCGGACTATACCGCGAACACGTTCTATGTCGAGCCCGCACAAAAGGATGACCTGGATTTCAATCTGACGGCCATACGCATTGATAAGGATACCCGCAGCGTTATTCTCAATGGCAGGTTGCTGAGGGTGGGCGATCGGGTCGGATCGGCGGAAATACTGGAAATTCATCCGGCGCACGTCATACTGAATTACGATAACAGGCGGATGGTTGTCAGACTGTACAGCGGGTTCAGTAAAACAACCAGTGAATCAGGCAATAAAATGAAAATAACAAACTGATTATTGATGTGTGGCTCAAATTACAAGGGGATATGGCTTATTGCTGTCAGTCTGATGATTGCCGGTTGTGAAACCGGCTCAGTCAGGCAGGATGTTATCGGGAAAATGGAAAAGGAAGTGGAGAGTGCAGCCAAATCCAATGAAGAGAGCGAGGCGGTTCCCGAAAATATCAGCGATTCGCTGATTCCCTCCATTAGTCTCGGTGCCGCAGCGGTACCGACGATAGAGGACGAACAGAAGTTCGACATCTCCGTCAACAAGGTCCCGGCCGATCAGTTTTTCCTCAGTCTTGTGGACGGGACGGATTACAACATGGTGATTCATCCCGAGGTGAGCGGCAGCATCACCCTGAACCTGCGCAACGTATCCATCCCGGAGGTTCTGGAGGCGGTGCGGGATGTGTATGGCTTCGAATTTGTCAGGACCTCCTACGGCTTCCAGGTCTTGCCCGGCCGTTTGCGCGCCCGCATCTTTCAGATCAATTATCTCAACGTTTCCAGGACCGGAAGTTCCCAGACGACGGTCAGTTCCGGTTCACTGACCCAGGCCGATACCTCCGGTGACAGTTCGCGTTCCGGAGACGGCGGCGTCGCCCGAACCGGCGGTACCGGTTCCTCCTCCCGTTCCGTTCTGGGCACGGAGATCAGCACCCGGCAGCCGGAAAGCGGATTCTGGCAGGAACTGCAAACGTCCGTCGAAGCCATTGTCGGCGTCGGGGAAGGACGCAGCGTGGTCGTCAATCCCCAGTCCGGCGTGATTGTCGTCCGGGCCCTGCCCAATGAACTGCGCGAAGTGGAAAGCTATCTGCAGGCCACCCAGTTGATCGTTCAGCGCCAGGTGATTCTCGAGGCCAAGATACTGGAAGTGCGTCTGGACGAGGGTTTCCAGGCCGGGATCAACTGGAGCGGCCTGCTCAAGCCCGGGAATAACAGTATCACCGCCTCACAGATCGGCGGCGGCAGCGTCCTGGTCAATGAAAGCGGCACCTCCGACATTGCCGGCACATCGACCAGTCTGAATCCGGAGAATCCGCAACTGCTGGATGGCGCCCTGAGTTCGGCCTTTGGCGGTGTGTTTACTCTGGCTCTGGATCTGGGCGACTTCACGTCGTTTATCGAACTGCTGGAGACCCAGGGCAACGTACAGGTTCTTTCCAGCCCGCGCGTGTCCACCATGAACAACCAGAAGGCAGTCATCAAGGTAGGCACCGATGAATTCTTCGTTACTGATGTGACCACGACCACGGTAACGGGAACCAGTACCACGATAACCCCGTCGGTGACGCTGACGCCCTTTTTCTCCGGAATCGCGCTTGATGTCACGCCGCAGATCAGCGAGGGCGGACAGGTGACTTTGCACGTACACCCTTCCGTGAGCGAAGTGGTGGATCAACAGAAAACCGTGACCATCGGCAATACCTCCCAGCAACTGCCGCTGGCGCTGAGTACCGTGCGCGAGTCGGACAGCATCATCCGCGCCCGCAGCGGCCAGGTGGTGGTCATCGGCGGCCTGATGCAGGATCAGACCGACGACCGGGCCGCCCAGACCCCGGGCCTCGGCAGAATCCCCCTGCTGGGCAATCTGTTCAAGCACCAGAGCCGCCGTTCCAGCAAGAGTGAACTGGTGATCCTGCTGAAGCCGACCGTGGTCGGCGGCGACGGCGAATGGCTGGGCGCGGTCAAAGACGCCGGCAAGTCCCTGAGAGAACTGAGAAAGTCCATGCTGGGGTCGGATTCCGAAGAATTCCTGGATGATTTGTTCGAGGACGCCGGGGAAGAATGAGCGCCTGAAGAAGTGCTAGAATAGTAAGGTAGTGCCATCCGGCCAAATACTGGGATAATCATGTATCTCGAACATTTCCACTTAAACGAACTGCCCTTCAGTATTACGCCCGATACCACTTTCTTCATGAATCGTTCGGGCTATCAGGATGCGCTGAATGTTTTGTTGATCACCCTGCGCAGCGGCGAGGGTTTCATCAAGGTGACCGGCGAGGTCGGGGTGGGCAAGACGCTGCTCTGCCGCATGCTGCTGCGTTCCCTGGGCCCGGAATACGTGACCGCCTACATACACAACCCCTATATCAAGCCGGACAGTCTGCTGTTCGCTATTGCCGATGAGCTGAATGTGCCGTACACGGAAAGAGTCTCCCAGTACACCCTGCTGAAGTTGCTTACAAATACGCTGATGAAACTCCATGAGGAAGGCAAGCGTGTTGTCGTTTGCCTGGACGAGGTCCAGGCCATGCCGGTAAAGACACTGGAGGCCTTGCGGTTGCTGACGAATCTGGAAACGGAGAAAAGCAAGCTCATTCAGGTGGTGCTGTTCGGTCAACCGGAGCTGGACTCCCTGCTTAACCAGCCGTCCATCCGGCAACTGAAACAAAGGATTACGTTTTCATACAGGTTGTTGCCGTTGAACCGTATCGCCGTGAACAAGTATATCCAGCATCGATTGCATATCGCGGGCTGCCAGGATGATCAGTTGATCAATCGCAAGGCTGTCGATCAGATTTATAAATACAGCGGCGGTATCCCACGGCTGATTAATATTATCGGTCACAAATCGCTGCTGAGCGCCTACGGGGAGGGCAGCAGACGGGTCACGCACAAACATGTCGCACAGGCCGTCGAAGATATGGATGAAACCTATCCGGAAAATGCTTCCCTGAGCAGAACATTTCCACTGTTCTTTAACAAATGGCTGTACGGTGCGGTGGGGCTTCTTCTTATCGTTGTCGGGACATTGACTTATTACGGTAAACCGGGATTGTTCCCATGAGCCTGATTAACAACATGCTTCAGGGACTGGAGCGCCGCCGGGAGGAAACCGGAAGTGATGCCTTCGATCCGCTACTGGGCGAACTCTCCGCGGTGGACCATGAGGAATTGACGGCAAGGGAACGTGCCCGGGGCCTCGGCTTATGGGCGGTGTTTTTTCTTGTTTTGCTTGTTCTGCTGTTTTCCGTTTTCAGCATTAATCTGCAAAAAGATCGGAACAGCCCCGAGCCCGAGACAGTGCTTCATGAAGGCATTCCCGGAGGGAGTTCGGACAATATGGTTTTATCGAATACGGCTATCGCGCCGAAATCCATAAATATTCCAGCTGCTGAAAGCGATCCCCATGGTCCCGGCGTTTCCCTGAAACTGGATTCCGCTATGGAACTGCCCGCGGGCGATGCTCTCGTAAAAAGAAACCGCGAAGGACCTGTCCCGGTGGATGATATATCGATGGACGGTGATGGAAACGAACTGAATCTGAGCCTGAGTCTGCCCGTTAAGGCAAAATACCTCATGTATACGCTGCCGAATCCACACAGGGTGATACTGGAATTAAGCAATGCCCGATACGACGGCGCTTTGCCGGATATCGGCAGGCTGGACGGCATCCATGCCATAAGACAAAGGATGGAAGAAGACGGAACCTACAAACTGGTTCTGGAAAGCGAACGTGAAATCCTGATCGACAATGCACAAATGAAGCATGGCGATGCAGGCTACGTATTACAGATCGATATGGCCTATGCCGAGGAAGCCGAATCCATGGCCGTCTCCATGGACGACGTCCCTGATGAGAAAGCTCCGGAAAGAGAGCAGGCCGGCACGTTCAGCAAATCACCGGCCGGCAAAAAAGATCAAACAAAGACGGATGAGGTTACCAAAACGGCTTCCCCTGTCGATGTGCTGGTCTATGAAGGCCGCAAGCTGTACCAGGAAGGCAATATCCGGGAAGGGATAGGCAGGATCATTGAAGCCGTACAACGGGATCCGGAACACGCCGGCGCGCGCAAAAGCCTGGCTGTATTGTTGCTGGAACAAAACAGGCGAGCCGAGGCGAAGGAATTGCTGGTGGAGGGGCTGCGCATCAGTCCCGGACAGTCGGACTGGGCCAGGACACTGGCCAGAATATTGTATGACGAAGGTAACCTGAAACAGGCCAGGGCGGTTCTGGAAGGAGCGGTACCTCCCCTCAGGGCGAATCTGGACTACCATGCCCTGTATGCGGGCATCCTGCAGTCCATGGAGGAGCATGCCCGGGCCGCCATGGTCTACCGCAACCTGTTGAAATACGGCGGCAACAACGGTTCCTGGTGGTTGGGGCTGGCCATATCCCTGGAGGCCATGGCCAGGAAGAACGATGCCATTATTGCCTATCGTAATGCCCTGAATACGCCGGAAATAAAAGCCGACTCCGAGCAATTCATCAAAAACAGGCTGCGCAACCTGAATCAACGATCCTGATATGGTGGCACGCAAAAAAATCCGCATCGGCGACCTGCTGGTCGAGAACAAGCTGATATCTCAGCAGCAGCTTGAAGAGGCCCTGGCCGATCAGAAAAAAAGCGGCCGCAAGCTCGGCAAGATACTGATCGAAAACGGCTATATCGAAGAAAACAGGATGCTGGAGGTATTGTCCGAACAGCTGAAAATACCGTTCGTCGACCTTCAGCATTACAAGTTCAATGCCGATACCGTCAAGCTGATCCCGGAGATCCAGGCCAGGCGGTTCCGCGCCATTGCCCTGGCCAATGACGATAACGGCATTCTCGTCGGCATGGCCGACCCCACCGATATTTTCGCCTACGATGAACTGAGCCGTATTCTCAACAAACCGGTCCGTGTGGCGGTGGTACGCGAGTCGGATCTGCTCAAGACCATCGATCTGGTTTACCGCAAGACTGATCAGATTTCCGGCTACGCCGAAGAGCTGAGCGATGAACTGGCCGAGAGTGATATTGATCTGGCCAATCTTGTTTCTTCCGCCGACGTCACTGAGGCACCGGTGGTCAAACTGCTCCAGTCGCTGTTCGAGGACGCCATTCAAATCGGTGCCTCGGATATCCACATCGAACCCGACGAGAATGTCCTGCGCCTGCGGCAGAGAGTGGACGGCATCCTGCAGGAACATATCATGGAAGAAACCCGCATCGCCTCGGCCCTGGTACTGAGGTTGAAACTGATGGCGGGCCTGGATATTTCCGAGCGGCGGCTGCCCCAGGACGGCCGCTTCAGTCTCAAGGTCAAGGATCACAATATCGATGTCCGCCTGTCCACCATGCCGGTTTCCTATGGTGAATCGGTGGTTATGCGTCTTCTGGACCAGACCGGCGGCACGCTGGATCTGGCCAGCCTCGGCATGCCGCCGCAACTGATGAAGCGTTTCGAGTCTTTGATTCACCGTCCGCACGGCATGATCCTGGTCACCGGGCCCACCGGCAGCGGTAAAACGACGACGCTGTATGCGGGGCTGAAGTCGTTGAACACGCCGGAGAAAAAGATCATTACCGTGGAAGATCCGGTGGAATACCGTATGCCGCGCGTCAACCAGGTCCAGGTCAATACCGAAATCGGTCTGACCTTTGCCCGGGTCCTGCGTTCGGCGTTGCGCCAGGACCCGGATATTGTCCTCATCGGCGAAATGCGCGACGAGGAAACCTCGGACATCGCCCTGCGCGCCGCCATGACCGGCCATATGGTGCTGTCCACCCTGCATACCAATGACGCCGTCAGCACCGTCAACCGGTTGCTGGACATGAACGTGAAGAGCTACCTTCTGGCTTCAGCCCTGCGCGGTATTATGGCGCAGCGCCTGGTACGGCGCATCTGCGCCGGTTGCACACAGCCGGACGAATTGAAGCCGGACGAACGCGCCTGGCTGAAGGAGTACGGTAACGAAACGGCCTTTAACGCCACCTTCAAGCGCGGCATCGGCTGCGCCCATTGCAATTACACGGGTTACCACGACCGCATCGGCGTCTATGAGTTGCTAGAGTTCGACGACGAACTGACCCAATGCCTGAGCGAAGGGGACAGCAGCGCCTTTGCCCGAATGGCGAAGAATGCGAGAGGCTATCAGACACTGAATATGATGGCGCTGCAATACGCCATAGAGGGCATCACGACCATGGAAGAGGTGCTCAGGATATCGGCCGATCTGGATGTGTTCCTGGACGAGGACATTCCGCAAACGCCGGGGGATGCGGCCGTCTGATGCCCGTTTTTCACTATAAGGGCAGGAACAGCCGCGGTTCCCTGGTGGAGGGACAACTGGACGCCACCACCATCGATACGGTCGCCTCGCAGTTGATGAATACCGGCATCACTCCCATCGATATCACCCAGGCTGATGAAGAGCGGGACGAATCGAATTCCGTACTGGATTACCTGCGCAGTCAGCCGCCCGGACTTGACGACCTCATCCTGTTCAGCCGGCAGATGTACACCCTGATCAAGGCGGGGGTACCCATGGCCAAGGCTATGCTGGGCCTGGTACAGTCCACGCGCAACCGGCAACTGGTGGAGGCACTGCGGGATATCCTCACCAATCTTGAATCCGGCCGCGGCCTGTCCAGCTCCATGGCCCGCCATCCCGGCATCTTTCCCACCCTGTTCATCAGCATGGTGAAGGTAGGCGAGGAATCGGGCCGGCTGGAGGAATCCTTTCACCGGGTGACACTGTATCTGGAGCGGGAAAAGGAGACCAGGGAGCGGATCAAGGCCGCCCTGCGTTATCCCGCATTTGTACTAGTCGCCATCGGCGTCGCCATCACCATCATCAATATCTGGGTCATCCCTGCTTTTGCCGGCATGTTTTCCAAAGCGGGTGCGGAACTGCCCTGGCAGACGCGGCTGCTCATTGGGACATCCGCTTTCTTCGTCGCCTGGTGGCCGTACATGCTGGCTGTTCTGATCGGCGCCGTATTCGGCTTCCGCTTCTATATCAAGACCGATCAGGGAAGGTACAACTGGGATCGCATCAAGCTGAGGATCCCCATCATCGGTGACATCATCCACCGGGCGACACTGGCCCGCTTCGGCCGATCCTTCGCCATGGCGCTGACATCCGGCGTGCCGATTATCCAGGCCCTGACGGTGGTGTCACGTTCCGTGGATAACGAATACATCGGCGATCACATTCTCAACATGCGCAACGGCATTGAGCGGGGTGAGGCCATCACGCGTACGGCGGCTGTCACCAATATGTTTACCCCCCTGGTCCTGCAGATGATGGCCGTGGGCGAGGAAACCGGGCAGGTGGATGACATGATGGCCGAGGTGGCCGAGTATTACGAGCGCGAGGTGGACTACGATATCAAGAACCTGAGTTCTTCCATCGAACCTATTATGATCGTGGCCATCGGTGTCATGGTTCTGGTCCTGGCCCTGGGCGTCTTCCTGCCCATGTGGGATATGGCCGGTACGGTCCGGTAATGTACCTGGCGTCGCGCTGGCTGTTCCGGAATCTGTCCCGGTTGGAGTTGGTGGCCGCCTGGATCGTAATTCTGGTGTTGATCGGAGCCTTCGCCCGCTACATGTTCGTTGTCTTCGCCCGGGCAGAGCAGACCATGGTCGAGCGGACCGTCATGAATATCAATACGACTCTTAAATACCAGGTCGGGATGGCCCGCATGAGGGGGGACTATGAACACATTGGCCGGATTGTCTTAGGGAATCCGGTCGAACATGTACGTTCATTCAATCCGTCCTATCCGCTGGAAGGCAATGGTATGGAAATTGAGCTATCTCTGGCAAGCCTTCCGGCGTTGTCGGCCCCGTCCAACTACGCCGGCGAAATTGACGATATGAATCTGGAGTCGGCCCGGAAAGGCAACTGGTATTATAATAAAAACGATGGCACTCTTGTTTATATTGTACGAAACAATGAGTATTTCGTGACGGATCTGGAAGGACCTGAGCGGCTGCGCTATCGGCTTGATGTTGATTTCGAGGATACAAATAACAACGGAAAATTCGATCCGGGCGTGGATGCCCTCCACGGCATAGGACTGAACAGCATGGATGAATACAAATGGGTAAACTGAATCCGGGCAACAAGCATAAGGGGTTGGAATATGATGACAAATCCGGGTGAAGCGGGACTGTATCTCTGGATCCTGACCTTTCTCTTCTGGCTCGGGGTGCTGCTGGTGCCGCTGGGGTTGTTTCTGCTCACATCGCCGGATGCCGTCATGCGGCTGGCCAACCGGGTTAACCGCTGGATCTCAACCAAGGCGGCGTTCGATCTTCTCAATCAGCCCCGCTACCAGGAAAAGGCATTCTATCGGCACCACCGCCTGTTCGGTTCGCTGATTGTCATATTCTCGATTTTCAGCCTTTACATGCTGGGGATATACCTGGGTCAAACGCAGTTGATGGATACGGTGCATCGTCTGGCAAGCTCCGAATTCGGCCGTTGGCTGATTCTGAACCTGTATTACATTCTGCTGGGTGGACTGATGATCAGCCTGGTGGCGGGAATTGTGGTTCTCGTCAGGCCCAGTATGCTCAAGTCCCTGGAGGCCGGGGCCAACCGCTGGCTGGATACCGACGCCCGTCTCGAGGCCTTCGACCGGGTCCATGAGTTCCCCGTGAGGATACTGCCGGGGCGTTTGCGGCTGTTGGGTATCTTCGTCCTCGTCGGCGCCGGTTATATGATGTATGTCACCGGAACGGCGATTTATTGACGCAGTTAACGGTAATCGGGAACCGAATTGAATCGAAATATCTGTTTTTACTGATTTTTTGTGCTATTCTCAGTTTGTTTTGATGGAATTCTGTAAAGCGGATACGGGGGCAGGGACTCCCGGCCGGCCTGCTGCGGCAGGCTGGCACCGTCCATCCGGAAACCAACGGGCTGCGGCCCTGACTTTATGAGGTGTAGAACATGAGTACCAGACAGAGTGGTTTTACCCTGATTGAATTGATTGTGGTTATCGTTATCCTGGGTATCCTGGCGGCCACGGCCATCCCCCGGTTCGCGGATTTGTCGACGGATGCGCGTGTCGCCGCGGCGGAAGGAGTGGAAGGCGCATTGCGTTCGGCGTCGGGCCTGGCGCATGCTCAGGCGTTGGTGCAAGGCGTTACTTCAGGAACTATTACAATGGAAGGGCAGAGTGTAACTTTGGTAGCTGCCTATGCGGATGAAACTTCGATTGGTATCGGTAATGCTGTGGATATCTCTGGCGGCAGTGTCGTTTGTGATCAGGATAATCCGTTTATCTGTACCATAGATGGAATAACTACCTGTACCGTAACTTATACACATGGGACTCCGCCAAGCATAACCAGGAATGCAAGCTCTGCCAATTGTCAGTAATATGGCGCGAAGCTTAGACTTAAAAGGGGCGCTGCGGCGCCCTTTTTATTGATTGATAGATACTGTTTGTAGGAATAAGACGTGGCGATGCTAAAAAGCCGCTACTTTTCTACGGGTTTTACGCTCATGGAGCTGATCGTCACCCTGATCGTGGTCGGCATCATTTCCGCCTATGCCGCATCACGGTTTTTCGATACCACGGCCTTTACTTCCTTCGGTTTCTTCGAAGAGTCCCTCTCCGCCGTCCGCTACGCCCAGAAACTCGCCATCGCCTCGGGCTGCGATATCCGGGTCACGTTCTCGGGCGGCGGTTACAGCCTGCACCGCTGGGTCGATGCCCCCAACGATTCCTGCCGCTTCGACTCGCCCGGGGCGAATCTGACGGATGTGACCCGCCCCGGCGGTGGGGTATTTTCATCCCAGGGGCCGGATGGGGTAAACGTGGGCTCGGCACAATTCGTTTATGATCCCGTCGGCGTGCCCCGTACCACCGGTGGCGGGCTCATCGGCGGAGAGACGACTATAGTCATCGGCGGGCGGACCCTGTCCGTGGCGCCGCATACGGGATTCGCGCGATGCACCGCCGGTTGCTGATACGGCGCCGGGGCGCGACCCTGATCGAACTGGTGATCGGGATCGTCATTATCTCCATCGCGCTGACGGTACTGTTCGCCGTTACCAGCAGGACCACGGAACGCAGTGTCGATCCCATGATCCGCATCCAGGCCAATGCCGTGGGCCAGTCTTATCTGGAAGAAATCATGCAGAAATCCTTCTGTGATCCGGATATTGCCGACGACTGTGTCGCCGCCTGCAGCGGCGCCGGCGCCTGCGGCAATGCTGCCTGCACTTCCCAGGAAGGCGCCCGCTCACTTTTCGACGATGTGTGTGACTACGCCAATCTTTCGGACAATCCACCCCGGAATATTACCGGCAATGTTATACCGGGTCTGGATCAGTACACGGTAAATGTGCAGGTCGTGGACGACGCCTCGGCGAGCCTGAACGGGCTTTCCGGGAATAATGGTACGGTGGTACGCATCGATGTCGGTGTGTCGCATCCCGCCATGCAGAGCGACATCAATATTTCAGGCTTTCGTGCCAACTACTGATGAAACGTCAGACAGCACAGAGCGGTTTTACTCTGATGGAAATGATTGTGGTCATAGTCTTGACCGGCATACTCGGTACATTCCTGGCCCAGATCATTTCCCTGCCCATCGCCGGTTTCATCGATACCAGTCGCCGGGCGCAGCTGGTGGATATTGCCGAGATCGCGCAGCGCCGTATGACGCGGGAAATCCACCTGGCCCTGCCCAACAGTCTCAGATTGCGAAGCGGTGCCTCTGGCGGGTTGTCAAGTTGCACGGCAGGTGGCGGATCCAGCTGCAGCGTGGAATTCCTGCGAACCCTGGACGGCGGCCGTTACAGAGCGAAGCCGGGCAGTGGCCCGCCTTCCGTCTGCGTCGGCAGCCCGGAGCAGGATCGGCTCAGTTTCAATGTATCCTCGGACTGTTTCGAGGTGCTGGGTCCGCTGGCGAACTTGCCGGCCACGGGGGGCAACCAGACGGCCTGTATGCAGGGAACCGCCGATTGTCTGGTAATTTACAACACCGGGCAGCGGCAGGCCAATGCCTATAACGGCAATAATATCGCCGGTATCACGGACGCCACGGCCGATTCCATCACGTTCGACATCAGCGGCGGTGCCGCCACGAGTTTCCCGTTCGAATCGCCCCGGCAGCGGTTTCAAATCGTCGATATGCCGGTCAGCTATGTGTGCGACACCGCTGCGGGCGTGCTGACCCGGCAGGCGGACTACACGATTACGGCTTCCCAGGCTCTGAATCCCGGCGGCACGGTGGCGGTTCTCGCGAACAACATCGCCTCCTGTACCTTTACATATAGTCCGGGGACGAGTACACGGAACGGCTTGTTGAGCGTCGATATCCGTATTAGCACCGAGGATACGCAGGGTACGCTAAATAATGTTCGTCTTGTCGAACAGATACAGGTGCCCAATGTACCGTGAAGCAATGAGTAGAACTTTGCAAAGCGGATTTTCGCTGGTCAGCGTGATTTTCCTGCTGGTGGTATTGGCGGTGGTGATCACCTATGCCGTGACCATCAGCGGCGTTCAACAGCAGACCTCGGCGTATTCGGTTCTGAGCTCAAGGGCCGTGTTTGCCGCTGAAAGCGGTGCAGAGTGGGCGATACAGTCGGTGTTGTCCAGTAACAGTTGCGGTGCGTTCCCGGCCAGTTTTACGCTTTCCGGCGGTGCCGCCGACGGTTTTCAAATCGATGCCGAGTGTTCCCTGTCAACTTATACGGAAAACCCGGATACCTATAATGTCTACCGCCTGGAGATCATCGCTCACCTTGGCAGCGTCAGCGATCCGGATTATATCAGCCGGCGTGTCCGCGCCCGGGTCACGGACGCACCCTGAATATTCGGTCCGGGGGCGGGCCTCCCACAAGCTCCGTTTCACACCGGAGTTAAACCTTGCTTGTGGGAGGAATGGTACAGGGATGTACCGTTGATGGAGCTAAGGATGTAACGGCGCCCCGCCGCGAATCATTCATAATCCGATTGTGTTCGCTGTACTGGAAACACGGATGCCATGATTCAGACAAAATCATTCTGACGCCAGGCTTCATAGACAATAATCGCCGCGGCATTGGCAAGGTTCAGACTACGGTTGCCGGCTTTCATGGGAATGCGGATAACCGAATCCGCCGGCAGCGAATCCAGCAGTGTCTGCGGCAGTCCGCGCGTCTCCGGACCGAAGAGAAAGACATCACCGGGCTTGTAGTTTGCATTGGTGTAGGTTCGGGTGCCGCGGGTGGAGACGGCGTAGAGCTTGTTTTCCGGATACTTCTGCCGGAATGCTTCCAGAGAAGCATGGAGCTGCAACGAGGACCTCTCATGGTAGTCGAGTCCGGCGCGCCGCAGATTCCGGTCATCCAGTGAAAAACCCAGCGGTTCGATCAGATGCAGTTCCGAGTTGGTATTGGCACAGAGGCGGATAATGTTGCCCGTATTGGGCGGGATTTCGGGCTGGAACAATACAACGTGAAACATAACGGGAAGTATAAAGTGGAAAGTTGAAAGTACAAAGGGCGCTTCGGCATTGTTTTTGGACAGAAAGAATGATGTTGATCTCGCCGAGCCCGCCAAGAGCACAAAGAAGACGGCGGGATCGCGTTCCGTCGTGGAATATCGTATCCTTGGCGTGCTTAGCGTTCCTGGATCGGAGTCCAGGACAGGCTTGGCGAGAGTCATTGAAAAATTCTCCCGGAAAACCAGGATCGATTTCTCAGAGGGATTGCAGGGATTGGGTATTTTTATACGGCGCGGATATAATGGCCTGAAAGAATTATCACATGTATCCCGAATTATTTATGAGCCTGTCGGATAAACAGAAAAGCCTGCTGGAAATGGATTTCTGCGGCATGAAGTTCAATACACCCCTGGTCTTGTTATCCGGCTGTGTCGGTTTCGGCGAGGAGTATACCCGTGTCAGGGGATTCTCCAATTCCGATGCCGGTGCCGTGTGCCTCAAGGGAACCACGTTGAATCCACGGCTCGGCAATCCCGTCCCGCGGGTGATCGAAACGCCTGCGGGCATGATCAATTCCATCGGCCTGCAGAATCCAGGCGCCAGGGAAGTGGTGGAGAAATATCTGCCGGCACTGGATTTCAGTGAAACCCGCTTTATCGCCAATGTCAGCGGATCCACCATCGAGGAATACGAGGAAGTGGTGCGTATCT